>NZ_AP024651.1:3417220-4100664 GCF_019977295.1 Arthrobacter sp. StoSoilB20 | reverse complement strand
CCCAGGGTCAGCGCCTGCTCTTCTCCGCAACGTTGGACAACGGTGTTGACAAGCTGGTCAACCGTTACCTCTCCAACCCGCTGACGCACTCCGTGGACGATCCCCAGGCCGCTGTCACCACCATGGAACACCACGTCCTGGTGGTCAACGACCAGACCGTCAAGAAGCAACTCATCGTTGAACTGGCCTCCGGCGCCGGCCGCCGCGTCCTCTTCATGCGGACCAAGCACCACGCCCGCAAGCTTGCCAAGACCCTCACGGACGCCGGCATCCCCGCCGTCGACCTTCACGGCAACCTGTCGCAGAACGCACGCGACCGCAACCTTGCCGAGTTCTCCAACGGTGACGTCCGCGTCCTGGTGGCTACCGACGTCGCGGCCCGTGGCGTTCACGTTGACGACGTCGAACTCGTCATCCACGTGGACCCGCCCACAGAGCACAAGGCCTACCTGCACCGCTCAGGCCGCACCGCCCGCGCCGGTTCCGATGGAACCGTGGTCACCCTGACGCTTCCCGAGCAGCAGAGCGACGTCAAGAAGCTCATGAAGGCTGCCGGCGTTGACGTTTCGTTTGAACGCGTGACGGCCAACTCGCCGCTGGTTGCCGAGCTCGTGGGCGACATCGCGGACAAGGTTGATCCCCGCACCCGTGCAGCTCTCCTGGCAGCCAAGGCTCCGCAGGGTGGCGGCACCTCCACCGGTGCCAACGCCCAGCGCAAGCGCGCACGCCGTTCGGGCGGCCAGGCTGCTCCCACTGCCGGTGGCCGTGGCGGCCGCGGTGGACGTGGAAAGGTCGCGGCTGAGCCGGTTCGCACGGACGTCAACCGCGCCGAGCGTCGCGCAGCAATGAACGACGACGTCGCCCGCAGCTCACGTGGTCGCGGCAAGTCGACTTCCACTCACCGTAACGACGTACCGGGCTCGCAGGGGCAGGGTGGCCGCAGCGGCCGTCCGGCTACCGGCCAGCGGGCAGCTTCGGCTCCCCGCACGGCGTCCACTACTTCGACGCGTACCGGCGGAAACAAAGCTGTTTGGTCTTCCGCAACCGGCGCTGCGTCCGGTGGATCCTACGGTTCGGGCGCTTCCGGGAACTCCGCTCGTGGTGGATCCGGTGCAGGCCGTCCGGCACGCAGCGGCCCGCGTCGTGCCTCGGCTCCCGCGTCCAACGAGCGTCGCGGCCGCTAACCTCCCGTTGTGAGGCCCACTCTGCGCGCTATTCCTTGGGTTTGGCGTGCAGAGCAGGCCGCGCAAGTTTGAGTCTCGGGTTGTGAGGCCCACTCTGCGCGCTATTCCTTTGGGTTGGCGTGCAGAGCAGGCCCCGCAAGTTTGAGACTCGCGTTGTGAGGCCCACTCTGCGCGCTATTCCTTCGGCTTGGTGTGCAGAGCGGGCCCCGCAAGCTACCAGCCTCGGGCGCGCCACTCCTCAAGGTGTGGCCGCTCGGCGCCAAGGGTTGTGGGCAATCCATGGCCGGGGTGGACCAGGGTATCGTCCGGATAGGCGTCGAACAGTCGCTCCGACACGTCGTTCAACAGAGAAGTGAAGCGTGCAGGATCTTTCTGTGTGTTGCCGACGCCTCCCGGAAACAACGAGTCACCACTGAAAATGTGGGCGGGCCCGTTCGGATCCTGGTACACGAAAGCGATCGAGCCCGGGGTGTGTCCGCGCAAGTGGATTGCCGTGATCTCGAAGTCGTCAAACCGCTCGACGTCGCCGTGACCAAGCCGGACATCCACCGGAACCGGCAACGCATCGGCGTCGTCCGCTCCAGCTGAGGTGGTTGCGCCGGTAACTTCCACCAACTCCGGCAGCGCGCGGACATGGTCCCAGTGCTGGTGGGTGGTGGCGATCCTGAGCACCTTGGTGGGAGCGGCCGAATCGACGGCGCTGTCTGCGATCAATTGCTGGATCGCAGGAAGGTCGTCGGCGGCGTCGATCAACAACTGCCCACCCGTGGACTTCGAAGTCAGCAAGTACACGTTGTTGTTCATCTCGCTGACGGAGATGCTGCGGATGGTGATTTGGTGCAAAGAGTGAATGAGCGAATCCATGCGATCAGCCTACGTTGTTGGCTTCGCGGCCCTGCGAAACCCAGTTGGGGTCGGCAGAACGTGAACCCACGACGCCGGCCGCGGCTTGGTTGAGCACCTCAAGTTGTGCTGTCCCCAGTTGCAGGGACAGTGCCCCCAGGTTCTCGTCGATCCGGTGCGTTTTACGCGTGCCGGGGATGGGAACCACGGAAATCCCAAGGCGCTGACCTTGGGCGAACAGCCATGCCAGGGCTACCTGGGCAGGAGTTGCATCCAGCCCACTGGCTACCTCGCGGACCGCGGCCACTACGGCTTGGTTCGCATCAAGTGCCTCGTCACCAAAACGGGGGATCTTATGGCGGAAGTCATTTTCCCCAAGGTCGCCCGCGCTGACGGTTCCCGTGAGGAATCCGCGGCCAAGAGGCGAATAAGGCACAAACCCAACGCCAAGTTCCTTGGCGGCAGGTACAACGTTGAGCTCCACATCCCTGCTCCAGATCGACCACTCGCTCTGGACCGCGGCAATGGGATGGACAGCGTTGGCCTGCCTGAGCTCCTCGGCCGTCACCTCAGACAAGCCGAGGTGCCGGACCTTGCCCTCTCGGACCAGTTCCGCCATGGCCTCCACGGTTTCCACTATCGGAACGCGGAGGTCACGGCGGTGCATGTAGTAGAGGTCAATCACGTCAGTGTCCAGGCGGCGGAGGCTCGCTTCCGCCGCTTGCCTGATGTAAGGCGCATCCCCGCGGACTCCCGTGTACCCGTCCGCGGGGTTGCCCTCAATTCCGAACTTGGTGGCCACCTGGATCTCGTCGCGCCGCTCCTTCAAGAGCCTGCCCACGAGTTCCTCGTTGCTCCCGGCGCCGTACACGTCTGCGGTGTCGATGAACGTGATTCCCGCGTCCACCGCATGCCTCAGTGTTTGCAGGCCTTCTTCCGGCTCGATTCCCCCGTACACCGGGGTGAGGGCCATTCCGCCGAATCCGAGGGGACTGACCTTGAGGCCGTCACCGAGTTGAACTTCAGTCATGAACTTCTCCAATGCGCGTAGGTGTTCCAGAGTGCCCTTTGTTGGCGTGAACCCGCTGGAGGCAGCGGGTATTCCTGCTGTTGCGGTCCCGCGCGCTGCCCGGCCCGCCCCGTTCGGTGGCCGACTCGATGGGCCGCTGCGCATTCGATGGTGCGAGACATCGAATGAGCAGCTACCCCTCGAAATGGAGCGTCAGGAAGCATCTATTCGATGGGCCGCTGCGCATTCGATGCTTCGCTGCAGGTTCGTCGAGCTGGCTGGCTGCGGATTTCCCGGGCGTGTGAAGGCCGATTCGATGGGCCGCTGCGCATTCGATGGTGCGAGACATCGAATGCGCAGCTACCCCTCGAAATGGAGCGCCAGGAAGCGTCTATTCGATGGGCAGCTGTGCGTTCGATGCTTCGCTGCAGGTTCGTCGAGCTGGCTGGCTGCGGATTCGCCGGGTGTGAAGGCCGATTCGATGGGCCGCTGCGCATTCGATGGTGCGAGACATCGAATGAGCAGCTACCCCTCGAAATGGAGCGCCAGGAAGTGCCTACTCGGCCTTGGCAGCAGGCTTATCGGCAGGCAGGGCCTTCAAACCGGCAGCACAGCCCACGATTCCCGCGATGAAGAGCAGCTTCAGCGGGCTCGCGGACTCCACGCCCGTGATCATGGCCCAGCCAACTGTCAGCGCAGCACCAATCCCGACCCAGACCGCGTAAGCAGTACCGAGGGGGATGCGCTTCACGGCGATGCCCAGTCCGAGCATGCTCAGTACTGCGGTGATAGCGAAGACCACTGTGGGCATGAGTTGCGTGAAGCCGTTGGACAGGCCCAAAGCGGTGGCCCATACGGCCTCGAGCAGCGCCGAGGCCAGGAGAATGGCCCAGAAGATTCCGTTGCCGGTGTTCTTGGTGTTCGAGTTGTTTGCAGTCATGGCTACGCCACCACCTTCAGGCCGACCACGCATGCGCCGATGCCCGCAAGCAGAAGCAGCCGGGCCGTCGTCGCGCGTTCAACTTTGGTGACCATCGCGTATGTTGCAGTGAGGACGACACCGACGCCAACCCACACCGCGTAGGCCGTGCCCGTCGGGATGGACTGCATCGCGATGGCGAGGCCGCCCATACTGGCGATCACTGACACCAGGAACACAACAGTTGGGACGGGTTTGCGGAAGCCCTTGGAACGGTGGAGCGCTGCGGCCCACACGGCCTCAAGTGCTCCGGAAAGAATGAGAATTATCCACGACATGACATTTCCTTTGGCCAGTCTTGTCGCGTTCCGGGTACTGAACCGTCGTCCGGAGGTTCCAGAGCGGAACCTTCATTTCAGGCTAGCAACTCCCGCGCAGGGTGGCCACTTCTGGTGGTTAACGTCACCAGCTCAGGCGTGGGCTTCCACATGGTCGATCGAGATGACCGCGATGAAGCCCCGGCCCGTGATTTCCGGGCTGCGGGTATCCGAGCCCACCACGGCGTCATACCGGGACAGTTCAATCGGCTCGGCCGCGCTGGGTGCCGGGGCGCCGCCGTCGGACTCTTCCTCCTCAACCGGTGCTTCGTCCCCAAGCCCGCCGGGCGCCACCGTGGCTTTCCCTTCAAGAAGGACGGCCAGTTGGCCCTCGAAGACCGGGTGAGCCCGTTTCTTGGAGATTTCCACAATGGACGTGTAGCCCTTGAAAGCGCCCTCGCGTGCAATGACGTTCAGATCCTGTATATCCCCGGTGGGAAGAGTTGCCGAAGAGGCGGCCTCGCCAGAGAAACGGAACGGACGATACTTCTCCAGCGGGTGCTCCGAGCCGTCCACAGAGAGCAACAGCAGTTCGCCGTCGATGATGGTGATAACCCGCTCCATGCCGGGGAAGGCGGAAAATTCGCCGGCTTTTGAGACGTCGGCGATGCTGACGCGCCAATCCCATGCCCCGTCCTGGGCTGAAGCGGCTTTGGGGTGGCTGGCGAGTTCGCGCGTCACCCCACCGCCGTTGCGCCACGGTTCAGGACGGATGTCGGCAAAGCGGATGATCTCCATTCGACCAGCCTAGTGGTGGACACGGCTTCTGCGTTCGCATTCCGGCTTGCTAACGTCATATGTGGAAAACGTTGCGAGTTTGGCTGGAGGCGCGGGAATGTTCGTCAAAGTGTGCGGCTTGAGCACGCCGGAATCCCTCAGTGAGGCCGTCGACGCCGGTGCCGACGCGGTGGGATTCGTCCTTACCGCCAGCCCGCGCGAAGTCAGCCCGGAGCAGGTCCGCATCCTCCTTCCCTTGGTTCCTGCCGGTGTCCACGCCGTGGGTGTTTTCCGGCACGAGTCTGCCGCGGATGCCGTTGAAACAGCGCGAGCGGCAGGCCTCGAGTGGGTTCAGCTCCATGGTCACCGCACGGCCGAGGACGTCAAGACAGTGCACGACGCCGGTATGCGGCTCATCAGGGCCGTCACCATGGGTGCCTCCGAGGACGAGTTCGCTGATCTGGGTGAAGAATTGTTCCTGGTTGATGCCGCCGTGCCGGGCTCGGGGGAGTCCTGGGACTACGGTTCGGTCCGGGCGAAGGGACTCGATGGCCGCGAATGGCTGCTCGCAGGGGGACTCGAAGCCGGCAATGTTGCCTTCGCAGCAACCGCGGCCGGAGCCTGGGGCGTGGATGTGTCCTCCGGCGTGGAGTCTTCCCGCGGAGTGAAGGACCTGGCCAGGATCCGGGCGTTCGTGGAAGCCGCCAAGGCCTGACCGTCTATCACGTCTCCGGGTCTTTTGGCTGACGCTCGATCAGATCCCCTGGTCTTTCCGCTGACGCTCGATCAGATCCCCTGGTCTTTTGGCTGATGCTCTATCACTTCCCCCAGCCTCTCGACTGACGCTCTATCAGATCCCCCGGGTCTTTCCGCCGATCCTCGCTCACGTCCCCTGGGTTGACTGACGTTGCTCTCTGACACCACGATTTCTGGTGGTGATGTGAAAGAGGGATCGTGTAAACCTGCGATTTAGTGAGAGATCGTCTGGCTGTCACTGGCACCCCCTAGAATCGCTTCCAACACCAGTTCGCTTCCAACACCCGAATCCACCGTTAAACGGACACTCCCACCCGCAGTCCACGAAAACAGGAGTCAAACAATGAGCGCGGAACACTTCACCCTGACCATGAGCCGTGAGTTTGACGCTCCTCGCGAGAAGGTTTTCGACGCTTGGATGGATCCTGACAAGCTCGCGCAGTGGTTCGGCCCCGTTGAGGTGGAGGCGCCCCGCGAGAAGATCATTGTTGAGCCGAAGGTGGGCGGCATCTGGCAGGTGGTCATGGTGTGGTCGGACGAGGATGGGGAGCAAGAAGCCCCCATTGAAGCTGTGATCTCTGAACTGGAAGCCCCGGCTCTCCTGGTTGCGAAGGCCAAAGCTGCTCCGGATGCCGATCACGAATTCGAGGAGATGCGCCTGGAGTTCGAGGACCTCAACGGCCGAACCCGCATGAATGTCACCCAAGGCCCTTTCGAATCCCAGGAGTGGGTGGACATGACCCGTGACGGCTGGGGAACTTCGTTCGACAAGCTGGACGACCTCCTGGCATAACGGGCAGAGCATTCTCCAGTGAAAAATCACTTCAGGGAAGAATCAGGGCAGACCCCTAGGCTTTTTGTCAGACCGGCAAGGGAGAATGGGGACTATGAAAACGCTCCTTAACATCATCTGGCTTGTCTTCGGTGGGTTCTGGCTGGCTTTGGGCTACTTCGCGGCGGGCATCATTTGCTGCGTTCTGATCGTCACCATCCCGTGGGGCATCGCTTCCTTCCGGATCGGTGCTTACTGCTTGTGGCCCTTCGGCCAAATGGTGGTGGAAAAGCCGGGCGGTGCAGGGGTATTCGCTCTCCTCGGCAACGTGATCTGGCTGCTCGTTGCGGGTATCTGGATCGCGATCGGTCACGTGGTCACCGCCTTTGCCATGGCCATCACCATCATTGGCATCCCACTCGCCATTGCCAACCTGAAGCTGATCCCGGTGTCCTTGATGCCGCTCGGCAAACAAATTGTGCCAACCAACCAGCCGTTCGTCAGCACCTACCGCTAGGCATACCTTCAGCCTGCCAGCACCTCCCGTTGCCAGCACCTGCCGCTGGAAACGCCGGCGCTGAAAGGCACCTAACCCTGGAAAGCCTGCACAGCGCCGGTACCCAGTTCGAAACGGAAACGCCGCACCTGAAGTATGCGCCCACCGTCGGACTCCACAGTGAACGAGACTTCCAACGCGGCCCGGTCCATGTCCGCAGCCGTGACCGTGTAGGTCGGCGTGAAGTACAGGACCTGCTCGCCCGGCAGAAGGTCGACCGGCGGGAAGTCGCCCTGGTTGGCGTGCGGTCCGAGAAGTACGACGCCGGTCATCGGCTGGGTGCCGCAGTTGCGGGCACGCCCGGTGAAAGCCAGGATGTCCCCGGCTTGGTAGCCGGGGATGATCGGGCCGTAGTTGAGGTCCTGGGCTTCACGCGTGCCAAGGACTTGGTTTCCGGAGTAACCCTGGCCAATTTCCTTCCAGGTTTGCACGTCCCACTGGCCGTCGCTGGAGGATGGAAGCACGTGGAATTCACCTGCGTTCTGCCACTCGTCAGGACGGCCAGGGGTAATGGAGCGCAGTTCCATGTCGAAGGCCAAGACGTCGGGGCACGAGTCAGCCCGGCCGCCGTCGACCCGGCCGCTGGCAACCCCGCCGCCGTCAGCCCGGCCGCCGTCGACCCGGCCGCCGCCGCCGTCAACCCAGCCGCCAGCCCAGCCGCCGCCACCGTCAACCCCGCCGCCGTCAGCCCGGCCGCCGTCGACCCCGCCGCCGTCGACCCCGCCGCTGTCGACGCCGTCGTCAACCCCGCCACCGGCGGAAGCTGCCGCCGAACCCAGCTGATCCGTCAATTGCTCCGCAGGGATGGAAGCGAACACGATTTCCCGGTAACCCTGTCGCTCATAAAGGACGCCCACGTTTCCATCGGGCAGGCGCGTCACGGTGGAGTAGGCCGAACTTCCGGGGCACACCACCAGCTTGGCCGGCCAGGTGGCGCCATTATCGATGGAAAGGCTGAGCACCGTGTTCCGGCGAAGCTGCGGGTCCTGGTTGTTGCTGGACAACAACCACCCGGACGTGCCGGATTCCGGGAGCGAAACGCCGGGTCGTCCGTCGAAGCGGGTCAAGGAGCCGTTGTCGCTGGGGTCGGGCAGATCTTCAACAGGCTGAAGCAGGCTCCACGAGTGCCCGCCGTTCTCAGAAACAGACCATAAACGGCACGGCGTTGCCCGGGAGTGAAGCAGAAGCCGACCGTCATCCAGGCACACCACCTTGTTTTCGTTGGGCCCGATCCCGGACGGGCCATCTCCGATCAGTTCTCCCAAAACCCAGGTCTCACCGTGGTCGTCGCTGAACGCCGAGGCGGCCATGATGTTCCCCTCCACGAGAACTACATACTGCTGCACCAGCCTGCCCCTGAATGGGCCGGTGTGGACGTGGATGCCTTGGCCTGCCGCAGCAAAAAGGCCGGTGATTCCTGGGTGGGCCGATTTGAGCTGTGCGGTGAGCCGACGATGCTGCCAGGTGCCGCCGTCGTCGTCCGAGTAACTGACGTCCGCGTGCTGAACCTCGTCGTCCGGCTCCATGCCGGGGACGGCCTCGAAGAATCCGGCGTGGGTTCCAGCGGCGTGGAACATGAAGATACGTCCGGTCTCGTTGTCCACCAGCAGGCTGGGGTCACCGAATCCCTGCAGTCCCCGGGCTGTGCGAACCACCTGCTGCGGGCCCCAGGTCTTTCCGTTGTCCGTGCTGCGGCGCAGGAGGAGATCAATGGGATTGGGAAGATCGTCCAGGTTTGGCCGGCCGTCGTAGGCAGCCAGCAGGGTGCCTCGTGGGCTCACAGCAAGGGCGGGGATACGGTACTGGCGGTAACCGCCCACGCCACGGACGGCCAGGACGTGTTCAAGGTCGGGGATCGCCAGTGGCAACTCGGGGCTCACATAGGTGTGGAGGTAGGAGGTCATACCTCCTAGTCTAGGGCGTCCTAAAAGCACCGTTCAGCAGCAAGGCAACCGCAGAACTGTCATCCAACTCTGCCGCGATGCTGACGTCCCCGGCATAACCGGCGTCGATCAATTCCCGTCCACTGGAACAGCCTTGCAGTACTTCTGTCAGCCGGGGTTCGGCAGCACCGAACGCCGCGGCAGCCATCTCAGCCTCGGGTGAAAAGCTGTGACGACCTGCGGCTGCGAGGCCGGCAATGAACGCGCCCGCCCCGAGCTGATCCTCCAACGACGGCCGCAATCCACCGTCCGTCCACTTTTCACCTGCTGCGATCACGGCGATCACGGCGTCGGCGGGCAGGGCGGCGTGGACCCAGCGGGCCGTTGCGGCGGCGTTTCGGAGTGAGACAGCCACTACTTTGGGCGCCGATGCCGCAAGCTCATGGCTGATTGTCGAACCGTTGGGGGAGGGGAGAACCACGCGCTCCAGCGTGCCCGCCTTGCGGAGGCTGGAAGGGGAAAGGCTCAAGCTCTCGGTGTTCCTCGGCCCGGCGAGCAAAGCCTGATGATGAGCCGCAAAATCAATTGCTGATGCGTCCCGATGAGGATAGGGAAACACCACAGCCCCGCGGTCAACCGCAACACTGACGCATGTGGTGAAGGACAGGACGTCAACCACCACCGCGAGGTCCGCACCGGGCACTACGGCACGGGCGCCGTCGAGCCCCCATTCAAACCGGACCGCGTACGGAAGTTGCCGCTGCGGCACCCCCGCCATATCCGGGGAACCGCTCACGCGAGTTCCGCCGTGAGGTTGCGCCGCGCGGCGTCGAGCCAGAGCCCTTTGGCTCGTTCCCCATGGAACAGCGGTTCCAGGTTCAGGAGGTGACGCACGACGGCGGCGCGCCCCTTCGCGAAGTCGTCGTCGCTGACGTGGGCGTAGTCTTCGCGGACGGCGGCCAGGTAGCGCGCATAGGCTTGCTGGTCGCCGCCAAGTACGGAGAGGTCGGCGTCGCAGAGGAGCGCCCCGGCATGGTCATCCGCTTCCGGAGAGTGGTTGGAGGTGAGCCGGACAAGCCGCGCTACCTCGGCCACATCGTCAGGGGGTAGACCGGCAGCCGTGAGGCGATCCTCCGCCAGCACGGCTGAGTCTTCCTCGTCCTGGCCGGCGACTCCCTCATACACGGCGTCGTGGAACCAGGCTGCCAGGGAGACGGTACGGGCAGGTACGGCGGGTTCGGTCAGGAGGTCGAGGGCCTCAAGAACTGCCAGGAGGTGGGTGCGGCTGTGGTATTTCCTGCCGTCCTCACCCCAGCGTTCCAATAGTTCCAGCCCCAACTCCTCGTGGCCGGGAAGAATGCTGTTCCACCGCTCCATCAAAGGGACTGTGAGGGCTTTGCTCCGTTCGCGCGCCGGAATCCGCAGGCCGCTCGCTATGAGTTTGCGGACCAGGATCCGGGCCTCAACGGGTATGGCACCGGCGAGGACGAGGTCATCGTAGCGGCGTTCGGGGACGTCGTAGTGATCGCCGTCGAAGGCCCTTTCCGGAATTCCGGCAGCGGCGGCGAACGCATGAAGCTCATCCAGGGTTGAATCCGATACCAGATGCGAAAAAACGGTCCCATGCGCGGGCCATAGGGGCGGATCAATGTAGACGGCCATTGCCAAAGTGTAATCCCAAGTGATCCTTCCCAGTTGCCGGCCATCGGGACGTCTACCGCCGTGCTGCCGCCCCGGAAATCCGGGCTTCACTGTCCGAACTGTTCACGGCAACTGGGAAGGAGCGTAGGGTTCTCAGTGCTGGGCGGGCAGGATGTTCTGGTTGCCGCGGAACACGTTGTCGGGATCGAATTCGCGCTTGACCAGGGAGAGCCTGCGATAGTTCTGTTCGCCGTAGGCAGCCATGATCCTGTCCTGGCCTTCGTCGCCGATGAAGTTCAGCCACACCCCGCCCGTAGTGTGCGGGGCTATGTCCTGTCGGAACTGCTTGACCCAGGCTTTGGCTTCCAGCCCACCCTCCTGGGTTGCGGACAGGCCGAAGGGGTGACTGACCCACTCTGCGCCTCGATGCTGCAACGGTGTGTTCGCCGCTGCGGGGCCGCCCACTGCTCCTCCCCAGCGCACCACCAACTGTTGGGAATTCGGGCCCGGCAGCCGCTGCGCCGAGTCCACCAGGAGATCCAGCGCATCATCAGTGAGCTTGTTGTGATAGTCGGCGCTCCAGTAGTTGTAGAGATCCGGAGGGTCGTCGATCATGCACTGGAAGTCCGCATAACCCATGGGAGAGACCAGGTCCACGGCGGGCCCCAACTCTTTGAAAGGCCGGGCATGTTCTTCGCCCGACTCAACGTCTCCCGCGTAGAGGTAGGCCATGCCGACGGCCAGTTTGCCCACCATGTCTTCGGGAATGAACTCTTCCGGAGGGGCTGTGAGAAAGACGAGTGCGGTGCCGACTGCGTCGGGAGCGTCAAGGGCGATCTGCCGGTAGGCACGGGACACGTCAGCGGCATCCCCGCCCGGGAACAGCATCAGGCCGGCCATGACTGTTGGCCCAAGATCGTGCAGTTTGAAGGTCAAGGAAGTTGCGACACCGAAGTTGCCTCCGCCACCGTGGAGTCCCCAGAACAGCTCCGGGTTCTCTCCCGGACTGGCGGTCACCCGATCCCCGGACGCTGTGACAAGGTCCACGGAGAGCAGGTTGTCGCAGGCGAAACCGTAGGAGCGCTCCAGCCATCCCGAGCCCCCGCCCAACGTAAATCCGGAAACACCCGTGGTTGAGGCGCGGCCGCCGGTAACGGCCAGGCCATATTGCTGGGTTGCCCGGTCGAACTCGCCCCACGTGAGTCCGGCACCTGCGGTGGCAGTCTTCGCTTCGGTGTTGATGCTGATGGACTTCATGGGACGGACGTCGATCACCAGCCCGTCGTCGTTGGTGGACATGCCCGCCACGGAATGCCCGCCGGACCTCACTGCAACGTCCAGGTTGTGGTTGTGCGCATAGCTGAGGGCTTCAGCCACTTCGGCGGGATCGGAGCATTTGGCGATGACAGCCGGTTTGCGGTCGATCATCGCATTGAAGAGTTTCCGGGCCTCGTCATAGCTGGGGTTGGCCGGACGAATCCATTCCATGGGACGCTCCTTCGCGCCTAAGACTCTCTCCCTAGAACAGGGTACGGCGGCGGGTCCCTTGGGGCCAGAGCCAACGGTGCCCCGCTGAGGAAGAGTTCGACGACGGCGGCGCGCCCGGTCGCGCAAATCGCACCGGTGCTGACGGGTGCCTCGCGCGGAAACTGGTGCCCCGGTGACGCCAAAGGAGTGCGTCGGGGACGACGAGAACGACGACGGCGGCGCCTCCCGTCGGTGCCGCTGCGCGGCGGCGCCTCCCGTCGGTGCCGCTGCGCGGCGGCGCCTCCCGTCGGTGCCGCTGCGCGGGTGCCGCCTGGTTACGGTTTTAGTAATATTCGGTTTGCGGACAAACCAGCCCCATCCAGACGCATTTACGGAACTACACTGATCCCATGCCGCAAATACGAATTTCCGAGGCCGCCCGCTTTCTGGGTGTCAGTGACGACACCGTCAGGCGCTGGACTGAGAACGGAACGCTGACGGCGCAGAAGGATCCGGCCGGGCGTCTTGCCGTGGATGGCCTGGAACTCGCAACTCTTGCCCGCGACCAGTCCCATCTCCCGGATGACCCCGCCCGGGTTGGAAGTTCGGCCCGAAACCGCTTCGTCGGTTTGGTCACGGGGATCACGGCTGACAAGGTCATGGCGCAGGTGGAGCTTCAATGCGGCCCGTTCCGGGTGGTGTCACTCATGAGCAGTGAAGCCGTGAGGGACCTCGGGCTGGAGCTCGGTTCGGTAGCCACCGCCGTGGTCAAGGCCACCACCGTCATCATCGAGACTCCCCAGGGAAAGAGCATCATATGAGCATCACCGGTCATCGCCCCAGATTTACAGCACTGTTGCTTGCCGGCGCCCTCACAACGGGCCTCGCAGGCTGTGCAGCGGACACGTCAACACCTGCGGCCCCCTCAGCCGGTGCCTCGTCCCAGCTGTCGGGCGAGATCACTGTTTTCGCAGCGGCATCCCTGAAAACGACGTTCACTCAATTGGCCGAGGACTTTGAGGCCGGGAACCCTGGAACCAAGGTCAATCTAAGCTTCGCCGGTTCCTCGGACTTGGTCACGCAGATTACCCAGGGCGCCCCCGCCGACGTCTTTGCCTCCGCCGACACCAAGAACATGACCAAGCTTGCAGACGCCCAGCTCGTGGACGGCACCGCCCAGAACTTTGCCACCAACGTGCTGGAGATTGCCGTCCCACCCGGCAATCCGGCGTCGATCTCTTCTTTTGCCGACCTGGCCAAACCGGGCGTCAAAGTGGTGACGTGCGCCAACCAGGTTCCTTGCGGCGCAGCTGCGGACGTGGTCGAGAAAGCTGCCGGTATTACCCTGAGCCCCGTCAGTGAAGAATCATCCGTTACCGACGTCCTGGGCAAAGTCACCTCCCAGGAAGCCGATGCGGGCTTGGTTTACGTCACGGACGTCAAGGGAGCGGGGAACAAGGTCAAGGGCATCCCCTTCCCGGAATCGGACAAGGCCGTCAATACCTACCCGATCGCCACCGTAGGTACCAGCAAGAACAAGGAACTGGCCGCTGCCTTCATTGCCATGGTCACAGGCAACGACGGCAGGAAGATCCTTGCCGACGCCGGCTTCGGCGCTCCGTAACCGGGGGATTGTGATGAAACGCATCGGCTCCGGTTACCACGGCATCCCGTCGTGGGTCTTTGTCATCGCCGGAGTCGGGGGATTGCTGGTGGTCCTTCCACTGGTGGCGATGCTGGCCAAGGTTAACTGGCCGCAGTTCGTTCCCCTCATCACCTCCGAATCCTCGTTGGCGGCGCTGGGTTTGAGTCTGCGAACCTCGGCTGCGAGTACCGTGCTCTGCATCGTGCTGGGAGTGCCCCTGGCGTTGGTGCTGGCACGCGGAGACTTTCCCGGTCAGCGGTTGCTCAGGGCATTTGTCCTCCTGCCGCTGGTTCTTCCGCCGGTCGTCGGAGGCATTGCGCTCCTCTACACGTTTGGGCGGCAGGGGCTTTTGGGTAAATCGTTGGAGGCGGCGGGGATCCAGATCGCGTTTTCCACCACGGCGGTGGTCCTGGCACAGACCTTCGTGGCCTTGCCCTTCCTGGTGGTCAGTTTGGAAGGCGCGCTGCGATCGGCCGGAAACAAGTACGAAGCGGTGGCAGCCACGCTCGGAGCCCGGCCCACAACAGTTCTTCGTCGTGTCACCCTTCCACTGGTTTTGCCAGGCCTGGCGTCCGGTGCTGTCTTGTCCTTCGCGCGCAGCCTGGGCGAGTTTGGTGCCACATTGACCTTCGCGGGAAGCCTGGAGGGGGTAACCAGGACGTTGCCGTTGGAAATCTATCTGCAGCGTGAGACCGACGCCGATGCCGCCGTCGCATTGTCCTTGGTCCTGGTGGCGGTTGCGGTTGCTGTGGTGGGGCTCAGTTACGGCCGCAGGCAGCGCAACAAGTCCGTGGAGGTCCAGCCATGAGCTTCGAATTCCATGCCAGCCTCAATGCCAGGAACTTTGATCTGCGGCTCAGTCTTGCCGACGGCGAGACCGTTGCCATCCTTGGGCCCAATGGCGCAGGCAAGTCCACTCTCCTGGGGATCATCGCCGGCTTGCTGCGGCCGGACGCCGGAACAGCCACAATGGGCGCGGCGGCCAACGGAGACAGCCTCAGGACGTTGTTCAACCTCGACGGCGGAACCCGCCTGTGGAGCCCGCCGCACCTCAGGGGCACCGCCTTGCTGGCCCAGGAAGCACTCCTGTTTCCCCACCTGAACGCGTTGGACAACGTGGCGTTCGGGCCGCGCAGTGTGGGTGCTTCCAAACGGGCGGCCCGGGAAACTGCCAAGCACTGGCTGGCCGAGGTGGAGGCACTGCCGCTTGCCGGCCGGCGGCCAGCTCAACTATCGGGCGGACAAGCCCAACGGGTTGCCGTGGCCCGGGCCCTCGCTGCTGAGCCTGAACTGCTCCTCCTGGACGAGCCCATGGCCGCGCTGGACATCCACGCCGCTCCGCTGCTGCGTCGAGTGCTCAAAAGGGTGCTGCAGGACCGCAAGGCCATCATCGTTACGCACGACGTCCTGGATGCCTACATGCTGGCCGATCGCGTCATCGTGGTGGACAACGGCCGGATCGCCGAGGCAGGGCCAACCCGGCAGGTCCTCGAACGGCCGAGAAGCCACTTTGCCGCCGGATTGGCCGGCCTCAACCTGGTCACGGGCACCCTCACCAGCGAGGGAATTACGACGCCGGATGGCCGGGTTTTCGCGGGCCGGCACGATCCTGACTGGTCACCCTTGCCCGGTCAGGCAGGCGTGGCCGCCTTCCCGCCGTCGAGCGTTTCCGTTTTTCCGGGCGAGGTGCACGGAAGTCCCCGCAACTCCTTCCCTGTGGTCATCACGGACCTCGAGCCGCACGGCGACCAGATCCGTGTGCGTGCACGCTCAGGCGCATCGGAACAGTCCCTTTCGGCCGATATCACCCCGGCAGCCTCTGCCGATTTGGGCCTGGTGCCGGGCATGGACGTGAGGTTTGTGGTCAAGTCCGCGCTGGTCTCGGTGTACCCCTCCTGAGGGCTGCTGCCCGGTCCGGTGCCTGGGGGCTGCTGCCCCTCCGGTGCCGGTCAGTCCTTGTACATCCTCTCGGCGTAGGAGGGTCCGTAGTAGGACTCCAGGTCCTCCAGCGGTGTCCCGGGTTGGGTATACGTCTGGGCCAGGACCGCGATGCTGGGCAGGCCTTCCGGATCCCAGGTTTCGGGCTGCCATAGGCCACTCCGCATGAAAGCCTTGCCGCAATGGGTAAACACTTCCTCTACGGAAACCACCACGGCTGCGCGGGGCCGGTGCCCCTTGACCACCATGTGATCGAAGAAGTCTGCATCCCGGACAATCTGCGCCGTACCGTTGATACGCAGGGTGTCGGTCCTTCCCGGGACGACGGACAGGATGCCGACATTCGGGTTTTCCAGGATGTTGTGGAAGCCGAAGGCGAGCCTGTTCCCGGGGCGCTCCGGGATGGCAACGGTGTGGTCATCCAGGACGTGGATGAATCCGGCAGGGTCTCCCTTGGGCGAGGCGTCTACCCGCCCCAGCGCATCGGTCGTTGAAAGCACGCAAAAGGGGCTGGCCGCCAGCCA
Organism: Arthrobacter sp. StoSoilB20; assembly: GCF_019977295.1. Taxonomy (NCBI): domain Bacteria; kingdom Bacillati; phylum Actinomycetota; class Actinomycetes; order Micrococcales; family Micrococcaceae; genus Arthrobacter; species Arthrobacter sp. StoSoilB20. The sequence goes on along the minus strand of NZ_AP024651.1, from coordinate 4,084,433 downwards.
TTGGCGATCGAAATCGCTGAGCGAAGTACGGACCTTCTTCCGCACGCGGTCGAGGGGGAGTCCTATGAGTTCTTCGAGTTCTTCCGGGCTTGAAATGGTGTCCATGGCCACAGCCTACGGGTGTTTCTTGCCCTGCGGAGCGTCTGCACCCGTTCCCGCCTTCCGCGCCCGTGAGTACGGTCGCGGCAGGCGGGAACCGGTGCGCTGCCTACATCCCGGGGATCTCCAGCGCCTCATAAACCTGGATGGACGCTCCCGGCATCATCAGGTGCGGATGCCCTTCAAGGAGTGCCAACGCGGCGTCCATGCTGTCGGCTTGAAGGATGGTGTAACCGGCTACGTCGGCGGCCGAATCCGAGACTCCGGAGGTGCCGATCTCTTTACCCCCACCCAGGGGCGTCCCAAGGTCGACAATGCCGTCGCCGGCCTTTTCCGCCCAGTCCATCCAGACCTTCATGCCTTCCGACGCCGACTCCGGTGAGCTGTCCTGCATCGCCGATTCTGCGGACTGAGGAGCAGTGTAAAGCACCATGTACTTTGTCATGTCGGTTCCTTTTTTCGAAGTTTTGGCCGAGCCTGCGGGAAGGCCGTTCCGCCCGGTCACAGCCTGATCGTAGACCCCTGTTATTCACATAGCCATGGTTTTATCTGGACACTGGTTTCGCCGTGGGCAAACATGGAACCCAGTGGACCAAAAATCAAAGTTGAGCGTAGTAGACTCAACTTTGAAAGCATTGGATCCACTCCAGAAAGGGAGCACTCTTTGGACGTCAAATTCACCACCAAAAGCCAGGAGGCCCTTTCTGCGGCCGCCATGAATGCCTCGACGGCGGGCAACCCGCAGTTGGAGCCCGCTCACCTGTTGAAGGCGCTGATGGACCAGCGTGAAGGTGTTGCCGTGGCACTGCTGCGCGCTACCGGCGCGGACCCGGATGCCGTGAGTGTGCAGGCCAGCTCGGCCATCAAGGCGCTTCCGTCGTCTTCGGGAAGTTCCGTCCAGCAGGCCCAAATGTCACGCCAATCGGTGCTGGCCATCCAGGCTGCCCAGAACGAGGCCGACAAGCTCGGCGACTCCTTCGTCTCCACTGAACATCTGCTGCTGGGTCTTTCGGCCGGAAGTGATGCGGTGGGGAAGCTGATGCGCGACGCCGGCGCCTCCCATGAGGCGCTGCTCGCCGCACTGCCGGGTGTCCGCGGCGACAGGAACGTCAACTCGCCGGACCCGGAAAACACCTTCCAGGCGCTCGAAAAGTTCGGCACCGACCTCACTGCGGTGGCGCGCTCAGGCAAGCTGGACCCGGTCATCGGGCGTGACAGCGAGATCCGCCGCGTCGTTCAGGTGCTGAGCCGCCGAACCAAGAACAATCCTGTACTCATTGGTGAGCCCGGCGTTGGCAAGACGGCCGTCGTCGAGGGGCTCGCCCAACGCATGGTGGCCGGCGACGTCCCGGAGAGCCTGCGCGGAAAGACGCTTATTGCTTTGGACCTCGCTTCCATGGTGGCCGGGGCGAAGTATCGCGGCGAATTTGAGGAACGCCTGAAGGCCGTCTTGGAGGAGATCAAGAACTCCAACGGACAAATCGTTACGTTCATCGATGAGATCCACACGGTAGTCGGCGCCGGCGCCACAGGCGAGAGTGCAATGGATGCGGGCAACATGCTCAAACCCATGCTGGCCCGTGGCGAATTGCGCCTCATCGGTGCCACTACCTTGGACGAGTACCGGGAAAACATTGAGAAGGACCCCGCCCTTGAGCGGCGCTTCCAACAGGTCTACGTCGGCGAGCCCAGCGTGGAGGACACCATTGGCATCCTTCGCGGCCTGAAGGAACGCTACGAGGCACACCATAAAGTAGCTATCGCGGACTCGGCGTTGGTGGCGGCCGCAACGTTGTCGAACCGCTACATCTCGGGACGGCAGCTTCCTGATAAGGCCATCGACCTTGTGGACGAGGCAGCATCCCGGCTTCGCATGGAGATCGACTCCGCACCGGAGGAGATCGACCAGCTTCGCCGCGCCGTGGACCGTTTGACCATGGAAGAACTGGCCCTTCAAGGTGAAACGGATCCTGCATCCGTAGAACGGCTGGCTGCCCTGCGTGCCGACAAAGCGGACAAGAACGAAGAACTCAGCGCTTTGAATGCGCGCTGGGAAGCGGAGAAGGCCGGACTCAACCGGGTAGGTGACCTCAAGGCCAAGATCGACGAACTGCGTTCTGCCGCGGATAAGTCCCAGCGGGAAGGTGACCTGGAATCGGCATCGCGGATCCTCTACGGGGAACTGCCCGCTCTTGAACGTGAGTTGAGCGCAGCCGCTGAGGAGGAGTCGGCCCGGAGTGACTCAAAGCCTGAGTTGATGGTTGCTGAAGACGTGACTGCTGACGATATTGCCGAGGTGATTTCCGCGTGGACCGGCATCCCCGCCGGACGCATGCTGCAAGGGGAATCGCAGAAGCTGCTGCACATGGAAGAAGAACTCGGAAAGCGCCTGATCGGACAGAGCAAGGCTGTGCAGGCTGTGTCCGATGCCGTGCGCCGGGCCCGTGCCGGCATCAGCGATCCCAACCGACCCACGGGTTCCTTCCTGTTCCTGGGACCCACCGGCGTCGGTAAGACCGAGCTGGCCAAGGCCCTGGCGGACTTCCTCTTTGACGACGAACGCGCCATGATCCGGATCGACATGTCCGAGTACAGCGAGAAGCACTCAGTGGCCCGCCTGGTGGGTGCTCCTCCGGGATACGTCGGCTACGAAGAAGGCGGCCAGCTCACCGAGGCAGTCCGGCGCAGGCCGTACTCCGTGGTGCTTTTGGACGAAGTGGAGAAGGCCCACCCCGAGGTCTTCGACATCCTCCTGCAGGTCCTCGACGACGGCCGCCTCACCGACGGCCAAGGCCGCACCGTGGACTTCCGCAACACCATTTTGGTGCTCACGTCCAACTCCGGAAGCCAGTTCCTGGTGGACCCGGGCATGGATGCCAAGGCAAAGCGTGATGCAGTCATGGCAGTGGTGCAGGCATCGTTCAAGCCGGAATTCTTGAACCGCCTGGATGAGATCGTGCTGTTCGATCCCCTGAATGTGGAAGAGCTGGCCAGGATCGTGGAACTGCACGTTGCCGAGCTGAGCAACCGGCTCCGTGATCGCCGCTTGAGCCTCGAGGTTTCGGACGGAGCCAGGGCATGGTTGGCTATGTCCGGATTCGATCCCGCGTACGGCGCCCGGCCTCTTCGCCGCCTGGTGCAGCGCGAGATCGGTGACCGCCTGGCCAAGGAGATCCTTGCCGGTGAAATCAGCGACGGAGATACCGTGCTGGTGGACACCGCAGCTGATCTCGACGAACTCACCATTGAGGGGCTCGAAGCGCTGGCAGGTCCCGACGGCGGCATGCCGGCGGGTGCGGGACTCACGGTCCGCAGGAAGTAACCGCCACAGTGTTCTTCCCGCACGTGGTGCGGGACCAACAAGGAGCAGCCCGCCGGATGCAAGTGCAGCCGGCGGGCTACTTCTGCAGGAGGTCTTCTTTGATGGTGTTGCCTGAGTCCACCACAATGAAGCAATCGACCCGACGGTCGCCCCGATCCCAACTGGTGGTACTCGGGTACACATTCTGCTGCAGCAGGACGTAGTTTCCGGCCGCATCGTTGAGCTTTGCCACCGAGGCCTTGCACACCTCGCGGCCCTTGTCACGCAGAGCATTGGTTCCGGGGAAGGAATCCTCGCCCGGGTACACGTGGACTCCAATGAGCTGGGCAGAGTGCTCGGTGTCGCAGGCTACCGCGCGTGCTTCGCTTGCGTTGGGATCAAAGTCGGCGAAGCAGTCGCCCACCTGGAAGTCCTTGGAATTGGCGTCACGGGGAAGCGGCCCCGGGGTAGCGGTGGCGCTTGGGGTGGTGACAGCGGCTTCGGGACGGGTTCCCAGCAGGTTCAGCAGCACCCAAATCACCACGCCTATGAGGACGAGAACACCCACCACAATTCCGCCAATGACCAAACGCTGCCGCTTTACCGGATCCCCGTGCGGTTCGGGCTGTGGCTCTTGGCCCGGATACGGCTGCTGGCCCGGATACGGCTGCTGGCCCGGATAGGCGCTGGCGTACTTAGGGGCTTGTCCGTCAGACGGTGGCATCGTCGGGTCTGGCTGGGAGGTAGGATCTGGAACGAAGTCGGGATCGAGCTCCGGTGCGGGATCCGGCTGAAGCCCTGACGGGGATGCCCAGGGGGCCGGCGTGGTTTGCGTGTCAGGGGAGGGCGGTTGCTGGGCCGGGGACGCGGCGGACTGTTCCGGATCCGGCCGGCCAGTAGCCTGTCCCGCAACAGCTTGTCCCCCAACAGGTTGTCCCGCAACAGCTTGTCCCGCAACAGCTTGTCCCGCAACAGCTTGTCCCGCAACCGTTCCAGGCTGCTGTCCCCAGACGGGCTGTTGCCCAGGCTCGGGCGAAGGTTGCTTGTCGGGGCCGGTCGCGGTCGGTTGCTCGGGCTGCTGGCTGCCTGATGCCCCGTCCGTTTGCCCGCCCGTCCCGGATGCCGGCGTATCAGCGCCGGCGGGTTCGGTTTTGGGCGCGGGAGGCACCCCATCCTTGTCCTTATCGCGTGGGGAGCCCTCGCGTGGCGGGGTGTTGTCCTGGCTCATTTCCTGGGTGTGCCCTTCCTGCTGTGACGCCGCATTGAGGCAGACTCTACCCAATTTTTGGCCCCCAGGGAGGTGTTTGGCCGTGCTTTTGGCCAAGGCTGGTCCGGATGGGGGCTGTGGTGGCGCGCAGGCACCCCTGAAAGCATGTAATCTAGACATACGACAAATTGACCAAACATTCCGGGGCCTCACCGATAGCCAAGGTGACCACCTCCGGTCCAAGTACAAAAGGGGGTCACGCCATGGGGCGCGGCCGTCAAAAGGCAAAAGCTACCAAGCAGGCTCGGGATATTAAGTACTACTCCCCGAACACTGACTATTCGGCACTTGAGCGGGAGCTCACGGGTCCGTCCAGTCGTGTCAAGAGCCACTTCCCCGACGATCCCCCTGAGCCGGACTATTCGGCTTATGAGGACAAGTACGCGGAAGATGATGACGACGAGGTTGACACCCGCCGGATCGGATAGCTGTCGCAACCAACAGGTGCCGTAGGCGCTGAGTTGCGGACCGCCGTCGTACTTTCAAGGTCATCGCGCATTTCAGGATGCCGGAAATCTTTTGAAAAAAGGGCCTCAGGGCACGCCAGTCATTGGCGTACCCTGAGGGCCCTTTTTTGCGTAGGCTGGAGTTTCGAGTGCATTGAAAGGAACGCCATGCCGGAGGTCGACAGCTACACGCAGGGGACGCCGTGTTGGGTGGACCTTTCTTCCACCGACATTGACGTTTCCACCAGGTTCTACAGCGACCTCTTCGGATGGGAGCTGGACGCCATGGATGCCGGGAACGGCATGACGTATTACATGGCCAAACTCAAGGGCCGATACGTTGCCGGAATGATGCAGCAGATGCCGGATGCCCCGGAAGGGATGCCGTCCTACTGGGCCAACTATCTTGCGGTTGACTCGGCTGACGAGGCCGCGCAGAGGGTGGAAGCTGCCGGCGGTGCCCTCCTTTTCCCTCCTGACTCCGTTCCAAACGGGTCCGGGCGTATGTTCTTCGCCACAGATCCTACTGGAGCCCAGATTGGCTTTTGGGAAGCAGGAAAGCATCCGGGGTCGGGGCTGGTCAACGAGCCGGGAACCATGATCTGGAATGAACTACAGACCAACGATGTCCCTAAAGCCGTAGCTTTCTACGAGGCCGTGACCGGCTGCACCAGCGAAACTGAACCATCCGGCGACTTGCAGGAGTACACAAGCCTGCTGGTGGACGGACGACGAATTGCGGGTGCGCTGAAGCTGCCTATCCAGGGCTTGTCACCGTTCTGGATGACCTACTTCAATGTGGTGGATATTGACGCGACTGTGGAGCGGGCCGTCGAGCTGGGCAGCCACGTTATTGCCCCCGCATTCGACGTGCCGGGAGTCGGACGCATGGCAGTCCTCATGGACCCTGCAGGCGCAGCCTTCAGCATCATGACAGGCTTGGCATCATGACTTCACGTAAGCACTACGCCAGCGGAGAGCCGTGCTGGGCCGACCTCCAGACCAGGGACGTGTCCGCGGCCAAGGATTTTTATCAGCAGGTTTTCGGGTGGAGCTACAAGGACCTTCCCACTCCGGACGGGCGAAGCTATGCGCAAGCCTTCGTCAAGGATCAGCTGGTGGCCGTCATCGCACCGCAGAACCCCATGCAGGAGGCAGCCGGAACGCACGGTCAGTGGAATATCTACATCGCCGCCACTGATACCGACGAAATCGCCGACGACGCCGCCCACGCAGGCGGGAAGCTTCAGTTTGGTCCCGAGGCAGTAGCGGATACAGGGGTTTTGGCGTTCGTCGAACCTCCGGGCGGCGGGACTACAGGTATTTGGCAGGCGGGAACGCATGTGGGAAGCCACCTGTTCAACGAGCCCGGCGCCTTGGCTTGGGCTGAACTGTTGACACCTGAGCCGCAGGCCGCCGTCGGGTTCTTCCAGCAGCTATTCGGGCATGAGGTTACGGAATATCCGCAGGACGACGGCGGCAGCTACAGTACGTTGATGGTCAACGGTGACGAGGTGGCCGGCATCGTTCCTGCCGATGAAGGCGAGGACGCTGCCTGGCAGATCTACTTTGGCGTGGCCGACGTGCGTAAGGCCGCTGAAGCCGCGCTGGCCGCCGGAGGGGAACTGCTGGTCGAGCCGGAAGAAGGGGCCGAGACAGGCTCACTCGCCACGATTCAGGACCCGCAAGGCGGAATCCTGAGCTTGATCCAGGTCTGAAGACACTGAAGACGCTGAAGACACTGAAGGCGCTGAAGGCCTGAACACACCGAAGCCCAGGAAGGCCCCGGAGACGCACCCAAGGCGTCAACACACCGAAGACGCCGGAAACGTAAAAGAGCGGCCGGGCAGTTCATCACTGCCTGGCCGCTCTTTTATGAAGCAATAACGCGCTTAGGCGTAGGCGTTCACCAAACGCACAGCGCCGCCGTCGACGCCCTTGGCACCCTGGACGTAGTCCGGGCCGGTCTTGTCGATCGAGTCGCTGTCAGCTGCAACGGTGCCCATAACCCAGGAGGGCAGGCCACGGTCGTTCAGGCGGGCCACGGCAGCATCGGCTGCTTCGGCGGAAACAATGGCAACCATGCCCACGCCGAGGTTTAGCGTGCGCTCCAGGTCGGCCAGGGGGACGTTGCCCAGCTCGGAGACCAGCTTGAAGATGGCCGGCAGTTCCCAGGTGTTGCGGTCAACCGTAGCTACCAGGCCCTGCGGGAGGACGCGTGCCAGGTTGGCGGCGAGGCCACCACCGGTGACGTGGCTGAAGCCGTGCACTGCCGCGCCGCCCGTGACGGGGAAGGTGCGGGCGAGGTCGAGGCAGTCAGCTGCGTAGACGCGGGTGGGCTCCAGAAGCTCTTCGCCCAGCGTGCGGCCGAGTTCGGATACCTGGCGGTCCAAGGCCCAGCCGGCGTGGTTGATGACGCGGCGGACCAGGGAGTAGCCGTTGGAGTGCAGGCCGGAGGATGCCATGCCGATCACGACGTCGCCGGCGCGGACGCGGTCCGGGCCGAGGAGGGCGTCGGCTTCGACGATGCCGGTGGCAGCACCTGCGACGTCGTATTCGTGCTCACCCAGGAGGCCCGGGTGCTCAGCGGTCTCGCCACCCACCAGCGCGGTGCCGGCCACGGAGCAGGCAGCTGCGATACCGCGGACGATGTCAGCGATGCGTTCCGGGACAACCTTGCCGCAAGCGATGTAGTCGGTCATGTAGAGCGGCTCAGCGCCCACCACAACGATGTCGTCCACCACCATGCCTACGAGGTCGAAACCGATGGTGTCATGGATGTCCATGGCCTGGGCGATGGCTACCTTGGTGCCCACGCCATCGGTGGACGTTGCGAGCAGCGGCTTCTTGTAGGTCAGCAGCTTCGAGACGTCGTACAGGCCAGCGAAACCGCCGACGCCGCCGATCACCGACGAGTTGTGGGTGGCCTTGATGGCGCCCTTCATGAGTTCGACTGCGCGGTCTCCCGCTTCGACGTCCACACCCGCGGAGGCGTAGGTGATACCGGAGTTATTCTCAGCGGCGGGTGTTGCGGAGCTCATACAGACTCTTTCTTGTCGGCGTCGGTCAAACGATCAGCGTCGGTAAGCAGGTTTTCGAATTCGGCGTCAGGTCCGGGATCGCAGCCCGTGGCGCCGGGCTTCTCGGCCGGGTCCTCGGTATCGTCCACGGAATCGGCCTCAGAGGCAGCAGGCAGGCCGCCAAGGTCGGTGCGCTCCAGCAGGTTCTTCCCGAGCTTGTCCGCGTGGGGAAGCTCGATGGGGTACTTGCCGGTGAAGCAGGCGGTGCACAGACGTTCGCGCGGCTGCTGGGTAGCGCCGATCATGCCGTCCTCGGAGATGTAGGCCAGCGAGTCAGCGCCGATTGCCTGGGAGATCTCCTCGATGGTGGCACCGTTGGCGATCAGTTCCGCGCGGGACGCGAAGTCGATCCCGTAGAAGCAGGGCCACTGGACCGGGGGAGAGGAAATCTTTACGTGTACCGCGGCGGCACCGGCTTCCCGGAGCATCCGTACGATGGCACGCTGCGTGTTGCCGCGGACGATCGAGTCATCCACCACAACAATGCGCTTGCCGCGGATCACCGACTCCAAAGCGTTGAGCTTGAGGCGGATACCCAGCTGGCGCAGGGTCTGCGAGGGCTGGATGAAGGTGCGGCCCACGTAGGCGTTCTTGACGAAGCCGTGCGCGAACGGGATTCCCGACTGTTCGGCGTAGCCCACGGCTGCGGGGGTGCCTGACTCGGGAACCGGAATAACGAGGTCTGCCTCGTGGGTGTTTTCGCGGGCCAACTGGCGGCCCATCTCCACACGTGCCTCGTACACGGAGCGGCCGGCAATGGCAGCGTCCGGGCGGGCGAGGTAGACGTATTCGAAAACGCAGCCGGCGGGGGTTGCCTCAGCGAAGCGCTGGGAGCGGACGCCGTCCTCGTCGATGGCAATGAATTCGCCGGGCTCGATTTCGCGGATGAAACTTGCGCCAACGGTGGCCAGGCCGGCCTGCTCGGAAGCGACAACCCAGCCGCGCTCCAGGCGGCCCAAGCACAAGGGGCGGATGCCGTAGGTATCGCGGGCTGCGTAGAGCGTTCCTTCATCCATGAAGACGAAGCAGAAGCCGCCCTTGATCTTGGGCAGCAGCTCCAGCGCGGTCTGCTCCAGGGTCTTGCCCTCTTCACCCTCAAGGAGTGCGGTCACCAAGGCGGTGTCCGAGGTGTTTCCCTGCTTCATTTCACCGGTCAGCTGGCCATCGTTGCGCTCAAGGATCATTTCCCGGAGCTCAGCGGTGTTGGTCAGGTTGCCGTTGTGGGCCAGGGCAACCGTGCCGGTTGCTGTTGCACCCAGGGTCGGCTGCGCGTTGGCCCAGTGGCTTGCACCGGTGGTGGAGTACCGGCAGTGGCCAACGGCCAGGTGCCCGGTAAGGGTGTTCAGGGTTGTCTCATCGAAGACCTGGGACACAAGGCCCATGTCCTTATAGACATTAATGCGCTTGCCGTCACTGGTAGCTATACCAGCCGATTCTTGTCCGCGGTGCTGCAGCGCATACAGCCCGTAATAGGTGAGTTTTGCTACTTCTTCACCGGGAGCCCAAACCCCGAAGACGCCACAAGCGTCCTGGGGGCCTTTTTCGCCGGGGAGAAGATCATGAGAAAGTTTTCCGTCGCCACGTGCCACTGGTCGATTGTCTCATGATGTCGGCGTGGTACGTTCCCCCGCAGCTTATGTGACCCCCGGAACGGGCCTTGATCAGGGGAGTTCGGCCGAAAATGCGGCGCGTCTCACACTTGGCACCCCCGCAAGCAGGTGGGCCGGGCGCCTGAGTCAGCGGACGCCGTCGTTCTCTGGTCCTTCGTCCGGAACCGAATCCGGAACGGGCTCAACTACGGCACGCTGTGTGCGCTTGATGCTGATCCGGTCCAGGACCAGGGCGAGGATGGAGAAAAGAATGACGCCGCCGCCCGCGCAAACGATCAGGAAGAAGCCGAACACCGTGCCGGCGTCGAAAGCGGGGTCTGCCTGGCGGCCGTACGCGATGATGGCTGCCACGATTGCACCAACCACTGCTCCCAAAATCATGAAGGGAACAAACTTGGGTGCCCGGCGAACCGTGATCTCGCGACGGGCGGAGTTGGGGGTGGTGTCCTCTGAAGCCATGCGTTAAAGCCTACCGTTCTCCGCCCAAGTGACAGTTAATGCCAATGTCCTTGAAGAACATTGGCATTAACTGGAAACTCGGCGGGGTGGGTCAGCTGCCGCGGTACGTCGAGAATGCGAACGGGCTCAGCAGGAGCGGCACGTGGTAGTGCTCACCGGCGTCGGAAACTGTGAAGTTGAGGTCCACTTCGGGGAAGAACGTCTCCGTGCCGAGGCCCTCGTAGTAGGCGCCGGTGGCGAAGTTCAGGCGGTAAGCGCCGCCGGGAATCCGCTCGGGGCCAAGGGTCTTGATGCGGCCGTCGGCATCGGTTTCGCCCTTCGCCACCAGGGTCCAGTCGTCGCCTTCGCGGACGTAGAGTACGACGGCGACACCCGCCGCCGGGCGGCCGGAACCTGTGTCCAGGATGTGGGTTGTTACTTGTGAAACGCTCATGCGTTGACTCCTTCGCTGATCAAGCCGGAGAGGCGCAGCAGTGCGATCTCCCGCAGTTGGCCAGCCACGATTGTGTCTTCTTCTTCGGGCGTGTGGGTGATGCGTTCCTGGAGTGTGCCGAGAATTTCCTGCGCACTGCGTCCCGCGGCGCGGATCAGGAAGACCCTGCCGAACTTTTCCTCGTAGGCGCGGTTTCCTTCGGCGAGGGCGGTGGTGACCGCGCTGTCTCCCGGATCCACTCCCGCTTGCTCCGACCGTGACATTGCTGCCTCGGTGGTCTGTGCCTTGGGCCGTTCGCCGATCCTGGGGTGGTGGGCCATGGCTGACTCCACTTCCTCGGAGGTGAAGGGCTCTGCGGCCTGCTGGGCCTGCCCCAACAATTCCTCGACACTGGAGAAGGGGCGGGCGTCGACGACCGACTCCACCCAGCGGGTGATATCCAGGCAAGGGGTCAGGATCCTGATGGCCTCGTCCCGGTCAACACTGTTGAATTCTGCAAGCTCCATGCTTGTGACATCCTTGTGCAAATGCTGGCATCCATGGTGTGGGCTATGCGGAACTCCTGCTGGTGCAAGAGGAAGCGCGTGCTTCAATGCTTCCGCATCATGGAACTGTTATTTCAGCATACGTAATTCAGTTAAGCGGAGCAGCCCCGCCGGTGTCAAGAGACTACCCTGCGGGGACTGCCATGGCGTCGGGCCCGCACGGTCAGGTACAGGCGATGGGCGGTGATCACCAAGGCCAGCCAGGCGATACCGATGGCCCACGCGGCCAGCACGTCCGTCAGCCAGTGGTGGCCCAGGTATACCCGACTCAAGCCCATGGTCATGGCGAATACGGCCGCTACCAAAATGGTGATGACCCTGGACCGGGTGGTGTTAAGCCTGAGGATGATCAGATAGGCGACGATGCCAGCGATCACGATCGAATTCAGCGAGTGGCCGCTGGGGAACGATGGCGAGTGCTCATACGGCGGGATGGCGTCGGCGAGATCGGGGCGGGTGCGGCCAAACAATGGCTTGCCCAGGATGGTGATGAGAAGCGAGCCAAGGCCGGCGGCGAGCATCAGGATTACCGGAGTCCATGAGCGACGCCTCAGGGCAAGGAAAATCATGATCGCGACCGCTATCAGCGGCATGCCCACCGTTCCGCCGATGTTCGTATAGGCGGTGATGGCAACGTCTGCGGCCGGTGATCTGACGGACTTGGCGGCATCGAGGACCGGGTGGTCAAGGCCCGCGACGCCATCGGCCTCGGTCACGGATTCGTAGACTTCCCCAAAGGCCCAGGCCAGGGACAGTGCCACGGCCAGGCCCACCACCAGCGTGATGATCAGTGCGGCGTAGGGACCCAGGAACTTGGTGATCCCTTCTGCTCCGCGCGCCAGGGTGTGGCCAACCGGCGACTTCCAGCGGGTCAGGTCCTTTCCCGCGACAAATCTGTCCTGGTTTACCTCACCGGAGACGCCTTGCTCCGGCGCCTCTTTTCCTTCAGTCGTCACTCGTGTCCCCTATCCGTGGCGGCCTCAGTATTGGTGAGTAACCTTAGCAGTTGCTGCCCGGAGGTTCCTGGGTGTTCTTTTCGGTCAGGGGCCCGCTACTTCCCGGTGACAGCCGGCGCTGAGCTGTCAGGCAACGTTTGTCCCACTTTGACCAGCAATGTCTGTTCGGGTTTGAGTTCCATGCCGCTGTCCCCGAGGGGCCGAAGTTGCGGGACCGGCTGACCCGTGGCTGGATCCATGAGGGCTGAATGGTGCTCTTTGGCGCCAAATGCATTGCGCTCGCCCCACTGCCGAAGGCTGAGGATCACGGTGAAGAGGTCCCGGCCGGCCTCCGTCAGTTGGTACTCACTGCGCGTACCGCGGTCGTTGGGAGCCCTGTTCAGGACACCCCTGTCCACAAGGAGCCGGAGGCGATCCGAAAGGATGTTCTTTGCCACCCCGAGCGACCTCTCATATTCGGAGAAACGACGCTTGCCGTCCAGGGAGTCCCTGATGATCAGCAGGCTCCACTTGTCCCCCACAAGATCGGCGGCGCGGGCAACCGGGCACTCCGGGTCGGTCCACTCGACATCACTTGGTTGCAACATAAAACCATTCTGCCATAAGGTCAAACGGTTGCATATTGAAACCAATCTAGGGAGAGGGGCATCTTGGGCACCAAACAACCCATGCATTCCCGTGAGGGAATCAGCCGGGCTCTCCTGCTGCTGTTGGCCGTTGTGGCCGGCTTCATGGTCTCGAACATCTACTACGGGCAACCATTGCTTGAGCGGATCGGCGCCGATCTGGATTTGCCCACAGCAAGCCTTGGCTGGATCGTGGCGTCCTCCCAGGCCGGCTATCTCCTGGGACTGGTCCTCCTGGTTCCGTTGGGGGACTTGGTGAGCAGGCGCTTGCTCATTCCAGTGCAGGTTGCAGCCAGTGCCGTGGGCGCGTGTGCCGTGACACTGGCGTCGTCGCAGGCTGCCCTCCTGGTTGCCTTCGGGATCCTGGGGTTGGCGTCGTCAGTGGTGCAGACCATCGTTGCCTACGCCGCATCTGCCAGTACCCCCGACCAAAGGGGCGGAAACATCGGAACCGTCACGTCCGGCGTCGTGAGCGGCCTCATCCTGGCGCGGACCGTAGCGGGCGGCATGACCGATCTCTGGGGCTGGAGGTCGGTCTACCTTTTCGCCGCGGCGGCCGGGATTGTCCTCGCCGTCGCGGTTTTCCGCGCCCTGCCCCAAGAAAAGGCCGAGAGGCGCGGGGTGGGTTATTGGCGCGTTGCCTCGTCCGTGGTGGTCCTCACGCGGAGGAATCCCGTGTTCCGGACCCGGTCGCTCACCACCTTGCTGCTTTTCGCGTCCTTCGGGGTGCTGTGGAGTGGGATGTCGCTGCTGCTCAGCGGCCCGTCATGGCACCTTCCGCCGGGCATTATTGGACTGTTCGGGCTGGCGGGCATGGTGGGCGTTCTCGCTGCTTCCAAAGCCGGCACCGCGTCCGACCATGGTTGGGGTCAGAGGGTCACAGGGTGGGGGTTGGCGGCGCTCCTGGCCTCGTGGGTCACGTTGTCCTTCGGCAGTTGGTCGCTGCTGTGGTTCATAGCCGGGATCATCGTGCTCGACGCTGCAGTCCAGGCCGTGCACGTCAGCAGCCAAACGCTCATTGTTGGGGGCGCCGAAGAGTCGGCCAGCAGCATCATCGGCAGCTATATGGTGTTCTACTCGGTAGGCAGCGCAGTGGGTGCCGCCGTCGTAGCGCCCGTCTATGCGGTGTGGGGATGGGCCGGCGCCAGTGTCCTGGGGGCGGTATTTGCGCTGGGTGCGCTCGCCGTTTGGGGAACGGATCGGTTTCGGCTGCGGGGTGCTGGAACGCGGTTGGTTCGCTCCGGGCAGCAGGCTGGGGCAGAATGACCTCAACCAGCTGAAGGAGTTCGCACATGCACGATATTCTGACGTCCCGGTTCCTGTTCGGCCCCGGCCCGAGCAATTGCTACCCCGAAGCCATGGCTGCGTTGGCCTATCCGGTCCTCGGGCATCTGGACCCCGTCTTCATTGAGCGCCTTGACCACACCTGCGAGGGCCTCCGGACGGTGTGGGGAACGTCCAACGCACGGACACTTCCGTTGAGTGCCACAGGTTCAGGCGGCATGGAAGCAGCTTTCGTCAACACAGTGTCCGACGGCGACGTGGCAGTGATCGCTGTTAACGGACTGTTCGGGGCGCGCATGTGTGAAGTTGCCCGGCGCTGCGGTGCCACGGTGGTCCGTGTTGACCACGAATGGGGCCAGCCCGTGGACGCCGACCGCGTGCTCTCGGCGCACCCCAATCCGAAAGTGATCGCGGCGGTCCACGCCGAAACCTCTGTGGGGGTGCTCTCCGATATCGCCGCGCTCGGTGCCGGCAAGGGCGACGCCCTGCTGATCACCGACGCCGTTACCTCCATCGGCGGTCTGGAACTCCGCGCGGACGACTGGGGGATTGACGTCGGGTACGCCGGCACGCAGAAATGCCTGGGTGTTCCGCCGGGACTTTCGCCGTTTACCGTGTCCGACCACGCCTTCGAGCGCCGCGTCAAGGATCCGCGCTCCTGGTACCTCGATATCGGGCTGTTGGGAGGCTATGTTGGCGCGGCCAGCGGTGCCCGGACCTACCACCACACCGCCCCCGTCACCATGATCGCCGGCCTCGAAGCCGCCCTGGACCGCATCCTTGCCGAGGGCCTCGAGAACGTGCAGGCGCGGCACCGTGCAGCCGGTGCGGCGTTGCAGGACGGGCTCCAGGAAATGGGGCTGGAACTGTTCGCCGCAGAAGGCTCCCGCCTGCCAAGCCTCACCACCGTGAAAGTGCCCGACGGCGTCAACTCGGCTGCCGTCCGCTCTTACCTTCTGGAGAAATTCAGTATGGAAATCGGCTCGGGCGTGGGAGAGTTCGCGGACACCGTGTGGCGGATCGGCATGATGGGTCCGAATGCGAACAGTGCCTCGGTGACCCTGGTGCTGGGAGCGCTGAAAGAGGCGATCGCGAAAGCCTGACGCTCTTGCACATCCCCGGGGTTGGGGCGGAACCCTCTTGCACATCCCCCCGGTTTGGGCCCAACCCTCTTGCACGTCCCCCGGGTTTGGGCCCCAACCGTCTCTCACATCCCCCGGGCTTGGGGCGGAACCCTCTTGCACATCCCCCGGGCTTGGAGCGGGACCCTCCTGCACATCCCCGAGTTTTGGGCGGAACCCTCTTGCACATCCCCCGGGTTTGGGCCGAACCGTCTCTCACATCCCCCGGCGCCGACAATCAATCGGCGACGTGACCGGCGTCGTACGTCAACGTTGCTGACGCCGCGGAACTGCTGTCGGCGGGTCGAATGGACGTCACCGTCAGCAAGCCCGCGCCCGGCAGGGTGATCGACTGGCCCTCTCGGAACGCCTGCTTCCGCTGATGTTCGGCGGTCCGGATCCAGAATTGGATGGCGGGAGCACCGTCGGCGATACCGATCTTGACGACGCCAACCTTGACGCCGTCGAATGTGGGCTGCATGCCCTGCTTGACTGTAACCAGCTGTTCCATGGCCATCCTTACTTCACGTCCACGGAGTACACGGAGTCGAAGTTTTCCTTGTACTCATCTTCGGTGAGTTCCAGCGTTCCGGACTTATGGTCGTCGTCGCCTTCCAAGTATCCGCCGGAGGGTCCCCACGGGTTGGCCAGGACGATCACTTTGTCGCCGTCGTCGTTGGTCTTTACATCGACCACAACATACGCGTGGTTGGGCACGACGTCGGTGCGGTTGACTTCGTCGGACTCCCAGACCCAGTCGAAGTCGTCATCCTTCACATCTTCGGTGCCCACGGAAACAGCTTGGCCATCCGAGAGTTTGTCCTCGATATCGTCAAAGTCCAGCTCGCCGTCCTTGTCTGCGGACTGGCCGGTCATCAGTTCCATGGCCTCGTTGCTGAAGCCGCCGTCGATGTCGTCGTAGGACCCGCCGCGGTGCTCGGCAGCTGCGCGTTCGTAAATGGAAAGCCAGTTCGGCTCGCCGTCGGCGCCGCGGACACCGCCCTCAGTCGACTTGGCCTCCACAGTTACTTCGACTGGTTCGCCGTCTTCGTACAGTGTGACCACCCAGTGCGTGGGCGGATCGCCGACCGGACGCATGTGCGATTCGAGGAACTCGTCCAGCTTGCCTTCGCGCTCCAGCACTTGGGCCACGGAGCCGATTCCTGCCAGCAACCAGCAGTCGCCGATTTGTCCCTGGTTGATGTCGGCGGGGTCGCCGGCGTCGGGGTCGTTGCGAACGTCGCCGGGCACATCGACGTCGGGAGCGTCCGGATTCAGGGGGCCCGGGTCGCCGGGTGGGTTCGAGTCTCCCCGCCCGGAGCGATCGGAGCCCGAGGACCCGGAACTGGACTTGTCCTGCTCGTCCGCATTGCGGATCAGCTCTGTGGCCTGGGCCTGCAGCTCGCCGGAAATCTTCTTCAGCATGGGGCGGTGCTCGGAGTCCCACGAGGCCCTGAACATCGCCGCGTCGCGGCCGTCCCACCGCGCATTGCTGATCAAGTGACCCAGCTCCGTGGAGAGGGAGGTCATCCGTTCCGAGTGCCGGGACATGGTCTTTGCCAGTGCCCGCAACTGTTCAATGTCAGCGCCGTAGAATCCGGGCATTACTTTTCCCCCTGGGGTAGTTCGCTGGCATCGCAGCTTTCGGACTGCACTGGCGCGGTGATGTCGAGGTAGGCCGGAAACTTCGAGCGGATGGTCACCGTGGCGCCCGCGGCGTCGGTGCTGCGGCTGACCACCCAGCCTCCCGGGGTGGGGTCAGTTCCGTCGAACGCCGGGAACCCGTGCTGCTGCAGGATGGGATCGGCCGCGGCGAATACCTCTTCAAAGCTCCGTGAGGGTTTCACGATGTCCGCGCTGCTTTTCATGCTCCGTAGGGCGAGCACGCATTGGCCATCTTTTACCCGGCTCAGGCTTACGGGGTCGTCCACAGACCAAGTGATACCCGGCAGCTTCGCTTCAAGAGCGGCAACAAGTTCGGTGGTCAGGGCGTCGTACTTGGCGACACTCTCGGCCACGGGCGCCGGGCTGGCCGTAACCGGGGGTGCACTGCTTGGTTCCCGGGTGGGTCCGTCCGGGGTATTGCCGCAGCCCGCAGTCGCCATCAGCGCCAGGGCAGCAGCCAGCGCCCAAGGCTTAAGGTACGTGCTGCGGTTCATTTCGTCCCCAATTTCCGGTTAACGTTCGACGGCGGATCTCACCGAATGCTGTCAGGTTGCGTTTCGCTTGGCGATGGGCAGAACGACCCATGCAGGTGAGAGATGGTTCGGCTCAAGGGTGGGGGATGTGAGTGATGGTTCGGCTCAAGGGTGGGGGATGTGGGAGATGGTTCGGCTCAGGGGTGGGGGGATGTGGGAGAGGGGTGGGCTCAGGGGTGGGGGGATGTGGGAGATGGTTGGGCCCAGGGGTGGGGACGTGGAAGAGGATCAGGTGTTGCGGGTGAGGATCCAGGTGTTTGTGCCGTCCTGGCGCTCGAACGTCACCGTGGTCACCAGAGCCTCGATGAGTGCCAGCCCGCGCCCGGACTCCGCATCCTCGTCCGGCATGGAAGCCTGCATGTCGTTGGCGAAGGGCTCGCGGGCGTTGTAGGCGCTGACCTTCGCGATCAGGCGGGAGGGCCGGACGCTGATGTCGACGTCGATCTCCACGGGCTTCTCCGCCACAGGGAGTGCGTGCTGCACAATGTTCGCTGCTGCCTCAATGACGGCCGTAGCGAAGGTCATCCGATCCATGTCCGGCACAAAGGCGGCATCGTCCCATAAGGCGTCGAGCTCGTTGTGGATGGCCTCGATCGCTTCCTCGTTGGAAGGCCCGTGGAACCCACGCCGGGCGATGACCTCAGTCATCTCCGAATGCCTCTTCGGCAGTGGAGTACGCCGTGAGGACCCGGTCCATGTTGGTCAGTTCCAAGACCATCTTCACCTGGGGTTGAACGCCGGCAATCCGGAGGTCGCCACCTGCCTGGCGGGCTGCTTTGAGGCAACCGATGAGGGCGCCGAGGCCCGAGGAATCCATGAAGTCCGTTTCGGCCAGGTTGACCACAACCCTGCTGGACCCGCCGGCTACAACCTCGTTCACTACCTCGCGGAGTTTGGGCGCTGCCACCATGTTCAGGCGGCCGACGCTCTTCACCTCCGCGTAGGAGTCCTTGACCTCATAGCTAAACTGCATCTGCGTTCCTTTCCTCGGGGCGCTCGGGCCCAACATCCTGGGGGCCGATACCTTCAGGCGCATCGCCTGCAGGTACAAAGCCCTTATACAAAACTGCCTTGACCAGCACGCTCAGGACCACAAGGTCGTAAGCAACCCAGGCGACGTTCACCAAAGTTCCCAAAGGTTCGGAGAGGCCGGTCAACAGCCGGGCAATACCCACCACCAACGCGATGGCCAACAAGACCGCCACAATGATCTGCGGCCGGATCAGGCTCCAACTCGGGCCGCCGCTCTGGCGTGCCTTGGGGGTGACCGCAAACCCGAGGGGGCGTCCGAACCAAACGTTCCGCGCCGCCGTCGTACATGCTTTGATCCAGGTGGGGAACAGCGCGAGGCTGTACTGCTGCCCGCGCCAGGTGGGGATGCCGTGGCCGGCCACCACAAACAGCAGTTGGTTCACCACCATGAACGGGATGAAACGGATGAAGAAGTCGAGGCTGAGGCTGCTCACCGGAAGGATGCCCAGAATCAGGTAAATGATGGGCGCTGCGAAGTACACCACGGCTGCGAAGCCGCTCAGGTAGCTCCACATGGTGGAGAAGTACATGAGCCGCTGGCCCCAGGACATCCGGCGTTGGACCAGCGGGTTTTCGCGCAGGAGGACCTGCATGGTGCCCTGGGCCCAGCGAAGGCGTTGGGTGAGCATGGTTTTGAGGTCTTCGGGTGCCAGGCCGTTGGCGAGGATTTCATGGTGGTACACGCTCTTCCAGCCCAGGCCGTGCAGGCGCATGGACGTGGCCATATCCTCGGTGACGGAGATGGTGGCCAGCGGCATGATTGGCTGTGCTTCGTCGGTGCGTTCCACGGAGATGGCGGACAGGATGGCGTGGACCGATTCCAGCGCACCCAGCGGGGACCAGTCGCGTCCGGACATGCGGTCGACGGCGTCACTCGCCACCGTGGTCACGCCCGACTCTCCGACGTGGGCCAGTTCCATCGCGGCGATTTCTTCGAGGTCGGCCTGCAGCGCGGAGAAGTCGGCGGCCACCAAGGTGCGCACGGCTTCGTCGACTTTGCGGCGGACCCGGTACGTGATCTCGCTGAGGGGTGCCCGGGCCTCGAGTTCCAGTTGGGCGGCGTTGGTGGCGGCCTCTACCTCGTTGAGCATCTGCTCCACCAGGGGGTTTTTGGCTTCGGCCGAGCGCCGTGCTTTCTTGATGGCGGATCGGGAGGCGGCCAGGGCCCGGCGCACGCTGTCCTCGGTGGCTTTGACGTAGCCCACCAGGCCCAGCTGCATGAGGGCTTCCCGGCGGAGGATGGCGTTGGAGCCGCAGAAGAACGCCGCATTCCAGCCGTCCTTGCCCTGTTGGATGGGGCCGTAGAAGAGCGGTGCCTGGCTGCCCAGGGGATCGTCGGCGGGGACGTTGATGAAGTATTGCGGGGTCTGGACCAGCGCTACGCGGTCATCGTTGAAGTAGCCCAGCGTTTTGTCCAGGATGTCCGGCTCGGGGATCTGGTCGGCGTCGAGGATCAGCAGGTATTCGCCCGAGGTGACCATGAGGGCGTTGTTCAGGTTGCCGGCCTTGGCGTGCCGCGGCATGTCCGGCGTCCAGTCCGCGCCACGCGTCACGTAGCCAATCCCGTGCGACTTGGCGAGTTGGCGCATCTCGGGACGATCGCCGTCGTCGAGTATCCAGGTGCTGTGCGGCCAGCGGATGTCCTTGGCGGCCAGTGCCGTGGTCATCACCAGATCCAGCGGCTCGTTGTACGTGGTGATGAAGACGTCCACGGTGGCGTCAGCCGGGGGAGCGGGAGGCGGCTTGCGGATCTTGAGGTTCCACACGGTCAGGCCGAACAGGATCACGTCAATGAGGCTGTACGTTTCGGCGATCACCAACGGAACGGCGATCCACCACGCCTCCCAGTTCAGCGAGGCCATCCAGCGCCACGCCACATAGTTGACGCCCAAAATGACTGTCAGGACAACGAACAGCCGGGTCCAGAAACGTGTCACAATCCCCCCTTTTTTGTGGTTCGTTAGAGTCGGACGTCAGGTTTTCTGCGAACGACGACGGCGGTCACGTCGTCTTCCGCTGTCGCCGCGGGTGCCAACTCAAGAAGGGCAGCGCATACGCCGTCCGAGGTTGCCTCGCTCCGCGCCGACTTTTCCACGTTCCGGATGAAATCTTCGAGGGAAGCGTGGGCGTCCAGCACGCCGTCGCTGACGATCACCAGGGTGTCGCCGGGCTCCATCAACAGCTCAGCGGCGGGCCAGTGCTGTCCTTCGAGGATGCCCACCGGGGGGCCGGCGGAAACCAACCTCTGGACCGCCCCCTCAGCCGGGATGTACAGCGCGAGGCCGTGACCGGCGTCGATGTAGCTGAGCTTTCCGGAAGGGGCGTCCAGCCGTGCATGGAACATGGTGGCGAAGGAACCGGACTGGTCCAGGTCTGTGGTGATGGTGGCGCTGGCCGAGGTGAAGGCGGCGTCGATGGCCGGGGTGTCCGCTACCGACCGCATCACGGCGCGGACTGTGGCTGCGATCAGGGCCGCACCCATGCCTTTGCCCATGGCATCCGCGAACGTCAGGTGCATGCCGTCCCTGGTCTGGTACCAGTCGTAGAAGTCCCCGCCGACGCTGCGGGTCGGGCGGAAGGCGCCGGCGACGTCGTATCCCTCAAGCCGCACTGTTTCCCGGGGCAGGAGGCTCTGTTGCACCACGGCTGCGCGCGCAAGTTCGTCCATCTGGGCGGTGTCTTCGGCAGGAGCGGCAGGTGTGCGGGCCCGGCGGAACAGTGCCCGGATGCGGGCCTGGAGTTCCTTGGGGCTGAAGGGCTTGTTGATGTAATCGTCGGCACCGATGTCCAGGCCGTTCAGGCGGTCGATCTCATCGGCCCTGGCGGTCAGCATCAGGATGTAAGCGTCCGAGAATTCGCGCAGGCGCTTGCACACTTCCATGCCGTCGATGTCCGGGAGGTTCACATCCAGGGTCACCAATTCAGCGTTGGTGTTGCGGACAGCCTCGACGCCGGACAAGCCGTCAGGTGCTTCGGTCACCACAAAGTCGAGCTGCTCGAGGACCAGGACGAGGAGGCCACGGATGTCGGCGTCATCTTCGACGACTACAGCGTGGCGGACGGGCGTGGGAGAGACCATGGCTCCATTAACTAATGCTGCTGGGTATTTGTCACGTTTAGTCACGGTACATGAAACGCCCGCTCATAAAAGTGGGCGGGCGTTACAGGTTTTGTGCAGTTATGTGAGAGAGCGTTGGGCTCAGGCCCGGGGGATGTGAGAGAGGGATTCGCTCAGGCCCGGGGGATGTGGAAGAGCGTTCGGCTCAGGCCCGGGGGATGTGGAAGAGCGTTGGGCTCAGGCCCGGGGATGTGGAAGAGCGTTGGGCTCAGGCCCGGGGGATGTGAGAGAGGGATTCGCTCAGGCCCGGGGGATGTGGAAGAGGGTTCGGCTCAGGCCCGGGGATGTGCGAGAGGGTTAGACGCCCAGCTCTTCCTTCAGCGCCTGGACGTGGCCCTGCGCGCTGACCTGGTACTGCGTGAGCTTCACGGTGCCTTCGCCGTCCAGGACAACGGTGGAGCGCACCAGGCCTTCCACGATTTCGCCGTCAACCAGCTTCTCGCCCCAGGCGCCGTAGGCGAGGGCGACCTTGTGGTCTTCGTCGGAGAGCAGCGGGAAGGTCAGCGCAAATTCACCGGTGAACTTGGAGAGTGCTTCCGGGGCGTCCGGGGAGATCCCGATGACCTCGTAGCCCTTGCCCTGCAGGCTGGCGAGGTTGTCGCGGAAATCGCAGGCTTCGGTGGTGCAGCCGGGGGTGGCTGCCTTCGGGTAGAAGTACACAATGACGTTGCGTCCGCGGTAGTCGGACAGCGAGACCTTGGTGCCGTCGGCGTCGAGAAGCGCGAAATCAGGTGCTTGCGTTCCGACGAGGAGTTTCTGGGTCATGGCGATCCTTTACGTTTCACCGGCAAACAGCCGGCCTTCATTTCAAACAACAGCGGTCAAGCAAATTGCGGGGCGTTGATCTTTTACAACAGCGAATCTAGATGCTGTATTCCGCAGGTCCGCGCACTGTGGCATAAGGGCCTGGCACGAACTGGTAGCCGCCACCACGGACGGTGGCGACGGTGTGACGGGCGGAGCCTAGCTTCCGCCGCACCCTTCCAACATAAACGTCGATCGAGCGAAATGCAGCGCCGGGGAGGTCAAATGACTCCAAAAAACGTTGCAATTCTTCACGGCTGATGGCCCGTGAGCAGTTAACCACGAGGTAGCGCAGCAGCTTGTATTCCATGCCAGTAAAGGAAACTGGCTCGCCGTCCAGCAGCACTACTTCAGCGGCGAGGTCCACCGCAAGTTGACTGCGGCGGCTGGCCAACGTTACGGGCTCGACGGCGGTGCTGCCGCCCTCTTCGGTGCTGTCGCCGCCGTCGGAAACGGCTTCCGCACGCGTCACCGAACGCGCCTCCGCGAGGGCATCGGCCAGCGAGAGAGAGCCGTTGGTACCGGCGTCGGCGGCTTCCTGCGGAGTGCCGCCCCAGGAAGTGTCGCCGACGCCGGAGTGCTCTGCCCCGGTGGCGGGCCAGATGCGGACTTCCGCCTCCGGGGCAAGTTTCATGGCGCGGGCCAGCACAAGGCGTGCTGCCCGCTCCCAGACTGCGGGATCGATCTCGTCGCCCTCGGCCGGGTTGACCCAGAGGGCCAGCCCGTGGGCGGTGAGGCCGTTCCGGTCATTAACGCTGCGGGGGTTCGGGCCGCGTCCCGTGAAAGATCCGCGTGCTGCGGGCCCTCGCGACGGCGGCGGCCCGTAGGCATTGACTGCCATGACGGTTGACCTAAACGTTGCCGCGGCGGAGCAGCTTGCCGCCGGGGTTCTGGCCGTCGATCGGGGTGCCGCGCAGGTAGGTCTTGCGGACGACGCCGGCCAGCGGACGGCCGTCGTACGGCGTGATCGGGTTCTTGTGCTTGAGCTTGGTGACGTCCACAACGAACGCTTCGTCCGGGGCGAAGATGGAGAAGTCGGCGTCGTAGCCAAGTGCGAGCTGGCCCTTGTTGTGCAGGCGGGCCAGGGCGGCGGGCTTCTCAGCCATCCAGGAAACCACCTGTTCCAGCGGGATGCCGCGGTGGCGGGCTTCGGTCCAGATCAGGGACAGGCCCAGCTGGAGCGAGGAAACGCCGCCCCAAGCTACTGCGAAGTCGCCGTTCTCCAGGTCCTTCAGATCCAGTGTGGAGGGGGAGTGGTCCGAGACGATGCAGTCGATGGTGCCCTCCTGCAGGCCCTTCCAGAGGAGCTCGCGGTTGGAGGCCTCGCGGATGGGCGGGCAGCACTTGTAGGCCGTGGCGCCGTCGGGGATTTCTTCGGCCATGAGCGTCAGGTAGTGCGGGCAGGTCTCAACGGTGAGGTTGACGCCGTCGCGCTTCGCTGACGCGATCATAGGCAGTGCGTCCGAGGAGGAGAGGTGCAGGATGTGGGCGCGGGCGCCGGTCCAGCGGGCACGTTCGATGACCTCGGCGATTGCCTTGTTCTCGGCGCCGCGGGGGCGGGAGGCGAGGAAGGTTTCGTAGTGGTCGCCGCCGGGGTGCGGGGCGCGGTCAATGGCGTGGGAGTCCTCAGCGTGGACGATCATGAGGGAGTCGAAGGACTTGAGCTCAGCCATGTCCTCTTCCATCTCGTCCGCGTCCAGGTGCGGGAATTCGTCCACGCCGGAGTGCAGGAGGAAGCACTTGAAGCCGAAAACGCCTTCGTCGTGCAGCGGGCGGAGGTCGCTCTTGTTGCCCGGGATGGCACCGCCCCAGAATCCGACGTCGACAAAAGCCTGGTCCTTGGCGACCACGCGCTTCTGCTCCAGACCGTCCACGCTGGTGGTGGGCGGGATGCTGTTCAGCGGCATGTCGATGATGGTGGTCACGCCACCGGCGGCTGCGGCGCGTGTGGCGGAGGCGAAGCCTTCCCACTCGGTGCGGCCGGGCTCGTTGACGTGGACGTGGGTGTCCACCAGGCCGGGGATGAGGGTTTCGTCGTCTGCGAGTTCAATGACCTCGTTGCCCGTCAGGCCGTTGCCCAGG
Organism: Arthrobacter sp. StoSoilB20; assembly: GCF_019977295.1. NCBI lineage: Bacteria > Bacillati > Actinomycetota > Actinomycetes > Micrococcales > Micrococcaceae > Arthrobacter > Arthrobacter sp. StoSoilB20. The sequence continues at coordinate 4,059,972 of NZ_AP024651.1, read as the reverse complement.
GGTTCGATGGCGACGATGATGCCGTCGCGGATGCCAACTTCGCGTGCTGCGAGGCCGGCGGTGGTCAGGATGCGCTGGCCCCGGATAACGAGGTCATAGGCGCCGATTGCTTCAGACATTGAGGTACTCCTTATTTTCGGTCCGTTCCGCCAGGTACACGCCTATGTGCTTACCTAATTGTTCAAGCAACGGACCTGCTTCAGCGATACATTTTTGGACATCTTTTTCCAGATCGGTCAGTGCGTGGACCGTGTGGAAGCCGGCATCCGTGAGTTGTTCCCGGCTCAGGGTACTCCGGCCGCACACTGCGATCACGGGAACCCCGTTCCGTTGTGCCGCCCGCGAGACACCCATGGGGGTCTTGCCGAGCAGGCTTTGCTCGTCCAGGCTGCCTTCTCCGGTGATCACCAGGTCGGCGCCCTTCAGGCGTTCTTCGAGTTCAGTGAATTCAAGCACGACGTCGATGCCCGGCCGCCGCTCTGCCTTCAGCGCTGCGATGGCAATGTAGCCGACACCGCCTGCCGCTCCTGCGCCTTCTGCCTTGGCGGCGTACTTGGCGTGCTGCCCGGTGGTTGCTGCGAGCACGTCCACGAAGTGGCTTGCTGCCGCGTCGAGTTCGGCGACGTCGTCCGGCGTCGCGCCCTTCTGCGGACCGAAGATGGCTGGGGCTCCGCTGGCCCCCAAAAGGGGATTGTCGACGTCGGACGCCAACACGAACTCCGTTGCCTCAACGCGGACGTCGAAGTTGGAGAAGTCGATGGTCTCGATTTCGGCGAGAGCTGCACCGCCGCCGGGGAGCTCGTTGCCGTCCTTATCCAGGAACACGGTGCCGAGGCCCTGCAGGACGCCTGCACCGGCGTCGGTGTTGGCGCTTCCACCCACACCCAGGATGATCTTGCGGCAGCCGAGGTCCAGTGCGGCGCGGATGAGTTCGCCCGTGCCGATGCTGGTTGCCGTCTTGGCTGTTTCAGACGTGGGGCCGTCCGGCAGGAGGGCGAGACCGGAAGCCGCCGCCATTTCGATGACAGCTTCCTGGTCCCGCACTGCGAAGTCTGCCTTCACCGGCTCGCCGAGCGGGCCGGTGACGGTGGTGGTCCGGCGGCTGAAGCCGGAGCCGATGGCGGCGTCGATGGTTCCTTCGCCGCCGTCGGCCACCGGAATGCGTGTTGCCTCAATGCCTTTGCCAAACCCCGCCTGCAGGCCTGTTGCCAGGTGCTTGGCGACGTCGGGCGCGGACAGCGAGCCCTTGAATTTGTCCGGGGCGATGACAACACGCATTCCGGTGCCTCCTTTCAGTATTTCTTTAAGCCTTGGTCAGGATCGCGGTCGGAGCGTCCGCCGCGGTTTCTGCCAGCTCTTCGAACTCGTTCACGCCGTTGATCTCAACGCCCATGGAGATGTTGGTGATCTTTTCCAGGATCACTTCAACCACCACGGGAACCTTGAACTCGCCCATGAGTGCCTTGGCCTTGTCGAAAGCGGCAGGCAGATCATTGGGGTCCTCAACACGGATGGCCTTGCAGCCCAAGCCTTCGGCAACCTTGATGTGGTCAACGCCGTAGCCGTTGGTCTCCGGGGAGTTGATGTTCTCGAAGGCCAGGGAAACGTTCTGCTCCATGTTGAAGCCGCGCTGGCTCTGACGGATCAGGCCCAGGTAGCTGTTGTTCACCACAACGTGGATGTACGGCAGGTTGAACTGTGCGCCAACGGCCAGTTCTTCAATCATGAACTGGAAGTCGTAGTCACCGGACAGGGCAACAACGGTGGCGTCCGGCGTTCCACGAACTACGCCCAATGCAGCGGGAGCGGTCCAGCCCAGCGGGCCGGCCTGGCCTGCGTTGATCCACTTGCGGGCACCGAAGACGTGCAGCATCTGTGCGCCGGCGATCTGCGACAGACCAATGGTGGACACGTAGGTGGTGTCGCGGCCGAAGGCCTTGTTCATCTCCTGGTACACGCGCTGCGGCTTGATGGGCACGTTGTTGAAGTTGGTCTTGCGGTGCAGGGAGCCCTTGCGCTCCTGGCACTCGGCAACCCAACCCGAGTAGTCCGGCAGGGTCTTAGCGGCCTGGCGTTCGCGGGCCAGCTCCAACAGACCGTCCAGCGCCGCACCGGCGTCGGACGCAATGCCCAAGTCCGGGGAGAAAACGCGACCGATCTGCGTCGGCTCAATGTCGATGTGCACGAACTTACGGCCGGCCGTGTAGGTGTCCAGGCCGCCGGTGTGGCGGTTGGCCCAACGGTTGCCGATGCCGATCACGAAGTCGCTCTGCAGGAACGTCTCGTTGCCATAGCGGTGCGAGGTCTGCAGGCCAACCATGCCGGCCATCAGCTGGTGGTCGTCCGGGATGGTGCCCCAGCCCATCAGGGTGGGGATAACCGGAACGTTGAGGATCTCGGCCAGCTCAACCAGCTGAGCCGAAGCGCCGGCGTTGATGATCCCGCCACCGGCAACGATCAGCGGGTGCTTGGCAGCGGTCAGCAGGTCCAAAGCCTTTTCCAGCTGCTTGCGGGAAGCCTTGGGCTTCTCCACCGGCAGGGGCTCGTAGGCGTCGATGTCGAACTCGATCTCGGCCATCTGAACGTCGATGGGCAGGTCCAGCAGGACCGGGCCCGGACGACCCGAGCGCATCAGCTGGAAAGCCTTCTGGAACGCGCCGGGAACCTGGCCCGGCTCCAGGATGGTCATGGCGAACTTGGTCAACGGCTTGGCGATGGACTCGATGTCCACAGCCTGGAAGTCTTCCTTGTGCAGTTTGGCAACCGGTGCCTGGCCGGTGATGCAGAGCATGGGGATGGAATCAGCCTGGGCTGCGTACAGTCCGGTGATCATGTCCGTGCCTGCGGGGCCCGAGGTGCCGATGCAGATGCCGATGTTGCCATCAGCTGCGCGGCTGTAGCCGTCGGCCATGTGGCTGGCGCCTTCAACGTGGCGGGCCAGCGTGTGGCGGATACCGCCGTGGGCACGCATTGCTGAGTAGAAGGGGTTGATCGCTGCGCCGGGCAGACCGAAAGCTTCGGTTGCGCCTTCCTTTTCCAGGATGGCTACGGCCGCATCAACGGTGCGCATCTTTGCCATGGTGTACTCCTTGTTTTTTGCCCTTGCGGGCGAAGTCTGTGGTGTTTTTGGGTGTGGTGAGGGAGCCGCCGTCGTTTAAGTACGACGGCGGGTTCCCTGCTTTTGTTGCTTAGTTGCCTCTTGGGCGGCTGAGGTTAGCTGCGGCCGCTGAGCTGGAGGACCTGCTTGAAGAGGCCCGAGTGGTCGAGGCCGCCGTCGCCCTGGTTGACGGTTGCGGCGACGAGCTGGGCGACAACTGCGCCGAGCGGGACAGCGACGTTGGCTTCGCGGGCCGCGGAGGTGACGATGCCGAGGTCCTTGTGGTGGAGGGCCAGGCGGAAGCCGGGGTCGAAGTTGCGGTCCAGCATCTTCTGACCCTTCTGCTCGAGGACCTTGGAGCCGGCCAAGCCGCCGCCGAGGACCTTCAGTGCTGCGTCGGTGTCTACGCCGTAGGCCTCAAGGAAGGCGATGGCCTCGCCAAGGACCTGAATGTTCACGGCCACGATCAGCTGGTTGGCTGCCTTGACGGTCTGGCCGGAGCCGGACGGGCCGACGTGGACGATGGTCTTGCCCACTGCGTTGAGGACATCCTGCGCTGCCTCGAAGTCTGCAGCTTCGCCACCGACCATGATGGACAGGACGGCGTCGATTGCGCCCTGTTCGCCACCGGATACCGGTGCGTCGAGGGGGCGGATGCCTGCTGCTACGGCGTCGTCCGAGAGGCGCTTGGCGACGTCCGGGCGGATGCTGGATGCGTCGATCCAGAGGGTGCCCTTCTTCGCGTTGGCGAAGACGCCGTCCTTGCCGCTGACTACGCCCTCAACATCGGGGGAGTCCGGGACCATGGTGATGACGACGTCGGCGTCCTTGACTGCGTCAGCGATGCTGGTGGCACCCTGGCCGCCCTCGGAGACGAGCTTGTCGATCTTGTCCTGGCTGCGGTTGAAACCGGTGACCGTGTGGCCGGCCTTGACGAGGTTGATGGCCATGGGGAGGCCCATGATTCCGAGTCCGATGACTGCAACGTTGCTCATTGTGGTTCTCTTTCTGAAAGTCTTTGTTTTAACTCGAGCGGGCTATTTGGTGAGCGCCGCCGCTGTGGTGGGTGCCGCCGTCGTGAGTCAGTTGGCGTTGGCGCGCTGGCGGATGGCCCAGCTGAAAGCCGATTCCTGCGGTTCCTTGTATTCGAGGCCGATGTAGCCGTCGTAGCCGAGTTCGCGGCTGCGGGCGATCCATTCGCCGAGGGGGAGGGTGCCGGTTCCGGGAGCGCCGCGGCCGGGGTTGTCGGCGATCTGGATGTGGCCGAAGTCCTTGGCGTGGTTCTCGATGACAGATTCGACGTCGTCGCCGTTGACTGCCAGGTGGTAGAAGTCGGCGAGGAGCTTGATGTTCTGTGCGCCGGATTCTGCCTTGACGCGGGCGATGACCTTGAGCGCGTCTTCGGCGGTGAGGAGCGGGTACTTGGGTGCGCCGCTGACCGGTTCGAGGAGGACGGTGCCGCCGATGCGGGCGACGCCTTCTGCTGCTGCGGCGAGGTTCTTGGCGGCGAGTTCGTCCTGCTCTTCAGGGGTGAACTCGTCCTGGCGGTTGCCGTAGAGGGCGTTGAAGGCCTTGCAGCCCAGGCGCTCACCGATGCCGGCGACCACGTCGATGTTGTCCTTGAACTCGGAGCAACGTCCCTTCCAGGAAACCAGGCCGCGGTCGCCGCCGGGCATGTTGCCGGCATTGAAGTTCAGGCCCGTGAGCTGAACGCCGGCGTCCTTGATGGCGGTTTCGAATTCGGTTACTTGTGCGTCGGTGGGGACGGAGGTTTCGAAGGGCCACCAGAACTCGACGGCGTCAAAACCGGCTGCCTTCGCGGCGGCGGGGCGCTCGAGCAAGGGCAGCTCCGTCAGGAGGATGGAGCAGTTCACTGTGTACGTCATCGTAGGTCCTTCCGAGGAGGGGCTTGGATCTATCTTCCGGGTTGCTTGGCTGTTGCCTTGATCTTTGGCTTAAATTTCCGCTTTGTGGAATTTAGATTCTGCTTTATGAAAAGTTTAGGGAAGGAGGGGGTGGGAGTCAAGGGGGCGACGAGTCTCACGGGAAGGGTCCGCGAAAGAGGTGCATGCCTCCTTTAGAAACGGCTTGCGAAAATCACAGCCTGTTCCGGGCGCGGCGGTGACGATGAGGGATGGACCTGTCGATGGCAACTCGTAGGGAAATCTCGACAAAGTACGCAGCCGATTATGCGAGGTCATCGAAGAACGCCACGGGGTTGGTTTTGGATGAACTGGTCGCCGTCACGGGTTGGTCCAGGGCCAATGCCCGGCGGGCGCTTTCGACTGCGCGCAAGCGCAAGGGCCCTGCGAGGGTGGCGGTACGGAAGCCTCGGGGACGAACCTATGGCTATGACACGCTTAAAGTCTTGATCGGTGTGTGGCGGCTGGCAGGAATGCCCTCGGGCTAATATCTGGTCGCGACCATGGACCTGTGGCTACCCAAGCTCGAAGCGTCTGGTGAACTCGACAGCAAGCGGCTGACACCGCCCGTCTGCGTGCAGCTGATGCGGGTCTCCGGGGCCACGATAAACCGGCAATCCGTGTTCCAAATCTTCGATGCGGCCAGGGAAGAAGACGCCGAGGATAGTGAACACCTGGAGCCTCCTGACCGGGGTAAGTAAGACGCAGCCCGCCGCTCCACCAACAACCCTCATTACACCGACGCCGCCTACGTCACGGAAATGTACGTAATGCAGCGCTACCTGCGCCCGGACCTTCTCCAGGTAGCCGGGATCAAGGACTTCAACACCTGGGCCGCGACCTTCGCCCAAGTCGTTGAAGAAATGGAACTCTCCGTAGCCGGCGGTGACCGGTTCAAACTCAAGAGCCGGTTCGCGAAGTTCCAAAACGTCCCCGAACTGCTGAAGATGTTCAACACCTTCGCCGACGTCAAAACCGCCGAAGACCTCAAACCGCCCATCCCCACACTCGCCCCACCGGACGGAGGCGGGCTCATACAACCAAACATGCTGGTCGTGGACCCAGCCCGGAACTGCGTGACTACATTCAGGACATCGGCAACCGCATCGACGCCATCCAGCAAAGTCTTGTGCCCTCCGAGGAAGACAACATGCTCAAAGTCTCCTCGGACGGCCGCAAAGCCGCCTTGGACATGAGACTGGTGGGTCCGCACTGTTCCAGCACGGACCCACCAAGATCAGTGCCACAGCTTCAGCCATCGGCAGTTCGGTAGGAATTTATTTGCGGGTCCCGTGCGATTCTTTCTCGAAGTTTTTCAGGGTCAGCTCCGAGCTCGACGGCAATCCAGACCCTGAATAGAAGGACCCCCTCTCGCCAGCAGTTGGCAATATCTACCGTTTGGGGGAGTTGACGGTTGGCATGCTTAAGAGCGTTATAGGTATCCGCCATCCGTTTTGACCAGCCTGCGTCTACAAAGGGTAAAAGCCCAGGCACTTCTTTGACGATGCGGTCCAGTCGTTGCTGGTAAGAGACGTACTTGGCTTGTGACTCAGGAAGGCCGTCCTTGCGAATAAACAGAAGGAAGCCAAGGGCTTCCAAGCCGATAGCCACTTGGGTTAGTTCGACGCCGATTGTCACGCCGTCCAGGTAGAGACTCGATACGGCAGGGTCCACCGCTCTTGCGAATTCGTCACGCAGCTTGATCCAACGGGCGAGACCTTCGGCTCCGAGTTCATCCCAGAGAATCAGATGCTCAAACCGCCGTGACTCTTCCTTGCGCGCTGGCGCCCTTGAGTCTATGGCCTTCCTCCACCATTGCTGTCGCTCCGACTCCGGAGTGCGTCCTTCAATAGAATCTTCCGTTCGGGCAACGGACACGGGTATGTAGCTCTCATCACGCCATCGTGAGACAGCCAAAAGGTCCCGAATCGCCCTCATAGCTAGATGATGCCGACTCCAAGGTAATTCTTCTTCGGTTCGATGTTCTACCCACACGATGTCCTCTATTAGAAGACTGCCATCTTTGGGTGTTCTACGTATAGCAGGCCGCAGGACGATTTCGGACTCGGGAATATTGATGACTTCCGGTATCGCCACATGAAATTCCGCAGACTGGAAGCGGCCCTCTTCATCAAATTTCCTGGTCTGAGAAATGGCAGTTGTTCCTAACCATGCGCGAAGTCCCGAGACCTCTGACCTCATGCCGGTGACTTTTGCATGAGCCATTGATGGGGCATCCAAGACCGCCGCCCCTACATAGAGCCGGCCCGATCCGATCCGATGGTTGGTGTGGTAGCCGTCCTTACGGCATCCAATCAGCGCCACCGGGCCGTAGGAGTCATGAAAGAAGAGGGTTGTTGGTACTGACGGGCGAGATCGAGATTCCCCGGCCGATACCGAGACAATATCGAAATAGTCGGTTGTGAACCACCGAGCATACTCGGGGCTCTCATCGTGGCTGAAGATGAGTGATATAAAGATGCCCCTACTGGTCAGCTCGAGTGTGGCGCTCACCTCGGAAGTAGCCTTGTCCCCAGTTGAGAGGCTGCCGTACCGAGGTTGTCCGATAATCAATTCATTGGGCATCTTCTGATTCTGCCTTGCGACCCAACCCGATGGATGCTGCCCAGCCGGAAGTTGACCAAAAAAGACCGTTTTTGACCGCAGCCGGAATCTAGACACTAGGACCAAGGATGTGGCTCGCGACGATAAATGGCGGCGTTCTGGCCGCGCTATTTGTCACTTGGGTGACGTTGTTGTTCCTCGCCTGATCGCGCGGTAGGCAGTGGATCGAGCGACGCCGAATAGCTCCGCAATCTCGCTCGTGGTAGGCGCCCGCCCTGGTGCAGGCTGACGAGGTGGGCCTCTTGAACTTTCGACAGCTTTGGTTGTTTCTCCGGAGCCAGCGGAACAGGATCCGACAAGGCTTGCCGGACAGTGTCCCTGCCGACCTGATACCGCGTGGCCGGGTCCGCGGATCGACACGACCTCCACGCGGGAATCTCGGCGGATCGTGGCATACAGCCAGCTCCCTGCGGACCCTCATCCGGGGCCGCCAAAATGATTGTTTTCAACAGATGAAAACAACGCTGAAGGGGTCCTGATTCGTACCGTCGCGACGGTCCTGAAGTAAACTACGATAGTCAGTTTCAGCTAGCCTATGGAAAGATACCAAGGTAGCTATCTTTTGACGAAGTAGGAGCACCTATGGAATTATCTAAAACCCGCCGTGCTGCAGAATGGTTGAAGCAATTTGAGGTAGATGATCAAGCAGCGGCCATGGCGCTATTAGATAGCGTGCGATTTTTACAAGGTGGTGAAGTAATCATCGGCATACGACGGTCAATCGAAGAACTGCTCGCGGACCGTCAAGAACGCTTTCCCGTAGCTCTCGTTCCAATTATTTCTTCAGAAGATATGATCCGCGAAGACGGTATTGATGATGATGCAGAACTAATTACCTTCTGTGGGTTCGACCCCGCGCAACCAATCGCAAATAACCCTGGCAGTGAAGCCTTGATGGCGCAGCTCATACGCGAAGTCCGAAGGGCATCTCCGTCCGCGTCTATTTTCTCCGCGCCACTAACCCTGGAGGAAATGAGGAAATCTAAGGTCCACACCCTTTTATGCGTAACTGACTATATCGGGTCAGGTCAACAAGTTTTAGATTACGTCGAAACGTGGTACCGCAACCGAACCATTAGGAGTTGGCGATCGTTTAAGTGGCTTCAAATCGGCGTCATTGCGTACGCTGCAACATCCGCTGGAAAAAGCCTAGTTGAGACTAGCCCGCATATAGATTTTCTTAAAGTTACGGAGATCGCCCCGGGCATTAGAGAAATAGAAAACTCCTATCTTGGAGCAAAGGTCGCGGAAGTATGTCGCATCTACGCGAAGCACGGAAAGATAGGGCCCGCACTTGGATACCGTGGTAGCGCGGGATTGTTTGCAAGTTCATTCTCAGTACCTAACAACCTTCCGGCCATTCTTATTAGAAGATCTAAAAGATGGGAACCCTTCTTCGATGGTCGTTCAGTATCAACCAGCCTCTCAGACGAAATTGGGAGCCATGTTCCGGGCGTCAATATTTCGCAGCAACTTCTCGATGCGGGACAAGTTCGGCTTGCAGCACGTCATCGAGACGGGCACATCGATCGTCCATGGCAAACGCATATGATTATGCTCGGCCTTCTGCCTCGCACTGAGGAGCAACTAGCCCTGGCTCTCGGCTTACACCTACCAGCCGTAAGAGCAATTTTGGTTTCTCTCGAACGTCTGCAGTTGATTGATACCAAAGGTAGGCTCACATCGGCTGGATACGAAGCGCTAGCATCCCACCGCCGGAAGCCTCGCCGGGCTCCGGCGTTGCTCACCCCGGACCCTTCTCCGTACTATCCTCGCTATAAGACGTGAGGAGGGGTCACTTGCTTAGTGATGAAGCTGCAGCATCGTTGCAGCTCGCTGGAGTGTGGCGTTAGGCCACACTCAAGGATCGTGGCTAACTGTGATCATAGGACGATCTGAGTCTGCGCGTGGGGCTGGATGGAGACATCCTTCCATCGGCGACTCGGGGATTCTCCATCCAGTCCTACGGAACCCTACGGGTCGAAAGGTAAGCTGACGTGATTCCTCCTCACCTCTATCATCAGCAGGGGGTCAATCTTGGGATTGAGCCATCTGCACTTAAGCGCGCATCGGCGGAAAGAGCTCGATTGCGGGCTCAAGGTGCGTATCCGATTCTCTCGCTAGGGCACCTCGCCAGCGAGACCGGTGCTTCGTACAGCTACCTACGGGAAATCGTCAGCAGATCCCGGGACCCATATCGTTCGATCGCGATACCTAAAGCAACGGGGGGCACACGGCCTATCTCGGCGCCCGAGCCAATCCTCATGGACGTACAACGATGGATCTTGCGCAATATCCTCGACAAGTTGCCCATGCACCCAGCAAGCTACGCTTATCGTTCGAAGACCTCCATTGTGCAATGTGCATCGCAACATATGGGTGCTCGTTGGTTGGTGAAGATGGATCTACACGATTTCTTCGGCACCGTAGGTGAACAATCGGTGTATCGGGTTTTTCGAAAATTGGGCTACAACAAACTTGTGTCCTTCGAACTTGCACGGATCACGACACGGACAGAAGATCTCGAACGTGCACCTTGGCTCGCTGCGAACACTGTCATCGGTAGTTATGCTGTAGCCGGGATGGGAGTCCTTCCGCAAGGCGGACCGACGAGCGGCTCTCTTGCAAATGCTGCCGCGACTCGCCTCGACCAACTCCTGCAGAAATTCTCACTTCAACGCAGTCTAAATTACACTCGCTATTCTGACGATTTGACATTCTCGAGCCTTGACGCCTTCGATCGCCTTACCGCAGAATCGGTTGTCCAGGAAGTATCGGGTTTGGTTCGGAAAGCAGGTTTCGTCACACACCGGGCTAAGACGCGTATTGTTCCGCCTGGTTCCCGAAAAGTCGTTCTTGGGCTTTTGGTTGATGATTCTGTGCGTTTGATGCCCGAGCATCGCAGACGTATCGAAGTGCATCTTCGTGGATGCGAGAAATTTGGGCTTGCAAATCACGCCGAACATCGAAAGTTTAACTCAGTTTTTGCACTTGTCGATCATCTTGCCGGCTGGCTTGCCTTCGCACTTGGAGTCGATAAAGTAGTTGCGCTGAGCTGGTGTCGACGGTTCAATAAAATTCTTGAGCGCGAAGGTTTACCGCCAATGCCCCATTTAGTTTAGGATGTGTGTCACAGTTGGCGGTTTGTCCGACTAGCAATTAGGGTCTTTCGCAGTAACGTTTCAGTTCTTGTACTTGGCGTTTACATCAGGGTCGTCACGAGCAAGCTTGGTAGTCCCGAGCGTAAACCAAGCATTCCCTGCAGCCCGATGTCGGCAGGTTGCTTGAGGTACTAATCGAGCAGCTCATCGGCAAGCGTAGCTCCTGGGTCCAAAGTGGATGAACTGCCGCTGGCACCCGACAAACGGCGCCGGTCTTCTTGGCAAGCCTCGCGCAGATTCACCGCCTCTCGAATGTCCCGTTACTGACCTGCTCAAACCGGAACGCCTGGGAGCCTGCCCATTCCAAATGGGTCACGGGGTGGCGCTGCCGCCGTCGTAACGATTTGCTTGCCTTGGCAAGACTCCATATATGAAGCGACCGGGGAAATGCCTCGAATGCAGAACGACAGTAAGGGGCGCCTGCTCAGGTAGGGATGTGCGGCCGGGCGTCTCACTATTCAGTTGGTTTGTGATAGGCATTGTCCCGGCTGCGTCTAAATGTCGCTACACCCGGAGATCCCGCACATACCGTGTCTTGTTATGTCGTTTCTCGCCAAGAAGTGTGCGCCTACATGTCGTTGGCGATTCGAATAGCTTGTGCAAGGGAGTCCACCTGTGGCCATAGGTCGTCGTGCCAGTCGGAAACGACATCCCGTTCGGCGAGGGCTCGCGCGACGGTTATTTTGCTGGGTTTGGTCGCTAGCCCATCAAAGGTGTCGGCCAAAGGCGATGAGTTCCGACTCGATGGCACTTCGTAGCTCTTCTCAGGGTATTCAGACGCGAGGACGGCTTCTAGGGATTCTTTTCGAGCGTAGTTCTCGATGGTGTACCCGGCGGTCACCCAGGCTACGGCGTGTATGTTCTGAATCTCCTGAATGATTCGGTTTTTGGTTCCGTTGAGTGCATCGTTTGGCTGTTTCCGGTCGGAGTCGATCAGGATTGCTAGGTTGCGGTTGATATTTAGCAGCGAAATGAATTCGTCGGTCGCTTTATCGTCAACGGCCAGATGGTTGAGGAGTGCACCGCCATAGAACATCACTGAATAGTGTGCGCCTTCGACAAGGTTCGGATGCTTCGTGTTGAGCCAGTGGTTGACGTATATACGGTCGGAGGGACCTTCCACCCATATCAGGAAGTTTGACTGGACCAAGTCCGAGGCCTTGTTGCCGAGGTCTGACACAGCATGAGCAATGGTCGCCGGCGACGACGCAGCGCGGACGGCGCTGAACCCGGATTCCGATGTGACGTGGGAAATCGATGCGACTTCCGCGTTGAGAAGGGCGGCTGAGTGGGTTGAGATGAGATATCTGTTGGTCGTCTCACGATGAAGGTAGGCAATGAGTTTTCGTTGAAGTGTTGGGTGGAGGTGCAGTTCGGGCTCCTCCATGCAGATCAGTGTTTCCTGAATGATCGTTGAAACTGCGGCCAGGAAGATCACTTCGTGGATACCCGTCCCGAGGGAGTCAAGGTCCATGGCCTCACCTTGGCCTAGGACCACGTGGATCGTGTCCTGGGATTGGGGAATCTCGATTAGGGCGTGGGGGTCATCGACGACGTCCCGGACGAAGTTTTGAAGAGCGTGAAACTTAGCCTGGTCTACTGATCGTGTGGCGATAGAGGGTCTTGAAAGTTGTGCTAATCGGGGGACCAGGCCCCGTCCGTTTCTCAGGTCGGTGACTACGCGAGTGGGGTCGGGGGTGGCAGTTAGTTCGCGGATAGCGTCCACCCACTCTGTGGGGGGAATGAAAGACCATGGGCGGAAGGCGCTAAAGATGCCGGTTAAGTTGCTCTGTGGATCAGAACTGGATTGACTAAGCAATTGATTGCTTAAACTTTGCAGGCTCCCGACCGATATACCCGCGCCTTGACCGACGGCCTGAGCGAACTGTTGCAGGCTGGGGATCATCGACAAAGTTGGGTTGTTGACCTGTAGCAGGTCGAACTCCAGCCAGATGGTGTCGGGTTGGCCACGGGTATACGCGTCCCGCGTGAACAGGTCGGTGAAAGGATTCCCCGGGCCCCCTAGGTGAAATGACTGTTTGACGCGTTCGGTCAGACGCAGTCCAAGAGTGATGGCGCGTTCGTGCTTCCAGGGGATGGGGGTGTCTTCGCGGCGCGGGAACAAGGTGTTCGTTGCTGCCTGACCGCTTTCTCGGAGACTTGGAAGCAGCTCGTGCATGATCCGCAGTGTGTTGGATTTTCCAACGTTGTTGCGGCCGACTACCAAGTGGACCTTTTCCATCGGGCCTACGATGAAAAGTTCTTCACCGCCGAAACTTCTATAGCCTCTAACGCCAAAGCCTGCCCAGTCCTGTAGCAACCCGTACTCCTGCCCAATCTAAGTTCACGAAACTATTTAAGAGCGTAATCGTTACTCGTGCCATTCCCGCTTTATGGCGACGCTCTAGGAATCCACGGCACCTCGGGCGGGGATTGGTGCTACTCGCCAGGGCGGGGGAGTTCTGCAACTCGTCGTGACTTGGTGGCAATCTCTCTAATGGATCGTTTGACGCGACCCCTCTCCTAACGTCATGGTCAATCCATATGCCTTTGTATCGGTGGTTTGCGATGTCCCAGCAAACTATCTCATCTTGATTTTCTCGATGTTGATGAGTTCACGCCTTTGGCGAGACTTTGGCAGGTGGTGTTGGTTCTGTGTGTACCGTAGTGGCATGGTGCGCCCCATCCCCGAGTCGGTACCCTTATGACCGCTTTCAGTGATCGCGCCAGCGGTGTAACTTCAACTGACCCATCAGCCCACATCGCTCTCCATACTCCAGCTATGCTGAAGAGCGCCTGTGGGCGCGGAAGTGGCGTGGCGGCAGAGTCCATCGTCACTGCTCGCGGAAGGACAAACTGAATGGCTCGGCCGACAGTTCAGGATGTCGCCAGAACGGCGGGTGTGTCCGTGGGGACGGTGTCGCGCGTCTTGAACGGAAGCTCCGCAGTCAGCGATGCGGCCAAGGAGAAGGTTAACGCAGCCATAACGGAGCTCAGCTACCGTCCGCTAGCTTCAGCAAGGGATCTCCGCAGGGACCGAACCATGCGCGTTCTCGCTCTTGCCAAGAACCTGGATTCCCTCGTCATCAGCGAAGTCTTCCGCGGCGTTGGAGACGCAGCCGCGGACAACGGCTATGTCAGCCTCATTGCAGCCACCGACGGGGATCTGGATCGCGAACAGCAACTCGTGGACATGCTGCGCAACGGGTCCGTGGACGGGCTGGTGATCTTTTCCCCAACCATGCCGGACGACGACGTAAACACCGTTGCCGAGCAAATGAGCGTCGTCCAGGTCTGTGAGATCGTCGATGCCGAGGCGGCATTCGGAGTGTCCATTGACGACCGCCAAGCCGCCTACGACATCACCAAACACCTGATCGACACGGGCGCCAAGAAGCTGGCAATGCTCGCCCACAGGGGTGCCCGCTCGGGTCGACTCAGGGAGGAAGGCTTCCGCCAAGCCTTGGAGGAGAATGGCCTGGAACCAGACCGGGTGCACCTGGGCGAAGGCAACTTCGGCTTCCACGCCGGACGCAATCTCACTATGAAACTCCTGGAAGCCAAAGGCCTCCCGGATGCCGTCTTCTGCGGAACGGACGTCGTTGCCGCCGGGTGCGTCCGTGAGCTCACCGATGCCGGCATAAAGGTCCCGGATGACATCGCCGTAGCAGGTTTCGATGACTCGGCCCAAGCAGAAATGTGTGTCCCGGAGCTAACCACGGTAAGACAGCCGGCCTACGAAATGGGCCGAGTTGCCTTCGCTGAACTCCTGGAACGCATGACAGTCCCAGGCGCCCACCGCAAGGGCAGAACCTTCCTCCCGCACGAACTCGTCATCCGGGACTCCACCAAATAAAAGGGTTGACAGCCCTCCGTGGTCCCTGTCACACTACTTTGGAATCGATTCCACGGCCGCAAGGCCGATTCTTATGGAAACATTTGGAATCGATTCCACAGAATGCAAGAACCACCGGCAAAGAAGCCAGCCTCAGCACGCGGGATAGTCAAAGCGCGCACTGAACCCCACCGCCCACAGCCGCCAAAGGAGCCACTTGTGGACTTGAACCGACCTGCTTCCCCGCTCCAGAACCAGACTCAAGCAACGCCCCGCAACCGAAAAGCACTGGCGGCCACAGCAATAGCCGCAGCCCTCCTCCTCACCGCGTGCGGCGGGGGAGCAGCACCCCAAGGTGCCGAACAAGCGGCAGCTGCCGATCCGGCGTCGGGCGCTAGTGCCAGCGGCGCTGTGAACATCTGCGGCGTCAAGGACGCGAGCGGCATTTACAAGGGCACGGCGGAGGCGTTCACCAAGGCGAACGGCAAGGTGACGGCCAAGTACACGGAGATCGGCGCCACCACGGATGAAGCCCGCACGCAGATCGTGCAGCGGCTGGAGGGCAAGTCCACGGAGTGCGACATCTTCATCACGGACGTCATCTGGACCTCCGAGTTCGCCTCACAGGGCTGGCTGCTGGACCAGACCAAGCTGGTAGAGGCCAACAAGGACCGGCTCATTCCCTCCACAGTGGAAACCACCAAGTACGAGGACAAGTACTGGGGCTCGCCGTTCTTCACCAACGCCGGATTGATCTATTACGAGAAGGACAAGGTGGCCAAGCCCGAGACCTGGCAGCAGCTCTACGCAGAAGCCGCCAAAGCTCCCGGCAACGGCTTCGTCTACCAAGGCAAGCAGTACGAGGGCCTCACGGTGAACTTCCTCGAAATGCTCTACAGCGCGGGCGGCGAAGTCCTCGATGACCAAGGCAACGTCAAGATCGACTCCAAGGAAACCCGCGACGTCCTCAACTTCATGAGTGACGGACTCAAGAACGGCTCAGCCGACCGCGCCGTCCTCACCTACAACGAAGACCCCGCCCGCCTCGCCTACGAGTCCGGCGACTTCGGATACCAGCGCAACTGGCCGCACGTGTACCGACTGCTCAACGCGACACCGCTGGCGTCCAGCTTCGCGGTCGCACCGCTGCCGGCATGGGAAGGCGGCAAGGCCTCCGGTGTGCTCGGCGGCTGGAACCTGGCGATCTCGGCCCACTCCACCAACCAGGCCGGGGCTGTCTCGTTCATCGACTTCGCCACCACCCCGGACTGGCAGAAGCACGTGGCCATGGACTACTCGCAGGCCCCGGTGAACGAAGCCGCCTACTCGGACCCGGCGGTGCTGCAGAAGATGCCGTTCGCTACCGAACTCCTCGCCTCCGTGAAGGGTGCCAAGCCCCGCCCGATCTCGCCGGTCTACCCGCAGATCAGCCAGGCGATCTACAAGAACGTCTACGCCGTCCTCTCCGGAACCGCCTCCACCGAGGACGCCGTGAAGAGCATGGCCGAGGAAATCACCAGCGCCAAGGCGAGCTTCTGATCATGACCCTCAAGACAATTCAAGCCAGCGGCGCACCCGGAGGCCGCTCGCCAAACCGCGTAAGCGGCCGCGACCGGGCCGAGCGGAAGCTCGCGTTCCGCATGACCGCCCCATCGCTGGTCATCATGGCGCTGGTTGCGGCGGTCCCCATCGGCTACGCGATCTGGCTCTCGCTGAACCAGTACAGCGTCCGCACCGCAGGGCTCTCACGCTTCGTAGGTCTGGACAACTACATCGCCGCCCTCACCAGCAGTGAATGGTGGGCCGCGTTCGGCCAGACCTTCCTCTTCGCGGGCCTCTCCGTCAGCCTGGAACTCATCCTCGGTACGGCCATGGCGCTCCTGCTCAACCTCGCGTTCAAGGGCCGCGCAGTCCTGCGCACCGTGGTTCTGCTGCCCTACGCGATCATCACCGTGGTCAGTGCCATCACCTGGCAAACCATGTTCCAGCCCAACATGGGCCTGGTCACCAACGTCCTCTCCACGCTGGGGCTGCCCGGCGGCGACGTCGTCTGGCTCGGTGAACACGGATATGCGATGGCCGTGATCGTCATGGCCGACGTCTGGAAGACCACGCCCTTCGCGGCACTCATCATCCTTGCCGGCCTGCAGGTCATCTCCGCCGAAACGTACGAGGCCGCGGAACTCGACGGCGCCAGCAAATGGCAGACCTTCGTCCACATCACCCTGCCGCTCCTGCGCCCGGCAATCGTCCTCGCCGCGATCTTCCGCACCATGGACGCCCTCCGCGTCTTCGACCTGCCGTTCGTCCTCACCCGCGGCGCCAACGGCACCGAATCCATGTCCATGCTCGCCTACGGCCAACTGCGCGAAAACCGGCTGGTGGGCGAAGGCTCGGCGCTGTCCATCCTGACCTTCCTCACCGTCATGGTGGTCTCCGTTATCTACATCCGCTTCGGCGGCGGCAACATCCGCGACGTCGCGAAGGAGGAACAATGAGCACGCTGACTGCAGAACGCACGACGCCGGAACTCGCCACCGCGCGCAAGGCGCCAAAACGTCGCTTGCGCGGGGAATCGAAACTGCATCCCCTGGTGTGGGTGTTCGTGGTGGCCGTCATGGCTTTCTCACTCATCCCCTTCTACTGGCTGGTCAACACCTCTCTTAAGAAGGGAGCGAGCCTGTCCAAGGGCGAGCTCTTCCCGAGCCAGCCGACGCTCGAGAACTATCTGGTGGTCTTCCAGAACCCCGAGTTCCTCCTGGCCTTGCGCAACTCGGTGATTATCGCCGTCGTGACTACAACGGTGGCGCTGGTCTTCGCGTCCTTCGCCGCGTATGCGCTGGCCAGGCTGAAGATGCGCCGCAAGGCGATGATCCTGACGCTGATCCTCTCGGTCACCACGTTCCCGGCCATCGCGATTGCGGCCCCGATGTTCTCCATCTGGCGCGAAATAGGCCTGTACGACACCTTGCTTGGCCTCATCATCCCGAAGCTGACGTTCGCGTTGCCGCTGGCGATCTACACGCTGACGTCGTTCTTCAAGGAGATACCGCGTGAGCTGGAGGAATCCGCGTACATGGATGGCGCCACACCGTTTGTTGCCTTCCGAAAAGTCATCCTGCCGCTCGCGGTTCCCGGTCTGGCTACGACGGCGATCCTGGTGTTCATCTCGGTCTGGAACGAATTCCTCCTGGCCGTCACGCTGACCACCTCGCCGGAAGCCCGGCCCGTGCCGGTCGCGATTGCGTTCTTCAGCGGAACCAGCGAGTTCGACCAACCCCTCGGCACCATCAGCGCCGCCTCGGTGATCATCACCGTCCCGCTCGTGATCCTGGTGCTCTTGTGCCAGAAGCGAATCGTGTCCGGCATGACGGCCGGCGCGGTCAAGGGCTAAGCCCGTCACGAAGTCCCGAAACCCCTCACAGACTCTAAGAAACCACCCAAAGAACAGGAACAACGTGAGCATTCAGCAGCAGGCCCCGTCCGCAACCCTCAAGGTAGGAGTTGTGGGCATTGGTTGGGCCGGCCAGCAGCACCTCAAGGCATACAGCAACATTCCCGGCGTCGAAATTGTTGCCGTCGCGGGCATGGAAGAAGAGCTTCTCGCCCAGCTGACCGAGGAATACAGCATCCCTCATGCCTTCGCCCGCTGGGAGGACATGATCGAGCTCGAGGACCTCGACGCCGTCAGCGTCGCCGTGCCGACGTTCCTGCACGCACCCATCGCGATTGCTTCGCTCGAGCGGGGCCTGCATGTGCTGAGTGAGAAGCCGATCGCGCGCAACGCCGTCGAGGGTCAACAGATGGTGGACGCCGCCCGCAAGGCCGGCCGCGTTCTGGACGTCGCGTTCAATCACCGCCGCCGCGGCGACATCCAGGCGCTGAAGGAAGTGATCGACGCCGGGACGCTGGGACGTCCGTACTACGCCAAGGCGTCGTGGCTCCGCCGCCAAGGGATTCCGATGCTGGGCAGCTGGTTCACCAATCCTGAACTCGCCGGCGGTGGTCCGCTGGCTGATATCGGCGTCCACGTGCTGGACTACTCGCTGCACCTGCTGGGGGAGCCGAAGGTCCTGGCGGTCTCGGCCTCGACCCACTCCGAACTCGGACCCCGCGGGCTCGGCGGCAACGCCCGCTACACAGCCTCGAACTCCAGCCATAAGTTTGAAGTGGAAGACTTCGCCTCCGCATTTATTCGCCTGGAAGGTGGCGGTACCTTGATCCTCGAAGCCGGCTGGGCCACCTACCGCGACGAGCGTGACCTGATGGACTTCACCGTTTACGGGACCGACGGCGGAGCGGACTTGCGCTCGGTGGGCGCCTCCGAGAACCCGGTAGCGGACGTCCACGTCTTCACCGAGAAGGACGGCGAGAACGCGGACTTCGAGGTGGTGGCCGAACCCGGGCGAGCCCACCAGGCCGTCGTCGACGATTTCATTGCCGCCGTGCGCGGTGGCGAAACTGTATGGGGAAGCCATGACGGTTCGCTCGCCCTGAGCCGCGCGCTGATACTCGATGCTTGCTACAAATCCGCCCTGGAACAACGTGAAGTGGTGCTCTGAAAATGACTGATTCGAAATTGAAGATTGTTGTCTGGAACGAGGCCGTCCACGAGGCCCGCAACGAACCTGCGACCATCGGCGAGATGTACCCCGAAGGGATCCACGGCGCCATCGCTGCAGGGCTCCGCGGTTTCTACCCGGACTCCGAAATCTCCACAGCGACCCTCGCTGATCCCGAGCACGGGCTCTCCGAAGAAGTTCTGGAGCAGACTGATGTGTTGCTGTGGTGGGGGCACATCGCCCATCAGGAAGTCGCTGACGAAGTGGTGGAGCGCGTGCAGCGGCACGTCCTGGGCGGAATGGGTTTGGTGGTGCTGCACTCCGGACACTTCGCCAAGATCTTCACCCGTTTGTTGGGCACTACCTGCTCGCTGAAGTGGCGCAACGAGGGCGAACGTGAGCTTGTGTGGACGGTCAAGCCCTCGCACCCGATCGCCGCTGGGATCGAGAGCCCGATTGTGATTCCGCAGCAGGAAATGTACGGCGAGCTGTTCGACATTCCGGAGCCCGATGACCTGATCTTCATCAGCTCGTTCACCGGGGGAGAGGTGTTCCGCTCCGGCGTGACGTTCTCCCGTGGCAAGGGCCGGATCTTCTACTTCAGCCCCGGCGACCAGGAATACCCCGTGTACCACCAGCCGCAGATCCAGAAGGTCATCGCCAACGGGGTTGGCTGGGTTGCGCAGCCGGGTGTGTTCCGGGAAGCGCCGGAGGTCAGCAACCCTGCGCGGGGGTGGTTCGAGGAGGCGTAGGGCCTCGGGCGGGATGGCCGGCTACGACAAAGCGGCCGGGCGTGGCTTATCTCTTGTCTGCAATTTCCGTGGCGGCTCGTCGGGACCTGATGATTGCCAGTCCGAAAACGCTGCCTGCAGCGGCCAGGAAGAAGAACAGCACCAGCAGTGGCCCCGACATCCCCGGGAAGAGCGGGTTGCGGCCGGTCAGGAAGATTGAAGCCAAGAGGCCCACCATCGACACGCAGAAAATCAGCCCCAGTGCCTTCTGCATGCGGCCCTGGCGAATTGGCAGTGACTTGTTTGAAGTAGCCATGGATTGATCCTATGCCGACAGGTCCGGTGAGCATCGGGCCCAGCCATCTCACGCCGTGTCTTCAGGGGCACGTATGGAGGAACGAGTCGTACAACGTACGGGCCACACACCGGCACACCGCCGATGAAACATCTACACTCGAGCTCTTTTTCCAAGTCCTTGATTCGCTGCGAAAGAGGCCGGTGGGCAATATGCAAGCGCTGGGCCTCTCGTCCGCGCCACTTTCGGCCTAAAGAATCGGTGACAGGCCATTCCATCCAATGCTGATGACACCCGGGTAGAGCCATTCGCCCTTACCGTTTCCTGGGTAGTTCCACAGGTAACCGGAATTGTCGCGGGCAAGTATGTCCGGGTAGGTGTCGCCGTCGAAGTCACCAGGACTCGTGATTTCGTCCATGACGTTCCAGCCATAACCGATCTTGCTTTCAGGTAGCCATCCGCTTTTGCCGTTCCCCGGGTAGAGCCATAGCGATCCAGCGCTGTCACGGGCGACGATGTCGGCGAAAGTATCGCCATCGAAGTCCCCTGGGCTTGTGAGCTCGCTCATGGTGCTCCAGCCGTAGCCGATCTTTGTCTGGGGTAGCCATCCGCCTTTGCCGTTCCCCGGGTAGAGCCACAGTGATCCAGCGCTGTCACGGGCGACGATGTCACCGAACGTATCGCCGTTGAAGTCTCCAGGGCTGAAAATTTCACTCATGGCGTTCCATCCGAAACCGATCTTTGTCTGGGGGAGCCATCCGCCCTGGCCGTTACCCGGATAGAGCCATAATGATCCGGAAGCATCGCGTGCCAGAACGTCCATGTTGCGGTCGCCGTTGAAATCTGTCGAGGTCGTGATTGACGACATCACGTTCCACCCAGAACCAATACGCGATTGGCCCCATTCCCCGCCGTCACCGCGGCCTCGATGGAGCCAAAGCGACCCTGAGGAGTCTCTCGCTATCACATCCGGAAAGTTGTCGCCGTCGAAGTCCTTAGTCCTCGGTTTTGGAAGCACCGTGATGGTCACTGTGGGTGAGGATGCGCTTGTCCCAAGGACGTTGGTTGCAGAGATTCTGAATGTGAACTTTCCGGCCGCTGTTGGCCGACCAGTCAGAGCGCCTGTCCTCGAGTCGAAGGTAGTTCCTGGCGGAATCGACCCGGAAACGATGCTGATCTGAGCGGGCGGTGCAGACGTAACCCCGAAACTATATGAATATTCAAAACCCACTGTTGCTGGAGGAGGAGTTACCGGGGGAGTAACAACGGGGACGGCCGAGGTGGTGCTACCGTCCAAAACCAAAAGTTCGTCACGTGAGGTGGCGACAAATACTGTATGAGTCTTGGGGTTAATTGCAATACCGAAAGTATCCGAGTTGGTGGTGATTCGCTGAGTCACCTCGCCTCCGTTTATGACAACGAGGCCTTCCCCGCCGCCGTTGGGGACGCTTACGAACAAAGTTCCCGTCTTCGGGTCTACGGCCACATCGCGTGCGCCGCCTGCGATTGAGATTTGGGATGCAACAGCGTCGTTCTTGATGACGGTTACACCCTGTGTCATCTCATTGGCAACGTAAACCGTGTGCGTGACAGGGTCGACGGTCACACCCTGCGGGAAGCTGTAGTCGCCCGATAGTTTGATTGTTTTTGTCACCGCTCCTCCCTTGACGATGGAAAGAGTTCCACTTCCGCGATTGGTGACATACACGGCATGAGTCCCTGGATCTACAGCAACGTCTGAAGGGTAGTGGCCAACCGCAATGCGGGAAGTCACCTTTCCGTCCTCAATGACCGCCAATCGATGGGGGTCGTTGACGCCCGCCGCGCTGCTCCAGTCTGTTACGTACGCAATGTGTGTCCCGGGGTCCACCGCGACGGCCATTGGAGCGCCCCCGACGGAAACGGTGGTAGTCACCACCGTTCCATTGATGACCGAGACGGTTCCAGAAGCTGAATTCACAACGTACACAGTGCTCGTGGATGAATCCACGGCGATACCTTGAGGCCTGTCACCGACTGGAATGGTGTGGGTTACGGTATCCCCTTGAATAACCGAAACAGTGTTGCTCCCGGAATTTGTGGCGTACACCGTTCCCGTTGCAGAATTCACAGCAACTCCAACAGGTGCCTTGCCGACTGGTACCCAGTCCGTCAGCGTCGGTGCGGCAACTGAAATTTCGGACATAGGCGGCGTGACTAGAACTGTGAGCGATAGTGTCACCGTGGCGGCAATACGCCCGAGGAATTTTATGGCCATGGGGGCAGCCCTTACATTGGTTCGAATTCTGCTGGTAAGTGTTCTTTCCTCAAGGAGGTTGAATCAGTTGAGCTGCGACATACCATTCCAGCCAATGCCGATTCTGCTGGCTGTGAGCCAGTCGCCTTTGCCGTTGCCGGGGTAGAGCCAGAGGTAGCCGGCGGTGTCGCGTGCGAGGAGGTCTGTGAAGCTGTCGCCGTTGAAGTCTCCGGGGCTGGTGAGTTCGCTCATGGAGTTCCAGCCGGTGCCAATTTTGGTGGCTGTGAGCCAGCCGCCTTTGCCGTTGCCGGGGTAGAGCCAGAGGTAGCCGGCGGTGTCGCGTGCGAGGAGGTCTGTGAAGCTGTCGCCGTTGAAGTCTCCGGGGCTGGTGAGTTCGCTCATGGAGTTCCAGCCGGTGCCAATTTTGGTGGCTGTGAGCCAGCCGCCTTTGCCGTTGCCGGGGTAGAGCCAGAGGTAGCCGGCGGTGTCGCGTGCGAGGAGGTCTGTGAAGCTGTCGCCGTTGAAATCTCCGGGGCTGGTGAGTTCGCTCATGGAGTTCCAGCCGGTGCCAATTTTGGTGGCTGTGAGCCAGCCGCCTTTGCCGTTGCCGGGGTAGAGCCAGAGGTTGCCTGCAGTGTCCCGGGCCAAGACGTCCAACTTTCGATCACCGTTGAAATCGACCACAGCAGTAATTGATGTCATTGCGTTCCAGCCAGTACCGATCTGAACGGCTGTCAGCCAGCCGCCCTTGCCGTCGCCGGGGTAGAGCCAGAGCCCGCCAGACGCACTTCGCGCCATGACATCGGAATGGCTGTCACCGTTGAAGTCCTTCGGGAGCATTCTTGGAAGCACATTGATCGTGAGATTGGCGGTAACGGCGTCGGGCCCGATGATGTTGCTGGCCCCGACCTTGAAAACAAACTGCCCTTCCAAGGTCGGCGTGCCGGAGAGCGTTCCCGTTGAACCGTCCAAAGTCAGCCCAGGGGGCAGGGAACCGCCAGCAATTCTGAACGTGGCCGGAGGCTGAGCGGTGGTGGAAAACGTGTATGTGTAAGAGGTCCCCACCGACCCAGTACTCACCGGTGTACTGGCGGTGAAGACCGGTCCAGCGGCAGTCAACCGGCCATCAATGACTGACACAGCTCCTGCGTTGGGGTTCGTCGTGTATACGGTGTGTGATGTTGGATCAACCGCCACACTGGACGGATACCAGTCCACGCCGAAGGTGGCGGTGAACTTTCCTTCGTTGAGCGCCAAGACCTGCCTGCTCAGATTGTCGGCGACGAAAACGGAGTGGGTGGCTGGGTCGACAGCTACTCCGTTAGGGCGCCCTGGGAAAGGCACCTTCGCGGAAGTGCCATCGCTGTTGATGACTGTAAGGCTCGCATCGATGCTGCCCGTGTTGTTCGTTACGTAGATCTGGTGCGTCCCGGGGTCGACTGCAACGGAATGCGGGTTTGGTCCGGATGGAAGGGTCTTCACGACTCTGTCAGAGCTGATGATTGACAGCGTTTCGCTGACACTATTGGCGACGACTACCGTGTCATTTCCAGCGTCCACCGCTACGCCGTATGGTCTCCGGCCGACTTTGATTGTGCTCGTCACGGAAGTTCCGGAAATGACCGATACCGAACTCCCCTCGGAGTTGCTGACGTAGACCGAATGGGTTTTTGGATCGACCGCAATTCCCAAAGGTGCGTCGCCAACCGCTACAGTGTTCACCACTTTGTTTCCGGAGATTATGGAAACGTTGTCATTATAGGAATTTGTGACATACACAGTTTGTGTTCCGGGGTCGACTGCCACTGCCCACGGCCTGTCACCGACGGTGATTGTATTCGTCACTTTCCCGCCATTTATTACAGAAACAGTGTTGTCGTAATAATTAGCAACGTAAACGTTCCTGGTTATGGGATCTACTGCCAGGCCGGACGGATAAGACCCTACGGCAATGGCATTCGGCACTGACGGAAGGGCTGATGCCGGGGGCAGCGATACTGCGGTGGCTACAAAGGCAAGTGCGAGCGACGCGCCGGCAATGACGCGGCGCGCGGAGATGACAGTCATAAGCCGAACCCTACAGTGAACTGACTCTCAGTCCTGTCATTCTGCCCGCGTCTAAATACGCGGGAATCTTGTCACGCTCACGCCGTTATTATGTCCCTTACCCATGCCCACCCGCCTCCAGCCCCGCCCCAACGGCCTCAACAAAAGCGTCCGTCTCCGCTGACCGCCTGCTCTTCAGCCACAGCGCCGACGTCCGCCACGCCAGCGGATCACCAACCAACGGACGCCACACCATCCCCGGAGGCAGTGGCGTCCACGGCTCCTCGTTGAAGTGGACCCCGCGGCCGGCCATGATCAGTCCGTGCGTGAAGTGCTGATTCCGCGCATGAACAATAGCCGCAGGTAGATAGCCAAAATCCCGGCACGTGTGCAGGAATGAGTCGTACAACGTCGGGGCCATATGCCGCGGGAAGATGATCAACGGATTCCCGGCCAGGTCACCCAGCGGCACAGCATCCAATGAAGCCAGCGGGTGCGAAGCATTGAGCACCACACCAAGAGCCCGCGAATACAGCGGCCCCGACTCAAAACCCACGCTGCTCAAAGGGTGACGGACCACCGCAACGTCCAGTTCGCCGTCGCGCAGTCGCTCAACCTGCTCAACGGTGGTGAGTTCGTGCAAATTCAGCAGAACGTCAGGCGCAGACGCAGCAAACGAAGAGACCATGGTGGACAGCGCAACAGGGTTCGTGTCCGGCGGCACGGCCACCTGCAGGATGCCCGAAGCGCCGGGACGGATCCGCCGCATCGACTCCTGCGCCATGGCCACATGATCCAGCACCCCACGTGCGTGTTCCAGCAGCAAAGCGCCGGCCTCGGACAGCTCCACACCGGTACGCCGCCGATGAAACAACTGCACCCCGAGCTCTTTCTCCAGGTCCTTGATGCGCTGCGAAAGCGGCGGCTGGGCCATGTGCAAGCGCTGGGCGGCGCGTCCGAAATGCAACTCCTCGGAGAGCACCACGAAGTACTTGAGATGGTGAAGGTCCATCGCCGCACCATACCAGTTTGGTATCAAGCCGAGTAGATATTGATGTTAGACGGGTCACAATCCCCGATGGTCAGATGGGACTCAAGAAGCCCCACCGAACCAAAGGAATCTCCCAATGTCCCAGGACGTCCTCTTCGAACAGACCGGCCCCACCGCCATCATCACGCTCAACCGCCCTGACAAACTCAACGCCTGGACCGAAGCCATGCGCAGCCAACTCATCGACTACCTCGAAGGCCTCAAAGGCAACGACGAGATCCGCACGGTCATCCTCACCGGCAGCGGACGCGCGTTCTGTGCAGGCCAGGACCTGGCCGAGACCGCGTCCATGAACCCCGAGGATCACAAGTCCGCGGAAGCATGGATCGACGGTTTTGACCGCCTCTACCGGGCCGTCCGAAACCTCGACCAGATCACCATCGCCGCGGTAAACGGCGTCGCCGCCGGCTCCGGCTTCCAGTACTCACTCCTCGCAGACCTGCGCGTCGGCGACTCCAAAGTCCGCATGGGCCAACCCGAAGTCCTCTCAGGCATCCCCAGCATCACCGGCATTTGGGCCATGTGGAGCATCCTGGGCAAGTCCAAGACCTCCCAGTTCGTCCTCACCGGCGAGCTGGTGGACGCTGCGGAGGCTCAGCGTCTCGGCCTCCTTAACTACTTGGCGGACGACGGCGGCGTGCTGGCTTACGCCAAAGACCTCGCCGCCCGCTTGAGCCTCCTTCCCCCGGGCGCAGTCCGCCTGACCAAGAACCGGCTGCGCAGCCTGGAAGACGACGACCTCAGCGATGCGATGGCCGAAGCCAAGCGCGTGCACCGGGAGGCCTACGGCACCGGCGAACCGCAGCGCGAGATGGCACGCTTCCTCGCCGGCCGTCGCTGAAGGGACGGGATACCAACGTGAAAACCGCAACCCAAGACCGTTACGCCGAACTGCGGAACAGCCACCGCTGGGAGGTGCCTGAGTTCTACAACATGGCCGTCGACGTCGCCGACCGGCACCCAAGGGACAAGCGCGCGCTCATCCTGGAGTCCGCCGTCGAAGGTCAACGAGAGGTGAGCTGGGGCGAAATCCAGGACCGTTCCCGTCAGATCGCTGCCACCCTGCAAAACGCCGGCATCAAGAAAGGTGACCGGGTCGCCGTTTTGCTGCCCCAGCGCTCCGACACCCCGGCCGCATACCTCGGTGTGCTCCGGACCGGCGCCATCCTGGTCACGATGTCCCTGCTCTGGGCCGCAGAGCCGATCCGCTTCCGGCTGGAGGACAGCGGCGCGTCGGTGATCATCGCCGAAGAGTCAGCGAAGCACCTCTTTGAGGACTATGAGGGCACGTTCATCGACATTGAAAGCCCGGAAATCAAAGAGGCAACCACCGAATTCCAGGATGTCGAAACCAAAGCCGACGATCCCGCCCTCATCTTCTACACCTCGGGCACCACCGGCCGGGCCAAGGGAATCGTCCACGCGCACCGGACCCTCTTGGGCCACAACGAGTTCGAGTACTGCCACCAGATCGGCGACGGCGACGTCTTCTATGGCGCGGGGGACTGGGCATGGTCGCTCGCCAAGCTCATGGGGCCGCTCCGGCTTGGCGCCACGCACCTGGTTTTCCGGCCCCACGGCGGTTTCGATCCCGCGGCCCTGCTGGAGAGCATGAGCCGCCACCGCGTCACCAGCGCGCTGGTCAACCCCACGTTCCTGCGCAAGACGCGCGAAGACGTGCCCGACGCCGGCACTCGCTTCCCGCTGTCCCTGCGGACGGTTTGCTCGTCCAATGAGCCGCTGACGCCGGACCTGATCACGTGGTTCGAGTCGCAGTACGGAGTGACGTTGCTGGATTACTACGGTTCTACGGAGTCGTACCCGCTGCTGGGCAACTATCCGGACGTGCCGGTCAAGCCCGGTTCCATGGGCCGTCCACTCCCTGGATGGGAGGTCCGCCTACTGGACGAAAACGAACAGGAAGTCCCCGCAGGCGAGACCGGTGAGGTCTGCCTCCGGGCGCGCTCCAACCCGCAATTTCCCTTGGGATACTGGAACATGCCGGAGGCGTCCGCCGCCGCATTCGGTGGCGGCTGGTACCACACCAAAGACCAGGCCTACGCGGACGACGACGGCTACTTCTGGTTCCTGGGGAGGACCGACGACGTCATCAAAACGTCCGGCTACCGCGTTGGACCCTATGAGCTGGAGGCAGTCATTCGTGAGCTCGATCCCGTGCGGGACGTGTCCGTCACTGGTGTGCCCGACGAGCTCCGCGGCCAGTCCATCAAGGCCTGGATCGAACTGATGCCCGGCCACGCTGGGGGAGCGGAACTGAGTGAAACCATCGTGGCGCACGTGAAGGAGAACTTCTCCCGCTTCGCGTACCCGCGATTCATTGAATACGTCTCCGCGCTGCCGAAGTCAGCCACCGGAAAAGTCCAGCGGGCCCAGCTCCGCGAACTCCCACACGTTGTAGCCTCTCCCCGCCTCGAAGGACAACAATCATGAATACGATGACCCAGAAAGTAGCTGACACCGAGTCTTCCCCGCGGCGCAGCCTCAAGCGCGTAGCCGCGGCAGCCGCCGTCGGAAATTTCGTCGAATGGTTCGACTCCGCGGCTTATGCGGTCATGTCCGTCACCATTGCGAAACTCTTCTTCCCGGACTACTCCACGACGGCGTCACTTCTGGCCGTGTGGGCGATCTTCGCCGGCGGCTTCATCGCCAGGCCGCTCGGGGCTGCATTCTTTGGACGCTACGGTGACAGGATTGGCCGGAACAAGATGCTCGGCCTCTGCGTGGTGATCATGAGCGCGGCGACGTTCTGCATCGGGATCTTGCCGACATTCGCGGTGATTGGCGTGTGGGCTCCGATCCTCCTCTTCCTGTTCCGCGCGGTTCAGGGCTTCACAACCGGTGGCGAGTACACGGGGTCATCGGCCTTCATCGTCGAATACGCTCCGGAAGGCAAGCGGGCAACGTACGCAAGCATCATCCCCGCCACTGTCGGACTGGCTTCGGTTGCCGGTGCGCTGCTGGGTGTGGCGATTACTTCCACGTTGAGCACTGCTGATCTGCAGGCTTGGGGTTGGCGGATTCCTTTCCTGTTGGCCGCGCCGCTTGGGCTCATTGGCCTCTACATCCGGTCAAAGGTGGACGACACCCCCGTGTTCCGTGGTCTTGAGAAGACGGGTGAAGTGGCAAAGAGGCCTTTGGGCGAAGCCATCCGGATGTGTTCGCGCCAAATCTTCACTCTCTTCGGTTACAGCATCACCAACGCAATCGCGTACTACCTCATGAGCAGCTACATGATTGCGTACATGACCTCGAGCCTTGGCTACTCCTCGGCCGAATCCATGATCACCAGTGTGATCACCATGCTGGTGTACACGGCGGTTTGTCCTCTGGCTGCGCGTGCCAGTGACCGCTACGGCCGGAAACGGATGCTGCTGGTGGCCTGCGTGGGCTTCGTGGTGATGACCATTCCCGCGTTCTCCATCATGCCGCTGGGTCTCGGTTTCGCGATCCTGGGAACGAGCGTCCTGGGCGCGTTGGTAGCCGTGATCGGAACGTCCAACGTGCCGGCGCTGGTGGAGATGTTCCCGTCGTCGGTCCGGGCATCCGGTTCAGCGATTGGTTACACCCTGGCCTACGTGCTGTTCGGTGGAACGGCTCCCTTTGTAGCCACCGGTTTGGTTGCGGGCTTTGGCTCACCGCTGGCTCCGGCCTTCTACCTGATGGGAATGGCATTGGTCTCGGCGGTGGTGGTGGTCCTGTTCTTCCGGGAAACCAAGGACCTGTCACTGTCGCGGACCACGGTTCTGTAAGTTCGTTTGGCTTGATGCCCTGGCGCCCAAACTCAAAGATTCTGGTCGCCAGGGCATCAATCGCTATGACGGATCTTTGCTGGCAGCAGGAGACTTTGGTGGACCCGCCTCTCCCAAGATCAGGTACCACTTCGCCTGAAGCCAAGAGAGCCTGAAGGAGATCGTGTCACCGTCATCGTCGGTAACTGCAGCTTCTTGATGATCGGGCGACTGCCTTACCGACCAAGTTACGGTGACGTCCCCTTGGAGCGATTCTGCCTGGGAAGCCAATATCTCCGCTGCATTCTCTCTGGCCTCCATGTCATTCGCTGAGAGGCCAATAAGCTCCTGGATGTCGCCTTCCCTGGCTGCGTCAACCACGGCATGTGCCACGGAGTCTCGCTGCGCCATGTCAGGGTCGGCGATGTTGTCACAACTGGCTACAGCCAGACAAAGCATGCCAGCAATGGTTATCCGTAAAACAGCGCTGTATAGACGCTTCATGATTTCATTCCATGCTCCACACATCTTCGGGTTAGTGACGTTTGGAGCGTAACCCCGGATTTTGTGACTAGGTGTCGAATCCATGGAAACTAGGTGGTGATTTGCGCCCTCTGGGTGGCGATTATCGGCAAAATGAGTGGTCAGGAGCGCCGCTCTAGGTGTTCAGTATCCTCGGTGTTCAGAGCTGGCCAGACCCACGGCAAACGCCGCATGGGGGATGCTACTTGGCCGCTGTTTCGTCCTCGCGGAGGGCCTAAAAATTTATAGTTACGTGTCATGACCTGTCGGTCTCGTCTTTTACACTGAGGACAAATGCCCAGAGAAACCATCTGAGGCTCGTGCTTTGGGGGAGAACAGATGACAGAACCGGTGACGTGGAAAGCCATGGCCCCAGTCGAGGTCTGTGACCTTATGGACTTCTGGGCTGCCGCTGACTGGCCGCTGTCGAGAGACGAAGTGCAGAACCTCGCTGTCGAGCGTTTCGGCTGGAGCATCGAGGGGGATGACGGCGTGTCCTATCTGATAAATACGGTTTCGGGATTCACCATTCCGGACGTTTCGACCATAGGCAGCAAGGGATCCCTGAGCTATATCAACCTCCGGGTTTCAGACGTGATCCGCCAGGTCACGCCCCAATCCACCGAATTCCTTGGCGACAATTTTGCGCTTATGGTGCGTGAAGGCCAGCAGCGTTGGGGAAAGCCGGCAATGCGGAAACCCGACGGCGCGGAGTCAGCAAGCTGGAATCTGCCCACGGGCGCCTGCATCACGTTGAACTGCAACCCGAAGAGTCTCAGTGCGATGTTCCAAACTCCCCAGGGCGTTGAGATCGACCGGAAGCTGGGGGACTAACGTGGCCAGCGCAAAAGGGCGCCAATCCCGCGTCCCCAACCGTCCGGCGTCGAATCATTCCCTGGAAAAGGACCAGCCGACATCGCTCATCAAGCCTGGACAGTATGCCGTCCTTGACGGTGTTGAGTATCAGATCCTGCGCCGGGGAGATGCTTGGGTGTTGTTGACGGATCAGCCGACGCCGGGTTTCAGTGCGTGGGGCAAGCACGGATACATCCGGGAGATCGGTCCGGGGGAGCAGTTGGAGTGCCATGACGTCAAGCATCGTGGCACGTACCGGGGCTTGATCATCGAAGTCCATCGGAGTGGCCCACATGGATTCTTGGTGAGCAGCCTGGACCCCTCGGCCGGTGACGAGGGGTTTGAAGGTTTTGATCCCCGTGACCGGGATCAGGAAAAGAATATCCCTCCTGATGACCCGGACCTCCTGTTCAGCACTGTCCGGACGCGGGTGCCGATGCCTTGGGCTGAGCGGACACCAAGCGAACGGGCGACGTTCGACTGGAACGATTTCCGGGACAGGCTCGCAGTGACGCTCCGAGGCTTAACGGACCGTGCCATTCTGGTCATCACCTCCAGCGTGTACCCGAACAGATATGTGCAATTCGCGAGGCAGGGCGACCGTCTTGAAGCAGAGGCCCCGGGGAAAGATGTCGTGGGCAACGCCGTCGAGTCCGTGCTGAAGGACGCAGGTTGGCAGGCACTCGGGGTTGGGCAGCCGAACTGGTCCTCTGTCCTCCCGCTTCCGGCGTTGACCTCCGAGTTCCGTGAGCTCGCGGAGCGGTGCGTGGCCGCGTTGCGAAACTCCTACGGCGTCAAGAGTCCGGACGACCTCAGCTATCGGGCCTGGCGTGAGGGAGAACTGATGGCAGCCGGACAGACTTGGTCGGCGGAGCGGGTAGCCGGGATGGATCCAGGTTCCGCTTCCCTGGAACTCCCCGGACTGGGGCTGGACTCGAACCGACTCGACTCAACGGGGACAGTGGAACGGGAGCGTCAACCCACCCTTTGGGTCAGCTCCTTGGACCACCCTCTGGTCGAGGAGATTCTCGGCACCCCGCCCATGAAGGCGATCAACCCTCGGGTGAAGCTGAGCCTGCTCACTCACCCTGACGGTGTTCTGGAATGGAGGTTCCTGGCGGGGACGAAGGTCATCGCGGTGACCGATGATGGCACCCTGGAATTGCGTCATGCCGGCTCCAACCCAACGAAAGTAGTGGCCCGGGCTGACTCTGTTCGGCCCTTCGTTCTCGACCTGGTGCAGGGAATGCTCTGGCCGGAGAAGCAGATAGCCACCTTTGAGGATGCGCCCGGGGTGGATGTAAAAGTCGGCCCCAATGGCACAGAGATTCGATGGGGACGCGGTCACTGGGTGGATTTCATCGGCGGTTTCGAGACCTTCAGGGCGGCCTACCCCCTGATTCACATGCTCAATGCCACCGACGCCGAGATTGTTCAGTCAATGGAGGCATCTGACGGTCGACCCGTTTTCAGGGTGGGTGAGTCGTTGAAGGATGCCGCTGCCGCGGCCGGGTACAACTTCAACTTTTTCAGCTACTCCGCTTGGAGGGTCTGGCTGGAGAGGGCAAAAAGCGAAAACCAAGAAAAAGGGGGAAACACGTGACCTGGAAATCAATGCCTCCCGCCGAGGTCTGCGACGTTATGGACTTCTGGATCGCGGCCCCATGGCCGCTGTCAGAGGACGAGACCCAACAACGTGCTGTGGAGCGGTTCGGGTGGACCACCGAAGTCGAGAACGGCAGGTCTTACCTGATGAACACAGTTTCCAACTTCACGTTCCCTGACGTCATGACCATCGAAGTCAAGAACGTCATGAGGGCAATGAGCCTCGATACCTCGGACAGCATCCGGGACCTCACGCCGGAATCCACTGATTTCCTCAATGATGCTTTCACCCTCATGGTTCGCGAAGGCCAAGCGAGATGGGGAAAACCGACACTTCAGAATTTCAAGGACACCCCATCAGCACGGTGGAACGTCGACGGCGGCGCCCGCGTCACGTTCAGATTCAACCCCAAGGGTCTCTCGGCAACATTCGAGACACCCCAGGGCGCGGAAATCGAAAGGAAACTCGGCGACCGCTGACGTCGCCGGCGCCCACTTAGATCAGCGGGTGTGAATCCTCTCGTCACTCGAGGAATTCTCCTGAACAGGCGGATGAAAGCGTCCGTATCGGCGTAGGCAGAGATACATGCCTATGAAGGTGACGAGACCCAGGATCGGTCCTGCCCACACCACGATTGACGAGCTGCGCACAAGCATGCCCGCCACGGCAAAAGCTGTAGTCGCCATGACTATTGCGGGGCTGTCCGAAACAAGCTTGCGCTCCGCCTTGCGTCCGATCTGCCCGTAGAACGCGCCCACGACCACGGGGAAGACGATGAAGATCCCGGCCACCAGCAGCAGCCAGGGCATAGGGGTCATAGCCGCCATGCTGATTGTCAGGCCGTAGGATCCGGCCAAAATCAACCAGTAGCCATTGGCACTCTTGCCACATCTTTTCTTCATCTTCTGACGTCCCCAATCGTCGAATGCCCAGCATAACCAATCCCGCGTGGTGCGCGAAGTCATTTGAAATGGCCTCATCCGCCACCACCTAGGCCACCCCAAACCACCACCTAGACGCCCCCAAAACACCCCTAATTTCGGCTGATTCACCACCTAGTTTCCGCTTTCCGCCCTGTGGCCCTTCTGCCCGCCCATAGTGTCCTTCTCAGAACGAGCACCCGGAAATTCCGCCGGGACTGCTCCGGAGATGAGTGCACAACTATTGGGGGTTGGGTCATTGAAGCTGAGTCAGCAACAGAGCATTGCCGCCGCTGTGGATCAGTGGGTCACCGGCATTCCCGGGCGTATCCGGGGCCATGTCATTTTTGTCGAGAATCCTGACCACACGGAATACGCGAAGACCCTCGCCGATGAGGATTCCGCGGTCCTGGTCATCAACGGGGACAGGACGGATACAGACATTGTGGTCGTCACAGGATCCTTCGATGTCGCGGGGGAAGAACTCCTGGTGGACGGCACGCTGAGCCTGGAAGTCCAGGATTATGTGGCCATCCCGTTCGTGAACCTGGTGGGCGTGACGGTAGTCAGGATTACCACCAAAGAGGATTGGCAAGCCTTCTTCGACGACGCCGAGGAAGCCTGCCGTACGGGGCACTTCGTGCAGCAGCTCACCGAGGTCAACGCAGTGCTTGCTGAGCGGGGACTGCTGAATGGGCAACCAAAGGACAACCTCCTGCTGGCCCGGCTTCACATCACCTGGGACGGTTCGATTCTCAGCGGACCCTACGGGGCCAAAATCGGCGCCATTGGTGACGCGCTGCCAGACCTGAAGGTCAGGGCCATCGCCCTCCGGCCCGAGTCGGCGGTTGCCGCGGCCTACTACCCGTGGGACATCTACGAATCGCTGGCCGCCAAACCGTGGATCGCCCGCTACCTGGCGGCCTTGGACGCCTGGAAATTTGTGGCCCGCGAGGACCGCCCCGCTACCAAGCTGGTGGGTTTCGGAGCCAGCCTTTACGGGGCCACACTGCGGGACGGCCTGCCGTCAGCTCACGCTCCCTTCATCCTGAAGCGAGGGAGCGAGCATACCCTCCTGGACCCCAGGACAGGCCGTCTCTTCAAGATCGGTCCGGACGCCGCAGCCATTATCGAAGCCGTCTCCAACCTGCGGGACGTTAAGGTAGCGGCCATAGCAGTGGCGCCCGCGCTCAACGTTCCGGCCGCGCTCGCCGAGGAGTCCGCCCGTGCTGTCCTGGACCGATTTGAGCAACTCGGTATCGACATTGTTGGTGGCCACTGATGACTGTCGTGCCGATCCTTCCTACCCCCAGAACCCAACTTCCGCTGTGGATACCCCTCATCACCCAGCACGACTTCGCAGGGGAAAGTCATACCGCAGTCAGCGCCAACGGCGTGCACGTCACCTACGAAGACGGCCGCCAACGCATCTGTGCCAAGAGCGGACTCTGGAACACCAACCTGGGCTATGGAAACGAGAACATCGCTGAAGCCGTTGCCCGGGAACTCCGCACCGCGTCCTATCTGCCGCTCTTCCGCACAGCTCACCGCACTGCAATCGAAGCCTCCAACGCTCTTCTGAGCCTGCCGGCCCACAGCTTCCACCGGGTCCTCTTTTCCACCTCCGGAGGTGCTGCCAACGATGCCGTGATGAAGCTGGCTCGCCAGTACTTTGTCTTGGACGGGCAGCCTGAACGCAAACTCATCGTCGGGCTGAAGGGCAGCTATCACGGGCTGACCTATGGAAGTCAGGCACTGAGTGGTGACGAACTGGGACAGGCCGTGTACGGAGTGGACCGGCGAAACATCCGCCACATCGGCTTTGACGACGACGGCGCGGAACTGGCGCAGCTCATGTCCAGGGAAGGCCACAGGATTGCCGCGGTCATCATGGAACCCGTTCTGGGCTCGGGTGCGGAAGCTGTGCCGGATGCCTTCATTGAAGAGGTCATCAAGCACCGTGACCAGCACGGCTTCCTCCTGGTCGCAGACGAGGTAGCAACTGGTTTCGGCAGGGTGAGTGGCTGGTTCGCGTCAGAGAAATGGTCCCAACAGCCGGACGTCATCGTCACGTCCAAAGGGCTGACCAATGGCACCAGCGCCTGCGCAGCCCTGCTGATCGCCCAGTGCGTCACGGTGACCTTCGACAAGAACGAGTCGGTCTTCGTTCACGGCGAAACCCAGGCCGGTACCCCGGCAACGTGCGCGGCGATCCTCGGCACCATCGCGGAGATGAAACGGCTGGACCACAACACCCTGACCAAGCAGGTGGCCGCCGGCCTCAACATCCTCATTGAGGAGCTGCAAAACACCCGGGGGATAGGCAACTCATCAGGGCGGGGCTGCATGAGGGCCATCAAACTGCGCTCACACAACGGAACGCCCCTGTCCTCAAACGGTGTACTGGCCGTGGTCCGGCGTATCCACGACGCCGGTGCAATCGTGCAGGCCGGGCCGGGACGAATCCAACTTCTGCCTGCCCTCATTTACACGGAGGAGAACTTCGAAGAACTGGGCACGGCCATCCATGCCGGACTGGCAGCGGCTGAAAAGGACGGGATCTTCGCATGATCGCGGACCACCTGTGGAGGACCCGTTGCGTGATCCTCGAGGCCGGCATGGCAGCCAAGTACATCGGCGGCCTCACCCGGGGGCGGACGGGTTTAGTGGTGGACAGCCATCTGGAAGCGCACAGGGACAAACTGCTGGCCGGCAACCTCAAAGGAGCTCCGGTACTGGAACTGCACGCGGCCCCGGTCACCGTGGAAACGGTCCGGACGGTGGGCAGCTTCATCCGCGAAAACGGGCTTCAAACGGTTGCCGGACTCGGCGGCGGTTCGGTACTGGATGCGGTCAAGCTGGCAGCACTTTTCACCGCCGACCCGAGCCTTGCCATTTTCGCCGAACGCCACGCCAAGCGTTCGGGTTTACTGGTCCTCCCGCCGCTCACGAATCCCAAAGAACGTCCAAAAACCATTCTCATGCCGTCCACCGTGGGGACCGGTGCGGAAGTCAGCGCTGTAGCGTGCCTGGACACCGCCGTCGGACGCCGCTTGATTGCCTCGCGACACCTGACCGGTGACGCCGCACTGCTCGACGCCGGCCACCTCGCCACCCTGCCGCAACAGCTGGTTTTCGAGGGGCTGCTGGAAGCGTTCCTGCGGGTGGCCGGAACCATGATCGGCAGCCATCACAGCATTTTTGACGATGACGGCCATGTACTCATTCAGCGGATCGTGAGGCTGGGCAGGCAGCTGTCCCGAAAGGACTCACCGGAGCTGAGACTGGCCGCTTCCCGGCTCAGCATGGAAACACACACCGGCTGGGCCCTGATGGGACGCAACCCCTACGGTGCCAAGCACTGGTACGTCGCGAACGAACTCGCCTATGTCACGGGCGCTCGGAAGATGACCGCGACGGCGTCGTTGATGGGTCCCATCTGGAAGGAAATAGGCGAAGGCGCGGTGGCCTGGGGTGATGCCCCACGGCTCAACCGGCTCTGGAGCATGGTGACGGCGACGGATCCCGCACTGAACCCCGAGCCCGGGCCGGGGATCGAAGAGCTGATGTGGAAGTGGGGTATTGCCCGGCTCCAAACCATCACCGCGGAAACCCTGGTCCGCACCACGGACGCTGCCATCCGCAACTGGGGCGGTGGTCTTCCCATGCTCCGGGGGATCGACGCCGCACAGATCCAGCACGTCCTCCATGCCGCCGCAGGAGGACCCCACATCTTGCCAGCCCCCACGGGAAATCCACGAGCAGGCAGGGGAAAGGAGGTGAACACATGAACAGCGCAAACGCACTCAAGAGCCTGGACCTCCACATCCAGGAACTCGAGCCCATGGATGTCCCGGATGACTGGGACGAACGAATCAAGGGCATTTCAGCCGGATTGGCACTGGTAGGCATCGCCGTCGCCATCACCTGATCCCCGTTTGGACGCCACAACAACAGCGAGGGGAGGTGAACGCGCATGCAAAAACAGCTCAACATCTCCATCCAGGAGATCGAATCGCTGGACACCCCTGATTTCCAGAACTGGTTCATCGGGGTCTCCCAGGGAGTCGCAATCGGCATCATCGCCGTCAGCATCACGTAGGACCCGTCAACAGCATCCACATAACAACTAGAAAGGAGGAACCAATGATCGCAAACGCGCCGCTTCAGCTGTCCATCGAAGAGCTCGAAAACCTCGACACCCCGGACGATACACCGTGGTACATCCGGGTTGGTGACGTCATCATCATCGCCGGCATCGTCGTCGGAATCGCCGCCACATAGCCGGTGCACGCGGGTGGTGCCACGTTCCGTCCCCCACCCGCGTGCATCCCGCCACCACTCTCAACCTCCCGGAGAACACGAGTTGATGAACACCGCAAAAGACAAGACCGCCGACGCCGTCCTGCGGATCCTGGGCCACATGAATCCTCCCGAGGATCTGTACAGCGTGTCAGGCTCCCGCCTTTATGACCTCGTCACCGCCAACGACCTCACGGAACTGCCGGAGATCCTGACCGCAGCCCGCAAAACGGTGGGACCCATCCTTGAGTTGGCTGCCGGGTCCGGTCGGATTACCCGGCCCCTCCTGACCCTGGGGCGTCCGCTGACCGCCGTCGATTCTTCCCGGGAAATGCTCGCCCTGCTCAAGACCAAAGTGGACACCCAGGCGTTCAATCCGCGTGGCGTCTCCGTGGACATGGTGGAGGCGGACATGTCCGGCTTCGAGCTCGACGGCGGATACGGTTGCGTGGTTCTCGGCGCCAGTTCCATCACCCTCCTGGACCCGGCGGGGCGACGCGCGCTCTTCCAAAGGGTCCGTGACTGCCTGGCACCGGAGGGGCGCTTTCTCCTGACCGTCCTGAATGCGGACAGCCACCGCGCATCAGAAGACAACGACGGCGGCACAACAGTTTCGCCGCTGGGCAAGGACTCGTTCCTGATCACCACGGAAAGCCGGGACCCCGCCAACGGTGCCCGCCACGTCACCATGATCCACGTGACCTTTGGCGAGGGCGGCACCTACCGGTCTTCGGCCTACTCCAGCGATATTGCCTTTGTCAGCAACAGCCTCATTGAGGAGGAGATCGCTGCAGGGGGCCTCGCGATCCTCGAACGCAGGCAGGTTCGCATCGCCACGCGGACCCCTGGGCTGAACGACATTGAACTGTGGGTATGCGGCGTATGAGCATCGATCCCGTGCGTACCCTGGATCCCTCAATGGGTCTGGTCTCAGAATCGGCGGTGTACGTCCCCAACGAGGTTGGACTGTGGCGGACGGCTGGTGTGCTGGCACTTGGGCGGGCATCGCTCCCCGGGTTCGCCTCCGCCGTCGGCGCCTTTGACGTCAGGAAACGCGACTCCATGACCCGGGGTGCGGGAGAAGCTGTGGAGAGATTCGCGTTGGCTCCAGCGCCAGGGGATGCGGAGTATCTTGTTGCTCCCGCCGGGAGTGCTGATGAGCGGATCGACTTCATCACCCCGGGACTGGGGCGGCCGTCGGCACTCGCTTACGAATTTCCCTGGTACCGGGCCACCAACCTGCTGACCGGAAAGGCCTCGCAAGTTCCCGCTCCGGTGGTGGACTATTGCCCCGGCCACGCCGAGGCGAATCCGTGGGACGGATTCTTCGATCCTTCTCCCAATGGTGCAGCGTCCGGGCCGTCGGAGGACTTTGCGCAGTGTGCAGGCATCGGGGAAGTGCTGGAACGGGATGCCTTCCTTGCGGCATGGCACCAGCGGACGCCGCTCCTCAGCTTCGATGTGGCGAGACTGCCCGACGACGTGCGGACGACGCCGGAGGCCCGGAACTTCCTTCTGCTCCTCGACGCGGCGCGGGCTGCCGGCGTCGAACCGTTGTTGGCTTTCGTCCCCCAAGAGAGCAGCCCACTGGTCACCGCGGTGTGCGTGATCGCCGTCGAAGGCCATTTTGCTGCAGTGGGGCTGAAAGCGTCTTCCCATCCTGTCCCTGCTTTGCGGGGAGCACTCCAGGAGGGACTCCAAATTCGGGAGCTGTTCCAATCCCGCACAGCTTCCCGGACTCCCGCGGCCGTGACGGACGACGATTCCCGTGCCGATTTCTGGGCCACGCCTGCAGTGATTGACGGGTTGCTCCGGTGGACACAGTCATTCCAGCCGGGCGGATTACCGGCCACCCAACCCGCGCCGGAGGTTGGGAATCTGGTTGATTACCTCGCGGGCAGGGACATCCAAACCCACTGGGTG
Source organism: Arthrobacter sp. StoSoilB20 (assembly GCF_019977295.1). Taxonomy (NCBI): domain Bacteria; kingdom Bacillati; phylum Actinomycetota; class Actinomycetes; order Micrococcales; family Micrococcaceae; genus Arthrobacter; species Arthrobacter sp. StoSoilB20. The sequence continues at coordinate 4,020,534 of NZ_AP024651.1, read as the reverse complement.
AGCCTCAGCCACAGGCTTCCCGCGGCAGTCCGCGACATGGGATGGGTGGCCGGCAAAGCGGTGTGCCCCGGAGCGGTGCCACTCACCATGGACGAGACCAAAGGACTGTTCCTCCCCGGTCACTTCTCCACCCCGCACCCGCTGATATGAACCGGCTCAAAGTTCCCACTGACCGGGTGGTCGAATGGCCCGTCAAGCTTGCCCCGTCGGGATCCATCGATGCACCGCTGACGGAAAGCGGGCCCTGGATTGTGGCCATCAACGGTGTGCCGAAAGCGCGGGTCACCGCCGACGTCGCAACCGTCCTTAAAGCGGTGGACGGCAGGAAGAATCCGGCCCAAGTGGCGCTCTCCCTCGGGTCTCCTTGGACAGCACAGGACGTCACGGGCATCGTCCGCCAGTTGGCACCCACAGGAATATTCGACGGCGGTGCGGCGCCGGTTGCGATGCCGCGTGTCCAGTTCAGGCCGCCCCTGACCGTGCAGTTCACCTTGTTCAACCCTGCGCCTTTGCTCCAGTTCTTCAGGCCGGTGGTGGCGGCAATGGCAAGACCAGGTATGGCAGTGGTGGCACTTCTCCTCCTTCTCGGCGGGCTCGTGGGCGCATTCATGGCGGGCCCGAGTATGTGGCGGGTCCTCTCCACGCCGTTGCCGGTGAAGGCGTATCTGTATGTGGTGGCGGCGATGTTCGTCTCCACGCTCCTGCACGAACTGGGCCACGGCATGGCGCTCACATACTTCGGCGGAACACCACGCCGCGTAGGCATCATGCTGTTCTATCTTTCACCGGCATTCTTCTGCGATGTGACCGATGGGTGGCGGCTGAGTTCCAGGAAGCAACGCGTCCTCGTGGCGCTCGCAGGACCCTTGGTGCACGTCGCCCTGGGCAGCATCGTCCTGGCTGCACAGGTGCTTTTGCCCGAGTCACCGGTGAAGGACGCTGCAGTCCTTTATGGCGTCATTTGCTACGCCGTGGCCGTGCTCAACCTGTTTCCCTTTATCAAGCTGGACGGTTACGTTGCCCTGATGTCTGCCATGGACATCCCGCACCTTCGGAAGAAATCGCTGGAGGCATTGGCTGAGGTGGCCGGCTACCGGCTCCTCGGATCCCGCCGGATGCCTGCACGGGACCGGTACCTTTCATGGTTTGGCCTTGCGAGCTTTGTTGCCGGGATCGCCTTCATGGTGGTCGGGTACCAGCGCCTGATGCCGATCTTCCTTCAGCTGGGTTATGCAGGCCATCTGGTGGTCCTTGCGGTCCTCTGCCTGCTGTTGGTGATGGCGCTCAGGGGAGTGGTCCGGTTCTTTCGGGCTGCGGCAGACAATGGAAGCCCACGCTGGCGGCGGATCCTGGTGGTGATGCTCGGGTTGCTGACCATCGGGGTGGTGCTGGTGATCATTCCCGTCAGGGCGGTGACCGTAGCGGGCTACACCTACCAAGGCGGCCAGCTGAAGATCGTGATGCCGGTCCAAGGGCCTTCCGGCGTTTTGGCGCCCGGGGACCAGGTCACGTTGCAATCGCAGGGGATGATCATCCACGAAAACCTGGGCAGGGCCACCATTGGTGACCAGCCGCCGTCGAACTCCATGGCACCCCTGGACACTTTGGTCCCGGTCGTCTTCCCCGGTGACCCAGTGCCGGTACTGACCTTCTCCAGTGAACTGGCCTCGGGGACCAACCTCGCGGCCGCCGGGAGGGCGGAAGTAGCGAGCCAACGAGAGATACGCCTGGGGGAGTGGCTCTGGGCTTCCATCACCACGTCGCCCTTGTGGCCAGGGCAAACCGGGGCGCAAACCGGGACGCCCTCAGACCCACGAAAGGTCAGCCGTGACAAATCACGCCAGTTTTGAACATTTCAGCAAGAAGAGGGGACCGCGTCTTGTCGTCGAGGATCTGACGTTCGATGTTCCAGCCGGACGGGTGGTTGGACTGATCGGTCCCAACGGAGCAGGGAAAAGCACCGCGCTCGCGGGCCTCACAGGATTGCTGGAGGCGACCTCCGGCAAGGCAACGGTGTTCGGCGTCGGCTACCGATCCCTCCGGCGGCCTGCCATCAGGGTTGGCGTGAACCTGGACGGGATGGATGTGGAGCCAGGGCTGACGGGTCGGCGGCATCTGCAGATCTGCCAGCTCGCTGCGGGAGTGGGCAGGGAAAGTGTGGAGCGTGTATTGGAACAAGTGGGTCTGGCGGGCGAGGCCAACAAAAAGGTCCGCGATTACTCGCTGGGCATGAAGCAACGCTTGGGCATCGGCTCCGCACTGGTAGGGAATCCCGGGCTGCTTGTTCTGGACGAGCCCGCCAACGGACTGGATCCGGAGGGCATTCAGTGGCTGCGGAGTTTCCTGCGGGAGTTCGCCGCTGCCGGGGGAAGCGCGTTGGTTTCCAGTCATCAACTGATGGAACTGGAGCAAGTGGCGGACCAGGTTGTCATCCTCAAACAGAAGGTCCTGTTCCGCGGGACTCTCGGGGAAGCCAAAGTGCTTGGCGGTGGCAGCCTTGAATCGGCCTACTTCAAGATCCTGGCCGGTGCCCAATGAGCAGCGGAGCCTTCGCCGCTGTGATCAGCGGGATCCGATCCGAGCTTCTGAGGTACGTTAGCGGGTACTCCATTCTGGGCATCGTAGCGTTCAGTGCTTTGGTGCCGTGGTTCGTGGCCAACTTCCTTGGGTGGCCGGACAGCTCGGGTGCTTTGTCGGTTTCGGACAACATCCAGATCTTCAGGTCACTGGCCGCAAGTATTGCGCCTGTGGCCACGTTCGCCGGGAGCTATCTGGTCACCCGCGAAGCCTATTACGGGACACTCCGCCGAACTGTGGTGGCAGCGGGGATGGCGAACGTGGTGGCGGCCAAATACGTGGCTGCGGTGATAGTGGGAATCGGCACCCTGTTAGCGGGACTCGTGGCCTGGGGTGGGACCATCGCGTTCTCGCTGCCACCGGACGTTGTCCCGCGACTCCTGGCCCCGGATTCGCTGGGACTGTTGCCGGGGGTGGTGGTGGCCTCAGCAATAGCCGCCGTCTGGGGTTGCTCGTTGGGATGGATCTTTCAGCACTACTACGCGACGACGATCATCACCCTGGTGATTCCACTCGCCGTCGAACTGCCTCTGTTGGCGAACGCTCCGGACATGGCCCGCTGGCTTCCGTCCGGCGCGTTGGCGGGAATAGCTTCCGTGCCTTTTGAAGGCTTGCTTGAACCGGTTCCGGCCTTCTTCGTGTCCCTTGGATGGCTGCTTGTTGCGGGCCTTTGTGCAGAGTGGTCCCTCCGCCGGAAGGAGCTCTAAGGTGGGTTCCGCATTCCTCTCGGAGCTGCGACGGCCGTGGCTGTGGAAAGGTTCGGCGGTGGGGGCCGCACTGGTGCTGGGGTTTATTGCCTTGATGGTTCTTGCAGCTGCCCTTGAAGCCGGACCATCGCTGGCGAGCCTCGGCGGACCATTGATGGAAGCGGGCCTGACTCTGACATTGACGGGGTCCGCAGTGGTGGGTTCCTTTGCCTTCACCGCTGATTTCCGCACAGGAAGCTTCAGCCGGCGGGTCTTGATGTTCCAGCGTGTTCCGGCGTTCCTGGGCCGGGCAGCAGCTACAGCACTGGCAGCGCTGATCAGCGGTGCGCTGATCGGGCTGATCTTTGTCCTGGCAGGGGAACTACTGGGTGAAGCGTGGCAGTTAGGTTTGCCAGCTTGCCCGGCCTTTGCGGGGGTTGCCGGCATGGGATCCATCTGGGGCTTCGCAGCGGGGTCGCTCATCCGAAATCATCTGGTGAGCTTGTTCGCCGTGCCGCTTACTTTGCTGCTTCCTGAGATGTTGCCAGGATCAGGCCTCCCTTTCTTTCCCGTCCTGGCAGCGGACTGGGCAACCCAAGCAACTGTCAACATACCGGCCTGGGGCTCTTTCGCCGGGGCTGCAGCCTGGCTTTTAGTGGTCTTAGCAGTAGCCTTCGTCATTTTCCTGAAGCGCGACCTCGCCTGACTTTCAAACCCTTCTCGAAGGAAGATAAAAATGAATCGCAAACCCCTAATCTGGCTGCTGCTGGCCCTGGTGCTCGCCGCCTATTCAGCCTCGATCTTCGTTACCGGCCCGGGCCAATCGCCGTGGTCCGTACTCTCGGGAGTCATCATCGGGGCGGCTTCGCTGGTGATGGTGTGGAAATACAGTCGGGAGATCAGGAACAACCGGCCATCTTGACGGGCGCGACAAAAGGGGCGCGAGATCGGTCACCCACCCAAGAATCCCCGACCGGAGGCCCGGGACGAGCCTGAGTCTATTACAATAGGTGCACATATATGTACTTGTGCACCTAAAGGATGGGTAGATGTTAGCGGTTCTGCGGAACGTGACGTACCGGCAATTGTTCGCCGCCCAGATTGTGGCGCTGATTGGCACGGGCCTTCTTACGGTTGCTCTTGGCCTCTTGGCCTACGATCTGGCCGGGAGTAGCGCCGGTGGCGTGATCGGGACCGCGTTGACAATCAAAATGCTCGCTTATGTGGGACTGGCGCCGGTGATCAATGCCCTGGTTGCCCGTTTGCCGAAGAAGCGCGTGCTGATCGGGGCCGACCTGATCCGGGCCGCCATGGCGTTGTGCCTGCCTTTCATCACTGAGGTGTGGCAGATCTACGTGGTGATCTTCCTGCTGCAGTCGGCCTCGGCGACGTTCACTCCGGCCTTCCAGTCTCTGATTCCGACCATCCTGACCGCTGAGCGGGACTACACCCGGGCTTTGTCGCTGTCCCGTCTGGCATATGACATGGAAGCATTGGTAAGCCCTGCCCTTGCAGCGCTGCTGCTGACCGTAACCAGCTACAACAACCTCTTCGTGGGCACGGTCGCCGGATTCCTCTTCTCCGCATTGCTCGTGGCGCTCACAAACCTGCCCAGGGGAGTCACAGGGACTGGATCGCCGACCACGTCGCTCTGGCACCGGACTACCTTGGGTACCCGGATCTTCTGGCGAAACCGGCGGCTGCGATCCTTGCTGGCCTTAAACCTGGTGGTTGCCGCGCCGACGGCTCTGGTTCTGGTCAACACCGTGGTCTACGTCCGGAACGTTTTGCACCGGCCGGACTCGGATCTGGCGCTTGCCCTGGCCTGCTTCGGTGTCGGTTCCATGCTGGTTGCTCTCAGTGCTCCACGGTTCCTGGACCGGTTCGGGGACAGGGCCGTGATGCTCACCGGAGCCTCGCTGATCCCCGCTGCTTTGGCCGTGGCGACAATCGTGACTGCTGCGGGGGTTGCCGGGGCCGGGTGGTGGTTCCTGCTGGCCTTGTGGCTTGTGCTGGGAGCTGCCAACTCCACTATCCTGACTCCGTCATCGCGGCTGCTGCGCGATGCGTCAACAGACGAAACCCGCTCCTACGTTTTTACCGCCCAGTTCTCCCTGTCCCACGCCTGCTATATCCTGACATATCCGCTGGCAGGTTGGATCGGGGCCACCGCGGGATTGGGTTGGGCTGCTGCAGCCTTGACGTCTATCGGCATTATGGGCGCCGTTGCCGCGTTCCTTTCCTGGCCAAGACCCGGTAAGCCGGCAACAGAACCAACCAACGCCAAGGAGCAGACCAATGACCGCCCAGTCGAGTCCAACACCAGATGACACTCCCGGGCGCGGGGAATCTTCACTTGTTCACGAGATCATCCCAGGTCCGGCTTTGCTGAACACCGCCGCTGAGACCCTGCGGATGCTGGCCGAACCGACCCGGTTGCACCTGCTCTGGCAACTCGCGGACGGTCCTAAGACTGTCACCGAGCTCACCAGTGTCGCAGGGGCACCACGGACCGTGATCAGCCAGCATCTGGCGAAACTGCGCCTCAGCGGGTTGGTGGACACCCGCAAGGATGGGCGTCACGTCATTTACTCATTGCATGACGGTCACCTGATACGGCTGATCAGGGAAACCGTCAATCATGCCGACCACCGCCTTACCGGGGAGCCTCTCCACGACTAAAGGCACCTCCAGGTGCAGGCTGGATCCTCCGGAGTGCATGTGGGCGGGGCGCAAACAGCTACCTGCCAGGTTTGACCGGTTTGACCACGATGGCTGAACCACCACCACGTCTGGTGGGTTCGGCAGCAGCGGTCATCTGTCCGTCTTTACCGAACTCGATGGCTGTCGCAGCACCGATCTCGGCAGCCGATGTGAAGGCGTCCCCGGCCGGAACCAAGTCATGTCCCAAGGACTCAAGCGCAGGACCATAAGCCTCGATGAAGGCCGGTTCCGAGCTGACGGTGGCGCCATTCCGTGGTGCGGCCCGCGGTGCAGCGAGGGCCTCGGAGACTGTCATCCCCAGATCGACGCGGTTCAGGATGGTCTGCAACACCGTGGTGATGATGGTCGACCCTCCGGGGGAGCCCAACGCCAGGAACGGCTTCTGGTCCTTGAGGATGATGGTGGGGGACATCGATGAACGGGGACGCTTGTTCGGCTCGATCCGGTTGGGATCCTTCGGATCGTAGACCGTGCTGAAATCAGTGAGCTCGTTGTTCAGCAGGAAGCCGCGGCCCGGTACAACAATCCCCGAACCACCGGTCTGCTCGATCGTCAGCGTGTATTCCACCACGTTGCCCCACTTGTCGGCGACCGTCAGGTTCGTCGTGGAGATGTTTTCTGTATCCGTCTCATTGGCGAGGGGCGCTACAGCAGCCGGGCACGCGCCGTCGTACGTCTCTATATTGCCGGGGGCTACCGGTTTGGGAGCGGCCGCCGTCGGATCGATTTCGCAGGAGCGTTCCTTGGCGAAGACGTCGTTCAGCAACGTGGTGGTGGGCACCTTGACGAAGGCGGGATCGCCCACATAGGCGCCGCGGTCAGCGAAGGCGAGCGAGCTGGCTTCGAAGTAGTGGTGCAGGGCATCAACGGGCTTCATGCTTTTGAGGTCGTAGTTTTCCAGGATGTTCAGCGCTTCGCCCACCGTGGTGCCGCCGCTGCTGGAAGGAGCCATGCCGTAAACGTCGTAGCCCCGGTACCCCACTTTGGTGGCGTCCTGGTCCAGGGCCTTGTAGTTGGCAAGATCCTGGGTGGTCATGGAACCGACCGGGACGGGAAGCGTGGTTTCGGCAGTCTTCGGCGGGGCCTGCACGGTCTTGGCGATCTCCTCCGCGAGCGGGCCGCCGTAGAAAGCGTCGGTGCCCTCCTTGGCGAGCAGGCGGTAGGTCTCGGCGAGGTCGTGGTTCTGGAAGACACTTCCGACGGCGGGAGCGTCACCACCGGGGAGGAACAGGTCGCGGGTAGGAGTGAACGCGTCGAAGCGGACCTTGTTATCCAGGGTCTGCTGGCGGAATGTCTCATCTACAACGAAGCCACGGTTTGCCACTTTGATGGCGGGTTTCAGAGCCTCGCCCAGGCTCACCGTCCCCCACCGCTCAAGGGCGCGCTCCCACGTTGCAGGCGTGCCGGGGACACCGACGGAGACGCCGCTGGTGACCAGATCGGGCGTGAATTTGTAAGGTTTCTGGGTGGCAGGGTCGATAAAGGCATCAGGCTTGATGCCCGCCGGAGCTGTTTCCCGGCCATCAATGGTGCCGACCTGCTTGGTCTTCGCGTCATAGAACACGAAGTAGCCGCCGCCTCCAATGCCGGCGCTGTACGGTTCGGTGACGCCGAGGGTGGCTGCAGCTGCAACAGCGGCATCAGCTGCGTTGCCGCCCTTCTTCAGTACCTCGATGGCTGCCGCGGAAGCCTCGGGATCCACGGTGCTCACGGCACCCCCGTAGCCGGTGGCCGTAGCGTTCTTGTCGGTTGCACGGGGATCGGCGAAGGCCGGACTGGCCATCGCCCCGCTCGTCGCGGTAAGTGCCAGGGCTGCCGTTACGGCAGCCAGCTGACGTCTCACATGTGTCATGGTTTCTCCCAGAGTTGTTCCAGACGGTGATGTGGGTGGACGGTTTGGTCACCCTACCCCGGGGCTCTGCGAGGGGACAACGGTTGAAATTCGGGGCGGATTGGGAGTAAGGCGAGGCTCGCGTGAGCCTATCCGTCGGCTCCCTTTTCAGGGAGCTCGCCGATTATGGCTGCGGGGGTGCGGAGAACGGGGCAAGCCCAAACGGCTTGGTCGCCGACCAGCTGAGCGGCCATGGGGTGATTGTTGGGGTGCCAAGGGCACTGCGGCCAATTGCTGGTGGTGTGGCTGTTTTCTTCGATCACCCATTCCTGGACCTGGTCTGCCATTGATGCCAGCTGGTCCGCTCCGGGGATGTTGGCCCTCACCGACACGCCCTGTCCGGTGGAATCCCTGGTGCTGTAAATCATCGCCGAGATTGCCTGCGGGTCTTCGTCCCAAGCGACGACCTCAACGCGTGGCTCCGTAAGCCCGGAGGAATTCACATCCCGCAAGACGCGGTTGATAATCTCTACAATTTTTGGCTCCACGGAATCCGTTCTGGCTGGAATCAATACTTGATGCCACGGTACACGGGCAATCAGGAAGGTATTGTTCCTAGGGTGACGAGGCCAGACGACCAAGATATGCAACAAAGGCTGCGTGAGGCCGGAAAGCCGTGGGTTGATCTCGCGCCGGACTACGAAAAGGCCCGGGCCCGCGAGGACTCGCTTGACCGGCTGGTGGAGTGGCCTGCTCAGCGCGAAATTCTGGGTGACGTTTCAGGGCGCTCAGTGCTGGATCTTGGCTGCGGCAATGGGGGAAAGCTCGTTGAATTGGTTCGCGACGGAGCCGTTGCTTCGATTGGTGTCGACATCAGCGGGAACTTCGTCGCTGATAGACCCCCAGGCCTGGAACTCATCAAGGGCGACTTGTCCGATTTGGAAGCGATTCCTGAACTCGCGCGACGCGAGTTCGACAGCATTCTGTTTCTTCAGTCGTTCGGATACACGCCCGACCCGGTTCGTACACTCCGAGAGGCCAAATCGCTTTTGAAGGATGACGGCTACATTCTGTTGACTAGAACTCAGCCCATCCGATATGCGTTGGAGCGAGCCGAAAAAAACTCCACGTCGTTAGGTGAGGAGTACTTCTCCGGTACTACGTTCTCCTATCGCAGCGGATGGAACGAACACATTGCACTGACAAAGCGGGCTTACACGATCTCTGATTTGCTCAATATCTTTAGCGCTGCGGGTTTATGGATAGAGTCCGCCGTTGAGCCGCAATTATCTGAGGATGCAGGCCATCGTCATCCCCACAAGCTGGCATGGATGAACAAGTACCTCGGAATCATCATTTTCAAGCTTCGCTCACTTGCCCGAACAAAGGAGTGATGCTGGAAACCGCCCTTGAATTTGTCAGGTACCAGTCGACACAAGTAAATGCCCGCGGAATCTACGTCGGCATATTCGGCCTGGCCAACGGACTGGCGAAGGACGGAAGGCTAAGCGAAGAGGATCACCGGTGGTGGCAGACCGCGAATGCTTGGTACGACGCCGCTTACCCTGATCCCAACCTCATAGATCCCACGGTGTATGACCGCACCATCAACCCTTACGCCCAAGCGTGGTTCAAAACCAGCGCAGCTCATCTGCTGACAAGGGTCCCGGGCTATTTGGACCTCTTGGATCGTCACGACGTGAAATGGCAGGAACTTCGTTCATCAGCCCCGGGACGTGTCCTCTACGAGGACGACGTTCAGGTTGTGGTGGTACCGATCCGCTGAGTAGGTACCGTTGAGCCATGGCAATCAACTTTGAGGTGCGTCGTGCTGATCCTGCGGATGCGAGTGTCATGGCAAAAGTGCATGTGGATACCTGGCGCGAAACGTACCGGGGCTTGATGAGCGATTCTGAGCTGGACGATCCCGGGCTCCTGGAATGGCGCGAGAAATTCTGGACCGCAGCGCTGACTGATCCTCGTTATGAAAAGAACAACGTTGCTGTTGCCTTGCAGGACGACAGATTGATCGGCGTTGCCATGTCAGGTCCCTCTTCTGATCTTCCAGAAGAGCCGCAGGAGTTGTTTGTCCTTTACGCCTATGCCTCGTCCCACGGCTCGGGTGTGGGAGCTGCCCTTCTCAACGCAGTGATCAACCCTGCCGCTTCTGCCGTGCTGTGGGTGGCGGACCCCAATCCACGAGCCCAGGCCTTCTACCGGAAGAACGGTTTTGTTGCCGACGGGGCGGAGAAGGTTGAAGACGGCGTAAAGGACATCCGGATGGTCCGTACGGCCCGCCAGAACTAGCGGGCAGCCGGGGAGCGCCGAGCAGCGACAGCCTGAACCCCGACACCTACAAGACCAATGCCCAAGGCCAGCAAAAGCGTCGGAAGTGCCGCTCCGGCTGGACCAAGGGCCAGGCCGAAAACATCGCGTCCCATCGCGAGCATCTCGGGGATATCTCCAGCCAGTACACGTGTGCCAAGGACGGATTGGACCGTGGTGAAGAGTGCAGGAAGCAACCACAGGAAGACAAGGTTGAGCACCCAAGCCACCACGTGACGGGCGTGCCGGAGCCCGCACCAAGCCAGCGCGCAACCGACCAAAACGGCCGGCACCCAGCGGGCAACGGTTGGGACAGCGGTTGGTACGTTCAGGAATCCCACAACGTTCACCACCCACACCATGGCCCATGAGGTTACTGGTATGGCCATGAGTCCGAACCCAATGGTCGCCTTGACCGTTGAAGGTGAAGCGATCAGCAATAACGCGAGCAGCGCTGCAAGTACGCAACCGATAACGCCGGCCAGAAGACCTCCGAAGTAAAGCCCGGACAGGCTTCCAGGCAATAGCCCTTCTTTGAGTACCGTGAACGACTGGATGGTGGCGGTGAAGTGCACCACGAGGACGCCGGAGGCGGCGCACCACGTAACGAGTCGACGGCGAACGGGCGACCAGATGCGAACCGCCAGCCCGGCAACACCCCCACCAACTGTGAGAAGAGCCAGGATAGTGGTCGCCTCGTACTGGCTCAGGGGCAGCAGGGCGGGAGGCATCTGCGCTGGCAAAACCTGGGTAGCCCACAAATTTTGTAGCGGTAGGGTGGCTCCAGTGATCCACCAAGGCGCCAGGCCAAGAACGCCGGCGAAAAGCCCTATCAGCCACCCCCGCAGAGCGTCACGTCCGGGAGTACTGGGTGGTTTCCCGGACGGCACGGAATGCTGCACAGTTTGCTCGGGCTGGCTCACGAGGCTCCTCGTTTGAGTCTTGAATGGAGTGCCCAGCCTCCAGGAGGAGGGCCAACCGCCAAGACTACACCGAGTGGACTAATTGCTTCTCGCGCTTGAGGAAATGAAGTGGCCAGCTGGCTGCTGGCCCAAATCAGAGGTAGCTCTTCACACTTGCGCGGAGAACTTCGGCATGCTCATAGATCTCATCGAGTGAGCTGATGGGAATGCGGGTCTCGTCCTTGTTGGCGTCGAAAAGGCCGATGTACTTCTGCGCTCGGTTGAAGTGGAGGCGTGCGATTGGCTTCCTGTTGTTATTGTCCAAGAGCACGGCAAAGTATGACTTTGCATCGCGCTGTACGACGCGGGTGGGTTTCACTTCACTGCAAACGATCGCGCGAACAATCTGGTAGCCCTCAATTTCTTCAAGGGTGGTTTCCAGGGCGTCTGCGTCTGCGAGATCTGCCGCAACGACTGGCTGACTCGAGACGGCTGCGGCTGCAATGTCGTCGGTCGGTGAGTAAGCCTGTGCTCCCAGCGCTTTCTTGAGCCGCTCGTTGACTTGGTCATTCAGGAACTGCTTTGTGGCTTTGCCGACCAGGGCCGTGAACTGCTCGCGAACACGCTGAGTGTAGGCACCCGTATAAACACGGGACGTCAGGAACTTTACCCATTCATCTTCGGGCTCGCGAAACTGTGCTGCCAGCGTCCTCTTCAGTTCTCCGATGTATTTCAGTTCACCCGCCGCACTGATGATGGAATCCAAGTCAAAGACGTCCTTTGAGAGCTTCTGAAGCTCTGGCAGGAGCGTCTCGTCGATGTCATTTAGGTCCAAGACGAGGAATGGCTTGGCATCCATCCGGTTGGGAGCATCGAGATCAGTGAAGAACTGGTAGATCTCGCCGTTAGTGAGGATGGCGATCCTTGCATTGGTTACGGCAAAATAGCGGAACAGCTGGGAAGCGTGCTCGATTTTCACCGGTTCAATGGACTTCTTGCACTCAATGAGAATCTGAATTTCGCCATCCTTGACGATGGCATAGTCGACCTTCTCACCCTTCTTTACTCCGACATCTGCGGTGAACTCGGGGACAACCTCCAAGGGGTTGAAGACGTCGTAACCCAAGATCGAAGAGATGAAAGGCATGACGAATGCGTTCTTCGTGGCCTCTTCCGTCTCGATAACGCCCCGCTGCTGACGGACTTTGGCTGCCAATGCTGACAGTCGTTCTGCAAATTCCATTTGACCCCCATGGTCTGAATTCAACACTTGAGCCAAACATTAGCTGAGGACCCCGGGAAAACGCGGCAACGCGAAATTATCGATTTTGCGTCGATGCTACTCAGTCCTTGAAATCACGTTCAAACAACCAGCCGCAGCGGCCTCTGCCCCAGCTGCACCGTGATTTCCTGCCCCCACGACGCCGTCAGCCGGTCATCCTCAATGCCATCGCCGAAGACCACCAGCTGATCCGACGCCACGGTAATCCGCAGGGCTTCGCCGGCTTCTAGGACACCTTCCGTCAGTGAAGCGCCCGTGACGGGTGAGGGCCAGGCTTCGCGAACGAACCACGCGAGCCGAGGATCGGTGGGTGCCGGCAGTGCCCGTCCGCCGCGTTCCAAGGCAATCGAAGCGCACCAGCCGGTGGCGCCGGTGCCTGTGGAAACGATCAGGCCCGACGACGACTGCCGCTCGGTTTGCCCGCCGGGCTGGGTGAAACTGGGTGCCGTCACGGCGTACCTTGCCGATTGGTGTGAGGCGTGTCCGACGAAAACTTCGTTGAGGGCCGAAAGCTGCTGGCCGTCGTCGAGCGTTGCCGTCACTGTGGTGAGATCCTGGCAGCGCAGCCGTCCGATGTCGGCAGTGGCCAGCAGCGCTGCCGCCGCTGCCGGAGTGTGGCGGACCAGGACGCCGGGGTTGGCGCCGGGCTCCGGGTCGATACCGATCACCGGCTGGCCGTTCAGGTATTTGGCGACGTTCGCCACCAGCCCGTCCTGCCCCACTACGGCGATGATGTCCTCGGCGGTGAGCAGGAAGCGGCTGAGGTCTGCGCGTTCCACTTCGGCCTGACGCCAATCGGACGGCACGGCGGCGCGGATGGTTGCCAGGGCTGCGGTGAGGTGATCGTGCCGGTCCTGCACGTCCTGGATGCTGCGGCTGCGGGTGCGGAGGAAGAACTCGGCCTGGCCGCGGGTGGCGTGTCGGTCCAGGAGTTCCTGGAGTTCGGTCCGCCGGTGGACAATGACGATGCGCGGGGTGGCCATGATGGGTCCTTACTTGGTGGCTTCAACAGTGGCGGTGGGTTCCTTGAACAGCCCGGCAAGTGCTCCGCTGAGCAGGTCCGGAGTGATGGTCAGGTTCCCGATGTTCGGCAGGCTGCCCGCCGCGTCCTTCAGAGCCAGTGCCAAAAGCGTGGCCTGATCCATAGTGCGGTACACCTCCATGGTGGCGGCTTCGCGGGCAGCGGCGGCTTCACCAACGAGGCGAATCTGGTTTGCCTCGGCCGCTGCGCCAATGCCCTGCCGTTCAGCGGAGCCCCGGGCCTCGATCAAGCCTGCGGCGGCCTTCTCTTCCGCTGCCCTGCGGGCGTTTGCACCCTCTTGGGCTACCAGGTTTTCACGCCTCACGGCCAGTTCGATCTGGCTCGCCATCTCGTTCTCGGAAATGGTTCGTTCACGCTCGACGGCGACTGCCCGCCTCTCGTACACGGCCCGGTCCGCTTCGGCTTGGAGCTGTTCACGCACCGGCGTCTGGAGGGCGCGTTCGACGTCGGCTTCGGGCCGGACGGCCAACACCTGCACGCCGAGGATTTCGATGCCGGTGGACTGCAACCGGGCGTCTGCACGCAGTGCCTCGGTGAGGACAAGCCGGAGTTGGCTGACTCCGCGTTCGAGTGCCTCGGCCAGTGTGGTGGTGGCGATCTGGTCGATCGCGTGACTCTGGCACAGCTGGCCGATGATCGTGGAGACCTGCTCGCGTCCGGTGGCCGGTGCCTTGCCCGCGGTCTGCAGGCCGAAGTCCAGGCGGGTGGAGACAGCCACGGGATCGATGAAGCGGTACGTCACGTTGGCCTGCACGCTGACGTCCTGGTGGTCGCGGGTGATGGCGTGGAACAGGGTAGGGAGCTCCTGGTCGTCCACGGGAATCTCGCTCAACACGGAGTTCGCGGGGCGGAAGAAGAAGGCTTGGCCCACTCCCTGGTGTTTGACGGCGCCCTTTTGAAGGTGGACGACGTATCCGGTGGGGCTGCCAAGGAAGTGGCTGATCCAGGGGTAGCGCTTGATGGTGGCCATGATGTTCTCGCTTTCACATTTCTGTTGTCGTCGTTTTGACGATAACTACACGATAGAGTCGGGGAATCTTTATTGTCAACATGACGATAACTTCCTACACTTGATACATGCCTGCATCCCATTCCGCCCCCGAGCGCTTCCCGGTGACGGTGGACGTCGTCGCCCTCACTGTCCGTAACAGCCAGCTGAACGTCCTGCTCATCACCCGGCTCATCGAGCCCTTCAAAGGAAAGCTGGCCCTCCCCGGCGGCTTCGTGCTCGCTGACGAGGACCTGCTCGAAGCGGCAGGCCGGGAACTGGCGGAGGAGACCGGCGTCGAGCATCTTCCCGGGCACCTGGAGCAACTGGGAAGTTACGGCCCCAAGGGTCGCGACCCCCGCGGCGACGTCCTGACCGTCGCCCACCTGCTGCTCGCGCCGGACTTCCCGGTGTTGTCAGCCGGCAGCGACGCTGAGCAGGCCGCCTGGTACCCGGTGCGGGAGGTCCTCGACGGGACGCACCAACTGGCGTTCGACCATCCGCGGATCCTCGACGACGCCTTGGAACGCGCCAAGTCGAAACTCGAATACTCGCCGTTGGGCGCGGCCTTCTGTGGGGAAGAATTTACGATCGCGCAGCTCCGGGCCGTTTACGAGGCTGTGTGGGGGACACGCCTGGACCCCCGGAACTTCCACCGGAAAGCGACCGGGACGCCCGGTTTCCTCGAGGACACCGGGCGGATGACAGCGGGCGACGCCGGACGGCCGGCTGCGCTGTTCAGGCTCGCCCCCGAAGCGCGCCCGACGCCGGGCCACCCGGCCCGTGCGGTGCTAAACCCGCCGCTGATGCGGCCGAGGGATTGAGTGGCTGGCCCTTTGGTTGGAGGGCGGCTTCGGGATGTTGTAGAGCTAACAAGAACGAACCTTCACGCACCAATGATTATCGTTGGGAGTTAGCGCTTCCGGGCTCAGGCAAAACTCCGGCTAATTGGGACACGTTTGCGTTGTCGCCTAAGGGGATCCCTTACTGGACACAGAAGCTTCCGGTGAGCCCCCGGTTTAGAGCGCAAAGACGATGCCCTGAATTGGCCCGCATATTCACGAGCGAGTTGTCCTCCGGGGTCATGACAGTATGAATTTGTGGTGATAGAGATGATGAACGACGCTATGCGGCCTCTCCGTGTCTTGGCCCAGCCCTTCCTTGAGTCCGGCAGCATGGATCCCCGTGTGCAGGCTGAGCTCGATAAGGGGCTAACGGTTCGTGACGGGTGTCTGCTGTTCGTATCGCAACTGCACAACGTAAGGCAGTCGTGCGTGGCAAGCCTCGGTGGTCCCACAGGATTCGAGGGCTCATACTGACTACGGTCAGTTCGATCTCACATGGGGCGAGGAGTTCGCTGACGGTGTTGGTTTCAATGGAATCCCCGAACAGTTCTTCAAGGGGCAAGTCAATGGCCTAATTGGCGCGTCCGACCCTGCGGGACTGTACGTTCACTTTGGCCGCCGCTCAGGGGGCTCTGCTCTTCGCATCATCCTCACCGAAGAGCGGCCCCCGGACGCCACTGACGACGCGCTGTGGGAGGACATCGTCGAAGTATCTTTCACTCTCCCCGCTGGAAGAACGTTGAAATGGAGCTCCTGGGCGGCTGAAACCAGCGGCGCTTTGGACGCGATCCTCCCGGGCACATATCGGCTCCGGGCCAGCGAAAAGGGACGAGACGAGGGCGCTGAGGGTGAGTTCACCGAACAACTCCTCGACTGGTATCTGCTGGAGGTCTGGACGGAACCACGCCCAGACCAAATACTCCGTTCTATGAGCATCGACGGCCAGTACTGGCACCGCACCCTGGGGGAGCAACAATCAAAGCCCTAAAGGGCGCGAGGATTAGTGCAGTGCACGGGTAGAGACTGAGAAGTCCAGAAGTGGCCCGTGCGCATAAGCCGATCCCTGACCGGACGGGCGTTTGCAGCGCGCTCACAGTACTGTCAGAGCATGGAACCAATCCGTCGCTTTCCTAATGACGCTTATGCGGGCGCTCTCGAGTCCTGGACGTTTCTAGAGCTGGCGGGCAAACAACCGCTGTTCACATCGCCCTTTGGCGATGTGTTCTTACAAAGCACTGATGGATTCTGGTTTCTTGACGTGGTTGGCGGCGAGCTAAGCCACCGATGGTCAACGGAGAAGGAATTCTCCGAGTCCCTAAACTCCCGCGCCGGTCAGGATGAGTACCTCATGCTTGGACTGGCCTCAGGCGCCGATGAGGCCGGCCTGAAGCCCGGGGAACTCGAGATTTACGATTTCAAAATCCCTCCGGTTCTCGGCGGTGCAACCGAACTAAGCAACGTTGCATTGAGCGACTTCGTCGTGGCGCTCAACCTGGCCGGTCAAATTCATGGCCAAGTGCGGGACCTTCCATCCGGCACTCCCATTAGCGGTGTCTCACTGAAGTAGACGCTAAGTATGTCCCCGGCCCGCGATGTACGGGCGAAGGCAGCAGCCGGAGTTAGGCAAACCGGCGGGCGGAGTCGGAGCCCTACACGCACACAAACCGATACCGGATCCTCCGCCGGATTTGCTCCCGGCGGTGGGCCAACAGCAGCGGTAAACTAACGGACCGAGGTTCTGTCGGGAAAGGTAAGACGTGGTATGCCAGAGCAGGTGACAATCGAACTCGACGAGGATCAAGCACTGGTGTTGTTCGATTGGCTATGTCATTTGAACGACGGTAAGGCCCCTGTAGTTACTCATCAGGCCGAGAAACGGGTCCTGTGGGACATTCAATCTGACCTTGAGTCAGTTCTTGTCGCGCCCTTCGAAGCAAATTACACCGAGCTGCTCGCGCAAGCGCGGTACCGCGTGGCAGACGCTGGTCAATAGTCCACTTAGTTCGTCGAACAGGGACGTCCGGTGAAGGATCGGCACGCGGGCACGGATAAAAGCAAGCACAGTTCCCGAAGGCTTCGGTGTGGGTTACTCAGATGGCGTCTCATCAATCCGGGCGAGGAAAACCCACCAAAGATTGTCTCTTCCATCCAGTGAGACTCGGCGTTCCTTTCGAATCTCGTAGGCGGAGTCCACCTCGACGTCTTGACCGACAAGGGCCTCAAGCTCACTGAGGATGTCCTCCATGTCAGTTTTATCTTCGTCAGTGACCTGCGAGAGCTGGAATAGCAGCCTGATCTTGACACCAAGGATCTCCACACCCACCGCGAGAGCATGTCTAGGGATCTGACCGCGAGTGGCGGACACGGTTTGAGCGACGATGTATATCTCCCAAAGCGGCGCGTGAGCAAGGTCGTTCGGTGCTGGCATGCGCATGGCTTTCATCCTTTTGGCTAAACGACCAAACTCAATCGCGTCCATCCTTTTTCTAAAAAATACATCAGTCGCCACAGGCAACACGCCTTAGGGCGCGCGCCCGTGAGCCGGTCCTTAACCGGTCGCTCTGCACTCGCTTGGAGCTCCGCGCCAAGCCCTTGACGCCTTGGGGCATTCGGATTCCCGTAAGACCCGCGCGCAAAATGCCCGGTGAAGGTGCACTAAACGCTACACATACACCCAGGTCCTTCGGGCTGGCCCGTTAGCAGGAACGTTCACAACAAACTGGGTGCGACGACCGCTGGAAATCCCTTGCCGGTCGCTTCAGAGTCTTCTGGTTCCATCCACGGGCGGCTGTACCCATGTCCATGTTCTTCTGATGGTCCGTACGGCGAGGGCTCCGGTGGATGCTGCGGTCATTACTGCGGCGGCGGATGCGGCGACGATCGTCACTCCGATGAGGTGAACGATCACGACACCTAACATCACGAGAGCATGCGGATTGATGGATTCCATCTGTAGTTTCTCTGCTTTAGGGGGTTGCTCCGCCAGGTGTGGCGGGGCCCGGTCCAACAAGTTGCACCCTCAACCGGACGGGAATGCCGTTCGCGGCGAATTCGGCATCCATGTAGCCCTGCGGAGTGGCGAACTTTTTGGCGGGGTCGTTCTGGACCGCGAAGCCTTGAAACTCCCAGTTATAGACGCTCGTCCACATCTCTCCGAAGTCTGACAGGTACCGTCCGTTGTCCTGCAATCTGGCGAGGTTGTAATAAACATTGCCTCCATCCAGCCCGATGGCTTTGATACCGGCATCGGAGATGGAGTAAGCCAGCCAGCCTTCAGCGCAACCGAGCACGGTGTAATACTGCTGCTCCGGTTCCGGGATGGGCTTGATCGCCCGGACCTGGTCGTTGCGACGGATGTCGATGTTCGCAGGTACGCAAGCGCCCGCGGCGGGACCGGCCGGTGCCGTTGTCGGTGCGGTAGTCGTCGGGGCTTGAACCGGTGGTATCACCGGAACTGTCGGCGTCGGCGCTGTGGTGGCCTCCGCCGTCGACAATGGCGTTGGTGTCGATGTAGGTGTCGGAGTCACTGTTGGTGTTGGTGTCACCGTGGGCGTTGCTGTGGCCGAGGCAGTTGCTGTGTTCGTGGTTGCCGGCGCCGGCGCCGATTGTGGCGTAAGGTTCCCGGCAACCACCACGGCCCCGACGACGGCTGCGGCTGCGAGGACCACGCCGGCAGTGGCGCCCCAGGGGGTCCGGCGCGTTCTGCGCTGAGCCATCGGCACGACCTCGGGGTCGGTGGAAAAGACTTCCGACCGGGTCGGGAGCACACCCGGGCTTGTTCCAGGTGCGGGTAGTGAAGGTTTGGCGTTCTTCATGAGTTGTTCGATGCGGTCCATGGTTAGACTTCCCGTTCTGTCATGAGATGTGAAGGGGCGGCTTTCGCGAAGGCCTTGCGGGCCCGGTGAAGCCTGACGGCCGCGGCCGACGCCGTACATCCCAGGCTCTCTGCCAGTTCGGCGGTGTTGAGATCGTCCCAGTAGGAGAGCATGAGGATCTCCCGGTCCCGGTCCTTGAGCTTGGAAAGCACGTCAGCGACCTCAGCCTGATGGTCACCGTTGCTCTCGGCGCTTTGGATGCGTACCTCCTCTGCCAGGCGGACCATGAGCTCTTCCCGGCGGCGGCGGCCCTTGTATTCGTTGCCCAGAACATTCCGGGCTGTCGCTATCAGCCACCCAATGCCAGGCGGTTCGGCCGGCATTTTTTCCCATACGATCCGGAACACGTCGTTGGCCAGCTCCTCGGCCCGTTCCCGGTCATTAATCCGATACGCGATGTATTGGTAGATGCGGCTGAAGTGTTCAGCATGAAGAGCACTCAGTTCCTGCTCTCTGGTAGCCAACATCTTTATTTCTTTCCCCCGGGCTAGCTCTTGACGATTCAAACACTTAGTTTCCGGCAGGAGGCTGTTTCTTACATAACTGACGAAAACTTAAAAAGAGATGCCCGGCAGGCCTCTGGTTGACTTGCCGGGCATCTGGAGCGCGTGGTCAGGCAGCGTAGCGAAGACTGGTCAGCAGTGCCCGCAGCTTGACGTATTGGTCCGTTTTCATCCACGTTTCAGCGGTTTCCGCCGTCATGGACGCGTCGATCTCGGCTACCGCTGTTGCTACGCCGTTCGGCATGATCATGAAGCTGTTCAGGGAAGTGCTGCCGGGGCCTTCCGTCATGAAGTAATCAGCAACAACCCCCATGTAGTAACGGACCGGAAAATCAGGGAAGGGATAGTCATCCCGAACGAAGACGAAGTGCGAAGCGCCATCGCGGCTTTGGAACGCGCCAAGTTCCTGGGAGTCGAGGATTTTGCGGTTGACTGGTCCTCCAACAAGACCGCCTGTACCTCCGCTGGAGATGTGGGCAACCTTGCCGCCGGTCTCGTCGAAGATGTAGGCCACCAGCGAATTCTCTTTCCCACCGGGATTTTCAGCGTTTTCGTTATACGAATCCTGCTCCACCTGAATACTCCAGCCTGCTGGCACATCGAAGGAGATGTGGCCGTCCGGGAAGGTGTACGTGCCATTTCCGTAGCTAGGGGAGACATGCGGTGTTGAGGGGACAACGGGGGTAACCGGCGCCTCTACGTTGACTGCCGGCGGAGTGGCCACCTCTGAAACGGGGACCGTAGGCTCGGCAGGGACAAGGGGTGCTGCCGGCACTGAAACCGGTGTTGACCTTGACGGCGTCGCAATAACCGGTGTGACTGCTGCAGGTGCCGGAACAGCGGCCGTGGCAGGCTCATCGTTCTGCGTAACAGCCCCGGATCCGGCGGAGGGAATCTCTTCTTCCACGGAAACAGCCGGTGGCAGTGTGAAGGCCGGGACTTCCTCTGAAGCTGCAGCTGTGGTTGACGTTGCAGCCACATGTGCAGCCGGCGCGCAGGCAGTGAGAGTAAGTGCAAGAGCAAGCGATGTGAGCGTGGCAAACTTCGCGTAGTCGGATCGGCGGTACTTCATGGCTGGGTTCCTTCCCCCTTGGACGAGCCGAGCAGATCAGCCTGCTCACACATATTGTTTCCAGGTAAGAACGAGTAATTACACCCGACTCCAAGATCTTTTCGAAACCTGATTCTTTTCCATGGGGGAGGGCCGCTCAAGTGCCCGTAAGCCGGCCTTCCAAAGGGCATTGCAGGGCCCAAGGGGAACTTTTGCCGGAACATGGCGGCCCATCCATTCAAGGAATGGAGACGTGTTCGTCGACCCGTTCTGTGAACGGGGGCTCGTCCGGACAGGCGACCGAAGCCATGACGGGACCCCCGGCATTCGCCGTGTAGCGGACACATGCGTTGACAGTCCGCTGCTCCGCCCACCAGCCACCACTGGTGGTGAGATGTTCGCGGTAGTACCGGTCGGCGAAGAAGTTACCGTCGGGGTCCCAGCCGAACGAGTATGGAGCACTAACTCCTTGCAACCGTGAGCGCACCTGATCCCGGTCGGATGTATCTACGTTGGCAGTGAATTGGGTGAACCACTCCATGCCCTCTGCAGCGCGTTCCCGGATGGTCCGTTGGCCCATTTCCTCGATGCTTGGACGAGCGCAGGAGGACAAAGCAAAGAGAATAACCATTGCGCAGCAAAGCTTCCAGACACGTGCCATTCATTCCCCCAAGGATGGTGAAGCCCTAGCCTAGCCTTCCGAACTGAAAGGCGGGCTGGCCGAAACTGCCATACCGTTTGGAAGTCATCTGTCCTTCATTTTGCCAACGTGGGCCAGGACCGCCGTGGCTGTGGACCCGGGGTCAGGCGTGGAGATCAACCACGTGCGGGTGGGGGTCTCCACGACCATGGCCGGACCGCCGACCAACAGTCCCCACGTTCGCTGGCCCAAGTACCGGACGCCGAAGCCTTCAGTCAAGGAACTGGACGGTGCCGGGGAGGCATCGATGATGTCCTCCAGCGGGATCGCCTTGGAGTAGAACGGCCGGCATCTGACCTTTAGGCTCTGCTCAGCGGCTTCAACCGTCACTCTGATGCGAAGTACTGAGACTGTCAGGAGCGCAATGAGCACAACCAGCCCTGCGCTGATCAACAGGACGCCACTGGGAATTGCGGTCACGATGATGAAGACGCACAGCAGGCCCACCACAGTTGCGATGACTTTCTGAGAGCCGCGGCTGATCCCGGCCTCCGAAATCATCGTTGGCGTTCTACTGCCGCTCAAGATCGTGCGTTTCGCTCAGTGAATTCCTCTGCGCACGTTTCGATTGCACCAGCCGATCAACATATAGAACGGCCGCAACTACGACGAAACCGATCAGAAGGGCATAAATAAAGCCCAGAGGCCTCAGTAATGCAACGTACGTCCCGAATCCGAACACGAAGACCAGCAGGCTGCGTCTGGTTTTGGCACTCATGAAATCCCCCAAAAAAACGCCGTGGTTGGCATGGGGCGAGCCTACCCGGCGGGCGGGCGGGAGCAAGCCAATCAGTCGAATGCCAGAGGAACAGGTCCGAGGAGGCTCCCGCAAAAGGAGCGGACCTCAGCAGGGGCACGCGAGCCTACCCCTCGGCAGGCTGGATCTGCATCATGAGCCCAAAGAGGTCAGGGAGGCCGTGTTCTTCATTGATTTGGCCGTCTACGAAGCGATAGATGTTCATTGCCTGCGCCTGTATAGCTTTACCGGTTGCCGCTATGCCCAGGAATTCTCCTTGGTGGGTGCCCCGGAGCGTGAATCGCGCGGCGACGGTGTTTCCTTCAATAACGGTCTCCTCCAGTGACCACTGGACGTCGGGAAAAGCTTGCCGCATGATCCCGATGATTTGGAGGTAGCCGCTCGGGCCCTGGACCGGCTCGGGCAGGAAGGGCACATGGAACGTGGCCGATGGTGAAATGATCTCATCACCAATCTGCTCATCGGCTGTATTGATGAATTCAACAAAACGGTTCATGCGTTCACGAAGTTCTTCAGTCATTTGCTTGCTTCCTTTACTTAGCGGGTCAGCTGTATCGCTCGGCTGCAGCCATCGGACTGACATCTCGAAGACGTCTCAGCAGTTCCATCAGTTCCTCAGCGCCCTGCTGGCTCAGCGCCGGAGCGAGCCGCAGTTCAAGTTCGGCGTCAACTGTCTTCCGGGCACGTTCCAGGATGGTGCGCCCTTCAGCGGTTAGCTCGATGAGGGAGGACCTGCGATCATCCGGATTGTTTCTCCGACGGCAATAACCGGACTTTTCGATGCGGTCAATGAGCTTGCTGGTGCCGCCGACTGAAATCGCAAGAGCCGTGGCTACGTCCAGAACCCGGCATGCACCTAATCGATCCATGACAGCCATCGGCTCAAATCTGCTCATCGGGAGGCCGTGCTCCTTGCGAAGAGTGTTATCGAGCCCGTCCCACAGTTCCGTTTCCAACCGGGTCAGTTCACTGAAAAGGGGGTACAGGGAACGGATTTCGATGCCCTTGTTCATATCGGAAGCCTAGCATTTAGTTTCCATGGAACCTAGTTCCTTGGAATGCTTGTGGCTCCGATCCCTGCGATGAACCCATTCAACCCCGCCAGCACCTGCTCCTGGGTCCCGCCGGCGTCCACCACCACAAAGTCATCGAACTCGGGCAGCGAACGGTACGCAGAACGGAAGGCCTGCAAGTCAGCAATGGTCTCGTTGTCGGTCCCGCGGGCCGTGACCCGTTGGTGGGCAAGGCGGGGATCGACGTCGAAATGGACTGCAAGGTCCGGTGTGGGCAGTTTCCCAAGTAGCCATGGAATCAGCCTGCCTCGGCCGAGCCCGTTGGCCTGGCGCAGTGCGAGTTGGCAGTGGAGATGGCGGTCCATCACCACCAACCCGTCGAACTTGTGGGCGCGGGCATGGTTGACCAGCACGTTGAAGAGCCGGACGGTGGTCTCGATGATGTCGGCCGCGCGGGGTGGCAGCTTCCACCCGTACCGCTCGGACCACAGGGATAGTCGCCGACGGGCAGCGTGGTTGGCGAGCAGCAGGGCATCCCGGCCCTCAGCGCGAGCCGATTCAACCAAGGCGCGGGCCGCCGTCGTTTTTCCTGAACCGTCAATTCCTGTCAGAACAATGAGCATGAGGCCTCCCCTCGTTTCCTGACCAACGAAGGGAGGTGCCCTCTTGTCCCGAGGTGTGGCGGGGCTCACGCCCCGGGCTGCCACCGGAACTGGGGTTGCTCCCGGGTCAGGAAGGCCTGGATGCCGATCCCCATGTCAGGACTATCCGGCATCGCGGACCACGCCTCCGCCCACTCTTGCTCAATGACCGCCAGACTGGAACCGGGAACATCCGCTAAGTCGGTTAGATCCACGAGTCGCTTCATGGCGTGCATCGAGAACCGCGAACGGCTCCGGAGCGTACTGACCAGCGCTGCGCACTTCTCCTCAAAAGATTCGGAAGGCACGACGTCGGCCACCAGGCTGAGCGCGCAGGCTTCAGTGGCGCTGAACGTCTGTCCGGTGAGGAGGATGTACTTCGCCTTGGCATGACCTACCTGCCGGATGAGCCGTTCCAAACCGGGCCGCGGGTAGATGATGCCGATCTTGGCAGGGGTCAGCCCAATGACGGCCTGATCGTTGGCGATGATGAAGTCGCAGGCCGAGGCAATCTGCCAGCCGCCACCCATGCAGGCACCCTCCACCAGGGCCACCGTTGGCTTGGACACTGAAGCGATGGCAGCATCGGCTGCGCTGAGGTGATCCACGGTGGAACCGTCCGCCTGAGGATCGATCAGCACTGACGCTAGTTCGCTGATGGCCGCCCCTGCGCAGAACGTATTGCCATCCCCACGCAGCACCACAACTGCGACGTCGGGATCGGCGTCCAACCGCGGCATCAACTCCTGTACCTCCCGGCACATGGCCCGGGTCAGGGCGTTCCGCTGGGAGAGGTTGCTGATTTCCACGGTGGCCACGCCGTCAACCACGGAAAGGGAAATGTGGCCCGCGCGGGAAACCTCGGGACGGGCAGTTGCCGCAGGGGACATAACAGTCATCGCTGTGCTCCCATCGTTTCCGGTACCTGCGCGGAAGCCGGTGCGCAGACAAGGCGGCCCTCGCGCTCAAGCCGGGTGACGTCGTCGAGCGTCATTCCACGCTCCATGAGTATCTGGGCGGTGTGCTCGCCCAGCAGCGGCGGGGGAAACAGAATTTCGCTGGCCTCGCCATCCAGGGTCAGCGGCCCGCGGAGAAGGGGCAGGGGTGATCCGTCGCGGCGTTGGCCGTGCTGGACGAGTCCCAGGGCGGCAACCTGCTCCGAGGCCAGCGCCTGGATGTAGTTGTAAATGGGGCCGCAGGGGATGCCTGCCTCGCTGATCAGGGGTACCCACTCGGACGCGGGCTTGGCGGAGAGGGCAACTTCTATGAGCTCCGTCAGCTGGTCCCTGTTGGCCGAGCGGTCCGCGCCGGTGATGAAGCGGGGATCCTCCACGGCGGTGGGCATGCCCAGCAGACCGCAGAAAGCGCGCCATTGCTTCTCGCTGCCCACGGCGATATTGATGGATTCCGTGGCTGTGGCGAACATGCCATAAGGGGCGATGACGGGGTGGTTGTTGCCCTGGGGAGCAGGTGCTTCGCCGAGGCTGAGCGCCTTTTGCCCTTGGAAGGCGGACAGGTTCAGGGCGGTCTCCAGCAGGGAAGTGGACACTCGGCCAGGGCGCTCGCCGTTCCGTGCCCCCAAGAGCGCTGACACGATCCCGAACGCGCAGATCATTCCGGACGTGATGTCCACGATCGGTACGCCCACCCGGTATGCCGAGCCAGGCCCCGGTCCAGTGACGGACATCAGCCCCGACATTCCCTGGATCACCTGGTCCAGTCCGGCGTCGTCCTTGAGGGGGCCCGTGTTGCCGAAGCCGGTAACGGATCCCACCACGAGCCCGGGGTTCAGCTCTTCAAGCCGGGATGCCGGAAAGCCCATTTTCTCCAGTGTTCCGGGCTTGAAGTTCTCCACCAGGACATCGGCGTCGGCAATCAAGCCGGCCAGGATTTCGCGTCCCTCGGCTGAATAGAAATCCAGGCACACGGAGCTTTTGTTGCGGTTGACGGACTCGAAGTAGAGGCTGTGACCGTCCTGGAACGGGGGCCATTGACGGGCAGTATCGCCACCGTTGACGCTCTCGACTTTGATGATCCTGGCGCCCATGTCGGCAAGGAGCGCGGTGCAATAGGGTCCGGCGAGGGCACGGCTGAGGTCGATCACGGTGATTCCGCGGAGTGGTTGAAGCATGGTTTCTGTCCTGTCTGTAAAGGGTTCAGAGGCTGGATGGCAGCACCAGGGCGCCTACCAGGAGGAGCGGCCCTGCCATCACCATGGACAAGCCCCAACGGGTGAGGAGCCTGGTGATGCGGGGGCGTTCATCGGCGTCGACGGTGGCCACGAACGTGGCGCCGACGGTGGAAAACGGCGAGACGTCAACAATCGACGAGCACACGCCCAGAGCGGCAATGACAGCCCACCCGGCGACGTCTCCGGAGGCCACCAGCGGAAGTGCCAGGGGCACCAGGGCGGCGAGCATCCCGGTGGTGGAAGCGAAAGCCGAGACGAGGGCGCCGATAGCGCAAATCACCAGGGCCGCAAGCAGCGGCGTCCCGACGGCGCCGGCTGCTTGGCCGAGCAATGCGACGGCTCCCATGGTCTGAAGGACTCCGACGAACGTGATGATCCCGCCCACCAGCAGGACTGTGGACCAATCGATTTTGGTCACAGCCGATTTGCCGGACAGGGGATCGCAGAGCGTGAGGACCGAGGCGAAGGCGAAGCACAGGACGCCGATGTCCGGGCTTGCACCGAGAACTGACATGAGGATGACGGTCAGAACCAGTCCGGCCATACACAGCACGGTGATGATCTGGTTGCGGTTCAGCCGTGAAGGCTGCGGCTCAGGGGCCGGTTCGTCCAGGACCTGGACGGCCTGTTCGGCGGCTTGCTTGCCCCGCGCAATGTTGCCTTCGCGCTCAAAAGGGTGCGACGGCGTTGGGCGGCTTGCGCTGAAGCGCGGCACGTTGCTGCCGAAACCGTCAGCCGTGCGGGTGTTGAGCAGCTTAAGCCCGCCGAAGAGGACATAGGCGGCAGCCAGAAGCAGGATGTTGGTACCCAGGGCCACGCTGAAGAGGACCAGTGGATCGAGGTCGATTCCGGCCGCCCTTGCCGTGCCGTAGGTGACGATGCCGAACAGGCTGGTGGGTGCGAATCCTCCGGCGCTGAGGCCGGAACCGATGGCCAGGCCCATGAGCATGCGGTCGATGCCGTACCTCTTGGCCAGTGGCATGCCGATGGGTGCCATCACCAGTCCCGCCAACGGCGAGCCCATGGCGGAGATGCCGATAGTGAGGGCAAAGAAGGCCAAGGGCAGGAAAAAAGCGCGGTCACCCACTTTGGCGATGGCCATCTCGATGATTCGATCGATGGTCCCGTTGGCTTGGGCGATCGCGAAGAAGTAGGTCACCCCGACAAGCAGGACAAGGATCCCGATGGGGAAACCTGCCACCACCTTCTCGATGGTCATTCCGGCCATCCAGACGCCGACGCCTGCTGCCGCTGCGAACATGAGCACTCCGATGTGCACTTTGCGCAGGGTTGCCAGGACGAAGACGCCTACAAAGATGGCCAAGGCGAGTATCTGTAATTCCATAGGCCCGGTCTCCAATCAAACTACTTCGGTTCACTGGATGAACCAACGGTTCATTTTGGGAAGTCGCCTGTAATGTAGGGCACTGGAAGTAGTGGGTCAAGCGGGAGGGTTGCATGAGTACGCAGAGCGTCGTCACGGCCATCAGGGTGCTGGAGGCGGTCTCGGACAATCAGCCAGCCGGCCTGTCCGAGCTCAGCCGTGAGGTGGACGTTCCCAAGGCAACCGTGCTCCGCATGCTCAGGACGCTGGCCGAATTGGGCTGGGTGGCGCAGTCCGAGGTCCAGTCCAGCAAGTGGGTGCTGACCAACCATGCGTTCGCTGTAGCCAGCCGGGGGAGCAGCGGATCGGTAATCCGTGACGCTGCCATGGGGCCCTTGAACGCACTTCAGCTGGACACCACGGAAACCGTCCACCTGGCGGTTCCGGACCGGGGATACATGCTCATCATCGAGCGGCTGGACACCCCGCACGTCCTGAGGGCGTTCCTGCCGCTGGGTTCCAGGCTGCCGATGCACGCCTCCTCCACGGGAATGGCTTACTTATCCGCTGCCGACGAGGCTTTTGTTGACGAGTACCTGGCCGGGCCGTTGGAAGCGCTGACCCCACAAACCGTGGTGGATCCCGCGCAGCTTCGCACGATGATCGTGGACACCCGCGCCCGCGGGTACTCCATCAACGAGCAAGGACTCAGTACGGGGATTACCTCCATTGGCGTTCCACTGCTTGGCCCCGGTGGTGTGGCAGCCGGATCCATCTCCATCTCCGGCCCCTCCAGCAGGATTGTCCCGGACAAGTATCAGGAATATGGGGAGGCCGCCGCCGGCACCGCCCGGGAGATCAGCCGCGCCCTCGGAGCCTTTTCCGCCAAGGGCTACTAAGTTTCCTTTCAAAATACGTCGCCGAAACACAAATGCGCGCTTATCATGATGCTGTGGACGTGCTTCCTTGGAGTATCGGTTCCGTTTGAACCTGTTTCCGAGGGGTACTAAAGCGATATGGAGAACTATTTCTTCGATCGGTGCCCGTTGGCATGGGTGGCGCCCCGTTGTGGGGTACCAGCGGACGCCTTCCTGAATAGACACAATTTATTGAAGGGATGCGTAGCTCAATGAACACACTCTTAGTAATCGCCGGCGTAATCGCGATCATCCTGCTCCTTGTGGGTGGATTCAACCAAGCCCTCAGCTTCTTGCTGTGGGTGGGAATCATCCTCTTGGTGCTGGCCCTCCTGGGCTGGGTCCTTGGCCGTGGCCGGTCGCGCGTATGACCACTGATCCAAGTGAAGTAGCCGGTTTTGCCCAGGTTCGCGATGGAACCACGACCCCCGGAAACCCCATCCCCAGGGACCCGGGAGCGCCTGAATCCAGCGGCCGGGCACCCGTAGACGATGCGTCGCCCGAAGGCACGGACGACGCCGTCGACGCGGGTCCCAGCGAGTCAGCCAACCCGCCGGGACCGGCAGAAGAAAAGGACGAAGGGACCGCGGACGACCGTGGTCTGACCACCGAACCAAATCCCACGGATTGATCGGTACAGCATGGTCGCGGGCGGGAGGTTTCCTGTCCGCGGCTGCGCTGTTGGTGAACCTTCTCCTGCCCTTCGCCACTAATTCCGTGAATTTGCACGTTTTGCGATGGGTGAAGAAATGCGTATCGGTTCAATCATCGGGCTGATCGTTGTTGTTTGGCTCGTTATCGGCGCAATTGCGGCCGGCCAGCGGGGTTATTTCAGTGCCCCGCCTGCCCAGTGCTCGCAGTTTGCAACCATAGCCCTGAATATTGTCGCGGGCCCCCTGAATTACACGGGCCTGGACCCGCAGGGCGGCTGTGAGGTTCCGCAGCCGTCATGAGCAGATCCGCGCGATGCCTGGTTGTTCTCCTCGCATCCTTGGCGGTCATGACCGGAGTGCTGACTGGATGCTCACCGGCGTCTGCCGCCGACGCACTGCAACGCCCCGCCAAGGAAGTTTCCTCGGCAGTCCGGGCGGCCAGCCTCGCGGTGGACCTGAGGATGGAGGACAGCACGACGGCGGCCGCCTCCTCCACCGCCGTGGATGACATGCTGGGCGAGGTGGAGTCGGCCACCCATGAAGTCCATGGCGTGAAGGCCCCGCTGGAGGATGAGCGCGCAGTCCGGAACGATCTCCTGGCATCCTTCTCCACCATTTCCCGCGCCCTCCTGCACGCCCGGGACGTCCTGGGCGCACCGGCCACCGGCCCTGGGGAGGGGCAGTCCCAACTGTCGGCAGTGCGGGAAGAACTCCGCGTTGCCACTGGGCAGTTGGACCGTCTCATGGCAAAGGCCGGCATCCAGTGAAGCGGCTCCTCGGTGTTGCGCTTGGCATCCTGACAGCGATCGGGGGCTTTGTCGACATCGGGGACCTGGTGACCAATGCCGTGGTGGGTTCGCGTTTCGGATTATCGTTGGCATGGGTTGTGGTGGTCGGTGTCGTGGGTATTTGCCTGTTTGCCAACATGTCCGGGCGCGTAGCGGCTGTCTCGGGCCGGGCCACTTTCGAGGTCATCCGTGAACGGATGGGACCAAGGGCCGGACTGGCCAACCTGGGCGCGTCTTTCCTGATCAACCTCATGACGGTCACGGCGGAGATCGGCGGCATCGCGTTGGCCCTCCAGCTGGCGAGCGGTGTGTCTTACATGCTCTGGGTCCCGTTCGCCCTGCTGGCCGTGTGGTTGGTGATCTGGCGGGTCAAGTTCTCCATCATGGAGAACGTCACCGGGCTTGTGGGCCTGTCCCTGGTGGTCTTTGCGGTGGCGCTTTTCCTCCTGAAACCGGACTGGGGCGCCTTGGCCGGGCAGGCGTTTTCCCCTTCCGTTCCCGGCAGCGAGGGTGCCGGCACGTACTGGTATTACGCCATTGCCCTTTTCGGAGCTGCCATGACCCCTTATGAGGTGTTCTTCTTTTCCTCCGGCGCCGTTGAGGAGCGCTGGAAGGTCAAAGACCTGGTCCAGTCGCGCATCAATGTTCTCCTGGGTTTCCCGCTGGGCGGGTTCCTGTCGCTGGCGATCGCTGCTTGCGCCGCCGTCGTGCTCTTGCCCGCCGGCATCAGCGTCACAACGTTGTCGCAGGTGGCATTGCCGGTAGCGCAGGCGGGCGGGCAGCTGGCGCTGGCTGTCCTGATCCTTGGCGTGGTGGCTGCTACCTTTGGTGCGGCGTTGGAAACGACGCTTTCGAGCGGGTACACGCTGGCGCAGTTTTTCGGGTGGCCGTGGGGCAAGTTCCGCCGCCCTGCGGAGGCCTCGCGCTTCCACGTGGCCATGATGGTGGTGTTGCTGGCTGGTGTTGCTGTTCTGGCAACGGGGGTCGATCCCATCCTGGTGACGGAGTACTCAGTGGTTTTCTCCGCGATTGCCCTACCCCTGACGTACCTGCCGATTCTGATTGTGGCGAACGACCCCCAATACATGGGCAAGCACGTGAACAACCGGGCCGTGAATATTGCCGGGCTCGTCTACCTGGTCATCATTCTGGTGGCTTCCCTGGCGGCCATTCCCCTGATGATTGCGACAGGAGCAGGAGCGTGAGTAAGGCCAAACGCATCCAACCGCCTACCATCAGGCCTGCCCCGTGGCCGGCAGGACTGGTGCTCGATGCCCAGTTGCACTTGCTGGACCGGCAGATGTTGGACGTCGACGGCGTCCCCGTCACCACTGTGGACGATATCGAGCTGAGCGGCCCCGAGCCGGACGAGTTGATCCCGGAGGGCACTGAGCCGCCGCGTATCACGGCTTTGCTGACAGGGCCGGTGTTGGGGACGCGCATCTTCGGCGGCAGGCCGCCGTCGAGCAGGTTGATCCGCATTCCGTGGAGTGTGGTGGCAGGAGTGGACACTGTGGTGACGTTGGGCGTCCGCTCGGACTCGCTGGATGCATCATGGGTGGAGCGGTGGTTGCGGAACCATGTCATCGCGCGGATCCCGGGCGGGCGCCATGATCCTGAATGACATGTTGGGAAGCGACGTGGTGGACAGCGACGGGCAGCGGCTGGGCGAAGTGTCGGATGTGCGGTTCGCCGTTGACGCCGCCCCGGGGCAACTCCTGAGCCAGGCCAGGATGGTGGGGATCGTGGTGAGTCCCCGGACCGCGTCCTCGTTCCTGGGGTTCGAGCGCCAGCGTATCTCCCAGCCCTGGCCCGTGGCGCAGCTCCTGCGGTGGTGGCACCGGGGATCGTTCCTGGTGCTGTGGGAGGACATTGCGAGCATGGGACCGCGGGAAGTGAAGCTGCGTCCGGGGTTCGAAGCTTACCGTTCCGCGGTGGAGCCTTAAGGCCTCGAATGGCCTTTTACTAAGTTTGCTGACTATTATCGTCAAAGGCATGGACATGCCACTAAGGGGCCTTATAGGTTCGAAGTGTTCCATAAACACGTTCCACCGCTCAGGGAAAGGACAGTTCACATGGACCAGCACAATGCCACACCGGAAGAGGAAGTGGGAGGCTACGGCACCCCCACCGCAGAGCAGGAAGCCGGCGGAGGCCAAGCACAGCCCCGCGTGGAAGAAGACATTGAGGAGGCCTCATTGGGAGAAGGTACGGGCGCGCCGAACCTCAGCCACCTGGATCCGGAAGATTCCGACAGCTCCGGAGAGCCCGGCGCAGGCCGATACGGCGGAACCGACGAGCAGTACCTCACCGAGCAGTCCATCCAGCCTGACGGCAACGATGGGGACCTGCCGGACGGCAGCGGCAACGACCTTCCGGAGGAAGAGTCGCCCAACGATGATGACGAAGAAAGTTTCGACGCCGGCTAAGAGCTTTGGCTGGCGGGCTTAAGACAGGCGCGCCACTGGTTAAGCAGCCAGCTGGATGGCGCGCCACCAGCATTACAGCATGAGCACCCGAGACTGGATCGAAGGAGCAAAAACCATGGCAACGGTCAATAAGTCAATTGAAGTAGATGTCCCCGTATCTGTCGCCTACAACCAGTGGACGCAGTTCGAGACGTTCCCCCAGTTCATGAATGGTGTGGAGGCAGTAGAGCAAATTGACGAGACGGGCCTGCACTTTTCAACCAACGTGGGCGGGGTGAAGCGCGAATACAACGCACAAATCATCGAGCAGGTGCCGGATTCCCTGGTGAGTTGGGCCAGCGTTGACGGTCCCCGCAACGGGGGAACCGTCAGCTTCGAGCCCCTCGACGCCGGCCGTACCAGGGTGAATGTTGAAATTGTGTGGGAACCCGAAGGCCTCGCCGAAAAAGCAGGTTCAGCACTGGGTGCGGACAGCTTGCGGGTTGGTGCGGACCTGGACAAGTTCAAGAAGTTCATCGAGGCCCAGGGCCATGAAACCGGGGCTTGGCGCGGCACGGTATCCGGCGGCGACGTTGATGACACGGGGGAAACTTTTGGCAGCGGTGGAGCAGTAACAGCCGAATTTCCTCCCGTCGATCCTGACCTCGCCGCACCTTCAGCAGGCGAGGGACCGGTTGAACCACCCCAGCCACGCGCTCCGGGACTGTAGCCCGGGACTGTAGCCCGCGGTTCCAGCACGGGGTTGTATCCGCGGCGGTGCGTGGGAAGTCACTGGCGCCAAGATGATGACTGGCTCACACTGGATACAGCACCAAGAGACAGCTCTACGGAGGGCCGGCCACCATCACGGGCCGGCCCTCCGGCTTACCCGGAAGGGAGTCCCGACAGCCATGGCAACGTCCAGCACAGTGGAAGCAGAGCGCAAATTCGACGCCGAGGCATCCACCCCGCTGCCTGCACTCGACACCATCGACGGCGTAGCGTCCGTAGGGGCACCGGAAACCCACACCCTGGAAGCGATCTACTTCGATACCCGCCACCTTGCCCTGGCTGCGCGCGGCATCTCCCTGCGCCGGCGCACCGGAGGACACGACGCCGGCTGGCACCTTAAGCTGCCGCTCAGCCCCGGCAAGCGCACAGAAATCCACGCGCCATTGGGTAACGCGGACACCGTCCCGGACGAGCTGATGGACCGGATACTCGCCTATACGCGTGAAGGTACGGTGGCGGCGGTGGCCACCCTCACCACTGAACGCACCAGCTACGCCCTGTACGGGTCCGACGGCGGACGACTGGCCGATTTCGTTGACGACCACGTGCACGCCCACGTGTCAGTCGGTGAACCGCGGGAAATGGAGTGGCGGGAGTGGGAGGTCGAATTGGCCGCCCAGGATGGTGCCGATGATTCCATGCTGGACAACCTCACCGGACAGCTCGCAGAGGCGGGGGCGAAACCCAGCGAACGGACCTCCAAGCTGGCCACCGCCCTGGGTGGTTCCTGGCCGGACGCCAAGGGGACCGCGGGGACGGAATACAGCAACGGGAAGGCCGCCGTTGCTCCGGTGATCAGCTTTCTGCAGACCCAGATGGCCGACCTTCTTTTCCAGGATGCCCATGTGCGGTTGGGCCAGGACGACTCCGTTCATCAGATGCGATCAGTGATCCGCCGTCTCCGGTCGGTATTGCACTCGTACCGGACCCTGTTTGAACCGGCCGCGGTGGAAGAACGTGAGCGCGAACTGAAAACGCTGGCCAAGACCCTGGGCCACTACCGGGACATAGAGGTCCTGCATGCACGCTTGAGGAAATACCTTGAAGAACTCCCGGAGGAACTGGTCCTGGGACCGCTGCGTGATGAATTGGACCAACGCATGGCTGCCAGGGCGGACACGGCCATGGCCGCTGTCAGGAACCACATGACCAGCCGCAGGTACTTCCGGCTGCTGGACGAACTCGAAGCTTTCATCGCCGATCCCCCCTTAACAGCCCTTGGGGAGAAACCAGCGCGGAAAACCGTGGCGAAGCTCGTCAACAAAGCAGCCAAACGGCTGGGCAAACGCCATGACGCAGCGGTGGGTGCCGCCGTCGGGCCTGAACGTGACGCGGCCTTCCACGAAGTCCGGAAGGCCGCCAAGAAACTGCGGTTTGCCGCTGCGGCAGCGGAAAGTACCTACGGCAAACGGGCGTCGAAAGTGGAGGCTGCCGCGCACAAGCTCCAGTCGATCCTGGGCGATCACCAGGACAGCGTGATGGCCCGGGCGGAGCTGCATAACCTGGGTTCAGCGCCGGGCATCGGCAGCGCTGCGTTCACCTACGGCGTGCTGCACGCCATGGAACGCAGCGTCGCCGACGCCACGGAAACCGAATACCTCCGCCACAGCAGGAAGGCGCTGAAGCTCCGCCTCAAGAAACCTACTTCTTGAGGAACCCCAGGAGTGCCTGGTTAATCTCCGCGGCGTGGGTCCAGAGCAGGCCGTGCGGCGCGCCCTCGATTTCCTGGTATTCGGCGCTGGGCAGGGCCTCCTTGAACCGCCGTCCCGTGGCGTCGATGGGCAGGATGTTGTCAGCAGTGCCGTGGACGATCAAGGCTGGAACGTCGATCTTGGGGATGTCGGCGCGGAAGTCCGTGAGCCATGTGGGCTGGGCTGCAACTGAAGCGAAAGCACCGGACTTGCTGGCCAGGTTCCAGCTGGCGTCCACGGCCTCCTGGCTGAGGCGGTCCGTGCCCAGGAAAGTTTCCGTGTTGTAGAAGTTCTTGAAGAAGTCGGTGAAGAAGGCATAACGGTCTGCGGTGACAGCTTCAGCGAGGCCGTCGAAGATATCCTGCGGCACGCCGTCGGGGTTGTCGTCGGTCTTCAGCAGGAACGGCTCCAACGAACCCAGGAACACGGCTTTGGCAACGCGGGCCGAGCCGTAAGTGCCGAGGTACCGGGCAACTTCACCTGTGCCCATGGAGAAGCCCACCAGGACGGCATCGTTCAGATCCAGAGTTTCCAGGATGGTCTTCAGGTCCGCGGCGAAGGTGTCGTAGTCATATCCCTCGGTGGGTTGGCTGGACTTCCCAAACCCGCGGCGGTCGTAGGTGATGACGCGGTAACCGGCGTCGAGCAGTGCGGCCGTCTGCTTCTCCCACGAGGAACCATCCAACGGATAGCCGTGAATCAAGACCACTGCCTGGCCTGTTCCGTGATCCTCGTAGTAAAGCTCAATCTCAGTGCTGTTTTCGTTTCCGACGGTGATGTAAGCCAAAACCCAGTCCCTTCGATGCGGTTCAACACGAACGTTTCCAGCCTACTGTCCGGCTACGACACCGGCACGGTGGTTGTCATGGCATGGTCATGGTGCTGCCTCGACACCGCCACGGCATCCATGTTCTCCTCGGCCCATTCCTTCAGGTCGAAAATGATCGGAAGCAATGATCGTCCACGGCCAGTGAGCTCATAATCAGTCCGGACCGGAACAGAAGCAGTGACCTCACGGGTTATCAGGCCGTCCCGCTCGAGCGTTCGGAGGGTGGAGGTCAGCATCTTCTGGCTGGCTCCGGGAATATGGCGGCGAAGTTCACTGTGCCGTTGCGGACCTTCCTCCAGGGCGAGCATCACCAAAGTCACCCATTTGCTGCTGATGGCTTCCAAAAGTTGGCGGGCAGGGCAGAGCTCCAAGGAAGCGTTGTAGTGGTGCTGTGCTACCCGGCGGCTCTGGTCGGCTGTGAGTGTCATGCCCTCATCATTGCAGGCACGTGGAGGTGCCGTGGGCACAAAAAAGTGCCCTCTTACGCTGCGTGACAACCCCGGGTGAGGATCGAGGAGGGGTCAAAACACCCCCTGTACTGAAAGGAAACCATGCTCTCCATCCTCCATATCAACGCCTCGCCCCGGTATGCCAACAGCGATTCGCTGCGTCTGGCCCGCCACTTCATTGACTCTCTGCGGGCTGCAACTACGGAGACCTTCGAACTGGAGACCTTGAACCTGTTCGACGACGGCGCGTTGCCGGCTTTCGGCCACACCGCGGCTGCCGCGAAGATGGCAGTCTTCACGGGCCAGGACCAGACTCCGGATCAGATTGCAGCCTGGGAGTCCGCCCGCGCGGTCTTTGACCAGTTTGCCGCCGCGGACGCCTACGTGTTCAACATCCCCATGTGGAATTCCGGTGTGCCCTATGTCCTGAAGCAGTGGATTGACATCATCACCCAGCCAGGCTGGAGCTTCGGGTTCGATCCCGAAAAGGGCTACACCGGACTGATGGAAGGCAAGCCCGCCCTGGCTATCCACAGCAGCGGCGTCTTCGCTCCCGGGGTTCCGGCTGCCTTCGGTTCCGATTTCAGCAGCACCTTCTTTGCCGACTGGTTGAACTTTGTGGGCATTGAGGACGCCACACACATCCGATTCGCCCCGACGGTACTCAATGTGGACGTGGAGGGCACACGCCGTGCTGCCGAGAATGAACTTAGCGACGCCGCGCTCCTGTTCGCGGGCAAGCTCGGTACGTTCGAGTTGATCCGCGGCTGATGTCCGCTAAAGGTTGGTCATCCGTTCACCGGCCTCGTTGTACCGTCCACCCTCAACGGTGATCTTTGCCGCGGCCGCCTCGATTTCGTCCAGCTCCGCCCGCGAAAGTTCGACGTCGGCCGCGGCCAGGTTCTCTTCCAGGCGGTGCAGTTTCCGCGTGCCTGGAATAGGCACGATCCACGGTTTCTGTGCCAGCAACCACGCCAAGGCGATCTGGCCCGGCGTCGCGCCTTTTCTTTCAGCGATTCCGGTGAGGAGGTCCACCACGGCCTGGTTGTTCTGCATGGCCTCAGGGGTGAAGCGGGGGATGGTGCTGCGGATGTCGTTGCCGGAGTCGAAGTTGGTGGAGGCGTTGATGGTTCCGGTCAGGAAGCCCTTGCCCAGCGGACTGAAGGGAACAAAGCCGATGCCCAGTTCTTCGCAGACGTCCAGGACCTCTTCCTCCGGCCGCCGCCACCACAACGAATACTCGCTCTGGACGGCGGCAACGGGCAGGACTGCATGGGCGCGGCGGATGGTGCCCGCAGCGGCCTCCGACATGCCGAAATGCTTGACCTTTCCGGCGTCGACGAGGTCCTTGACCGCGCCGGCAACATCCTCGATGGGGACCTCCGGATCTACGCGGTGCTGGTAATAGAGGTCCAGCGCATCTACCCCGAGCCGTTGCAGTGATCCTTCGACTACTTCCTTGATCACTTCGGGCCGGCTGGTGACCTTGCCGCTTGGCTTACGTGCGGCGGAATCGATGTCCCAGCCGAACTTAGTGGCGATAACCACCTGGTCCTTGAACGGGGCCAAGGCTTCACCGACGAGCTCTTCGTTGGCGTAGGGTCCGTAGATCTCGGCGGTATCGAAGAACGTCACGCCACGCTCCACGCCCGTGCGGATCAACGAGATCATTTCCGCGCGGTCAGGCCGTTCGCTGTAGCCCCCGGTCATGCTCATGCATCCCATGCCGATTGCGGAAACTTCCAGTCCGCCGGTGCCGAGTGTGCGCTTTTCCATGGTTGCTCTCCTATGGTGTTCGGGCTGTGGGCTACTTCGACGGTAAGCGCCGGCGGAGGGGCGAGGGAGTCCCTGACATTACCCCTCAACGGTCTCGTCAGGCAGGCTACTTGCCGGAGTTTGCTGCGGCTGCCGCTGCAGCTGCGGCCGCTTCAGCCGCAGCTGCTGCTTCCGAGGCGGCAGTATTTGCGGAGTCCACGGCACCGTCTGCTGCCGCGATGGCATCGTTCATGATTTGCTGATCCACCTCGGTCGTATCCACAACCAGTTTGACCGTCTTGGCGTCGGTCTCGGAGCCTGCCGATGGTTCCGTCGATACGGCTGCCACTTGCTGGCCCGGCTCGAGCGTGGTCCAGGGAGTTCCGTCAGGTCCCACGATGGAGATGGTCAGTCCGGCTCCTGCCAAGGCAGCCTTGGCGTCGGCGAACGGCTTCCCTGCGATGTCCGGAACCGTGGTGTGCTTGGTCGCAGGGCTGGAGGTCGCGGCTTCAGAGGGCTTGGCTTGCGTGGCTTCCGGCGAACCGTCGGAGCATCCTGCCAGCGCTGCGCCGATTACCAATGCCAGCGCCAATGCTGCGGTTTTCTTCATAAGCCATACCCCCAAAATAGTTCGCCGGCCGGCTCCTGGTTTGCCAACTCAACGTGGTGCATTTCCAGCGGCAACTTTACCGGCAATCCTCTAGTTGCCCGCAGCAACCAGACGTAAACTGGCCTTCGGTTCACTACGCTTTGGCTCGGAGTCTCCATGCTGTGGAAGGTACTTGTTCGTTTCCTGCGGCCGCACCAGCGGTTGCTGATCGCCGTCGTCGTCTTCCAACTGGCGCAGTCCATCGCCTCGTTGTATCTCCCGACGCTGAACGCAGACATCATTGATAACGGCGTGGCCGCCGGGGACACGGACTACATCCTGCGCATGGGCGGACTCATGCTGCTCATCACCTTGCTGCAGATCGCGTGTGCAGTGGTGGCCGTCTACTTCGGCGCGAAGGCTGCCATGGGGATGGGCCGCGACCTCCGCTACGCGATCTTCAGCAGGGTAGGGGAGTTCTCCGAGCAGGAGGTCACCCGGTTCGGGGCGCCGTCGCTGATTACCCGGTCCACCAACGACGTCCAACAGGTGCAGCAACTGGTGCTCATGTCCTGCACACTGATGGTCGCAGCTCCCATGCTGAGCATCGGCGGTGTGATCATGGCCGTGCGACAGGATGCGCAGTTATCGTGGCTGATTGCGGTGTGCGTGCCGGTGCTGCTGGTGGCGGTCGGGCTGATCGTGACGCGGATGGTGCCGCTGTTCCGCAAAATGCAGGTACGGATCGACGCCGTCAACCGTGTCCTGCGCGAGCAGCTCACCGGCATCCGCGTGGTGCGGGCCTTCGTCCGCGAGGACATGGAGGCCGCCCGGTTCGGCAAGGCGAACGACGACGTCACTGACGTTGCGCTCCGGGCCGGACGTTTAATGGCGCTCATGTTCCCCGTGGTCATGCTGGTGATGAACGTTTCGTCCGTGGCGGTGATCTGGTTCGGCTCGTTCAGGATCGAGGACGGCTCCATGCAGGTGGGCACCTTGATCGCCTTCCTGAGCTACCTCATGCAGATTCTCATGTCGGTCATGATGGCCACGTTCATGGCGGTAATGATCCCGCGCGCGTCTGTCTCGGCCGACCGGATCGGCGAGGTGCTGGAGACCGAGTCCAGTGTCCAGCCGCCGTCGAACCCTGTCACCGGGGGTATCCGCCGCGGGGAGCTGGAAATGCGCGACGTCGGATTCGCCTACCCGGGTGCCGAGCAGCCGGTGCTGAGCGGCCTATCCTTCACGGCCCTGGCCGGCCAGACCCTTGCGATCATCGGCAGCACGGGGGCTGGGAAAACCACGCTCGTGAACCTGATGCCACGGCTCTTCGACGCCACCTCGGGGTCCGTGCGGATGGATGGCGTGGACGTCCGCGAGCTGCATCCTGATCTGTTGTGGGGCCACATAGGGCTGGTGCCGCAGCGGCCGTTCCTCTTCTCGGGTACCGTCCGCAGCAACCTCCAGTACGGCAAACCAGACGCCACCGAGGACGAACTGTGGCAGGCACTGTCCGTAGCCCAGGCCCGGGATTTCGTGGAAGAGATGGAAGGCGGCCTGGACGCTGTCATTTCACAGGGCGGCACCAACGTTTCCGGCGGCCAGAGGCAGCGGCTCGCCATTGCCCGGGCGCTCGTGAAACAGCCGGAGCTTTACATCTTTGACGACTCCTTCTCCTCCCTCGACACCGCCACTGACGCCAGGCTCCGGCAGGCGCTCAAACGCCACACCAACGGTGCCACGCTGGTGATCGTCGCCCAGCGCGTCTCCAGCATCGCCGACGCGGACCAGATATTAGTGCTCGACGACGGCAGGATCGTGGGGCGCGGAACGCACGATGAGTTGCTGGAGACTTCCGAAACGTACAGGGAAATCGTGTCATCCCAGCTCGCAGCGGAGGAGGCAGCATGAGCGGCGCGGCAGCCGGCCCCCGTGGTCCCCAGCGTCCGGCCATGGGGCCGGGCCGTGGTGGTCCGTTCGCCGGGATGAACATCCCTGCTGAGAAAGCCTCCAACTTCTCCGCCTCTGCCCGGCGCTTGCTGGGCACGCTGCGGCCGGAG
The DNA here is from genome assembly GCF_019977295.1 of Arthrobacter sp. StoSoilB20. Taxonomy (NCBI): domain Bacteria; kingdom Bacillati; phylum Actinomycetota; class Actinomycetes; order Micrococcales; family Micrococcaceae; genus Arthrobacter; species Arthrobacter sp. StoSoilB20. The sequence goes on along the minus strand of NZ_AP024651.1, from coordinate 3,980,346 downwards.
CGTCTCTGGCTGATCCTGGTGCTGGCGTTCGCCGTGGTCAGTGTGTCCTTGTCCGTGATCGGGCCCAGGCTGCTGGGCGAAGGCACCAACCTGATCTTCGCCGGCGTCGTGTCCAAACAACTGCCCGCGGGGGTTTCCAAAGCCGAGGTGATCGCGGGGCTGCGCGCCTCAGGCGAGAACAGCAAGGCCGACATGTTGGGCGCCATGACCCTGACACCCGGCGTCGGAATCGACTTTGGCGCCCTCGCCTCGGTGCTGCTGTGGGCGCTGGCGCTGTATGTCCTGGCCTCAGCGTTCGGCTGGATGCAGGCCTACGTGCTCAACGGCGTCGTACAGCGCACCGTCTACCGCCTGCGGGAGCGGATCGAAGCGAAAATCCACCGGCTGCCCCTGCGCTATTTCGACTCCATCCAGCGCGGCGAGCTCCTGAGCCGTGTAACCAACGATGTCGACAACATCTCCCAAAGCCTGCAGCAATCCATCAGCCAGGTGGTGTCCTCCCTGCTGACGGTTCTTGGTGTGCTGGTGATGATGTTCCTGCTCTCGCCGCTGCTGGCACTGATTGCCTTGGTGACGATTCCGTTGACTCTGGGTACCACGTTGCTGATAGCCAAGCGCTCCCAGAAATTGTTCGTTGCCCAATGGAAGAACACCGGCGAACTGAACGGCCAGATCGAGGAAAGCTACACAGGCCACGCCCTGGTCAAGGTCTTCGGACGGCAAAACGAAGTGCAGGAAAAGTTCCGCGCGAAGAACGGCGAGCTGTACCAGGCAAGCTTCGGGGCGCAGTTCGTGAGCGGCCTGATCATGCCGGCCATGACGTTCATCGGAAACCTTGTCTATGTGGGGATCGCGGTGGTGGGTGGCCTGCAGGTTGCCTCCGGCTCCATGCAGTTGGGCGATGTCCAGGCCTTCATCCAGTACTCGCGGCAGTTCACCATGCCCCTGGCCCAGCTGGGGTCCATGGCGAACATGCTGCAATCCGGTGTTGCCTCGGCGGAACGGGTTTTCGACCTGCTTGACGAGGACGAAGAATCCCCGGAGCCGGCTCCTGTCCCGGGGACTGGCCCGGCGCGTGGGCGGCTCGTGTTCGAGAACGTGTCCTTCCGCTACTCACCGGACAAGCCGCTCATCACCGACCTCAGCCTGGTGGCTGAACCGGGGCAGAGCATCGCCATTGTTGGACCGACGGGTGCAGGAAAAACCACCCTGGTGAACCTGATGATGCGGTTCTATGAACTGGATTCAGGACGGATAACGCTCGACGGCGTGGACATCGCCTCGCTCTCGCGGCAGGAACTGCGTTCGCGGATGGGCATGGTCCTGCAGGACACCTGGCTGTTCGGCGGGACCATCCGGGACAACATCGCTTACGGCCGGCCCACTGCTTCCGAGGACCAGATCCTTGAAGCGGCGCAGGCTACCTATGTGGACCGGTTCGTGAAGTCGCTGCCCGAGGGGTACGACACCCTTTTGGACGACGAAGGCGGCAACGTTTCCGCCGGTGAGAAGCAGCTGCTCACCATTGCCAGGGCCTTCCTGTCCCGGCCCTCGGTACTGATCCTGGACGAAGCCACAAGTTCCGTGGACACCCGCACCGAGGTCCTGGTTCAGAAGGCCATGAACGCCCTGCGCTCGGACCGGACCAGCTTTGTGATCGCCCACCGGCTCTCCACCATCCGGGACGCCGACCTCATCCTGGTCATGGAAGCCGGGCAGATCGTGGAGCAGGGGACGCACTCGGAGCTGCTTGCCACGGGTGGGGCCTACTCACGGCTCTACGAGGCGCAGTTTGCGGCGCCGGTGGCTGAGGTTTGAGGGCTTGACGACCATCACCATCATTCCCGATCTGATTCAGCTCACCCCGGAAGCCCGGCAGGTACTTGACGGCCTGCGGGCTGCAGGCGGCCGCCCCCTCGTTGTTGGAGGCTCCGTCCGGGACGCGTTGCTCTCCCGTGCCCGCGGTGTGCTGGTGGATTCGAAGGACATCGACATTGAGGTCTATGGGTTGACCACTGCACAGGTGTCCGCAGCGTTGCCTGGGTACGTCATGGAAGTGGGGCAGCAGTTCGGGATTGTCTCTGCGACAGTGGGCGGCCAGGTTTTCGATGTTTCGCTGCCTCGCCAGGAGTCCGAGGCCGAAGCCTTCGCCCGGCGGGACTTCACCATCAACGCGATGGGCTGGGACGACCTGAGCGGGACCGTTGTGGACCCGTTCGGGGGACAGATCGACCTGGCAGCGGGAATCCTTCGCCACACAAGCCCGGCTTTTAGCGATGATCCGCTGAGAGTTCTCCGGGCCATGCAGTTCAGTGGCCGTTTTGGGTTCCGACTGGTTCCGGAGACAGCGGAGTTTTGCCGCAGCCTCTCTCCAGCCTTCCCGGATCTGCCGAGGGCTCGGATTTGGGGGGAGTTTTACAAGCTGGCCTCGAAAGGCGTCTATATCTCTGAGGCGCTGGAGACGCTTTTCATGTCGGGGTGGGAAGGTCACTTCCCAGAGCTGGCTGCCACCCGGGGCGTTCCGCAAGACCCCGAATGGCATCCGGAAGGCGATGTGAACATCCACCTCGGTTTAGCCGGCGACCAAGCAGCCCGGATCGCCCGGCGCGACAATCTGGGCGCCGATGAAACCGCAGCCTTGGTACTGGCCGCCATCACCCATGACTTCGGCAAGGCTGTCTCTACCACCATCGATTCGAACGGCCGGATCACTTCCAACGGACACAACGTCACAGGGGTTGAGCCCGCCCGGAGTTTCCTGCGCCGGATCGGAGCGCCTGGCCGATACGAGGACAAGATCCTGCCGCTTATCCGGGAGCACATGTGCCACACTCCTGAAGGTCCCCAAGGTGTCATCAGTGATTCGGCGGTCCGGAGGCTGGTACGGCGCCTGAACCAACCCAACGGTGGTCCGTCCATCAAGGACTGGGCGCGCCTGGTGGAAGCCGACAAAGCAGGCCGTGGGGTGGGTGCACGTCAGGGCGTCAACCATCTGCCCACTTGGCTGGCAAAAGCTGAGCGGCTGGGCAAGGATCCTGTTGCAGGGACCACTCTGTTGAAGGGGGCTGCCTTGGCCGAGGCCGGGATCCCGCGTGGACGGCTTTGGCGGTTCGTGATTGAGCAGAGCCGCGACGCTCAAGACGACGGGTTGTTCGGCGACGAGGAAGGCGCGGCGGCTTGGCTTCATACCAACCGGGATCCGGTTGTGGCGGAGGCAAGGCGGCGGCTGGACGAATTCGAGGCTGCGGGGGAGAAGACCCAAGCAAAAGGTGTGGCTCCCTGACCTTGTTTGCCGGTCAGACCGCTGGTTTCCAACCTGGGAGGGTTGAATAGCCGGTCCTGAGGCGGCAAAGAGGGTCAGGAAGCTAACGGTCCTGGACGCGGCGTCGGGCCACGGCGTAGGAAGGTTCACGGAGTCGCTTGGTCCAGCCGTAGGTCCCGGCTGTTGGAAGCGGGTTCAGGACCGGATCAAATCTTTCGGCAGTGTCATTGCCGTGGATATCAGCCAGGGTGAGAGTCAACGTTCCAAACCTGGTCCACGGTCCCAACGGGCTTGCATGATGGAGTTCGAGGATCCAGGGATGTTGGCCAAGATGCGAGCGGAATGCGCGTGGTTCGGCCGGCAGCTGTGGCGGTCCTTCGATTGTCCTTGCCGCTATCAGGACAGGACCCGCCTCCGATTTGTAGGGCATCATCGTGGTGAAGATTGCTGATGCGGCATCCCGTCGGAGCCTGAGGATAAAGCGGCCAAGTCCCGTGGCTCCCGTGCTCGCGAGGAGCAGGTCGGACCGTTTGTCCTGCTCGGTGAAGCGGACAGCCAGGCCGATGATGTCCGGGAAAGACCCCGGCATTCCCAGCGAACGTGAAATTCGTGCCTCCACCCGGTTGCTTCCGGCCATGTCCATCCACGGGATTCCCGATGCCCGGAGCGGAAGTCCGTCCCTCTCCAGGGTCCCCACAAGATGGACCCCTTCGGGGTGGTTGGGCCTGTTGGGACGAACTACTTTGATGGCCCGGAATAGTGCAGCGAAAGCAGACCCTGCGAAGGCCTGGGCGTTCTTGCTCAATCTCTTCACGCATTTACCTTATGCGCGCGCAGCCCTGAAAGACAGGTCCCTTATGATTTGCGGACGGTGATCACGGCAATCGCGACGGCCTCAGCACGTTTGCCTCGCCTGCTTTGCCCGGATCCAGGGCAACGGGGCTGACCAGTACCGCCGGTCCCCGGCGCAGCAGCCCACCTGCAATGACCTGGCAACGGACACCGCCACGCCCACGCATAGACTTGTGGGCTCCCGGGGCAAGCATTTCATCCATCCAGGCGCAGGGGTGTGCAGGCCGCCCGGCCTTGAGTTGCACGGCATGTCCGCCGGATTCGATCGTGAACTCGTGACCGAGCAAAGGAGCAAGCTCAACTCCGCGGAGAACCACGTTCCTCCGTGTCAGCAGGGGATCGAAAGGCCCGGCCCCAAGTTCGGCGGCGATCGCTTCCAGTGCCTCCACGGCAAAGAGGGTCACGGCGGCATCCATGTGCGCGGCTTTCCCAAAGAACCTGTCGCCAACAATTCCTTTGCCGGCCACCAGTTCTGCCTGCCCGGCATCGGTGGTGGGAACATTGGCGGCGCCTTCCCTGGCGCGGCCAAAGTAGGCGTGGGCCGGCGACACCAAAAGGTGCAGCACCTCGACGTCGTACCTGTACTCGGTGGTCATCCCTCAACGCTAGCTCCAGCGTGGGAAGTATGCACCAAGGATTGCCCCTCTGTGTAAAGGGTGCTTTACTTCAAGCATGAGTAAAGTTTCCTTTACATCGAAGCGTGCGCCATTTCATCATTACGTCCTGGCCGCCACCCTCGCGGCCATACTGACCTTGGCCGTCGCGCTTTTGGTCGGAGCATCAAACCCGGCTGACTTCTGGCCTGCTGCAGCGATCGGAGCCCTTTGTGCCGCCTACCCCGCGATATCCCTCGGTGCCAAGCTCTTCATTTCGCGCCACACCGTCACCCGCGACCCGCATGGTGAGCAGAGCGTGGAGTTGCAGTGGATGAGACAAGCGGGAGCTGGGGCGTTCCTGGATGTCCTGGTCGCCACCATCGTTGTTGCCCTGGTGCTGACGGTTGGTCGGTTTCAGATCGAAGCACTCCCGGTGTTGCTCGGTCTTGTTGGGCTGAGCGCGGTTGACGCCGGGCTGCGATACGTGGCCATTCGCCACCGCGCGCTGAAGTGAAGAACAACCTCGCCGGGCGTCGAGCTGAACGCCGCTGGACACAGGCTGACCTGGCGGCGGCACTCGGGGTTTCCCGGCAGACTGTCATCTCCATTGAGAAAGAGAAATTCGACCCCTCGCTGCCTCTGGCCTTCCTCATTGCCCGGACGTTCGACTGTGCCATCGAGGACATTTTCACAGCGGAGTAAGGTCCTTGTGTCCCACGCCGCAGCGCTTTGAAGGCCTCCCGGATACTGTGGCACGGTGAACTTTGCGCAGGCCCCCGACGGCGCTGAACTCGCCTGGACTTCCGAAGGCGAGGGCGAACCAATGCTGCTCATCGCCGGACAGGCGACATCAATGGACGGTTGGGGCCCGACGGCGGAGCTTTTGTCCCGCCATTACCGCGTCATCCGCTTTGATCACCGGGGGATTGGGCGGAGTGGGAAGGGCGAAGCGGACCGGTACACCACGCGGCTCTTCGCCGAGGACGCCGCCGCAGTCCTTGATGCCGCCGGAGCCGATTCAGCACACGTGTACGGCCATTCCATGGGTGGGCGGGTTGCCCAGTGGCTGGCCGTGGATTACCCCCGGAAGGTCCGTACCCTGATCCTCGCCGCAACGAGTGGCGGGAAATGGCCGGATGCCGGAACGCAACCGGACAAGGCAGCTTTGGAAGCCCTGGTCAGCGGCGACATGTCACGGCTTGAGCCGCTCTTCTTCGATGCCGAATGGGTGGGTGCCAATCCCGTGGCGACACATACCTTCTTCAACTCGCCAGCCTCGGCCTGGGCCAAAGCGCGTCATTTCAAAGCCAGCCGGGAACACGATGCCTGGCGTGACCTCGGATCGGTCCAAGCGCCGACGATGATCCTGCATGGCACCGAAGATGCTCTGGCGCCTTTGCCCAATGCACTCCTGTTGCGCGAGCACATCCGTGGCTCAGTGCTGGTGCGTGTGCCTGGAGCGGGTCACGGCCTGCACTTGGACCATCCTGAGACGGTGGAGTGGATCCGGCAATTCACCGACAGGAAGAGCAGCTAGCGCGGGGGAACCCTCAATACTTCGAGCGCCGCCATCAGGTACGGGACCGGGTCAGGATCGGAGCCGGCGGCCCACTGCATCCATGCCTCGAAGGTCGCGGCCAAGTAGGCGGCACTCAGGAAGCGGGCCGCGGAATCGGACAGGCCGTTGTCGACCAGGAATGCCAGGGCCCTCTCCCGCTGTGGTGCCAGGGACTCGTAGCTGCGGCTGGTCAGCTCCGCGTGCTCGGCAATCAGCCGGAGCCGTCCCCGGGTCACGGATAGGTCGGGGATGACGGCGACCCCGGCAACAGCTGCTTCGCGCAACCCGGTCAGCACATCGCCGTCGGACTTTTCCTGCCTGTGGAAAGAACCGAAGGCGAGGGTTGACGCTTCGACTACAGGCTCGGTGCCACCCCACACCAGGTCCGCCTTGCTGGCGAAGTAGCGGTAGAGGCTCTTGCGCCCGATCCCGGCTGCCCGGGCGATGTCTTCCATGGACGTGTTCTGGTACCCGTGTTCGGCGAACAGCTCCAAAGCGAGCCCGGCTACGGCGTCGGGGTCGATGGTGACGGGGCGACCACTGGCACGCAGGGTCTTGGCATCTTCCGAAGTCATCCCTCCAGTATTCACTCTTACATAATGACACAGAGTGTCATAAGCTGGCTTCATCACCCGGAAATTATTGGAAGGACATCATGGGCAACGACGCTTCATGGCAGGAGGCCACTACCTCCGGCCGTTTTGCCGGCAAGACCATCATCGTCACGGGCGCGGCCTCGGGAATCGGCCAGGCCACCGCTTTGCGCATCGCCAAGGAAGGCGGCAGGGTGATTGCGGCGGATATCAGCAAGGACCGGCTGGATGCCCTGGTGGAGGAAAACGCAGGACTTGAACTGGTGCCCGTCGCCGGGGACATCTCCACGGAGGAGACCGTAGCCGCAGTCGTGGCGGCCGCCGGTGGACGGGTGGATGCCTTGGCCAACGTTGCCGGCATCATGGACAACTTTGCGCCCATCCATGAGGTGGATGACGAGCTCTGGGAACGGGTCTTCCGCATCAACGTCACCTCGCTCATGCGACTGACGCGCGCCGTGGTGCCGCTCATGCTCGACGCCGGGACCGGATCAGTGGTGAACGTGGCGTCCGAGGCAGGCCTGCGTGGTTCAGCAGCCGGTGCTGCCTACACGGCATCCAAGCATGCGGTAGTGGGCCTCACCAAGAACTCGGCCGTGATGTACGGACCCAAAGGTCTGCGGTTTAACGCAGTAGCTCCCGGTCCCACCATCACCAACATCGTTGCCAACTGGGGCTCGCAGCTGGCTGCGGAACGCCTTGGCCCGTTGATGCAAGCCACGGTTCCCACTCCAGCGTCGGCTGCGCAACTGGCCGCGTCCATCACTTTCCTGCTCAGTGACGACGGCACCAACGTCAACGGCGCCATTTTGGCGTCCGACGGCGGGTGGTCGGCTCTATAGGGATTCCCCGCCAAGGTGCCGGACCAGTGCGTCCACAATGGGGAGTTGCCCCTTGACGAGTTTGGTCCGGGCCTCGGCCTCTTCAAACCAGCGGGCATCGTCGATTTCCGGGAAGTCCTTGATGACACCTGAGCCCTTGGGCCACTCCATGGGAAAGGTGTTGCTGATGATCTGCTCCGGCTGGAAGTCAGTCGCTTCGGCTGCGTAAGCAGTGATGAGCTTCCCTGAGGGCTGCCGGAAAACCCCCAACAATTCGTAGCTGGCAGCAGGCGCAGCAGAACCTATCTCTTCGGCAAATTCGCGTTTGGCGGCAACCAATGGGTCTTCATCGTCAAGAAATTCACCCTTGGGGATGGACCATGCATGTTGGTCTTTGCGCGCCCAGAAAGGGCCGCCCATGTGGGCGATCCATAGCTGCAATTCGCCGCTGTTCGAGGTTCGGTGGAGGAGGATGCCGGCACTTCGGATGGTCATGTTTTTCCTGGATGACGTGCTGATCAGGGGTTTTCCTGGCGGGGACGGATCTGTCCAGAGTACTGCGCAACTATCGACCGTTATCCAATTGATGTTGAAACAGTCATATTCAATGCCTATTTCGCTTCCAGCAGCGTCCCGGCTACTCGATAATCGAGGAGTTGCACGTTCCTCGGGGGTGGAACGTGACTGCGGTCTCCGGCAATTGCCGGAGACGTTTCTGGGCGCATCAACTGGAGGACACAGCTATGGCATCGTCAATGAGTCTCCTTCCAACCGGGGGAAGAAAAATAATGGGAATGGCCGCCGTCATGGCGGTTGGTTTATCACTGTTCACGGGCATCAACCCCTCACACGCCGCGGATACCACGCCCATGGCCGAGGATCCTGGACCTGTGGGCAGTTTCGCGTGGAAGGGCTTCAACTGGCAAAAGCGTTTTTGGGGCGGCGGGCCCATGTACAACGCCAGCTGGGACGCCAACAACGTCAGCAATCCTGACGCCAACGGGTATGTGAAACTTTCCATCAGCAACCCCACTGGTTCTGCTCCGAAGGGCGCAGAATTCCAGTCCACCCGTGAAGGCTTCGGCTACGGCACGTACAGCACCACGGTGGAGAAGGATGTCAGTGCGTTGCAGAAGGAAGTAGTGTGGGGCTGCCTCTTCACCTATGATCCCGCAGCGGAACCGGGCTACACGGAGATCGATCTGTGTGAAGCGTCGGCGTGGGGTGGTGGGGCTGCCTATGGCGAAGACTGGCCGGTCACGCAGGGCCACGGATATTGGTTCGACGCCACCAAGCCTCCGGGCCAGGGCAATAACACCATCAACTTCGATGTCACGAACGCTCCGATCCTTACGCACAGAATGGTCTGGGAACCGGGCAAGCTGACGTTTGAGACCTTCGCGGGGGAGGGCTACGGCGGAACCCTGTTGAAGAGGACAATCCTGCAAGGTTCCACTGTTCCGCTTCCGGCCAATGAACAGATCCACTTCAACCTCTGGGTTACCGGTGGCGGCGGCGGAGATCCGGCGCATGTAGCTCCCGAAACCGTGACCATCCGTGATTTCTCGTTCGTCCCGGGGATTCCGCTGACCGCTCCCGTTCCAACAGTGACTGGAACAGCAGCTGTAGGTTCAACCCTGACCGCAAACCCCGGAACCTGGACCACCGGAACCGCCTTGACGTACCAGTGGTACCGGAACGGTGTTGCGATCGCCGGCGCCACCGCTGCAACAAGGGTGCTCGCAGCAGCGGACCAAGGCACCACCCTGACGGTAAGGGTGACGGGAACCAAAACCGGTTATGCAACCACCACCAAGGAATCAGCCCAAACGGCCGCAGTGGTCCCGGGTACCTTGGTGGCACCTACACCCACTATCACTGGAACGTTGAGCGTCGGTTCCACATTGACGGCCAACCCCGGGACGTGGACGTCCGGAACCACCCTGGCGTATCAGTGGTACCGCTCCGGTGTTGCGATTACCGGAGCCACGGCAAAGACCTACACCCTGGTGGGCGCTGACCAAGCGGACACCATGAGGGTCAGGGTTACCGGCACCAAGGCCGGTTACACCACGGTGGCCAAGTTCTCGGCCATCTCTGTCCCTGTCACCTGACACATGGGCTTGCCGCTTAAATGACAAACCCGCAGTTGTGTCGCGCTGGGGGGTTTGCGACACAACTGCGGGACTGCCAGGCCTGGTTAGTTCTTCTGCGCCCTGACGGGGACGATCCTCTTGACGGCGAGGCCGAGTGCCAGCATGGCGAAGGCAGCCAGTGCGAACCAGAAGAGGTCTCCTGCTCCGGTCATTGCGAGGGCTCCTGAGCCCATACCGGCTGCGGTGGCTCCTGCGAGGGGGGCTGCTGGGTTGTTGTACATGAGTCGTTTACCAAACTTTCTTTCTGTTGAGTGCTGCATCCAGGTACGCCTTGGCGTGAACAGCCTGGAGGAAGATATCGATGACGGTTTCGTACATGGTTGCGGCCAGCAACATGTACCTCCAACCCCGGAAGCGCAGGGTTACTATGCGCTCCAGGACGAAGATTGCAGTAACAGCTATCCAGAAGGGGTGCAGGTTCAGGCCCATTCCGGTGGTCAAAGCGAAGATGATGGAGCCGAAGTAGGCCAGCGTCACCACGACGCCGATCATGGACAGGAACTGTCGTCCCCAGTAGGGCCTGGTGATTTTGGTCCACCCGTACTGGACGCAGTTCTCGACTGCACCGCGCTTCCAGCGAAGCCGCTGTGCCCACAGTTCACGCCAGGTGGGCATGACCTCTGTGACCAGCGTGCAGTTCGAGGGTGAAGCGATCCGGTAGCCGAGGGTCAACAGTGCAAAGGAGAGCTCGTTGTCCTCAGTCAGCACCGAGGTATCGTAAACGCCGCCCTTGCCGTTGCCGGGAGGAAGCGTGCCCTCCAGTCGGGCTGAAACCACGTCACGGAGTGTCTTGACCCTGAACAGGGCCGCTGTGCCGGTAACTACCAGGCACTTTCCGTGGAGGCGCTTGACGTCGCGGGCGTAGCGGGCGTATTCGTTGCGCTGCAGGTGACCCACGAAACCACCACCGGGACCGCCGCTGAATACTCCGCCCACTGCGCCGAGGAGTTCGTCGGTCAACAGGTTCTTGGTGGCATTCTCGATGAAATCGAGGGCCAGTTGTGAGTCCGCATCCTGCACCAGGAACAAGTCCTCGGGGTCGGCGTAGGGAAGCAGCTCACTGAGGGCGAAGTTCAGGGCTCCGGCCTTCTTGTCCTTGTTGCCAACAGTCCGCATGACCTCGACGCCCTGGGCAAGCGCGAGAGTCTCGGTGTCGTCGGTGCAGTTGTCCGCCACCACGATGATGCGGTCCGGGCGGCGGGTCTGGTTGTTCAACGAGGTGAGGGTCTCGGTGATGCCGGCGGATTCGTTGTGGGCAGGAACCAGAACGGTGACTACGCCTCCGGCTGCACGGCGGGAGCCGCGGGGTGCGGTGGCCGTTGCCAGTGAGTCTGTGCCGGACGTTTGTTCAGCGAGTTCCCTGACTTCCGTGATTTCCGCGAGCATTGTGATCCCTCCGTTCGTGCGTTGAAGCGTTGACTCACTTAGAGTTCCAACGCCAACGCAAGATCCGCACAGGGAAAGCGTCAAGGAAATATCAAGTTTTGCTCAGGACTTGAGGAATGCCGTCACGAACGGCTCCAAAGGGGTACTAATGCCCAATTTCGCGCAGCGATGTGGCTCTTTGTCCGACCAACCTGCCTCACATCCCGGGGAAGGCGGTGGCCAATGCCTCAAGGCAGCAGCCTTTAACGCAAGAGGACGACGCCGGTAAGTTCCGGCGTCGTCCTCTTGCGTTGCGTGTGAGCTGCTTAGCGGCTCAAGCTCACGGTGAAGGTCTTCGGTCCGCTGAGGGTCACTTCGATTCCGCAGTTTTCTGCAGCTGCACGGTGTGAGAGGGACTGGATGGCGGCGTCGATGGTGTGGTCGATGGCCGACTTGTCCCAGATCTTCAGCGTGATGGAGTCAGTATGTGTCGTCATTGTCAGTACTTTCACTCAGGCCGTTAACAGCCCCAAGCCTCTTCGCCCGGGGCCGCATCCTCGTCGGTGAGGATTGCTGATTCAGCTTGTATGGGAACGAATTCCCTCATTCATGGTTCATGCTGCCCACCATGGTTGACAAGCGAATCCAGCCAAGTGTGACCGATTACACGTTGCTGGTTACGCTGTGTAACCCGTGCTGACGCTGACTTCCCGCCGGCGGTCCACCTCGGCGCGCTGTGCGTCGGCAACCGGCCTGCCGCTTCCTGATCCTCTCTCACGTCCCCCTTGTTTGCGGCCAACGCTCTCTCACGTCCCCCATGTTTGGGCCGAACGCTCTTCCATATCCCCCGGGCCTGGGCCTAAGGCTCTTCCACATCCCCCGGGCCTGGGCCTAAGGCTCTTCCACATCCCCCGGGCCTGAGCCAAACGCTCTTCCACATCCCCCGGGCCTGAGCCAAACGCTCTTCCACATCCCCGGGGTTGGGTTGGAACCTGGGGGATGTGATTGGGGGTTGGGTTGGAACCTGGGGGATGTGATTGGGGGTTGGGTTTGAACCTGGGGATGTGATTGGGGGTTGGGTTTGAACCTGGGGATGTGATTGGGGGTTGGGTTTGAACCTGGGGATGTGATTGGGGGTGGGGTTTGAACCTAGGGGATGTGATTGGGGGTGGGGTTTGAACCTAGGGGATGTGATTGGGCGTTGGGGTTCGAACCTAGGGGATGTGATTGGGCGTTGGAGCTCAACCCAGGGGATCTGATTGGGGGTTGCGGCTGGAGGAGCCTCGTCATAAGAGCCGCTGGCCCGGGCGCAAAACCCGATCACACTTGTGAACAATAAACACCGAAATCTCACAGTCATTTCTTGTCAAACCCTTGACGGTGCCGTGGAATCGCTGGTAAACCTTGTGTGCGGAAAGCGTTTTCTGAGCTACGCCCCCCACCTCCTTATTCCGAATAAGTGGATCGGGCCGAAGTTGTGAAACGTTCCAAAAATGAGCGCGCAGACCCACTGCCGCCTCGCATCAAAGGAGATGTTCTTTGGCCTACCCCTCGAAATGTTCCTACGGCACTCCCCGGAGCCGTACATGGAAAGCAGTCCCGCTTGCGGCCTCGGCTTCCCTCGCTGCCGCCGCCATTGCGCTGACGGGTGTCCCGCTCGCGCAAGCAGCCCCCACCCAACCCGTGCAGGCAGCGCAAGCCAACCTTCCCGGCGTCGTGCCTGCCGCGAAGGACCCGGCAACGCTCAAGCGCCAAGTGGAAAACCTCGACCGCGCACCGGTGGCCGTCCTGACTGACCAAGGCGTCACAGTCAGTTGGCGCATGCTCGGCCTGGACAAAGACAGCGTGGGCTTCCAGGTCCTGCGCGACGGCGTCAACATCACCCCGGAACCCGTCCGGAACGCGACCATGTTCCTGGACGCCGCCGGCACCGCAAACTCCAGCTACGTCATCAAGACGGTGGGTAATGGCCAAGGCCAGGACAAGCTGACCGAAGCCGTGAAGCCGCTGGCGCAAAACTACCTGGCCATCAAGCTGGACAAGCCGGCAGATGGTGTCACGCCCGACGGCAAGCCCTATACCTACTCGGCCAACGATGCCACCGTGGCGGACCTCGACGGCGACGGCAAGTACGAGGTCATCCAGACGTGGTCGCCGTCCAACGCCAAGGACAACTCCCAATCCGGCTATACGGGCAACGTCTACGTAGATGCCTACAAGCTGGACGGCACCAAGCTGTGGCGCATCGATCTGGGGCGGAACATCCGCGCCGGCGCGCACTACACCCAGGTCCTGGCCTACGACTTCGACGGCGACGGCAAGGCCGAGGTTTCGCTCAAGACCGCAGATGGCACCAAGGACGCGGCGGGTACGGTGATTGGAAACCCCGACGCCGACTTCCGCAACACCGCTGGATACGTCCTGTCCGGGCCCGAATTCCTCACCGTCTTCAAGGGCGAGAGCGGCACCATCATGGACACCGTGGCCTACGAGCCCGAGCGCGGAGCGGTAGCCGGTTGGGGCGACAACTACGGCAACCGGGTGGACCGCTTCCTGGCCGGCGTGGCCTATCTGGATGGCGAGCATCCGTCCATGATGTTCAGCCGCGGCTACTACACCCGCACAGTTCTGGTCACCTACGACCTCGTCAACGGCAAGCTGGTGAAGCGCTGGACCTTCGATTCAAACCAGGCCGGCGACGAATATAAAGGTCAGGGAAACCACAACCTTTCCGTGGCCGACGTCGACCAGGACGGCAAAGACGAGTTCGTCTTCGGTTCAATGACCATTGATGACAACGGCCAGCCGCTCTACAACACCAAGCTCGGCCACGGCGATGCCATCCACACCAGTGACCTGGATCCGTCGCGGCCCGGACTGGAAACCTTTGCCGTCCACGAAAGCATGGGCCAGAGCGGCAATCGCGGTGCAACATTCCGCGACGCCGCCACCGGCGAGGTGCTGTGGAGCATCCCGGCCATCAAGGACACCGGCCGTGGCGCAGCAGGGGACATCGACCCCCGGTACGCAGGGGCTGAAGGGTGGGCCATTGGCGGTTCTGCGGCATGGGATTCCCCTGTTGGCCAGCTGATGTCTGCAAAGGGCGAGCTGATTGCCGAGAAGATCCCGGCCGCCAACTTCCTGGCGTGGTGGGACGGTGACCTGCTCCGCGAAATCGTGGACCACGATTACGACGCCAGTGTGTCGCGGGGCGTGCCTACAATCTCCAAATGGAACTGGGAAACGGAAACCAGTGATCGGCTCCTGACCGCCGACGGCGCCCGCAGCAACAACACCACCAAGGGCAACCCGTCCATCCAGGCCGACATCCTGGGTGACTGGCGTGAAGAGATCGCGTGGCCCTCAACGGACAGCACCGAGCTGCGGATCTACACCACCACGGCTCCCACCGAGGTGCGCTTGCGGACTCTGATGCACGACACCGTGTACCGGACGGCTGTTGCCCGCGAGAACGTGGCGTACAACCAGCCGCCGCACCCGAGCTTCTTCATCGGTGAGGGTATGCAGGCTCCGGCGATTCCCGCCGTCGTCTATACCGGCACTGCCAAGTAAGCCCGGATGAAGAGCAACGCGGGGTCATTTAAGGCCCGTTACGGCGCCCGGAGGGGGCCACAAGTGACCCCGCGTTGCTCTTGAGGGTTCAGCGTTGGCCGGGAAGCCCGCCGCTCTGGGGCGGGATGAAGCCGAGCCCCGGGCCGTGGTCGTCATCATTGCGCTCCGCGGCGCTGCGGGTGTCGCTTTCGGAGGTTCCGTCCGAGTCCCCGTCCACGTCGGCCAAACCGTTCGTCTGGTCAAAGGGGTGGGTGATGGGGTCGACGTCCGGTGTCTCCCGGGCGGCCGGAGCCGAAGCGGCCGGCCCCGAAGCGCCCGGCCCCGCCGCGGGCCCCGCGGCCGGAGCCGAAGCGCCCGGCTCCGCGGCCGGAGCCGTAGCCGCCGTAGCCCCGGTTGACTCCGACTCCGGCTCCTGGTTCTCGATGTACTCCCTGAACTTTTTCAATTCCGACTCAGCCTGCCTCTCAACAACATGGAGTTTGCCGCCCAGGTCCAGAATGCGTTGAAGCGCGTCCGCTGCCTGTAGGCCGCGCTGATCGCAGCGATGACCAGTACTTGGCAACTTCCGTGGCCATGCTGCCCTCCTCGGCTCAATAATGATCAGTATGCTTACATTATTGACCATGGCGGAGGGTTAATACAGGCCCGGCAGGAGCGAATCAGCTGATGATCCGGCCGTTCTGGACGAGGTAGTCCAAGTGCTCGGAGATGTCGGCCAAGACGGCGATGTCCGCCACCGGATCGGCGTCCAGGACCAACATGTCAGCGTCGGCTCCCGGTGCAATGACGCCGATTTCCCCTTCGCGCTCCAGCAGCTCTGCCGCCGTCGTGGTTGCCGAACGGATGGCGTCGATCGCCGGCTGCACCTTCCCCAGCAGCCTGAATTGCTCGTTCTGGTGACGGTGCATACCGCCCAGGAGGTCCGAGCCGAACGCCATTTTGACGCCGGCTTCGTGGGCGCGCTCGATCGCTTCAAGCCCGCTGGTGAGGACGGAATCCACCTTGGCCCACATTTCCTCTGTGAGCCCGAACTCCTTGCCTTCTTCCTTCAGCGCCCAATACGTGACCAAGGTGGGAACCAGGAAGGCGTCCGTTTCCAGGAACAGGTTGAGGCTTTGTTCATCCAGCAGGTTGCCGTGTTCGATCGAGCGAACGCCGGCTTCCAAGGCGCGGTTGATGGCCTTGGCGGTGTAGGCGTGCGCGGCGACGTACCGGTTGGCGGCCTGGGCTTCTTCCACCGCGGCCCTCATCTCTTCCATGGAGTACTGGGTGGAATCGATGCGGTCTGTGGGGGAGGAGACGCCGCCGGACGCCATGATCTTGATGTGGTGGGCACCCTTGCGGATCTCGTCCCGGGCGGCGGCGCGGACAGCGTCAACGCCATCTGCCACCCGGCCAATGCCGCAGCAGCCCCGGCCGTTGGGATCGTGGTCTTCACCGGGCAGGCGCATGTCGCCGTGGCCACCGGTCTGGCTCAGGGCGTGGCCGCAGAAGTGGATCTTCGGCCCCTCCAGCAATCCCTCCTCCTGCGCCATCGCCAGCCCGAAGTCGGCGCCGGACAAGTCGCGGACCGTGGTGAAACCGCGGCGCAGCATCGCCCCCATGATTTTGGCGGTCTGGGCGTAGACGTAGGACGGCGGCGTGAAGGTCAGCGACCGGAAGTCGGCGCTGGAGGCGACCACATGGACGTGGGCATCGATCAGGCCGGGGATCACGAACTTGCCGGTGCCATCGATGACCCGCGCACCGGCAGGTGCCTCGGCATTCGGTTCGACGCTGCTGATCTTCCCGTCAACGCTGACGACGTCGGCAGTTGAGTAGCTGCCGGCCGCAACGTCCAGGACGCTTGCGTTGCGGATGATCAGGGGAGTGCTTTCTGGGGCGGTGCTCATTTAGATGGTGTCCTTCGCGGGGGCTTCGGGGACTTCTGGGATTTCCGTGGGATGGGCTTCAAAAGCCTGGACGAGTTTGGCAAGGTTGGAGTTAACCACGTCGACGGCGGTTTCCACACTGTGCTGGGTGTACTTGCCTTCGGCGTCGAGGAGCGCGAGGACTCCCACTACGTTCTCCTGCTGGTCGAGGACCGGCACGTTGATCACGGCGCCGCAGCCGAGTTGCTGGATGAGTCCGGAGTCGGAGAAGACGTTCCGGAGCGCTTCCAGGTCCGGGGCGAGGAAAGGCTTCTTGTCTTCGATGACCGTTCCCAGCCAGCCGGGGGAGATCTCCACTGTCTTCTCACCTCCCACCGGGTACTCGGCTGGATGGCTGGTGTAGAGCCGCTTGAGGCTGGATCGTTGCGGAATCCACTGCAGGACTGTGAAGAGGACAACTCCGGGGTCCTGCTCCATGGCGTGGAAGGTCTGCTCGAAAACCGATGTCATGGCGTTCACTTGCTTCCTGCCGCTGCGGGATCGTGTTCGGTGCGGGCGTTGATGTCCTCCAGGGACTTCCCTGCCGTGGAGGCGCCGAAGATTACTACGCCCAGGACGCCGATGGTCAGCACCACGGTGGTCATGGTGAACACTCCGCCGAAGCCAAGGGATGCGGCGAAGATGCCGATGATGGAGGGCGCAAGGATGCTGCCGATGCGGCCCACTGCGCTGGCCAGGCCGACGCCGGTGGCGCGCATCCATGTGGGGAAGAGCTCGGGGGTGTAGGCGTAGACGCCGGCGTAGGTGCCGTTGAGGAAGAAGGACAAGGTTGCCGCGGCCACCAGGATCATGCCGGAATCGTTGGACTGGCTCAGCCAGAAGGCACTGATGGCCGATCCTGCCAGGTACAGGGCGATGGTGTTCTTCCGGTCGATCCGGTCGCACAGCCAGGCCGCTGAGAAATAGCCGGGGATTTGTGCCAAGTAGATGAGGATGGAGAACTCGAAGCTCTTGGTGATGGTGATTCCGCGGCCCACCAGCAGGGTGGGGATCCAGGAGAAGAAGCCGTAGTAGGAGAACGTGATCACGAACCAGATCAGCCAGATCACTGCTGTCCGGCGTCGCATGGCCTTGGACCACATGAACTTCAGGGCGTTCCAGATGTTGATCTTCTGTTCGTGCTTGACGATCTCTTCTTCCGCGGCGGGCAAGGGCTCCAACGGCTTTCCGGTGGCCTTAATGACGCTTTGCTCAAAGCGGTCTACTACTTCGGTTGCTTCGGCCACGCGGCCGCGGCTGATGAGGTAGCGGGGGGATTCAGGCAGGCTGCGGCGCCACCACAGGAGAAGGAGGATGGGGATTGCGGTGAGGACCTGGGCCCAGCGCCAGCCGTCTTCGCCCATGGGAACAACGAACCGGCCGATCAGTGCGGCGGCCACAAAGCCGAAGGAGAAGAAGCCGGCCAGGGTTCCAATGAACCATCCGCGGCGCTTGGGGGGAATGAATTCTGAGAGGAACGGCGCGATGATGACACTCTCGGCGCCTGCACCCAGTCCCGCAAAGATCCGTGCAATCAGGAAGATCTCGAAATTCGGGGCCATGGCTGCCACCACGGACATGAGGCAGTAAAAAGCCAGCGCCCACAACATGACCTTTTTCCGGCCGAAGCGGTCACCGAGCCAACCGGCCAGGATTGCGCCGAAGAAGAAACCGAACGGGGCGGCCGAGCCTACCAGGCCCAGGCTGGCGGTGCTGAGACCCCAGAGTTCCTGGATGCGTGGGAGCAGGAAGGCCACCACTGCGCCGTCCATTCCGTCGAAGGAGTAGCCGAGGCCTCCAATGAGGAGAAGCTTGTAGTGTGGTCGACTGAGAGCCAGACGATCAAGGCGTGCTGTGAGAGACATTGGGGATTCCTGCCAAAGTGGGCCAAGTTGTACATTTTTAGGAATATGCACGGATCTGTGCAGAAACGATGTATCGAAGTTACGGCCAAAGTGTGAGGTAGGTCAATAGGTGGAAGAAGATTTCGACTCGTCAACGTTGACCGAGTGGCTGGACAGCCGTGTCCAAGGACGCAAGCTCGCGGCACGCCAAATGCAGGTCATCGGCATCCTCCGCTCGCAGCCCCGGCTGGCCTCCTACGGCTCCGTCAGCGACATCGCCGCAGTGGCTGCCTCCAATGCCTCAACGGTCACAAGAACCGCGCAAACACTGGGCTTCAAAGGGTGGGCGGACTTCCAGTACGAGCTCAGGTCCCGCTTCCTGGCATCCCTTAGCGCAGTGGAAGTCGCGGCGGAACACAACGGCCACCTGAGTAGTCCTGCGCAGGCGGCAGTGTCCACGGACCGGGCAAACCTGGCCCATTTTGAGCGCACTTTGGACGCCGGCACGCTGCACAACATTGCGAAAGCGATCGCCGGTGCGCGGCAAACCTTCATTGTGGCCGCGGGAAGTTACGCCATCCCAGGCAAAGCCCTGGAGCACAACGCGATCATTGCCGGCTACAACGTCAGGCTCCTGGATGCCGACGTCGCGGCCCTCACCAATGCCATTGCACGACTCGGTGCAGAAGACCTGGTGATCGCCATCAGCCTCTGGAGGGTTTACGACAGCACCATGCGCGCCGTGGAAATCGCCCACAACCTCGGCACGCCCATCGCATCGATCACCGACAGCGCGGGCTCACCGGTCGCAGTGCACGCCGATCACAGGATTGTGGTGCCCACCGAGGGCGCCGGCTTCTTCCCGTCCCTGACAGGTGCGGTGACCGCGGTCCAGGCGATCGCCGTCGAGCTTGCCTCCCTGGACCGCGAACGCTCCAACCAGAACATCGCCGCTTCGGAGCGGACCTGGGATCAGATGCGTATCATGCACCCGCGCTCAACTTCCTAGGGCCGTGTCTTCTTGACCTTCTTTGGGTCCACCGGGACCTAAACACAACCCCTTTGGGTTACTTTACGGCCGCGGCGGCGCCAAAGAAGGTGGGGAAGCAACAGAAATTACGACGCCGGGACCTCCTGGGATGCATCGGCCGCCACAGGCTGGTGGTGTCCCGCCGCAGGAGGTACGGAGATTACGACGCCGGGACCTCCTGGGATGCATCGGCCGCCCCAGGCTGATGGTCACCCGCCGGGAGGTGGTCACCGACCAGGGCCAGGTTCTGGATGACGGCCAAGCCGAACTGGGCGGTGTCGTTCGTGGAAACTGTAGGTGCCTCATCCACGGGCTGGAGTACGTAAGGCGGCAGGATCTTCTTCAGCGTGAAGGCCTCGGCATGGTTGAGGTTCTCCCCGCCCTCGGCAAAGCTCTCCCATGCCAACTCCGCCAGTTCCGGAGACCCCAACCGGGCCGCCGCATAGGCCGTCAGCCGACTGTGAGCCTGGGTGAGGTAGATACCGGCCAAGGGCTGGCCCACCTCCGCGATCTGCTCCTCCGGGGTGGCAAGGAACAGCCGGCAGTACTGCATCCAGGCCTCCTCGAAATCCTTGTCTGGCACCAGGCTGATCAGTTCGCTGCAGATTTCCACCAAACCGAACACGGCACTCAGGTGCGAGACGCTGATGGCTTCCCTGCCGGCGTCGAACCTTCCCGCATCCAGGTCGTAGAGCGCTTCACCGGTCAGGAAGCCGTACTTCAGGGCGCCGATGTCGGCCATGGTTCCCAGCAGCCGATCGCGGGAGCGCGGGTTGCCGGTCCGTTCCCAATCGGTGAGCCAAGTGGCGGCAAGCGAGCCCCAGTCCGTGCCGAGTCCCACGCCCAAGGCGCCACGGTCCGGGTGGTAGGTCGCGGCGTCGGGCCTGACTTTCCGGACGGGATCCAGGCCGAGGAAATTCTGGTCGCTGTCCACCAGTTCGGTGAGGAGATCGCCCGTGCGTTCGTCCGCGGTCAGGTAGTAGTGGAAACGCCGGTAGGCCGGGGTGCTGATGCGCAACTGCTTGGCGCTGCAGCCCCAGTGCTGGACGTTGTGCCGTGAACCCAGGCCGCGCCAGGGCCCGAGGTGGTAGACGTCCACCTCACCGGTGTGGCGGGTCATGGCCTCGGCGTAGCGGAAAACGTCCGCGCGGCCCGTCCGGAGGTACATGTACCAGAGCCAAAGATCGGGGGAGAGCTCGGAGTTGTCCCAGGCGTAACCGCCGACGTCGTAGCGCCACACGTGCCTGTCGGTGTCATAGGTGTGCATGACGTCGCCGTAGTTCCAGAACCCGTACCAGCGGCGCTGCTCGGTCTGGCCCTGGTAGAAGTCGAACAGGAAGTCCAACTTGTCTTCCAGCTCTGCCCGGGCGGGGGTGCTGCGGTCCACGGGAGCCCAATCGCCGAACACGCCTGCTGCGTGCAGGTATCCGGGCGAGGGCTGCAGCATTGGCGGAACGGATGCCGCCTTGGCGTCCGCGGCGAGTGACTCCGTGCTGGGCGTTGCGTCGTAGGCGAAGAGCGTCAGCTCGTGCGTCCGGGCGATGCCCGTGGCGTTGCCGAAGCCTGGCTCATAGTCCTCATACGTGATTTCAAGGCCTTCAAGCTGGTCCTCGAACGTGTCCTGGCCCAGACCGTCGTGATAGAAGCGAAGGTCCATCGGCTGGGCTTCGGGGGAGTAGAGCCATGCGGTCATCTTTGCTTCCGCGGTAGCTGCCCCGCGGATATCCAACTGTCCCGGATGCGATTGCCAGAAGTCGCGGATCCCAACGCCGAAGCCGCCGCGGATATCGCTCAGGGAGCAGAAGCCGGCCGCCCGGGTGCCGCCGGAAACCCCCACCCAGCCGTGGCCGGGAGCAGTCCGTTTGCGCAGCTCAAAACCGTCTGCGGTCAGCTGCGTGAGGGTGTAGTCGTTCCAACTGGGGATGAGGTGGAGGCGTTCGGAAACCAGCGGACTCCACTCGGCCGCAGGGGGAGTGGGCCGCCCGGCGATCTGTGCCGCGCGTACTCCCTCGCCCGGATCCCGGCGCAGGCCCGTCACTCCCCGGACAGCCTCCACCAGGAAGCCGCCGTCGGCCCCGGCAATCCTGATGTGCCGGTCATGCAGTTCGCTCTCGAGCGGCACAGTGAACTCGACGCCCAGCCCCGCCAGGAAATCCTGTTCGGCGTCGCCGTCCCAGATGAACGAGTGCATCATCCTGACGCTGCGGGCGCCTGCGTAGAAGTAGAAACGAACGGTGAAGGGGAGCCATTCTTTGCCGCCGTCATCGGCGCGGTGCCGGCCCTCGACCCGGACCACGGCACGGACCGGGCCGCGCTGTTCCACGGTGACCTGTGTGGTGTGGCCGGTGAAGCCCGTGCGGGTGGTGGTGCCTGTTCCCTCCGCCGGCCCGGACTGCAGCAGGCTCACAAGGCGGCCGTCCTTGGCCACCACGTTGCCAGCGCGGCGGAGTTCGCTGAACAGGGTGTCGCTATTGCTGGTGATGACCATGTCCAGGGTGCCCGTGGAGACCGTGACGGAGCCTCCCTCTTCGGTGACGGTCACCGTGCCTCCAGCGGAGCCTTCGGAGCCGGAGCCTTCGGAGCCGGAACCTTCGGAGCCGGAACCTTCCGCGACCGGGTGTTCGGAATTCGCGTGTACGGAACTTGGGGCTTCCGTATCCGGACGCTCGACGACGGCTGCCGGACCGGCCTCGTGCGTTTCAGATGGGAAGCTCACCTGATAGGCGTCGGCGGGTTGATCCGTGGCTCCAATGGCAATGCCGGCCCACTTGAGGGATCCGTCGGGCCAGGTGGCGAGAGGCCATGATTGGGCGCTGATGGTGCTGCCGCCGGAGTCGTGGACCCTGAGGACACCTGCGTCCTGCACTGTGCCGCGCTGGAACGGCATGCCCCACGTCGTGCCGCCGCTGAGTGCGGCGGGCGGTTCGCCATCGATCCACGTGATCGGGGCGTGCTGAGTCATGGTAAATCCACCTAAGAGTCTGGGAAAACGCTTTCTTTGAGACGTTTCAACAACTTACCCGTGCTGCGGCACAGTCGCAAGGGGTGGCCGGGTGGCGATCAGGTGAACCCCTTGACCCACCGCGAATGCCGGCGTATCGTACAACCAAATGGTTGTAGATCAGCTCAGTAAGAATCCCTCCGGAGACGTCGAACTCGATCGCCTGTTCCAGGCCCTGGCCGACGCCACCCGCCGGGACATCGTGGCCCGGGTGACAGCAGGGGAGTACTCGGTCTCAGGGTTGGCTGCGCTGTACGCCATGAGTTTCGCGGCCGTGCAGAAGCATGTTGCGGTACTGGAACGGGCTTCCCTGGTGACCAAGGAGAAGCGTGGGAGGGAGCAGATTGTGCGGGGGAATCATGACGGACTGCAAAAAGCCCGGCATCTGCTGGACCACTTCGAATTGATCTGGCGGCAGCGTGCCGGCCGGATCGCGGACATACTCGCTGAAGAAAACGAAAGGGATCTGCCATGACTGTTGTCAGCGTAAACAAGGATGCTGAGGCCCTGAGCTTCACCATCGTGGCCGAGTTCGATGCCGATGTGAAGCGTGTGTGGAGGATCTGGGAGGACCCGCGGCAGCTGGAACGCTGGTGGGGGCCGCCAACCTGGCCTGCCACGTTTGAAACCCACGAGTTCACCGCCGGGGGCAAGGCCGCCTACTACATGACCGGGCCGGACGGAACCAAAGCCCACGGTTGGTGGAAGTTCACGGCCATCAACGCCCCGGACCACCTGGAATTTGACGACGGCTTCGCCGACGAGCACGGCGAGCCGGTAGATGACCTCGGCATCACGCACGCCACGGTGAAGCTCGAGCCCCTGGACAACCGCACGCGCATGACCATCACCTCCCGCTTCGACTCCGAGGAGCAGATGCAGAAGATGGCCGAGATGGGCATGGAAGAAGGAATGCGCGAGGCAATCGAGCAGATCGATGGGCTGCTGGGCTCCAACTAGCCACTGAACCAAAAGCAAAAAGAAGCCGACGACGGCGGGTGCCTCGCGTCGTCGTCGGCGTATTGTTTAAGTCCCGGCCGCCTCTCGAAACGGACCAGTGACATGGCGCGACTGATCATCATGGGCCCTCCAGGTTCCGGCAAAGGCACCCAAGCCGAACACATCGCGCGGCACTTCGGGATCCCGGCAATTTCAACAGGGGACCTGTTCCGCGAGCACGTTCGGAGGAAAACAGGGCTGGGTGCCGAGGCCAGCGGGTACATGGACCAAGGAGAGTTCGTGCCCGACCATGTCACCACGGCCATGCTGCGCCAACGGCTTGACGACGGGGACGTTGACGCCGGTTTCCTCCTGGACGGCTACCCGCGGAATGTTCTCCAGATCGGCGCCTTGGACGAAATACTCGCTGCGCAGGGCCGGGGCCTGGAAGTGGTGCTCGCCTTGGCAGCCCCGGACGAGGAATTAGTGGCGCGAATGCTTCGACGGGCCCAGGAGCAAGGCCGGGCCGATGACACGGAATCGGTGATCCAGCGGCGGCTTGAGCTCTACCGGGACGAAACGCACCCTGTTCTGACCGCCTACTCGCAGCGCGGGATCCTGGCAAACGTCGAGGGGGCGGGTGATCGGGAGACGATTACTGCGGCCGCGATCGCAGCGGTGGAGGGGATTTTGGGCGGTTAGCCATACGTCCTGTCGTCAGCCCCCGGCGGCGGCAGGAAGTTCGGCGCCCAAGCCGCGGAGGTAGGCCGCGAAGCCTTGCGGTGCCCGGGCCTCGGTCCTGCCCGAGGTCACCACCCGGATGCTGTCCGTGGAAGTCACCGTGAAACCGTTGCGGCGAAGACGCTCCACCAATCCACGATCCTCGTGGGAACGCACCAAAGGAAATCCGCCCGCCGCGAGGTAGGCCGAAGCCCTGATGCCCAGATTGGCTCCGTAGATGTGGGAGTGATCCTCGCGGAACGGATGCAGCGCCAGCCAGCGCCCCAGCACCGCGGGGTCCACATCCGCAGGGTCCGGTTCCACCGAGCCCAGGACGGCGTCGGCGCCTTTGTTGGCAAGATCGACCTGCCTTACCAGCCAATGCCGGGGGACTCTGGAATCGGCATCGGTACTCGCGAGCCAAACGGTTTCGGGTCCTGCTCCGGTTTCAGTCCCGGGGGGTTGGAGGCCGTCCAGGGCAGTCCGCACGCCATAATCGCGGCTGGCCCCTGCGCTGCGCAGCTTCACAGTGACATTGCGGAAGCGGGGATCGTCGGCGCTGAAGGCAGTGCAGATCTCCTTGGAGTTGTCCGCGCAGTTATCCAGGACCACCGTGACTGAAACGCCCACCCCGGCGTGCTCCACTTCAAGAGTGTCCAGTGCACCGCGCAACCCGCTGAGCGCCCGGCCCAAACGCTGTTCCTCGTCATGGGCGGGCATCACAACGGCCACTTTCCTGATGCCTGCCGGCGGTGCTTCGGTCATGTCGAACTGTCCGGCGCCACCAGGACTTCCACCATGAAATCCTTCTCCTGGTAGAGCCCATGGGTGGGCCAGCCGAGCTGGGTGCGGGCCATGGCGTGCACCGATTCCGCGTCGAGCTCCCAGCCGGAGATCGGGTGCCTCCAGTGGCACAAAAGCAGTGCTCCGCCGGGCGTAGTTGAGGCCTGAATTCTTGTGAGCAGTTCGCTGAGCTCTTCCGGGGACAGGTAGTAGCCAGTCTCGGACAGAACCACCAGATCAAATGCGCCATCGGGCCATTGATGCGGCATGGTGAGGTGCTTGACCTCCGCTGACGGGTAGTTCGCGAGGCGCTCCGCTGCCTGGGCCAAGGCTGCGCTGCTGGCGTCCACTCCCAGGAAAGTCCGGCAGCGTTGCGCCAGTTCCTCACTGAGGGTGCCAATCGAACAGCCGAGCTCCAGCCCGGACTCGTAGCTCTCCTGTGGCAGGGCCGCCATGGTGAGCGCCCTCTTCCGGCGCTCATACCAGCTGGTGGTGTAGCTCCATGGGTCCGTTTCCCGGGTGTGGACCTCATCAAAGATCCGCTCAGCATCCGCGGCGCTGTTGTTCCCCGCCGTTGAAGGATGCCAGGCGAACGTTTCCCACGGCCTGGTGAAGTGCTCCAGGAAGGTCGCGGACAGCAGCGTCTCGTCGCCTGCCTGTTCGGAGAGCGGCCCGGTCTGTGAGGCGTGGGCGTGCATGGCGGTCGCTTTGGCGTGTTGTTCTGCCGGGCCCAGAGGCAGGCGTACCCAGTCCTTCCACGCAGAGTCTTCAGGTCCTGCCCACAACCAGTACCAAATGGGGTACTCCAACAGGCCGAAGCCGCGTTGTGTTGCTACTCCGGCGGCTACGCTGCCCAGGGTGTCGTGGTCCGTATGGCCGTCGGACCGGTAGGGACCCACGATCACCACGTTCTGGGGTGAATGCCCCGCGGTGCTCTCCTCAACCGCGGCGGCGATCCGATCAGCAGAGGCGGCCAGTTTCCCGTCAGGGAGTTCCAAATACCGCCACGTCGCCCCCGGCACCAGCCCGGACATCGCTGTGCCGAACTCGGCGAGCCTGACAGCGGCAAGCTGTTCCGGCGTCGTGGTTGGCGAATCCGGGTGCGAGGCCTCGCCTGCGGTGCACAGGATGATGTCCACTGACGCGCCGGCCGCCTGCAGTTTGGCCAGGAGGCCACCGGCGCCCAGTGATTCGTCGTCCGGATGCGCAGCCAGCACCACGAATTTCATGGCTGCGAGCTCTGATGCGTCGAGTGGGAGTTCAGGGAGCGCAGCCACGCCCGAAGCCGCCCAGTCCTTTTCCGGCGTGCCGACGTCAGCGTGCGTGAAAGCTACCATCCACAGTCCCCTTTCAAGGTCAGGGCGCCCAGCTGGGCATCGTCCCGCATGGCGTGGTGCTGCCTGATGTACAGCGACAGGTCCGCCATCCGTTTGCCGTACGCCTCGTTGAACGCCAACGGAGCCGGCCCGAGGTTTTGAGTCACTACCGTTTGGACGCGCTCGACGGCGGCCGCAACAGTGCCGCGGACACGGAGCGCTTCGCTCCAGGCGCTGGGGGAGTTGCTGTTGTGGCCGTCTGGAGTTTCCGGCTCGCCGGTGTCTATCCGCTCGGCGGTTTGGGCGAGGTACCCGGTGACGGATGTGAGGATTCGGTCCACCTCACCCAGGGAGGCGAGGGCCACCTGGTCCGGTTCCCTGCCATTGTCCGCGCCCTTCGCCAGCGCGGTCTTGAAATCCCGGGCAACGGCAACTGCTCCGCCAAGCCAGCACGCGGCAACGCCCATGCCACCCCAAGCGAAACCGGGACGGGCGAAGTACCACCCTTCACCGCCGACAGGGGTTGCGGGGACTTGGTCGAAGTGGACGGTGCCACTGGGGATTTCCTGCAGCCCTCGGCTGGTCCACAGCGGTGTTTCGCAGGAAACCCCGGGGTGTTTCAAGTCCACGGCAAAGGCGGCCCGACTGTTGTCCTCGGCGTGGGCTGTGATCACTGCGCCATCCAGTTCTGCGGCCAGGGAACACCACGGCTTGGACCCGTTGAGGACGTAGTTTCCGGCGTCGTCACGCTTTGCCTCGAGCTTCAGGCCGGGGCCTTCGGCGGCGAAGACTCCCCAAGCGCCCTCGGGTGTGGCGGGGCTGTCAGCCTGTTCCAGGATGGCAAGGGCATCCAGGTGTGGCTCAAGCACCCTCCCGGCGGCCACATCTACTGCGGTCACAGACGCGAGCAACTCCCAGAGCTTGGCGGTGTTGCCTTCGCCGGGCTTCGGGGCTGTGTCGCCGATCTCCTTGGCCAAGGCCAACAACGCCCGAACGTCACCCACCGCGGCCCATACCTGTTCCAGCATGGGTTCGAGCGCCTGCAGTTGAACGGGTTCGGAACTGATGCGTACAGGCCTGGCTTCGGGTTGACTCATGGAGCCAAGCCTAAACTAAGGGGCCTTAGGTTATGGGTGCGCCAAGCAAAAGAACGACGGCGACCCGCGAACGCCCCAACGCGCTCCACCCCGATAAAAGTTCCTCTGGGTCCCAAGATGAAGCGCATCTTCACAGCTTTTGTCATGCTTGTCACATCTTGTTGTCATTAACCGTGACAGTTTCCGTAGCTTGGAGGGGTCAGCATTCCCGAGCTCAAGGACCACCCATGCCACAGCCCAACGATTCCGCTACCGTTCCCACCGACTCGCACAGCCCGCCGGGTACCAACCCGGGCAAGGGAACAGCCAAGCCCAGCTTCCTCAGCAACCTCGGCGCGGACCTTCCCGCGTCCCTCGTAGTTTTCCTCGTAGCACTCCCGTTGTCGCTGGGCATCGCCGCCGCCTCCGGAGCCCCTGTCATGGCCGGTCTCATCGCCGCAGCCGTGGGCGGCATCGTCGCAGGCAGCCTGGGCGGCTCCCCACTGCAGGTGAGCGGCCCCGCCGCCGGGCTGACCGTCGTCGTCGCCGGTCTTGTGGACGAATTCGGCTGGGCGGTGACCTGCGCCATCACAGTGGGTGCCGGCGTCGTGCAGTTACTGATGGGTGTCAGCCGTATTGGCCGGGCCGCGTTGGCAGTGTCGCCCGTGGTGGTCAAAGCGATGCTCGCCGGCATCGGCATCACCATCATCCTGCAGCAAGCCCACGTGTTGCTCGGCGGGCAGGCCGCAGGGTCCGCGATGGAGAACCTGACAGCCCTTCCCGCGGCCATCACCAATGTGGAGCTCCACTCGGCGTTGCTTGGCCTTGCCGTGGTGGCCATCCTGATGGCCTGGAAATACTTGCCTGCGGCGGTGCGGAAAATTCCCGGGCCGTTGGCCGCCGTCGTCGCCGTGTCCGCCTTGGCCGTTGCAGTGGCACCAAACGTTGAGCGCATCAGCTTCAGCGGCTCCATCTTCGATGCCATCGCACTACCAAGCCTGCCGGACGGCAATTGGCGGGCCGCGTCCATGGCCGTCATCACGGTGGCGCTGATCGCGAGCATCGAATCTCTCCTGTCCGCGGTGGCCGTCGACAAAATGCACGGCAGTTCCCGCACCAACCTCAACCGCGAGCTCGTAGGCCAAGGTTCCGCCAACGTTGTCTCGGGCATGCTCGGTGGCCTGCCGGTGACCGGCGTGATTGTCCGCAGCGCCACCAATGTTGAAGCCGGCGCCAAGAGCCGCTCATCTGCCATCCTGCACGGTGTCTGGGTCCTGGTGTTCTCTGCCCTGTTCGCCGGACTCATCCAACTCATTCCGTTGTCCGTCTTGGCCGGCCTGCTGCTGGTCATTGGCGCGAAGCTCGTCAAGGTCGCCGACATCCGCACGAGCCTGCGCACCGGTGAGCTCCTTGTCTACAGCGTCACCCTCATCTGCGTGGTGGTCCTGAACCTGCTCGAAGGCGTCATGATCGGCCTGGCCCTGGCCGCCCTGTGTGTGCTGTGGCGGGTGCTCCGGGCACAGATCCACGCCCACGCACCCGCAGGTTCCGGCCTGCCGTGGCGCGTGACCATCGCCGGCTCGTGCAGCTTCTTCGCGCTGCCCCGGCTCAACCGTGTCCTGCACTCCGTGCCCGCCGGCCAGGACGCCGTGGTGGAACTGAACGCCGACTACCTCGACCACGCCTTCCGTGAAGCACTGGTGGCCTGGCAGAAACAGCACTGCAATTCCGGCGCCTCCGTGGTCCTTGAAGAACACGGAACCACTGCTTTCACCGACGCCGAGGACAACACTCCCCAGCGGCAGGACCTGCGCGAATTCCCCTTGCCGCCGCGCACGTCCTGGTTGCCTTCCGCTGACAACACAACAGCAGACGACGACGGCGGGCAGCCGCCGCTGCGGTCCATCCTCCTGGGCATCGACAAATACCATCGGCGGCACGCAGACAAGGTACGTCCACTGGTCCAGGACCTGACGGAAAGCCAGAATCCGGACACCTTGTTCGTGGCCTGCGTCGACTCCCGGGTCAACCCCAACCTGATCACCAGCAGCGGGCCGGGGGATCTGCTCACGCTCCGCAACATTGGCAACGTGGTGTGCAGTGACGGCCGGGACGCCTCCATCGATTCCGCGTTGTCCTTTGCGGTCAAGGCGTTGTCCGTGGATTCGATTGTCATTTGCGGCCATTCCAACTGCGGTGCCATGAAGGCCGTCATTGCTGACGCTGAGGGTTCAGCAGCTGCGTTGGGTGCCGGTTTTGATGAGTGGCTGGAGCACGCGCGGCCCAGTTACTCGGCTTTGCTCGCCGGTCATCCCGTTGCCCGGGCTGCCGAGGTCGAGGGGTACAGCCGGCTGGACCAACTGAGCATGGTGAACATCGCCATGCAGCTCCGCAAGCTGGAGGACCACCCCGTCACCGGTCCGGCGTTGGGTTCAGGCCAGGTCCAGGCCACTGGGTTGTTCTACGACATCTGCACGGCCCGGGTTGTGCTGGTGACGGCGGAGGGCATTGAACAGCTGGATCCGGGCATGGCTGTGCGCGCCTGATTCCGGCTGTGCCTCCTCTGGCGGTGCCTCCGGCGGTGGTGCCTCCACCACCTGCATTGGCCTCCGAAGGCCCCCGCCTCGCCGCATTTACGGCGTGGCGGGGGCCGAGGCGGTTTCAAAGTGGGTGGTGGGGGTACCTCCTTAAACCAAGCCGACGTGCGGAATACTGGAATGAGGACGTCCGGCAGGCGAGGGGCTGCCGTGTGAGGAGGTGGCGGGAACATGAACGCCGGGAACAACGCCTTCAGGCGCAAGCTTGAGCGCGGCGCAGAACTGCGGGCCGTGCGGTCCTGGGGCGGCAACGCGGAAGAAGACGCCGAGCTCGAAGCCGCCGACGCCGAGGAACGCGAGAAGCGCCGGAAAGTAGACGACGCCGCAAGGGTTGAGTACCTCATCCGCGACGCCATGAGCCAGGGCAAGTTCGACAACCTCAAGTACGCCGGCAAACCAATCCCCGGACTAGGGGAGCATTATGACCCCGACTGGTGGGTCAAAGGCCTCATCCAGCGCGAGCGCCTGAGCGGGATCGGACCACCCGCCATCCTGCTCCGCATCGAGGACGGCGAACTCGAGGCCAAACTGGATCAGCAATACACGGACAAGCAGGTCCGCGACATCCTCGAGGACTTCAACAAACGCGTCATCGAAGCCCGGCGGCAACTCCAGGGCGGCCCGCCAGTGATCACCAAGCTCCGCGACGTGGACGCCGAGGTTCAAAAGTGGCGGGAGCGCAGGGCAGCTGCAGCCCCGCCGGAGCCTGAGCCGGAGCCCCAGGGCAAACGGACGTGGTGGCAGCGCCTCTGGAACGGCTCCGGCTAACCCAACCAGGCGGCGCACAAAACAGTAGCCGACGGCGGGACTCACGTTCCGCCGTCGGCTGCTGTTTGTTGAGCGTGCCGTCAGGCGAAGCTGTCTTCCTTGGCCCCCGGAGCTGGAACGGGCTTCCCTCCGATGAGGGCCGAGAGGTGCGCCTGCTGCTGGCGGAAGTGGCCGTGGGCGGTGAGGCCGAACTCGTAGGCGGACTCGGCGTGCTGGGTGAGGTCCACGCCGGTGACTTCGTGCTCAAGGGGAACCCGGAATCCAATGGCCTTGTGAATCATCCGGCCGATGACCAGCGTTCCGATACCGGAGAGGGCGATGGTGACCAGGACCGCCACGGTCTGTGCGATGAGCTGCTGCGGACCGCCGCCGTAGAGGAGCCCGCCGCCGACGCCGTCCACCGGCAGGGCGAGGAAGCCCAGGGAGAGGGTGCCGATGACGCCGGCGCCGAAGTGGACGCCCACCACGTCAAGGGAGTCGTCGAAGCCGAACTTGTACTTCAGGTCGACGAATACAGCACACGCGGCACCGGCTACGAGGCCCAGTGCCAGGGCAGCGAGCGGGCTGATGTTGGCGCAGGACGGGGTGATCGCCACCAGGCCGGCCACTACACCGGACGCTGCACCCAAGGATGTGGGGTGACCGTGGCGGACCTTTTCCACAACAAGCCAGCTCAGCATTGCCGCAGCAGGTGTGACCAGGGTGTTGATCCAGATGAGGCCGGCCTGCTCCGCTGTGGTGGCGGCACCGCCGTTGAAACCGAACCAGCCGAACCAGAGGATGGCTGCGCCGATCATGATGAACGGGACGTTGTGCGGGCGGTGGTTGGGGTCTTTGGCGAATCCGTGACGCTTTCCCACGATCAATGCGAGGACAAAAGCGGCGGTTCCGGAACTGACCTCAACCACTGCGCCACCGGCAAAGTCGATGACCTGGCCGAAAATCCGGGTAAGGGCGCCGTCTGCGCTCATGAGGCCACCGCCCCAGATCATGTAAGCCAGCGGGCAGTAGACAACGGTGACCCAGATCGGGACGAACAAGGCCCAGGCGCTGAACTTGGCGCGGTCGGCAATTGCGCCGCTGATGAGGGCCACGGTGATGATAGCGAAGGTGGCAGCGAAACCTGCCTTGATGAGGTCCGGCGAGCCGATCAGGTCCTGCAGGCCGAAGTGCGCGAAAGGGTTGCCGAACAAGCCGAGGAAGCCGTCGCCGGTGGTCATCGAGTAGCCCCACAGGACCCACACCACGCCAACGATGCCAGCCGAGATGAAGCTCATCATGATCATGTTC
Source organism: Arthrobacter sp. StoSoilB20 (assembly GCF_019977295.1). Taxonomy (NCBI): domain Bacteria; kingdom Bacillati; phylum Actinomycetota; class Actinomycetes; order Micrococcales; family Micrococcaceae; genus Arthrobacter; species Arthrobacter sp. StoSoilB20. Next base: position 3,948,296 of record NZ_AP024651.1, on the reverse strand, counting down.
AGTGCAGCCTTGGCGCGGGTCATGCCACCGTAGAACAGGCCGAGGCCTGGGGTCATGAACAGCACCATTGCCGCCGACAACATCATCCAGACGTGTTGCGCAGAGATTTCCACCTGCGTTCCCTTCTCATTGAGCCTGTCCGAAACGGGACCGTTGTTTCCGGCCCACATCAACCCCCCGATCAATATTCGGTGAGCTATGTTTCCGACTCAGAAGAGATAAGTTGCAGGTAAGTTACAGAAATCGTCCGTTCGTGAAGATCACGTCACTGGCGTGTTTCGAGAATGTTAACGGCGCTTCTCCCGACCCCCGGCAGGGTAGCCGCCGCGACGACTCGCAACGATGATCACCAGGGCAATCGCGGTTGGCACTGCGGCAGCCAGGGGCACCAGCTGTGCGCCCACAGTGGTCAGGGCGAATGCTCCGTAGACGGCGCCCACGGCGATACCCAGCTGGATGGTCACCACGGTGAGGCCGTTGGCAGCATCCTTGTGCTCGCCGCCGGCGCGGAGAATCGCGGCCTGGTTGTAGATGCCCACCGCGCCGAACGCGATGCCCCAGAGCGTCATGAGTCCAAACGCACCCACCCACGTGCCGCCCAGCGCCGGCAGCAGGGCGAACGCAACAACCAAGAGTCCGACGGCGGCAATCACCGAGGTGCGCGGCCGGGAGTCCGCTGTCATGCCGGCAATCCAGATACCCACCAAACTGGCAATTCCCACCACGGAAAGGGACAGGCTGGTAGCCGATTCGGGAAGCCCCGAGGCCAGGAGGAACGGAGCAACATAGGTGAAGAGGGTGAAGTGCGCCAGCAGCAGGAGCGGCCAGGCAACGGCGATCGCAACCACGCCGGGGAGTTTCATGGCCGCCCGGAGGGACGGGGTCTTCTGGCTGGCCTGGTCATGGGCGCCGGGGAGCAGCCACAAGGCCAACAATGCCAGCAGTACACCCACCCCGGCCAGGACCAGGAAGGAGGTCCGCCAGCTCATGAGGGAACCCATCAGGGTTCCAATGGGAGCACCGACGGCCAGCGCGATGCTGTTGCCGCTGAAGACCACGGCCATGGATTTACCCACGGAGTGTGCGGGGACGATCCGGGCCACATACGGGGCCATGCTGGACCACAACATGCCATGGGCGATGCCGCCAAGGAGCCTGGCGCCAATGGCCCATCCCAGGGAGGGGCTCAGGGCGAGGAGGACATTGCTCAGCGCAAATGCCAGCACCGTGGCAATGAGGAGGGTCTTCCGCGGCAACCTGCCTGCCAGGAACCGGGACAACGGGAGTGCCGTGAAGACGATGATGGCCGCATAAACCGCGGTCAAGGAACCCACGGCCGACTCGTCCACACCCAGGTCACGGCTGATTTGGGGGAGCAGGCCGGAGGGCAGGAGTTCAGTGGTCACCGCGGTGAACCCGGCCGCGGCGAGGACCAGAAGCCCACCCCAGGGGATCTTCTTCGGTTGCTGCGTTCCAGCAGTCGACGCCTTGGCTGATGGCGTTCCGACGATCACGGGGTCCTGCGTCAAGAGATGGCTCCTCGGGGGATGGTTATTTCATGGGGTTCCTACAACGTTATGCAGCGCCGGCGATGCGAGGGAGTCTCTGTCAGAAACCCCCTCCAACCAGCAACACACTTTGTCAGGCAGGCATTCCTCGCGCAGACTGGGCGTGTGAAGCCCTTCCTCTTGCTGGCCACCCGCGCCGAAGACGCCGCAGCCGATGACGAGTACCAGGCGTACCTGCGCTACTGCGGCCTGGAACCGGAAGAACTTGTCCGCGTGCGCTTGGAATCCGAGCCGTTGCCGCCCCTTGATCTCGCCGACTTTTCCGGAGTAATCGTTGGTGGCAGCCCGTACACCTCCAGTGATCCTGTGGAGGAAAAGAGCACAGCCCAAGTCCGGGTGGAGGCGGAACTCTCGGAGCTGTTGGACAGGATTGTGGCCCAGGATTTCCCGTTCCTGGGCGCTTGCTATGGAGTTGGAACGTTGGGCGTTCATCAAGGAGCCACCATTGACCGGCGCTTTGGCGAACCTGTGGGGCCAACGGAAATCCAGCTCACCGCTGAGGGTGCGCGTGACCCCATGCTTCGAGGCGTTCCCCAAACCTTCGATGCTTTTGTGGGCCACAAGGAAGCGTGCAGCGAACTCCCCGGACACGCAGTGCTGTTGGCAAGCTCGGCTGCCTGTCCTGTTCACATGTTCCGCATCAAGAACAACCTTTACGCCACGCAGTTCCACCCTGAACTGGATGCCGACGGCCTCATCACCCGCATCAACATCTACAAGAACGCCGGATACTTCCCACCCCACGAGGCTGACGAACTTATTGCCGTCGCCCGGAACTCCGGGGTGACTGAGCCCATGCGGGTGCTCAGGAACTTCACGGAGCTCTACGCGCGCTGAATCCGGTGGTGTCGCCGGCGCCGGCGCCACACCATACACCCCCGCTTCACCGAACCGAAGGAATGACGACATGACCCGCGTTCGCATGGACCTGTTCACCTCGCTGGACGGATACACCCCTGCCGATCCCACTCCGGACCAGCCCATGGGTGCTGACTGGGGGCGCCTCACTGAGTCCTATGCCGCCACCCGGACCTTCCGGCAGAAGGTGTTCGGCGATACCAGCGGCGCTGGAACCACAGGACTGGATGATCGCCACGCAGTCTCCTTCTTTGAGGGCGTCGGTTCCGAGATCATGGGCGCAGGGATGTTCGGACTTCACGCGTTTGCCGATGACCCGGACTGGAAGGGCTGGTGGGGTGACAATCCGCCGTTCGGAACCCCGGTCTACGTCCTCACCCACACAGCACCGCGTCCGTCGATCCCGATGTCGGGAGGAACCACCTTCCACTTCCGCAACACCGCAATCGAGGAGGTGCTCGCGGAGGCCCAGGAGGCTGCCGGTGACCTGGATGTCCGCGTTGGCGGTGGTTACGGGACGGCCCGGGACTTCCTGCGTGCCGGCTTGGTTGATGAGATCCACCTGACGATCGCTCCTATTTTCCTGGGTCGCGGCAACCGGCTGTGGGATGACCTGCGCGCATTCGAGCTGACCCACAAAGTGACATCCGAAGTGGCCGAAAGCGGCACCATCCACGTCACCCTGACACGCTAAAACCACCTCCCTGGTGGAACGGGAAGGGAGTATGTTGAACACGCGGGCTTCGGATGTCCAGGATTTGGTATCGCGCGCACTCGCGGAGGGTCAATGAGCGGTAGTCGTCACAGTGCAGGGATACTCAGGCTCCTGGACCGAAAGCTCACCGTTCAGGAACGGGAGATCACCGAGCCCACACGGAAGCGGCTGTATGTTGCCGCTTTGGTGCTGGCGATGGTCGGTGCCGGGTTTTTCTTGCTCCTCCTCACCGGGGTCCAGCAGAAGACGTTCGTGGCCGGCGTCGATGGTCCGGTCAATTCGTGGTTCGACAACCAGCGGTCCCCCGCGATGACCGTCACCATGGCCGTCCTTGCCACTGTTTTCGGCCCCGTTGCCATGCCCATCATTGTGGTGGCCTCCACAGTGGTCTGGATGTTCCGGGCCCGTCACGCCTGGCGGCCTTTGTTGTTGGCCGGCGCGATGCTGACCGGCGTGATCCTTGCCCAGGTCATTTCGCGTCTGGTTGACCGGCCCCGGCCACCGCTGGAACAGATGCTGCTGGGCGGGGACACCACGTACTCGTTTCCCTCCGGTCATGTGCTGGGGGCCTCGGACTTCCTCTTAGTGGGCGCGTTCCTCGTCCTGTCCCGCGGCCGGCACGGGCCAGGGGCCGTAGTTGCCGGATTCAGCGTGGCCGTGGCGGGGATCCTCACCCAGGCAGTGAGCCGGCTGTACCTCGGCTACCACTGGCTAACGGACACCCTGGCATCCATATCCCTTTCACTGGTGGTCCTTGGTGCAGTCATTGCGCTGGACACATGGCGCACCACCCGGGTGGCGCGGGCTCCGGCCACCAAACCCTCAACCGAGGACCCCTGACCCCACCCCCAGCGGCGCCCTCGTCCAGCGGCGCCCACGTCCAGCGGCGTCCCACCCCAAGGGGGGCCCCACGCTGCGCCCACACTTACACCGAGCGCTACGCCAGCCGGGCCGCGAGATCTTCCCCCACGGCGAAGGCGCGGGTAATCGCAGAGCCAAGGGTTGCGCCGCCGCCGGGGTAGTTGTTGCGGAAGACGCCAGCTGAGACGTTCCCCGCGGCGTAGAGCCCCGGGATCGGTGATTGCCGGTGGTCCAGGACCCGGCCACTGAAGTCCGTGGCCAACCCGCCCGATGTCCCCAGCACGCCGGCCCGAATGGGAACGGCATAAAACGGCGCAGCCAGCAAGGGGGCCAGGCACGGGTTGGGCATGTTCCCGGCGTCACCCAGGAACCGGTCCTGTGGCGATGCACCGCGCCCGAATTCGGTGTCCACGCCAAGTGCTGCGTCTGTATTGAACCGGGCAACCGTGGCATGGAGGCCGGCCGGATCGATGCCCAGTTCCCCTGCCAGGAGTTCCAGGGTGGGTGCGGACGCCATCCACTCTGCGGGTTCGCCCGGCACTGAGCCCGCCACCGGATACTTGCCAAGATAGTCAGCATCAAATACCAGCCAGGCCGGATTGTTCTGCTGCCGTCCGGTGTGCGGGTTGATGGACGCAAAGACCCTGCCGGCATCGTGGTAATTGAGGGCCTCATTGACGAATCGCTTGCCGTCGCTGTTTACCGTGATGGAGCCCGGAAGGGTCATCTCCACGTTTCCCATGCGGCCTGACCGCTGCCCGTCGTACTGATGGGCCGGCGTCGAAATGACCGGAACTCCCCACACCGCGGACATGTCCTCCACAGCGGCGCCGGCCTTGAGGCCGAGCACCAAGCCGTCGCCCTCATTGGACGGGGCACTGATAGGGGTCACCGGATACGGCAGGAACGCGCTGCGAAGCCGAGGATTCCATTCGAAGCCACCAGAGGCAAGCACGACGGCGGTCGCTGACACCCGCGCGCCCGCGGAGGTTCCGCCGAGGCCCACCTCCCACCGGTCACCCGTCCGCGACAAGTCCTCCACAGGACTGGACACCGCGATCTGCACGCCCCGATCCAGGGCGCTCGCCGCCAGGCTCCCCACCAGCGCGCCACCCATGGTCCGGATTCCCGCAGAGGCCCGGTGTTCCAGCAGCGCGGGATCAGCGGCGCGGCCGTTGAGCTGATCCCGTTCGGTCATGGTGAGCAGCGGAAAGTACGACGACGGCCGGACCAACTCCGAAAGCCCGGGGTAGTCCCGGGGGTCGAACGCGTTGTTGTCCAGGCCCCTGCCACCATTGGCAGCCCCTTTCCACTCCATGTGGTAATCCGGGCGGGCAATGGGAACCATGGAGACTTTGGTCTTGCGGTTGAGGAACGCCACAGCCCGCGGCGCAGTGGCCACATACCACTGGATTTCCCCGGCCGTCATCACATGGCCTGCCGCCTCGGTCAGGTAAGCGACGCCGTCGGCCTGGCTGTCCTGGTACCCGGCAGCCTTGGCGAGGTGGTTGTCCGGCGCCCACATCACGCCGCCACCAGCAGCGGTGGTGCCGCCCAAAAGCGGGGCCTTCTCCACCACCAGGACGCTGAGCCCGGCATCGGCTGCACGGACGGCGGCAACCAGACCGGCGGCGCCGCTGCCCATGACCACGACGTCGTAGCGTCCGTTGAGCTGTTGGGGTGCGGTGATGATTGCGGTGCTCATGCGGTGCCTCCCGCCGGCATCTGGATTAACACCTTGCCGATCTTTTCGGTCCGGCCTTGCATCAGCCGATACGCCTTCTCAAGATCGGAGAAAGCGAAACGGTGGGTCATGAGCGTGCGGGCCTGTCCGGGGTGCCGGGCCAGCAGGGCGAGCCCCTCCGGAATGAGGTTCAAGCTCATCCGGCTGCCCAGGAGATCCAGTTCCTTGTAAGGAATGTCCTTCATGGAGACGTTGGCCAGACGTGGCGAGATGCCCACCTGGACAATCCGGCCCGCGCTGGCGACCAGCCTGATGGCATTCTCCAAGGAGGAAGGAACCCCCGTGGCTTCAATGACGACCTGCGGTCCGTATCCGTCGGTCAGAGTGTCCAGGCGATGCGTTTGGTGCTCATCCGGGAAGTCGGCTCCCGGGGTCACAAGCAGGGTGTCCGCTGCGCCGAATTCCACTGCAAGATCCAGTCGGTGCTGCTCAGTGTCGGCACAAATGACATTGACGCCCAGTTCCGTCAGATACAAGGTGGCCAGCAGCCCAATGGGTCCGCTTCCCAGCACCAGCGCGGTTTCGCCGGGCTCGGGTCGCCCACGGTTGACGGCCTGCATGGCAATCGAGGCAGGCTCGCCCATGGCGGCGATGTCCAGCGGAAGATCGTCCGGAACAGGGCACAGCTTTTCCACCGGGACGCTGATGAGTTCGGTAAATGCCCCATTTGAATAGCAGCCCAGGCAGCCCACGTTCTGGCAGACGTTGTACCGGCCTGTGCGGCAAGGGCGGCACTCACCGCAGTAGATGATGGGGTTGACTGCTACGCGGTCTCCGATGCTGAAAGCGGGCCCGGTGGCGGTGGCTCTGCCGGTGGCTCTGCCGGTGACTCCCGCGGCGCCGGCTGTGGAAGCGGCGCCGGCTGCGGCTCGTCCCGAGGTGCCGGGGACGCCAAGTGCGGTGACACCATGATCGGGGACCTCCGGACCAAGGGCTTCGACTATGCCGGAGAATTCGTGGCCTTGGATCAACGGGAGTTCCGTGGGGTAGTCGTCCTCCCAGATATGGAGGTCGGTGCCGCACAGCGTGACGTTGTGGACCCGGACCAGGGCGTGGCCCGGTTCAACGGTGGGATCAGGGGAGTCCTGAAAGGAGATGGTCTCTTTGGCGACAGTGATCGCGGACAACACGGCTGGGCTCAGTTCTGCGCGGCAGATGCGGTTGCAGGCTCAGGGGCATCCGCACCGAAGAATATGTTCCACTGCTGAACTGTCCGTTCCTCGATGAGGCCGGACTGGTGGAACGGGTCCTGGTCCATGAGGGCTTCGACGTCCGCTTTGGTTTCGCCGGCAAGGATCAGCAGCGCCCCAGGTGATTCCTCCGGGCCGAAAGGGCCGCTCTTGAGGAGGCGGCCGCCGTCGAACTGGGCCTTGAGGAATTCCACATGGGCAGGGCGGACGGCATCCCGGCGGGCGGACGTAGCGTCGGAGTAGGAGTATGTAACGGCAAACGTGGGCATCGGGTTGTCCTCTTCATTGAGTGGTGGTGGTTTCCCTCAATGCTGGGCAACTCATTAGGCCTTGTCCAATACTTAGTTGGTCTAAAACTATGTGTAGAAACTACATAGTCCCTAGTCCTTCGGAGTGGGGAGCACGTCCTCGGCCACAGCGAGCGCAGCCCGGACCGCGGGCGTCGTCGCTCCCGGGTTCCAGGCGAGCCCGGAAAACAACAGCACGTCGTCGCCTTCCAAAGGCAGGAATACGATGCCGGTGGGCATAATCCCCTCGATGGAGGCGGGCATGACGCTGATGCCAACGCCACCGGCCACCAGTGACAACGCAGTGTAGGGATCGGAGACTTCCTGGCTGATCCGGGGGCGGAAGCCAGCGATGGCACACGCGGCAAAAGTGACTTCGCGCAGGGTGGAGCCTTGGGCGGCGGGCATGGTGATGAACGGATCACCGGCCAGCTGCGCCATGTGCACGGAGGCCTGTCCAGCCAGGGGATGGTCCGCGGGCAGGGTGACCCCCAGCCGCTCTGTGGCGATGCGACGGGTGGCCAGCGCGGGGGCGTCGATGGGAAGGCCGATGAAGGCCAGATCCAAGGAGCCGTTGCCCAGCTGCTGAAGGGCTTCCTGGGTGAGCAGGCCTCCATGCAGCGTGACGTCGAGTTGCGGGTAATGCTGCCGCAGGGCCCGCATCAGTGGGGGCAGCGTGGCATGGTTCAACGCACCGGAGAAGCCGATGGCGAGTTTTCCGTAGATGGTCCCGGTCCCGGCGCTGACGGCCCTCCGCGCCAAATCCACTTCCTCAAGAATCCTGCGGGCATGCGGCAACAGCGAGTGGCCTGCCGTGGTCAGGGTGACGGACCGGGTGTTGCGTTCAAACAGCGGTGCGCCCAGACCCTTTTCCAGCTTCTTGATGGTCTGGCTCAACGGTGACTGTGCCATGCGAAGCCGCTCTGCCGCCCTGCCAAAGTGCAGCTCCTCAGCTACTGCCAGGAAGGCCTCAATTTGCCGCAGTTCCACGTTGCCTCCCGGATTTTGCGCTCCAGTGCAAGGCTATATTGGGTTTCGAGGTCCGCGATGCAGCCGACCGGAAAAGCACTACGGAGGCATCATGGCCAACTCGGCGTCGGGGGAGTCCGTGATCGAACGCGTCGTGAAGATCATGGACGCGTTTTCAAAGGGCCGTCCTTGGCTTCCCTTGAAGGACATGGTCCGGATCACCGGTATGTCCCGCAGCACCGTCCACCGCCTGGCCATGGACCTGGCTGCCAACGGACTCCTGGAGCGCAATGCCGAAGGCGAGTTCGGCGTGGGAATGAAGATGTGGGAGTTGGCCTCCCGCAGCAACCCCCTGGAAGAATTCCGGCGCCGTGGTTTGCCGTTCCTGGAAGGTGTCCACGCCGCTGTGCAGGAGCACGTTGCCCTCTCCATTCCGGACGTGGAGACCAACAGCGTGCTCTATCTCGAGCGGCTGGACCGGCATGGGACCGTCATGAACCTGGCACAGGTGGCAGGCCGGCTGGATATCCACACCACGTCCTCCGGAATGGCCATGATGGCGCACATGCCAGGCTGGGTGCAGGATCGTTTCCTTGCAGGAAAGCTGGAGAAGACAACGCAGGCCACGGAGATCGACCCGGTAAAGATCAGGAGCCACCTGGCCCTGATCCGTGAGCGCGGCTATGCCCGGTTGGTCGGTGTCCTGATCGAGGAGAACACGGCCTATTCCGTGCCGGTCTTCGGCCAGGGCCAAACCGTCATAGGTGCCATTTCCGCCGTCGTGCCTTCCGTTGACGAGGATGCCGGACTGATCCTTCCGGTCCTGGTGGCCGCAGGCCGCGGTCTGTCCCGGACCATGGGTGCTGAACGGCGCCCCTACGGTTCCCGTCCGTGGTTGTCACACCCAGGAGCTGAGTAGCCCGCGCACGGGACCTGTCCCGTTCAACGGGAAGTTGCGCCGCGCCGTGTGACCTGGGTCCTACAGTCGATTCCAGAGGAACAATCGCCTGTGATCTGGAGCACAGCTGCGGGAGTCGTTATCAACGGCCACCGGGCGGGCTGCACAACAAAGCAGCAGCCGGCGACGAGGCCTCGTCCAATTCTTTGCCGGGCAAGGCACCATGGCGGTGCCACTCCCGCGGCACTCAATGAGGAGACAGTATGGGACACGTGCAGCAGCACACGCCCTCGGACGTCAACAACGCGGCCTCGCCGCTTGGCACACAGCCAGCCGGAACAGGCCCGGATGGCACACAGCCAGCCGGAACAGGCCCGGATGACCACGTCAAAATGCCCAAGAAGGCGGCGCTCGCCTCCTTCCTTGGATCCACCCTGGAGTATTACGACTTCTTCATCTACGGCACCGCCGCAGCCCTGATCTTCCCCAAGATCTTCTTCCCCGGCGGGGACCCCGTGGTGGCATTGCTCGGAGCCATGGCGACGTTCGGCGTCGGCTATCTTGCCCGGCCATTGGGCGGGTTGGTGATGAGCCACTATGGCGACAAGATCGGCCGGAAGCAGGCGCTGATGGTCACTCTCGTGATCATGGGTGCTGCCTCGATCGGCATCGGATTCCTGCCCACCTATGGACAGCTGGGCTATTGGGCAACTGCGTTGTTGCTGCTGGGCCGGCTGGCCCAGGGCTTCTCTGCCGGTGCTGAAGCCGCAGGCGCCTCCACCCTCACCATGGAGCACTCACCCGAAGGCCGCCGCGCCTTCTTCACCAGCTTTGTGATGACCGGGTACGCCTCGGGAATGGTGTTGTCCACCATCGTCTTCATCCCGCTGGCAGCGCTGCCCGAAGACCAGCTCCTGAGCTGGGGTTGGCGCGTACCGTTCTGGCTTTCGGTAGTTGTCCTCGCCGTCGCTTACTGGATACGGACCCGGCTGGATGAACCACCGGTGTTCGAGGAAATCGTGGAGCAGGACAAGCCTAAGGCCATTCCCGCCGTCGCAGTCATGAAAACCCAGTGGCGCGATGTCCTGCGCGTCGGCGTGGTGATGTTGTTCTCCGTCATGCAGACCACCTTCACCGTGTATGCCTTGGCCTACGCCACCGGTCCCGCCGTGGGCATCGACCGCACCCTCATGCTCACCGTGAACGCCGTAACCATCGGCCTGTCCATGGTGACCATCCCGATCTCGGCCATGATCTCGGACCGCATCGGCCGCAAGAAGGTCCTCCTGGTAGGAGCGCTCGGTTGCGCACTGACCACCATCGGCTACTTCTGGGCCATCAGCGAGCAGAACATTGCCCTGATCTTCCTGTTCGGTTTCCTCAACATGACCGTCTTCTACTCCTGCTGGAACGGGGTGTGGACTGTCTTCTTCCCGGAGATGTTCCCGGCAGCGGTCCGCTACTCCGGCATGGCGATCGGCAGCCAGATCGGCCTGATCCTGGCCGGCTTCGCACCGGCCATCGCAACCCTCCTGGCCCAGCCCGGACCGAACGGTTGGTGGCCCGTAGCGGGCTTCACCATCCTGTGCCTGGTGGCTTCGGCCATCGCCATCATGACGGCCCGCGAAACCTACAACGTTCCGCTGGAGGACCTCGGCAAACCGCGGATCAAGTAGGCACTCCAGGCAGAACAGAACGCACGACGCCGGGCGGCGGCTCCCAGCCGCCCGGCACCGTCCCTTACCAATACATCCAAGCAACCGACTCGCCCAAGCAACCGACTCATATGTCCCGAAAGTTGGATCACCCCATGATTTCGCCAGCACCGGCACCCCGCATCTTCCGCGTAGGAATCGCGGGTTGCGGCGCCATTTCCCGCAACCACCTGGAAGCCTTCAGCGCCTTGGACAACGTCCGAATTGTGGGCGTCTGCGATGTGGATCCGGACCGGGCCTCGGCTACGGCAGCGAGCTGGGGAGTCCCGCACGCAGTCACCAGCGTGGACGAACTCCTGGCACTAAACCTGGACATCGTCTCCGTCTGCACGCCACACCCCACCCACGAAGAAGTGGTGCTCCAGGCTGCGGCCGCAGGCGTGAACGTCCTCTGCGAAAAACCCATTGCCACCAGGCTGGACTCGGCCGAACGCATGGTGGCTGCCTGCAATGAAGCCGGGGTCCAGTTGGGGGTCCTGTTCCAGCGCCGTTTCTGGCCGGCGTCGCAGAAAATCCGGGCAGCGATCGACGACGGCACTCTTGGCAAAGCGATCATGGCCCAGTGTTCAGTGATGCTCCACCGCGCACCCGACTACTACAACCGCGACGCCTGGCGTGGCACCTGGGAGAGCGATGGTGGCGGGGTCCTGATGTCCCAGGCCGTCCACCAGATCGACCTCCTCCAGTGGTACCTCGGGGATGTCGCCGAGGTCTACGGGAAGGTCAACACCTACCGCCACGGCGACTATATAGAGGTGGAGGATTCCGCGACGGCGGTGATCACCTTTACTTCCGGGGCCATGGCAACCCTTCAGGCATCCACAGCAGTATCGCCCAACCTCGGGATCCAGCTCCGCATCACCGGTGAAACAGGCGCCTCGGCATCGCTCACGGAATTCCCGGAAGGCAGCGATGGCCGCCTGGACCTGTGGGCGGCGGATGGGAGGATCGTCGTCGAGCCTGTACATCCCGAAGGCGTGGAGCCCAACGTGGACCTGTCCATCATCAACGGCCAGCTCATCCCGTTCCACAAACTGCAGGTGCAGGACTTTGTCCAGGCCCTGGAGAGCGGCACCGAGCCGGCCATTACCGGCCAGGATGCGCTGAAGTCGCTGCGGATCCTGCTTGCTGTTTACGAGTCCTCACGCACGGGCAAGCCGGTCCGCTTTGCGCCGGCCCACCCCGCCCACGCAGCCATTCCCTCCGCCCGGCCAGCGATCAGCCGGCTGGGAAGTCCCGTGAAGGTGGCGGGCTGACCATGGAAACGTCACCAACAGCAGCATCACCATCAGCAGCGTCGCCCCTGACCCTCGGCCGCAACGGCCGCACCCCAAGGACCCTCCGCAACCGGCTGGCTTCGGCTCCCATGGAACGCAATTACGGAACCGCGGATGGTTACATCACCGAGCAGTACATCGACTACCTTGTAACCCGCGCCAAGGCGGGCCTGGGCATGGTCACCACCGAAGCCACCTATGTCCGGGCGGACGGCAAGGGCCGGACGCACCAACTTGGACTGCACACCGATGACATGGTCCCGGGCCTGCGCCGCCTCACCGACGCCCTGCACGCCCAAGGTACCCTGGCCGCCGTCGAACTTAACCATGGCGGCCGCACCGCGCAGTCCGCAGTGTCCGGGTTCCAGAACCTCGCGCCGTCGCCGGTTCCGTGCGCGACGGCGGGTGGAGAGGTTCCGCTGGAACTCACCGCTGCCCAGTGCTACGAACTCGTTGACGCGTATGCTGCTGCGGCCCGCCGTGCGGTTGCCGCCGGGTTCGACGTCATCAACGTCCATGGCGCCCACGGGTACCTGATCCACCAGTTCATGTCGCCGATTTCCAACCATCGGACGGACGAGTTTGCTGCCCCGGAGTTCTTCATGAATTTGGTCATTGATGCTGTTCGAGAGGCCGTGCCGGATACGATCCTGGGCATGCGCGTCTCCGTGGTGGAAGGCCCCGCCGACGGCATCAGCGCCGAGCAGCAAGTTGACATCATCGCCAAAGCCAACCTCGACAAGCTCGACTTCCTGGACCTTTCCGCGGGCAGTTACGACGCTGGCGAATGGATCGTCCAGTCGGGGGAATGGAAGCCCGGCATCCTTGCCGATTACGCCAAGGCCTACCGACGGTTCGGCATGCCGCTGGGGATGGCCGGCCGGCTCAACAGTCCGGAAATCATTGAAGAAGTCCTTTCGGAGGGCACCTGCGATTTCGTCAGCCTGGCCCGTGCCATCCATGCCGATCCTGCTTTTGTTGGCGGTGTCCTGCGGGGCGAACGCTACCGGCCATGTATCGCGTGCAACGTCTGCATCGACAACCTCGGACTCGGGCAAGTCACCTGCACCGTCAATCCTGCTGTCGGCCGGTCCCGGGTACCGGTTCCCACCCCGGCCGTCCGTCCGGATTCCACAGTGCTGGTGGTCGGTGCCGGTCCTGCCGGGCTCACCGCCGCCCGCGAACTCGCCCAAGCCGGTGCCCGTGTGACGCTGGTGGACCAGGGGTCGCGGACCGGCGGGCAGTTTGCCCTGGCTGAACGCATGAGGTCCACGCCGGACTTCCACCGCTTTGCCGACTGGTCAACGTTGGAAAACGAGCGCCTGGGCGTGGACGTCCGCTTGGGTTCCCGCGTTGACACCTCCGACGCCGGTGCGCTGGCCCGTGACTTTGGAGCCGACGCAGTTGTTATCGCCACCGGGGGTCGTTTGCCGGCAGCCGGGTTTGCCGGCAGTGATTCGCCTCGCGTCCTGGATATCCGGGAATGGCTGGCGGCTCATCCGGAAGTGCTCGACGGCGGTGCTGCCGCTGCGGGGGGTGCGACCGCGTTGGGTGGCTCGGCCTTTTCGGGTGGTCCGGTGGCTCCGGGTGGTCCGGCCGCTGCGGCTGGCTCGGCCGCTTCGGGGGGTGCGGCCGATTCGGGTGGCTCGGCCGATTCGGAGGGTACGGCCGGTTTGGGTGGCTCTGCCGATTCGGCTGGTCCGGCCGCTGCTGCCATTTCGAATGGTCCGGCCGCTTCGGCTGGCTCGGCTCCGGAGGCAGTGACCATCTGGGGTGCCGATGCTGTGGCGATGAGCGTGGCCGACACCCTGGCTTCCCGGGGAACCGCGGTGACGATCATCGGACCCCAGGAGTCGTTGGCCCCGGAGTCAGGCCGCCGGGCCAAGATTCTGGCAGTGCCGCGATTGGAAGCCAACCCGCGGGTGCGGATCTTCCTGTCCAGCACCATCGAGGAGTTTGACGGCAACCGCGTCCGCATCAGCCGCGCAGGTGTTGAGGACCAGTGGGTCGAAGCCCCGGGTGAGTTGCTGGTCTCACGATCCGTACTTCCCGTGGAAGGATCTGCCACTGTAGAGGCATGGAAATCCGGGGACGGCGTGGCCTCCATCCCTGTAGCCATGGCCGGGACCGTCGTCGATCCGTCTCCGGCCATCGTGTCCAACGCAGTCAAGAGCGGATACGACGCTGCGCAACGGATTGCTGCTGCTTTGGCTGCCGGTCCTGGCAGCGATGGTACCGAGGTCGCTGGAAACGTGCCGGTTCGCCGGAGCTTTTCGGCGATCTCGCAGCGTAGCGGCGATCCCGGTGCCGCAGAGTCCCACCCAGCCGGTGACTCTGCCCCCATTGCCCTTCCACCCCTTGGCACACCGATACGCAGGCTCGGGCTCGCCCAGTTGTCCCTGGTGGGAACCGCGCCCCCGGACTTGGTGACCATCGCCGGCCAGGCCGGGTTCGACTTCATCGGAGCCCGCGTCCGCCCGGTGACCGCCACGGAACGGTCCTACAACCTTCAGCCGGGCTCGCCCATGCTGAGGGAAACCCTGGCGCGGATGGCTGACACCGGGATCACTGTGGAAGACATCGAATTCCTGCTCCTGGACGGAACGGGCCTGCAGAACGGCGTTGACCAACGCGCGGCCTGGTTGCGGATGATGGAGGCAGGCCAGGCTCTGGGCGCATCCACGCTGACTGTTGCCTGCGCGGATCCTGATTTGGACCGATTTGGGGACCACCTCGCGCAGATGACGCAGGACGGCACCGCGTATGGGATCGTTCCCACGCTGGAGCCCATTTCCTACCAGAAGGTCCGGTCAATCCCGCAAGCCGTGGAGCTCGCCGACTTTGCCGACTGCAAAATCGTGGTGGACGCGCTCCATTTCAACCGCTTCGGCGGCACATGGGCAGAACTCGAAGACGCTGCAGACCTGGTTCCCATGATCCAGCTCTGCGATGGACCGACCACCCCGCCGCCGGGCAAGGAAGGGCTGATCCTGGAGTCCCGCTTGGAGCGGGGTGTACCGGGGGAAGGCGCATTCGATCTCACGGCCATGCTCGCCTCCTTCCCCCCAGTGGTCCCCGTCAGCGTCGAGACCCCCTCTGGAAGCCGGGTGGCCGCCATGGGCGAACTCGCCTGGGCCAAACAGCTGAAGGCGGCAGCAGACTCTGTCCTCAATACCCCCGCATTTACCTGGAGTACCTCATGAACAGCACCCCCTCCCTCCCCACCCAGGACTGCGATGTCCTCGTCATTGGCTCCGGGGCAGGCGGCCTCGCTGCGGCTGTGACAGCGGCCTATCACGGACTGAAAGTCATCGTCGTGGAAAAATCCGATGTTTGCGGCGGTGCCACGTCATGGTCCGGCGGATGGGCTTGGGCTCCCGGTAATCCGCTGGCACAAGCCGAAGGCGTCACCGAAGAGAAGGAAACCTTCAGGACCTACCTCCGGGCAGTCCTCGGCGGAGATTACCGGGAAGAGAACGTGGAAGCCTTCCTGGAAGCGTCACCACACATGGTGGGATTCTTCCAGGACAAGACGTCCCTGCAGTTCGTCCCCGGCAGCAGGATCAACGACATTTACGGCAAACTTCCCGGCGCGGGCACGGGCCATCGCTCCGTGGGTCCCAAACCCCTCAATGCCCGGGCCATCAAACCAGCCCTGCGTGCCAAGATGCGTCACCAGCTGTACGAGACGTCCTTCCTGGGCATGGGAATCATGGCCGGTCCGGACCTCAGCAAGTTCCTCTCGGCATCGAAGGGCAACCCCGGCGGGATCTTCCACGCGGGGTGGCGCTTCGCTTTCCACCTCCTGGATGTGCTGGTCCACCGCCGCAACATGCAGCTGGTCAATGGCACGGCCCTTACCGGCAGGCTCATGAAGTCAGCTGATGACCTGGGTGTCGATATCCGCGTTTCCACTCCTGCTACAGCATTGCTCAGCGACGACAACGGCAAGGTGACCGGCGCCGTCGTGCGTTCTCCCGAAGGTGAGCTTCACATCAAGGCTGGACGCGGCGTCGTGCTGGCAACCGGCGGCTTCCCCAACGATGTCCAGCGCCGCAGGGAACTCTTCCCCAAGACCCCTACCGGCCGGGAGCACTGGACCTTGTCGCCGCATGAAACCACGGGCGACGGCATCAGGCTGGCCACCTCCGTGGGGGCCCGTTTCAGGACAGACGTGAAGTCGCCCGCCGCGTGGTGTCCGGTGTCGCTGGTGCCGTACCGCAACGGCCGGACGGGAGTGTTCCCGCACATCATGGACCGTGCCAAGCCGGGCAGCATCGGGGTCCGTGCTGACGGAAAACGGTTCGTGAACGAGGCCAATGGCTACTACGACTACGTGGAGGCGCTCCTGGCAGCGACGCCCGAAGGTGCCACCGTTGAATCGTGGCAGATAGCGGACAGCCGGTTCGTGCGCAGGTTCCCGCTGGGAATGGCCAAACCGTTGCCCGTCCCGCTGTTCCCCTACCTGCGATCCGGGTACCTCATCAAAGGCCGGACGTTGGAGGAGCTTGCCACGAAATGCGGGATCGACCCCGCAGAGTTGCGCCGCACGGTGGCGAGGTTCAATGCCAACGCGCGCGACGGCGTCGACCCTGACTTCGGGCGCGGCGGGACGGCCTTCAACCGCTACGGCGGTGATCCCGGCAACCAGCCCAACCCGTCACTGGGCACCCTGGAGAAGGGCCCGTTCTATGCGGTGCGGGTGGTTCCCGGGAGTTTCGGCACGTTCGCCGGGATCGACACGGACGGAACCTCGCGCGCGCTCACCAGCGACGGCGACCCCATCCCCGGTCTCTACGTCACCGGCAACGACCAAGCCAATGTCATGGGTGGCCACTATCCAGCCGGCGGCATCAACCTTGGCCCGGCGCTGACGTTCGGATACATTGCAGGCCGTCACCTCGCGGGCGTGGACAACTACGAGGACGGCGGCACGCGCGCGGCCGTGCAGGTCACGCTGTAGCGAGACGTTGTGAGGCCTGCTGTGCAGGGTTTGGCACGGGGATTGCGTGCAGAGCAGGCCTCACAACGCGGGGTGATTGCTACGTACTTCCTACCCTCCTGTCAGGCGCGGGACGGCCGGAACAGTAGTGACAGGCGCCGGTGCCGGTGGGGGAGCGGGCGCCGCGAAAGGACCGCTCGGATAGAGTGCGGTGGCTTCCATCATGTAGTTGGCCCATTGCGGACCGGCGATCATGTAGCCGTCCAAGGACTTGTAGAACTTGCCGTCAATGGTGACGTTTTGTCCGGCGCGCTGCTGTCCCGCCGTCGTGTCCCCAAAGAACGACGCCGTAGCAAGGGTGGTGGTGTAACCGGCAACCCAGGTGGCGCCGTTGTTGTTGGACGTGCCGGTCTTGGCGGCCACGGGTACTTGGCTTTGGACCTTGGGATTGATGTAGACGCCGGAGCCCATTTTCAGGACGTCCTGGAGGACCGCGTTGACACCGCGGGCCACAGCCGGTTTCACGGCCTCCCTGCACTCGGGTTTTTGGGCTTCGAACTGGCGGCCTTGGGAGTCGCTGATCCCGGTGATCGCGATGGGTGCGCAGTAGGTGCCGTCATTGGCGAAGGTGGCGTACGCGCTGGCAAGGACCACCGGTGCCACGCCGATGGAGCCCAGCAGGTTTCCAATCTGGTGCATGTTCACCGGAGCGTTGTCGAGACCGCTGTGAAGACCCACTGTGTCCACCATTTTTTGGATGCCGCAGAAGTCCAACTGGGCTGCGGTGGCGAAGGTTGCAGTGTTAATGGAGTTGTAAAGGCCGTAGTTGATGGGCATGGGCCGGTAATAGCCTGCGTCGTTGTTTTGCAGGTCGTCGTCGGCGCCCAGGTTCTGTGCTTTCTGGGCGCTGCTGTAACCTCCCATCACCTTGCCGCAGCTGGAGCGCCAGGGGAAACCCACCGGATAAACCCTTCGCGAGGCGTCAACAATGGCCGTGGGGTTCTTGCCTTCGTTGAGCCATTCGGCGTAGATGAACGGCTTCATGGTGGATCCCGGTTGGAATCCTCCCGCGCCGTTGAGGTCGTATCCGTTCGCGTCCTTGGCGTCCACGTTGAAGTTCAGCTGGGTATCGTACTTGCCTTCTTGGGGTACAAACACCGTGTTCTGGGCCATGGCCAGGATCTTCCCGGTGCCGGGCTGCACGGTGGTCATGGCCGCACCCCATTTGTCCGGATTGTCCCCGGCCGAGGCGTCCACCTGGGCTTGGGCAGCGGCCTGGAGCCTGCTGTCCAGGGTGGTGGTGATGGTCAGGCCACCCCGGTAAAGCAGGCGCTCGCGCTCGTTGACAGTGGAACCATAGGTCTCGTCGTTGAGGATCAGATGGGAAACGTAGTCACAGAAGTAGGTGGCGATCGCGGCACCCGCGCAGCCTTGGCGCGAAGGGGTGACGTTCAATTCTATGGGCGTTGCCACTGCCACGCCATGGTCCACTGCCGTGATCTTGCCCTGTTCCAGCATCCGGTCCAGGACAAGGTTGCGGCGCTTCAACGCGGCATCGGGATCCACCGTGGGGTCGTAGATGCTGGGGCCGTTGACCAACCCGGCGAGCAGCGCGGCCTGCGGCAGGGTCAGATCCTTCGCGGACGTGCTGAAGAAATAGCGTGAGGCGGCTTCAATGCCGTAGGCGTCCCGGTTGAAGAACACAATATTCAGGTAGCCCTCAAGGATCTGGTCCTTGCTGAACCGCTTTTCCAGTTCGAGGGCAAGCTTGATCTCGCGGAGTTTGTCCCCCATGGTTTTCTGGCCGCTGAGCACCACATCTTCAGGTCGCCCTTCGGAAAGCCGGGACTCGTTGAGCACGTTGGTGACATATTGCTGGGTCAAGGTGGAAGCACCTTGCCGGGTGCCTTTGGTCAGGTTGGAGGTCAGTGCACGGATGATGCCCTGGGCGTCCACACCGGCGTGCTCGTAAAAGCGGTTGTCTTCAATGGCCACGATCGCCTCGCGAATGAACGGCGACATCTGGTCCAAAGGGACCTTCACGCGGTTCTCGGCGTAGAACGTGGCAATGTGTTGGCCATCGGCCGAGACCAGCGTGCTGGAAAGGGAGGGGGAATCGACGTTCAGTTCGCTGGGCAGGTCTTTGTAGAACCCGATCGATCCACCCACGGTAGTGCTGGTGAATGCCACCACAGGGACTACCAATCCGGAGATCAACACCCCGCAGAGAATGCTCACGAAGAAGTATCCGAAGACCCTCAGGAGGACCTTGCCGAGACCTGATTTCGGACTCTGGTTGTTCGCCATTTTCGTGCCAATCCGTCGGGATGTCAGGCTGAAAAGTAGCTACAGAATACGTCCGGCAACGCTATTGGGCCATGGTTGGAAGCCCAAAAATGGTCCCAAATCGGACTCAATCCAGCGGCAGGGTGACCCTCACACTGGTGCCCCGCCCAAGGGCGGAGTCGATGTCTACTGTCCCGCCGGCGTCGTGCACTGCGATGGACATCAGCAGCAGGCCGAAACCGTGCCGCCGGCCACTGGGTGCTGCGTGGATTTCGAATCCGCTGCCGTCGTCAGTGATAGTGATCTGGATTCCGTGGTAAACGGCGTTGAGGCGAACGGTGAGTTCCGTGGCGTTGGCGTAGTTGAGGGTGTTGCTGAAGGTCTCCTGGGCCACGTGGTAGAGCAGTGCGGCGGCCGAAGAGGAGATCTCGATGCCATGATGCGGGGTCTGCCAGTGGACGGCGATGCCGGTCCGGCGCAGCGGCGCGGCAAGGCGGTCGATGCATCCTGCGACGCCCAGCGCGTAGAAATCCACGGGGTGCTGGTCCTGGATGATGCCCTTGACGGCAACTACCTCACTGAGTGCTGATGACTGCTCCATTGCGTCCCCCACATCGTTGTCTTTCATATTTGGAATTCGTTGCCGAAACCCCTCGGTATGGGTGTTCCGACTGATTCCAGCGTGGCGCCGCTTTATCAAGGAACGTTTCCGTTTGGCTCAAGTTCGCATCAAGTTTGCGAGGGAGGCTTGCGGGGGCCCGTCTCCTCCTTTCGCACGAACCAAAACAGCGCCCGACGACGGCAGGCGAGTGTCGTCGTCGGGCGCTGAAGGGTGTGGGCTACCTCCTCTGGTCCAAGGCGGTGAGCATCAGGCGGCACGCACTTGGGACCGGAAGTTCATCCCTGCCGAACGACGTGTGGCTTCGCTACCCACTTTCGCCGTTCAGCTCGCTCAATGAAAACCAAAAAGGTTGATTTCAGCCAGCAAAACAGTGAAAAGGGGTAACGAAGCCACAGGATTCCAACAGGGCCAGCTCACCCAGGCGGGAAGAGGTGCTTCCCTCGAATCGCAACGTCGTTTGGGGAGTCGGGCCTACCGGCGGCCGCCACCTCCACCAGGGCCCTGGGCCTGGGTGTACTGGCCCGCAGTCACCGTGCCCTGCTTCTGGGCTCCGTCAGTGGAACCCGTGGTCAGGCCTGCCCCGGCATTGGCGCTGCCCCCGGTGTACACCGTGTAGCTCTCACCGTCGGTGATGGCCTGGGAAGAGAAGACCAGCGATGCAGTGGTCTTTGTGGTCACGAATGTGGCAACCACATCACCGGATGAATCAACAAGGTGCACCGGAGTGCCAGCCGATACGGACGAATCGAAGGTCACTTGCACCCCTGACTGCGTGGACGTGGTGCCAGGGGTGACCGCCATGCCTGCACTGCCGGCTGCTGCGACGGTTCCGCCACTTACTACCAGCTCGCCGTTTACATCCAAAGCCCCGTTGCCGTCGTTGGTGGGGCCGTTGACCACCACTGTTCCTCCGGAGATGGTGGCGCTGCCGTTGGAGTCCAGGCCGTCGCCCTCGGAGTTGATGGTGAGTGTTCCCCCGGATACGTCCACGGAGTAATCGCCTGCCGCCATCTCGCCGCCGCCCATGCCGCCACCAGCGGGTCCGCCCATACCGCCGCCCATGCCAGCGGCGGCGCCGGCGTCAGTGGACGCTGAGGTGGACGAACCGCCCGAGGCGTTCACGCCGTCGTCGTTCGATGTGACGGTGACCTCGCCGCCGGAGATGGCGATGTGCTGGGCTTCGAGTCCCTCCTCCGACTCGGCCACGGTGACGGTTCCGCCGGAAACTGTGAGGGTGTTGAACGCCTTCACGCCGTCGTCGCCTGCATTGACGGTCAGCGAGCCGCCGCTGACCAGCAGCCAGCCGCGGCCTTCATCGGCGTCGTTGTCCGCTTTGATGCCGTCCCCGCCCGCGGTCACCTGGTAGGCGCCGTCCAACAAGACGGTGTAGTCCTTGCCGCGGATGCCGTCGTCCACCGCGTCCACGGTAACCTTGCCGGCGGCCATCACCAGGCCGTCCTTGGACACGATTCCGTCGTTGGCTTTCCCATTGACCGTGAGGGAACCGGTGCCGGCGATGGTGAGGTCGGCCATGGAGAAGAGCGCTGCGTTGGGGGCGTCATCCCCTTGGTCGGCATAGGTGGTGGCGTCGGTCAGGGTGTTGGTGCTGCCGTCTTCCAGGAACACGATCGCCTCATCCGCGCTCTGCACAACAAACGGCGAACCTGCCGAATTGCCCAGCTCGACGCCATCGAGGATGATGCGCACCGTGTCTTCTTCGCCCGCCGCTACGACGATTTGGCCATCGCTCAGCGAGCCACTGAGGCGGTACGTTCCTGCCGCGCTGATGGTGACGGTATTGCCGTCTACGGCCACGCCGGTGGAGGCCGACGACGTCACTTTGCTGCCGTCGTCGGCCAGGCTCACAGCCACTTCAGTGGCGGCATCCCACGTGAGGTCGTCGCTGTCGTAATGGGTGTCTTCCTCGATGGTGGCGGCGGAGACTGCCTGCTGGGTGGAGGTGGTGCTTGAGTTGCCGGTGTTGCTGGAGGTGGTGCCGGTGGACGATGAGCTGGTGGCGGCCGTGGAGCAGCCTGCCAGTGACACGGCCAGGGCTACGGCGGCAACGGAGAGGGCAGTACGGAAAGAGCGCATGGTGGGTTCCTAAGTCTGTGGAGGGAAGGTCAGCGGACGGGATGTCAGCAGGCGGGACGCAGGGGCATCCTGTGGCGGAGTGTTTGGTTCCAACGGTTGGCCGGAAGCGCGGGATGAAGTGCTGCCATGCCGGTGGCGAACTTCGAGATGCGGCAAGGCCGGACGCCGTGTGCCCAAAGGTGCCGGTCCAGCGGGCCAGGGGCGGAACCGGATTTCGTCTCGACCACCACAGCGTTGTCCAGCATCCAAGCCTGGCCATCGGGCCTCTGCCAGGTGACGTCGGAGTCGATGGTGGCCCTGCTTCCGGACCCGGGGAGGAACAGTGTGGTGCGGTCATAGCGGGTGGACAGCACAGGGTCCAAGGGTCCAAACCCGGCATCGCCGATCGTGGCGGCCAGAGTCTCATTCACGTACGCCAAACCTTCTTCGGTCAGGCGCTCGCGGTCGCTCAACTGGTACGGAATCCGTTCCTTGACCGTTGCGTCGCGGGCACCTTCGGTTTTCACTTCCAGGAAGCTGACCCCGCTGTCCAGGTAAGTTCGGGTGCGGATCTTGAACCGCCGCCGCCGGCCACGGGCCGCCAGCATATAGCTGTCCAGCGCCGGGGTGTCGAAATAAACGGAGTCGTAGGAGAAGGTACGGTTCCCGTCCATTTCCAGCACCCGGGCCTCCGTGGTGAACGTACTGAGGATCGCCCGGGCCGTTGCCGACGGCACCAGATACTTGCGGTCAACCCGGGTCAGCAGCCCGGCTTCCGTGGTGAGTTCTTCAAGTCCGACGGCGGGTAGTTGGCCCAGTTGCGGCATGACCGGTTGGGCCTCGACGCGGCTCACGCTACACCAGCCGTAGTGGGTGTGGACGGAGTGGGGGTGGACAGTTGGCCCGGTGCGGACGGAGTGGGTGTGGACGGCTGGCCCGGTGCGGGCGGAGTGGGTGTGGACGGCTGGGTGGGTGCGGACGGTTGGGTGGGTTGCGCCCTGTGTAGGGGCTGCGCCGGCAGTTCCCGGGGTGCCGGAGAGAGCGCCCCGGAGGGCTGGTCGAAGCCCAGATCCGAGCGTCGGGGCTGCTGCGGGCGCACCGCGTACCGGACATCAACGATCGTCTTGTCGTTGACCATGTCCAACTCCTGGATGGTGGCCGAATGCACGGTGCCGTGGAGGACTTCCTCCAACCGGGCGTAGAGCTCGGGCTCGTTATTGATGGCCCTGTCCAGGACCACTGTCTGGTGCCGGTAGGCGGGCAGTACCCGTGGGTTGTCTCCAACGAACATCACCAGGAGGACCAGTGCCATGAGGGCCAAGGTGAGCCAGAGGGGCTCCACGCCGATGCCCGCGATCAGGCCGAGGGCCAGTGCCGAGAAGTAGTAGGCCACCTCGTGCTGGGCCAGTTCCGTGGAGCGGAGCCGGATGATGGAGAGAACACCGAACAAGCCAAGTCCCAGGCCAACGCCGGCAGCCGAACCGGACAAAGCCGTGGCCACTGCCAGGACGCCCACGTTCATGCCCAGGTAGGAGACCACCAAATCACGGCGCCGGTGGCGGCGCAGGTAGAGGGCAAGCGTCAAAATGGTGATGGCGGCCAGGTCTGCCGCGATGAGGATGATGGTATTCATCAGTTGCTCCGGAATCTCTTGGGGGATTGATCTCCACTTTTCCCGGGCATGCTGTGCTGAAACTGTGCCGGGACCAAGGCGGGGATATGTGTTTCGGTGCCATCGGTTTCCGATGCTGCGGTGCGGGCCCTGCGGATGAACAGGAATCGCTGCTGAACGCCGTAGCTGACGCCCAACAAGGCCACCTCGGTCAGCAATTTGGCCGGCACATCCGGGAGGGCAAGGGAAGTGAGGGTGGCCATGGCGGCGTAGTTGGCCGACAACAGGACAACCACCAGGGCCACATAGCCAGCAGCCGCGGCACGCAACGAGGTGTCCTTGCCGTGCTCAAAGACCAGCCGACGATTCACCAGGAAGTTCACCGAGGCACTGACCAGCCGGGCACCCACAACTGCCAGCAGCAACGAATCCGTGACGGCGCTCAGCACCAGGAACATCACCGTGTCCACCACGAACGCGGACAACGAGGAGCCCAGGAACTTCAACAGCGGCGCATAGATCCTCAGGGAGTCGGCCACGGGCCTGAAATGCGATCCGGAGTTGTTGTCCAGATAGACGGTGGCGATTTCCACGGACTCGATGCCGTAGCCTGCCTGTTTCGCTTCCAGCAGCAGGTTCAGTTCGTATTCGTAGCGTTGGCCACGGACTGTCAGCAGCCAAGGGAGCATGTCGGCCCGGTATCCGCGCAAGCCCGTTTGTGTATCAGCAACCCGTTGCCCTGTCGCCAGCCTGAACAGGCCGCGGGTCACTGTGTTGCCGAACCTGCTGCGGGCCGGGACACTTCCAGTGAAGTTCCGGCATCCAAGGATCATCGCCGCTGTGACATGACGGACACGATCGGCCACGGCCAGGATGTCGGCCACGGCGTGCTGGCCATCGCTGTCCGCGCAGACAACGTCCTGCCCCGGGAACCGTTCGGCTATGAAAGCGAACCCGCTTTTGAGGGCGTGTCCCTTCCCGCCGTTCACGGCGTAACTGAGCACATGGCACCCAAGCCGGGCGGCGTCGTCGAACGTTTGTTGGTAGTCCGGTCCGGAACCGTCGTCCACCACCACCATGGTCAGCCATGGATCGGCTTCCTGAAGGTTTCGGACAAGTGCGGTGAGCTGGTGGTCCGGCTCATAGGCCGGTATCAGGACGATCATGACTGGGCGATGTAGAGGATGTCGGAGGTGCCACGCTCTTTGTTCTCTCCAAGCGGGTTGTTCACCAGGGAGCCGTTGAAGTACATGGTGGAGGAACCGCCGCCGTCGATGTTGTAAGCGGTGGTAGCGCCGAGGTCCTTCATGATCCCGGCCAGTCCGTTCATGGTCACGCCTGCTGAGTAGCCGGGGCTGCGGCCATCGACCACCACGAACACCAGATGGTTCTCGTCAATGACCCCGACGGCGGTGCGGGGCTGCTCACCCTGGATGGAGTGGTTGCCGAAGTTGGTATCAACCTCCACGTCCTCGATCCCGGAGGCGATCTCCCCGTTGTCCAGCAGCGACGGCCCGAACGAGAGCGTGTTCCAGACGCCGTCGGCGACGAGTTGCTCAGCGCTGGTGGTGGTCTCGTCGTAGACCTTGACGGTCCCGTCCTTGTAGAAAGCCAGGCCCTGCCGTGCGCCCTCATCCCGGTACACCACGCCGTTGCGGATCACGATGCCCGTGTCCCTGAAACCGTAGTAATCGCCGTTGATGGCGAAGATGGCGTTGTGGTCCTGGGCGATCGCGGACGTGGTTTCGGTGATGTTCTCGCCATAGGTGTCCTCGGCGAACGCCGACTTCAGCGTGGTTGCATCATCAAGCACGACGTCGGCAACGTAGTAGGTGACGGTGTCGTCGCCGCTGCCGGTGGTCACCGTGGAGACGGTGACGCCGGTGTCGCCCGAGGTGTAGGAGGTATCGGTGACCACGGCGGCCGCAGGCGACGCATCAGCAGAGGTGCCGTCCTCAGCAGAGGTGGCGTCCGTCGTCGAACCGTTTGTGGTGGTGCCGGTCTGGCTTGCCTCGTATTCGGAGACGTTGGTGATCTCAGCGTGCGGAACCACGAAGCGGTCCAAAGCCCAGGCTGCGGCACCCCCGGCAGAAAGAGTGACCGCCAGAACGGCGGAGATGACGGCGCGCCGTGTCCGGCCGCCCTTACGGTGTTCAGTCTGTGGAGGAGTCATGCCTCATTTCTACGGAGCAAGGCTACGCAGGAGGTTTGCCCGACTTATGCGTGGGCTGTGAAGGTTCAGAAGCCGCGGCGGTCGGCCTCCCGGGCTGCTTCCTCGATCCGGAACCGGTGCGCAGCCCACTCCTCGGAGTTACGCGTGGGAATGTTCGGATCGCCCGGCCTTTGTCCTGCGGAGCCGTCGATGAGCTCCCTGATGATGTCCGCGTGCCCGGCATGCCTGGCGGTTTCCACGCACATGTGGACAAGTATTTGGTGGAGGGTCACGTTCTTCTTCTCCTCGGACCACCATGGAACAACGCCCGGCGCATCCAAGGGAAGGGACTCGATGGTCTCATCGCTGTGCTTGGCCGAGAAGTGGTGCAGCTCCAGGATCTCCTCCCGGGTCTCGGTAACGGGCACCCACATATCGGAATCAGGCTCGGCGTCCTCCGCCAACCACGGCAGCTCCCTGCCGCTGGGGCGTCCGAACGTCACCCCGAAATAGTCCAGTTCCACGCTGGCCACATGCTTCACCAAGCCCAAAAGGTTGGTTCCCGTGGGAGTCAAGGGCCGCCTGGCGTCGTACTCGCTGAGGTTCTCCACTTTGCCCAGCAGGTCCGCGCGGCGCAGGCGCAAGTAACCGAGCAGCATCGCTTTGTCATCCATGGGGAGCACTCTACCGAAGGGGTGTGACGGTATTGGGGCTCCGCCTCCAGATGGAGGGGCTCCGCCGCGACGGGTTCGTGCTCGACCGTGGGTTCGTGGAAACCCTGCCGGATCGCCGGAACTTACACAGGGGGCTGGCAGCCTTCCCGGGGGCCATGCACGTTTCCCGCGACTTGGCAGCAGAGCCAAGGTACTGCTTTATTCCTCCTTTCCACTTCGCGTTGACTACAACGCAAGCCAGTGGCGGTCCCGGCGAAAGACGCCGGAGTGAGTCCAGCCACGAGTGTTAGGAGCAACTCCTTGTCACTTCAATTCCCCCGAAGGACCCTGCTGCAGGGTGCCGGTGCCCTGTCTCTGGCCGCTGTGGCCAGCTCCATGTTCGCCGGCAACGCCTGGGCGGAAACGGGGCCGGATGCCGCTCAGTTCGCAGCGTTGCGAAACCGTTGGGTAGACCAGATCACCGGCCGCACCGTGATCCAGACAGGGGATCCGGACTTCACCAACGCTGTGGCGGCCTTGAACGCGAAGGCCGCCGACTCCCTTGCAAAGCTCAACAGGGCCGCCGGCAGGACATCGGTGTTCACGGATCTGTCCTTCGCCAAGGACGCAGAAATGGTCACCACGTATACACGGCTTTCCCAGTTGGCCACGGCCTGGGCCACGCCAACGGCTGCGGTGTTCGGAGACGCCGGAGTGCTGACGGACATCAAAGCGGGCCTCGCCGATGCCAACACCCTCTGCTACAACGACGCCAAAGAAGAGGTTGGCAACTGGTGGTCGTGGGAGATCGGGGTTCCGCGGGCATTGGCCGACGCCATGGTCCTGCTGCACGGCGAGCTGTCCGCAGCTGAGATCCAGGCCTATTCGGCGGCCATTGACCACTTTGTCCCCGATCCTTGGCTGCAATTCCCGCCGAAGCGCGGCAAGGTCACCTCAGTGGGAGCCAACCGGGTGGACTTGTGCCAGGGAATCATCATCCGGTCACTGGCGGGGGAAGACACCCCTAAACTTCAGCACGCAATCGCAGGACTCAGCCAAGTGTGGCAATACGTCACCAGTGGCGACGGGATCTTCAGGGACGGCTCCTTCATCCAGCACAGCACGACGCCCTACACAGGTTCATACGGTGTGGTTCTGCTCAACGGGCTTTCAAAGCTGTTCGCCCTGCTCGGCGGAACCGACTACGAGGTCTCCGATCCTTCGCGCAGCATCTTCTTCGACGCAGTGGAGGGATCGTTCGCCCCCCTGATCATCAACGGAGCCATGGCAGATTCGGTGCGCGGCCGGAGCATCAGCCGTGAAGCCAACACGGGATATGACCTGGCTGCTACGAGCATCGAGGCGATCCTGCTTTTGGCCCGGGCGATGGACAATGACACAGCCGTAAGGTGGAGGGGCCTCTGCCAAGGCTGGATTTCACGCAATACGTACCGACCCATTCTTGCCGGGGCCAGCGTCCCACGGACGGCCTTGGTGAAAGAGTTGTTGGCTTCCGGGATCGCGCCAGTGCCTGAATCTCCGGGTCACCGGCTCTTCCCTGCGATGGACCGGACTATGCACCGGGGGCCCGGCTGGGCGTTGTCCCTCTCCATGGCCAGCAACCGGATTGCCTGGTACGAATGTGGAAACGGAGAGAACAACCGCGGCTATCACACGGGGTCAGGGATGACCTACTTCCACACCTCGGACCTCGGCCAATACGATGACGCGTATTGGGCCACCGCCAACTACAACCGCCTGCCCGGCACCACCGTCGATACCACCCCTTTGCCGGACAAGGTCGAGGGCGAATGGGGCGCTGCCGTCCCTGCAAATGAATGGACCGGCTCAACAGCGCTCGGTGAAGTAGCCGCCGTCGGACAGCATCTGGTGGGTCCGGGCCGTACCGGCTTGTCCGCCCGGAAGTCCTGGTTCGTCAGCGGGAGCGTCACTGTCTGCCTCGGCGCCGACATCACTTCCGCGTCCGGGGCGCCTTTGGAAACCATCCTCGATCACCGGAACCTCCACCAAGGAAACAATGAACTCACGACGGCGTCCGGCACCGTTGCTGAAACGGCAGGGAACGCTGTTGTGCTGAGTGGGGACCGGTGGGTTCATTTGGAGGGGTTTGGTGGCTACGCTGTCCTGGATTCCTCTCCGCTGACCGTCTTGCGGGAGGCCAGGTCCGGGAGTTGGTCGCAAGTGAACATCAACGGCAGCAGCACGGTGCAGCAGCGGAACTACGCCACCATCTACCTGGACCACGGTGCCGGTTCTGCAGCGAAGAGCTATGCCTATGTGGTGGCCCCGGGAGCTTCGGCCATGGAGTCCAGCAAACTCGCCAAGCCCAATAAGCACGTAGTGATCCGCAACGACGCCACTGCCCAGTCGGTGGAGTTCAAGACAGAGAAGACCACTGCTGCCACGTTCTGGAAGCCCGGGACGGCAGGCGGGCTGGGCGCCTCCGGCCCTGCCTGCGTCGTGATTTCCCGGCACGGCAACGTCCTCAGCCTGGCGGTCAGTGAGCCGACGCAGAAGGCTGCGAGCCTCACCCTGACCCTTCCGGAGGGTTCGTGGACCAGCGTTCTCGAAGGCGCTGGCACGCTGGGGACAGATGCGGAGGGACGGACGACCCTGACGCTTGCCACGGCCGGGCTCAATGGCGTGACGCAGTTAGTGAAACTTCGCCGCTAGACCTTCGTTGTGAGGCCTGTTCTGCGAGCTATTTGGCCCTCAATGGATGCAGAACAGGCCCCACAACGCGCTGGAGGGGGCTAACCTTTTTGGCCCCGCAGGAATCGCGCACCACTATTCTCGGGCGCAGGCGGATCTGATGGAGGGGACAGGCATCGCCCTCGGTCAGCCGTCGCAGCAGGACGTCGGCGGCCATCACTCCGAGCCGGTGTTTGGCAGGGGAAACCGCAGTGAGGGGAATCTGGGCGAGGTCTGCCATTTCGTCATCGTAGGAGACCAGAGCCAGCTCCTCCGGAACCCGGATTCCATGCCGTGCTGCCGCCCCTTCCAGCAACGCTGCTTCCCTGTCACCGAAGACCAAGGCCGCCGTAGCGCCGCTGGCCGCCAGCAGCTGGAACATGTGCTCTGCCTGATCTGCTTCCCATTCGGGCTTGGTAGCGCTGAACGCCATGTCGTGGTGTCCGTCTGTATCCAGTCCCAGGACTTCTACTGCGGAAGCGTACCCGGCCATGACGGCGGCCTGCGTTGGGTTGCTGCTCCGGGCAGCCTCGTTGGCCCGCGTCAGCAGCCCGATCTTCCGGTGCCCTAAACGGTGAAGGTGCATCACGGCGTCGTACGCTCCGCCTTGGTGATCCGAACAAACGTGTTCGGTCCGGTCCCCGGGCCCGAGATCGTCGAGGCTGCGCTCCAACAAAACTACTGGAACCGGCAGGGCCATCAGCTCAGCAACCCTCTGTTGGGGGTTGTCCAATCCGGTGAGCGTCGGCACCAGGATCAGCCCGTCAACGCCGGCCTCCAGAAGGAAGCCGATGCTGGCGTTCTCGCGCGTGAAATCGTAGTGGTACGTGGAAAGCTGCAAGCTGGCGCCGCGGGCGGAGAGATGTTCCTCGATGCCTTGCAGCACTTGCGGGTAGTACAGCTGCGTGTCCGGCAGGAGCACGCCGATGACGAAGCGGGAGCGTTTCTGCGAACGCTGCGGCGCCACGAAACTCCCGGCACCCTGCCGACGAACCACCAGGCCCTTGTCCACCAGGTCCTCAAACGCCCGCCGGACTGTGGTCAACGAAAGCCCGGTATCCAGGGAAAGCTGCTGCTCAGTGGGCAGCTTGGTTCCCACCGCCCAAGTTCCCGCCAAAATACCCCTGCGCAGGTTGTCACTCAGGTTCTGGAACTTCAGGTTTTGTTTGGCGGTGTCACGCACAGTCAAAGGCGCGGATTCGCCCGTGGCGGGTTCGGGGTTTTTCCTTGGCATGATCCACCTTCACCTGGGAACGGAAATTTCTCCCATCTTGCCCCACGGTTCAGGGAGTATTTAAGAAGGAATCCCTACCCCGTGCCAAGGATTTTGGGAATGCTCATTGATTCCTCGCGTCAACGAAACGTAGCAATGAGGAGTGCCCCATAAAAAACCGAACATCATTTTCATCCTGAGTGACGACCAAGGCGCTTGGGCGCTGGGATGCGGCGGTAACGACGAGATCCACACTCCGCATCTGGACGCGCTCGCCGATCGCGGAACGCGCTTGGAGAACTTCTTCTGTGCCTCGCCCGTGTGCTCCCCGGCCCGCGCCAGCCTGATGACCGGAGACATTCCCTCCCGTCACGGCGTCCATGACTATCTGGCCGGTGTCGAAACGGGACCGGAGGCGGTGGACTTTTTGCAGGGGCAGCGCCTTTTCACCGACGATCTGGCCGACGCCGGCTACCGCCTGGGCCTGTCGGGCAAATGGCACCTGGGCGCCAACGACACCCCAAGGAGAGGCTTCAGCCACTGGTTTGCATTGGAAGGGGGCGGAAGCCCTTATGACCAGGCAGTGATGTACAGGTACGACGGCGTCGCCAGCCACCGGGAAGAGGTCACCGGATACTTGACGGACGCCATCACCCGCGACGCCTTGGGCTTCATCGAAAAGGCCTCCACTCGGCCGGAGCCCTTCTTCCTGGCCATCAACTACACCGCACCCCACAAGCCGTGGAAAGGCCAGCATCCGATCGAATTCGGGGAGCTCTACGCTGACTGTGCCTTCACGAGCTGCCCCCAGGAACCGCTCCATCCGTGGAGTCCCACTGTCAATGGCGTGCCCATCGGGGGTGAGGCCGATGTACGGGCAGCCCTGGTGGGATATTTTGCCGCAGTGAGTGCCATGGATGTAGGAATCGGCGAGGTCCTGGGCCGGCTGGAGGACCTTGGCCTTGCGGACAACACCCTGGTGATCTTCAGTAGCGACAACGGCTTCAACTGCGGCCACCACGGTATTTGGGGGAAGGGCAACGGGACGTTTCCCCAGAACGTGTACGACTCGTCCATCAAAGTCCCGGCCATTTTCGCGTTGCCCGGCCGGATCAGGCAGGGAGCCGTCCTGACGGAACTGCTGTCGGCCTACGATGCAGCCGCAACGGTCCTGGAGCTGGCCGGACTGGACGCCGGGCCCTTCGAGGAGGGGCCCGGGAAGTCCTTCGCAGGGTTGTTGCGCGGGCTGCCGGACCCTGCACGGACTGGCAGCGGCGGGAACCCCGACGACGGCGGGCAATCCGCCGCCGCGGGGGACCGCGCCGTCGTGGTCTTCGACGAGTATGGCCCGGTTCGGATGATTCGCAGTGCGGAATGGAAGTACGTGCACCGGTACCCCCATGGGCCACACGAGCTGTACAGCCTGGTGGCTGATCCGGACGAACGGGACAACCTTGTGGATGACCCGGTTCATGCCCTCCGCGCAGCCGGTATGAGGGGCCAGCTCCAGGAGTGGTTTCACCGTCATGCCGTCCCGGGATTCGACGGGAGTTCACTCCCGGTGGCAGGGGCCGGGCAGACTGCGTCCGTAGTGGAGGATCCCTTGGGAGCCTTCACGCCACCCAACTGGGACGGAACGGCCGCAGCCGGCCTTTCGTCCTAGCCGGCCGCCGCACCAGCCGGCCTCCGGACTAGGGGACTTCGCTGAGCACCCGTCCGCCAGCAGCGGTGTTGCCGGTCGGGCTGAGGAGCCGGACGCCACCGGTTCCGGCTGCCTCGTAGGAGGCCAGGACCACCTCTACTATGTGGCGGGCGTGCTCAACGCTGACTTTCGGTCTCCCGCCGTCGAGCACTTCGATGAAGTCCTGCAACTGCAGGAAGAAGCCTTCCTGGATATCCTCAGGACGGGGTTTCCAGACAGTCCGTGTGGTGCCATGTGTGCGGACCAGCGTTCCGTTGTGAGGGCTGCAGGAAACCGTGCCGTGTTCGCACACGATGAGAACCTCGTCCATGCGTTGGGTTGAGTCTGAAGCAATGACGATGCTGACGTGGACACCATTTCGAAGCGTCAGCGACATGGCACCGTCCGTTTCCACCGGAACTCCGAAGCGGTTCAGCGTCGAGGCACTGAGTGACTCGACCGGCGCGCCCCCGAACCAGATGGAACGGTCCAGGCAATGTCCGCCAATGTTCATCAGGGCCCCGCCCCCGGCCATGGCTTTGCTGAAGAACCAGTCCGGTCGGGTTCCAGGGCGGTAGTCGGTGGTCCGGTAGTCACGGATCATCAGGACTTGGCCGAGTTCGCCGCTGGCCAGCACCTTCTCCGCGGCGAGCTTCTCCGGCAGGAAATGCTGGATCTGGCCCACCACCAAAGCAACCCCGGCTTCCCTGCATGCCTGGATCATGCGTTCACAGTCGGCAACCGTGGTAGCCATGGGCTTCTCCACCAACACGTGCAAGCCATGTCCTGCCGCGGCCAGCACCATCTCCAAGTGCAAGGCGTGCGGGGTATTGATGATGACGGCGTCCAGTGCGGCGTCCCGATACATGGCCATATAGTCCGTGTAAACCTGCGCATCCCACGGCGAGGCAACCCTCGCCGCTGCCTCCTGCTGAAGGTCGCAAACCGCAGCCAAGCGGACGTTGTTGATCCGCCCGGCAGATTCCGCGTGGAAGTGTGCCACGGCACCGGCCCCAATGATTCCCAGTCGTATCAATTTCCCTCTTTACATCGCGGCCGAAGCGCGGACACTGCCTGCCCGCGCGGATCACTTTGATTGTTGGGGAGCCCCAAGGGAGGAATACATGCCTAATCGGAGTGGACCGTCGTGGCTGTGACAGGGAAGGGCCTGATGATGGCGGAACCCGGTGGCGACTCATTCGAAAGTACTCATTGAATCCTGCTTTCACCGACTGTGAGAGTCGTCTCACTGAACCGCATCCGGCCGGTTCCCCCTCACTTGAAAGGTGATCCCCATGGGCAAAACAGCCCGTCATCTTCGCCCGCTGGCCGCACTGCTGGGTGCTGCACTCGCCTTGTCCACCACTGCTTGCGGTGGAGCCACCGATGCCTCCGCCCCTGCTGGGGCCGTGGATATTTCCGGCTCCATTTCAGGGCAGACCATCAACTACTGGTCCATGTGGAAGGACGGTGAGCCGCAGCAAAAGGTCATTGCCGCAGCCATCGCCGACTTCGAAAAAGAGACCGGCGCTACCGTCAGCGTTCAGTGGCAAGGGCGCAGCAACACGGAAAAACTCGTTCCAGCCTTGAACACCAACAACGTCCCGGACCTTGTGGACGGCACGTTCGCGAAGCTGGCCCCGGTAGTGGGAGAAACGGGCCAGGCGAGCCCGCTCACATCCGTGTACTCCTACGAAGTTGACGGCAAAGCGGTCAATTCAGTGATTCCGGAAAAGTTCACCAGCAACGGAGTATTCAAGGGCGAGGACGGGCAGCCGTGGATGGTTCCCTACAGCGTCAGCTCGGACGGCATCTGGTTCGATGCTGCCAAGCATCCCGAACTCAAAGCCAAACCGCCCGCCACATGGGATGAATTCATGGAGGTCCTGGACAAGCTGAAGGCCACGGGCACCGCTCCCATCGCGGCGGACGGCGACATCGCCGGCTACAACGCCACCTGGTTCGTGACCTCGCTGCTTCGGCTCAAAGGGGCGGGAAGCTTCAAGGCGCTTGTCGAGGACAAATCGGGGGAAAGCTGGGACGACCCCGCGGTACTCGACGCAGCCCGGAAGGTGGAAGCCCTTGTAGATGGTGGCTACCTCAACAGTGGTTACAACGCGAGCAAGTTCCCCGCTCAGCAGCAACTATGGGCCAACGGCGACGCCGCACTGATGCTCAACGGTTCCTGGACCCCTACCGAAACCGGTACTTACGCAGCACAGGGGTTTGAGTTCTCGTCCTTCCAGTTCCCCTCCATGGGCGACAAACCTGCCAGTGCCCGGGTGGACTTCATCGGCTTCGCAGTGCCGGCGAAGTCCAAGAACCAGGTTCCCGCCCAGCGGCTTGCAGCGTTCATGCTTGGTGCCAAGTACCAGAACGCCCTTGGAACCGAAGCCAAGGTGCTGCCGGTACGTGCGGACGCCCCGGTTGCACCCGCCGTCGAATCCGTCAAAGCCGCCATCGACGCAGCCCCCGCTACCCATCTGCAAAACGACGGAGTGACCTTCCCCGGCTACATGGAGAAAGTCTTCTTCCCCAAGGATGACGAGTTGTTCCTCGGGAAGTCCTCTGCCGAGGACTTCATCGCAAAGATGAAAGATGCCCAGATCCAGTACTGGAAGGACAACGGCTGATGTCCCTTGACCTCACGGAGACCCGGAAAGGCAGTCTGTCCCCGAACCGGCCCGAGTTCCGTAAGCCTGCCCGGCGCAAACCACCACGCGGTGTCAAGCACCAGGGGAGCTCCGTCGACGTGCAGCGCAAGAAGCTGTTGGTTCCTTTCGTTGGTCCGGCCTTTGTCCTGTACACGGTCCTCTTCATCGTCCCGGCACTCGGAGCAGTATGGATCAGCCTGCACAAGTGGGCCGGCTCCGGACCTATGAAGTTCGTTGGGCTGGACAACTACGGCAGGATCTTCCGCGACCAACTGTTCCTGTCGTCCTTTGGGAACACCCTGCTTCTGCTGTTCGTCGTGGGAGCAGCGATCTTCATCCTGGCTTTCGCGTTGACGTTGGTGCTCAGGGACATGGCGGGGAAGAAGATCGCCCGCAACGTCATCTTCTTTCCGCACCTCATTAACGCCCTGGTGTTCGGCGTCCTGGCCGGCTTCATCTTCAATCCAGGCGGGCTGGTCAACAGCCTCCTGGCACCCTTCGGAGTGACCGACCCGCCCAAGTGGCTGGCACAGGACAACATCTTTCCGCTCATCATGGTGACCCTCGTCTGCACCACCACCGGCTACTTCACCACCATCCTCATGGCCGGTGTCGACCGCATTCCGCCCTACTACTACGAAGACTGCGCCTTGGCCGGTGCCTCGGCTTTCCAGCGCCTGCGCTATGTGATCCTGCCCCTGACCTGGGACGTCTTTGGCACCTGCGCGGTACTGTGGACGATTTCCTCCGTGAAGATCTTCGAGATCGTCTGGGTCTTCGGTGGCAGCTCCGGAGCAGGTGTGCCACCGACACAAAGCTGGACGGCTGCCGTGTACACATACGTCAACGCCTTCTCTGGACAATCGACCCCGGCGTACGGCGCTGCTACCGCGTCAGCTGTGCTGTCATTGGCCCTGATCTCCGTCCTGGTAGTCCTGCTGCGACGCGCCATGCGCCGCGACGCCGTCGAGTTCTAAAGGAAAAACCATGAGCCAAGACAAATTGCTTGCACCCGTGACACTGACGCGCCGGCGGGGAAGGCGTGGTGTCAGCCCCGCCTTGCGTGGGGAGCGCAACGTGGTGCGGGGGATAGGCGTTGCGTTGCTGTGGGCTGTTGTTGCCATCAGCATCGCGGCCCTGGTGTGGATGGTGGCCCAAGCCTTCCGGGATACCCGCTCCATCCTTGATGATCCCTTCGGCGTTCCCGTCTCTTTGGATTTCGGCAACTTCGTCCGTGCCTGGACCGTGGGAGACTTCGCAACGGCCACCTGGAACAGCTTGGTGACCACAGTGGTGTCCTCGGTATTGACCGTGGCGATCGCGGCACCTTGCGCTTACTACCTGAGCCGT
Source organism: Arthrobacter sp. StoSoilB20 (assembly GCF_019977295.1). Lineage (NCBI taxonomy): Bacteria > Bacillati > Actinomycetota > Actinomycetes > Micrococcales > Micrococcaceae > Arthrobacter > Arthrobacter sp. StoSoilB20. Next base: position 3,912,264 of record NZ_AP024651.1, on the reverse strand, counting down.
GTGGACAACAGGCTCACCCAAGGACTGAGCCTGTACTTCATCCTTGGGTTGGGCATTCCCGCGCAGGTCATCCTGATTCCCCTGTTCGTGATGCTCAACAAGGTCTACCTGACGGACAGCATCCTGGGGCTGAACCTGGTGTACATCGGGGTCTCCATGCCCTTCACAGTTTTCCTGCTGACGGCGTTCTTCCGCTCCTTGCCCTTGGAAATGGAAGAGGCCGCTGCCCTGGATGGAACCACCGCGTTCGGTACTTTCTGGCGGATCACGCTGCCATTGGCGAAAGGCGGGATCCTGACAGCGTTCATACTTCAGGTGATCTCGCATTGGAACGAGACCCTCCTGGCGCTGACGCTCCTTCAATCCACCGAGAAGTACACCCTTCCGGTAGCCCTCATTTCGTTTGTGCAGCAACAGACCTACTCGGGCGCCGACTGGGGCGGACTTTTTGCGGGGCTGGTGATCGTGGTCCTGCCGATGCTCATCATCTACATCTGGTTGGGCAGGCGGCTCACTGAGGGCCTCACGCTGGGGATGGGCAAGTAGCGGACTTCGGTGTCACCGCCGGGCTCGCCGGGCTCGCCGGACTCTGGTGTCATCGCCGGGCTCGCCGGGCTCGCCGCGTTCGCGGGAAACGCGCGAGATCGCAGGGAAGCCCACGGCCATTTCACAGCATTCCCGCGAACTCGCTTGTCGCAGCCAGCCTGACGATGCCAGAGTGAACCATGGCCACAGAAGACGACGTCCGGCGCATGTGCCTGAGCATGCGAGGCGTAACAGAGCGGCCCAGCTGGGGACAACCGGCATGGTTCGCCAAGACCCTGATGGCACGCATCTGGGAAGCGGGCGTGGGCACGGTGAAGTCCGACGAACGCGAAGCGCTCGCAGCCATGAGCCCCGATACCTTCTTCTGGACCCCGCATCATGAGCAGTCACCCCAGCTCGTGCTGGTCCGGCTCGAACGAATCGGCACGGACGAGCTCGACGAGTTGCTGCAGGAGTCGTACAGAATCGCCGGCGGCCCGGGCAAACCCAACTGAGTGACAGCAAACGTCCCATTGAGCGCTCAATGGACCATGTGCTGTTACCCAGTTGGGTGCACGCACGCAGGTTAGACTCGGGCGCATGGGGGATAACAACACACTTGGGGAACACAACCAACCGACGCCGGGACGCAAACTGGCAACCGTCGTCGTGCCTTTGCTGGGGCTGGCCGCGGTGATCGTGGGGCTGATCGTGGCGTTCAGCAACCAAAGCACGGACTTTGGCTTCGTTGCCTATGCGCCGTTGAGCGACACGCTCTTCCTGGGCAACGGTGTGACGATGGTCAGCCAAGCCAGTCAGGTGGGGCTCGCTGTGACGGTCCTTGGCCTGCTGATGCTCGCCTTCTGGGCCGGGCTCAGAATTGGCCGGCGCGGAACCCACCAAAACGGCTGAGTTCGCCGGACCCGCACCGAAACCGCCGGAAAACGACGAAATCGCCGGAGAGCTCCAGCGAACTGGCAGCGTTCCGGCGATCTCGGCAAACCCAAAGCAAGGACTAGGTGAGCTTCACCTGGCGGTTCATGTCCTTGTACAGCAGGTAACGGAACTCGCCCGGACCGCCCGCGTAGCAAGCCTGCGGGCAGAACGCGCGCAGCCACATGAAGTCGCCGGCCTCCACCTCAACCCAGTCGTTGTTGAGCAAGTACATGGCCTTGCCCTCAAGGACGTACAGGCCGTGCTCCATGACGTGGGTCTCCGGGAACGGGATCACACCGCCGGGTTGGAACGTGACGATGTTGACCTGCATGTCGTGCGCGAGGTCGCTGGAGTCCGTGAAGCGCGTGGTCTTCCAGACGTCGTCGGTGTCCGGCATGGAGGTGGGCTCCACGTCCTTCTCGTTGGTGACGAAGGACTTGGCCTCGAAGCCTTCAAGGCGCTCGTAGGCCTTGCGGATCCAGTGGAAGGAGACGATGTCGTCGGACACGTTCTCCAGGCCCCACTCCGAGCCGGCAGCAAGGTAGGCGTAGCCGCCCTCTTCGAGGTGGTGCAGTTCGCCGTCGAGGGTCAGGTTGACCTGGCCCTTGGTGACGAAGATGACGCCTTCAACGCCGGATTCGAACTCCGCCTTGGGAGCCCCGCCGCCCGGTGCGATCTCCACGATCAGCTGGGAGAACGTGGTGGCGAAGCCGGAGATCGGCCGCGCGATGATCCACGAACGCGTGTTGGAGAATCCCGGCAGGTTGCTGGTGACGATGTCCGTCATGACGCCCTTGGGGATCACCGTGTAAGCCTCGGTGACGATCGCCCGTTCCGTGGTGAGGTGGGTCTGAGGCGGCAGGCCGCCCTGCGGGTAGTAGTACTTGCCCATGCGAAATGCTCCTATCAGTGGGAAGTCGGTTGTGCGAGCCGCGGGTGCGCCAGTGCGGTCAGCTGTGAAAGTTCGACGCCGGCAAGCGCCTTGACCTCGTCGGTCCCCACTGCGCCGCACTGGACGCCGCGGAGGACGAAGCCGGCAAGGGCGCGGGCGGTGGCGGGCTCGTCCATGACACCGCCTTCGGTGCGCTCCACATAGTTGCGCAGGCGCAGGGCGGCGGCGGGCAGGCCTTCGCGGTAGAAAGCATACGACGCCGAGAAACGGCTCGGCAGCTGGGCGGCGTGGAGATCCCAGCCTTGGTAGTAGCCGTTTTTCAGGGACCTGCGGACCAGTCGGCCGTGCAGCTTCCAGGCATCTTCCACACCGTCGCCCACGGGGATGATGTTGGTGGAACCGTCGGAGAGGCGGATGCCCGTTCCGGCGACAGCGAGCTGCATGACTTCCTTGGCGAAATCGGCCACGGGGTGCTCCATGGACTGGTACTCCGCGGAAATGCCCAGTGAGGCGCTGTAGTCGTAGGTCCCGTAGTGCAAGGCGCTGATACGGCCCGGAACAACGTGGGGGAGCTGGGCAACGGGTGAGGTTCCGTCAGCACCGATGATGAGCTGCGGGGTTTCCACCTGCACTTCAAAGCGGAGCCGGCCGGCGGGAAGCCCGTGGACTTCCTCAAGGCGGGACACTGCGAAGTCCATGGCCTGCACCTGGGCCACCGTGGTGACCTTGGGCAGGGTGAGGATCAGGCCGGCCGGGAGTTCGCCGGCCTGAGCCAACGTGGAGACGAACAGGTCCAGCGTCTTCAGGCCACGTGCGCGGGTGGGGGCTTCGAAGCACTTGAAGCGGATGCCGATGAACGGCGGAGCTGTACCGGCCGCAACTGCGGTAGCAACAGCCTTGGCGGCAGCCACGGCGTCGGCGTCTTCAACCTCATCGCCGCGATCGCCGTAGCCGTCTTCGAAGTCCAGCCGAAGGTCCTCGATCGGTTCAGCAGCCAGCTTGGAAGCCACCCGGGAGGCAACAGCGGCAGCCAGGTCGGGCTCCTGGCCCAACAGCCGGCCCAGCTTCTCCAAGCCGCCGTGGGCTTCCGCCGTCGCGAGTGCCTGGGCGCCCCAGTCCGCCACGAAGGTGGGCGTGAAGCGGTCGGCCGGGATGTAGACGGTGTGAATGGGCTGGCGTGAGCCGTCGTCGCCGGGGTAGTTCCGGTCCAGCAACTGGTCAGTCGCTTCAAGCTGCGACTCGATGTGGGCCAGGTCAGAGGAAGAGAATGAGCCCATCTCAGCCCACCAGCTCGTAGGCGGGAGTGGTGAGGAAGTCCGTGTAATCGTCGGACAAACAGATGTCCTCGATCAGCTTGGAGGCAGGCTCGTAGTACTTCGCGAAGTTCTCGTCGCCGAATTCGATGCGCAGGCGCTCGGTCTCCTCGCCCAGGATGCGGGTAACCAGTTCGCGGGTCACGGTGTTGCCCGTGTCCGCCAGGACGGACTTGTTGCGCAGTTGCTGCCACACCTGTGAACGGGAGATCTCCGCAGTTGCGGCGTCTTCCATGAGGTTGTGGATGGCGACGGCACCGCTGCCGGAAATCCAGACGCCCGTATAGGCGACGGCGACGTACAGGTTCAGCCGCAGGCCGGCTTCGGTGACGGTTCCGCCGGCGGACGCGACGTCGATCAGCTGCTCCGCGGTGACGTTCACCTCGGGGCGCTGCTTGTCCAGCTGGTTCTTCTTCCCGCCGTTGGCAGGGTCACCCAGGACTGAGTCAAAGACTTCGCGGCAGGTGGGGACCAGGTCCGGGTGGGCAACCCAGGAACCGTCGAAGCCGTCGTTTGCCTCGCGGGTCTTGTCGGCGCGGACCTTGTCGAAGGCTGCTGCGGTGACGTCCGGCTGCTTACGGTTGGGGATGACGGCGGCCATGCCACCCATGGCGAAGGCGCCGCGCTTGTGGCAGGTCTTGACCAGGAGTTCGGTGTAGGCGCGCATGAATGGAGCCGTCATGGCAACGGTGGCGCGGTCCGGGAGGACGAACTCTTCGCCGGCATCACGGAAGTACTTGATGATGCTGAACAAGTAATCCCAACGGCCGGCGTTCAGGCCCGAGGCGTGATCGCGCAGTTCGTAGAGGATCTCGTCCATCTCGAAGGCTGCGGGGATGGTCTCAATGAGGACCGTGGCGCGGACGCTGCCCTGCGGAACGCCGAGAAAGTCCTGGGCGAAGACAAAGACGTCGTTCCAGAGGCGGGCCTCCAGGTGGCTCTCCATCTTGGGCAGGTAGTAGTACGGGCCCTGACCGTTCAAGAGCAGCTGCTTGGCGATGTGGAAGAAGTGCAAGCCGAAGTCCACCAAGGCACCCACGGCGGGTACGCCGTCGATCAGCAGGTGGTTCTCCTCCATGTGCCAGCCGCGGGGGCGGGCCACCACAACGGCCAGGGGAGCGTCGGTGCGCAGGCGGTATTCCTTGCCCTCGGGCGAGGTGTAGGCCAGGGTTCCCTGGGCGGCGTCGCGGAGGTTGAGGATGGCATCGATGACGTTGGGCCATGTGGGCGTGCTGGCGTCTTCGAGGTCCGCGAGCCACACCTTGGCGCCGGAGTTCAGGGCATTGATGGCCATCTTGGCCGGGGTTGCCGGGCCGGTCATCTCAACCCGGCGGTCCTGCAAAGCTGCCGGTGCCTCGGCGACCTTCCAGTCGCCGTCGCGGATTTCCTGGGTCTCCGGGAGGAAGTCCAGGCGGCTGGTGTCGGCAACTTTCTGGCGCTTGACGCCACGGGCCTTGAGGAGCTCGTTGCGGGTGCCGGCGAAGCGCTTGTGCAGTTCTTCGAGGAAGGCCAATGCCTTGGGGGTAAGGATTTCCTCGGCGCGATCGATCGGCCGGGGATCGGTGACTGTGATAGCCATGTGAGCGGATTCCTTTTTCTAGAGTGCGCTGGCGGCGTTGGCGTGCGCAGCATTGGCTACGGCGGTCGCAACGTCGGCGGCAACATGGGGATCGAAGACGCTGGGGATAATGTAACTCGCGTTGAGCTCATCGTCAGCCACCCGGTTGGCAATCGCCTCGGCGGCGGCCACCAGCATGTTCGGGGTGATGTCTGAGGCCCCGGCGTCCAGCAGCCCGCGGAAGAAGCCCGGGAAGGCCAGCACGTTGTTGATCTGGTTCGGGAAGTCGCTGCGGCCGGTGGCCACCACGGCTGCGTGCTTGGACGCAACTACGGGGTCGATCTCCGGCGTCGGGTTGGCCATGGCGAACACGATCGAGTCTTCGGCCATGGAAGCAACCTGCTCTTCGCCGATCACGTGCGGGGCGGAGACGCCGATGAAGACGTCCGCACCCTTGAGGGCGTCGTGCAGGGTTCCGGAGAATCCTTCTTCGTTGGTGTTCGCTGCGATCCAGCTGCGGTGTTCGTCGCCGTATTCCTCACCGGAGTGGATGGCGCCGGAGCGGCCTGCGGCGATGATGTGCTGCGCGCCCTGGGCCTTGAGGAGCTGGATGATGGCCGAGCCGGCAGCGCCGACGCCCGAAACCACGATCTTGACCTCGGAGAGCTTCTTGTCCACAACACGGAGGGCATTGACCAGGGCCGCGAGCGTGACGATCGCGGTGCCGTGCTGGTCATCGTGGAACACCGGGATGTCCAGCTCTTCGCGCAGGCGGTTCTCGATTTCGAAGCAGCGCGGCGCGGCGATGTCTTCGAGGTTGATGCCACCGTAGACCGGTGCCATGGCCTTGGCGATCATGATGATCTCTTCGGTGTCCTGGGTGTCCAGGCAGACCGGCCAGGCATCCACATTGGCGAACTGCTTGAACAGCGCAGCCTTGCCTTCCATGACGGGAAGGGCAGCGGCTGGGCCGATGTTGCCCAGGCCCAGAACGGCCGAACCGTCAGTGAGGACGGCGATGGTGTTGCGCTTGACCGTCAGGTTGCGGGCAGCGGCCGGATCTTCCGCAATGGCCATGCAAACACGGGCGACGCCGGGAGTGTAGGCACGGGAGAGATCGTCACGGTTGCGCAGGGCTACTTTGGGGACAACTTCGAGCTTGCCACCGAGGTGCATGAGGAAGGTGCGGTCCGAGACGTGCTGGACGGTGACGCCGTCGAGGGCGTTCAGGGCGTCCTTCACGCGGCCTGCGTGGTCGTCGTCCGTGGTGTTGCAGGTGACGTCAACAACGATCGTCTCGTGGTGGGATTCCGTGACGTCCAGCGCGGTGATCGCTGCACCGGCTGCGCCGACGGCTGCTGCCAGTTCGCTGGTAGCGGTGAAGCTCGACGGTGCGGCGACGCGCAGGGTGATCGAGTTTCCGGGGCTCGGATTCGCCATTGAAATTCCTCCTGTAAGGCCCGTTCCCGGGCCGCCGTTCCAAACTGAATGTTTTCGTATTATGGATATTATTGTCTACAAAGTGGAAACACAACCCCCAGCTTGGTCATGTTCGGTGTCATCGCGCAGCTTGGCGCTGTGCTGTATGTTGGGTGTTCTAAGCAATTCTTTTCACGATGCGGATAAGAGTTGTCGGAATCTGAGTCATTGGAGACAAGGGAATGGCTGAAAAAGCCTCCGGAGGCGTGCAGTCCGTTGAGCGCGTCTTTGAACTGCTGGAACTGATCACGGATGCGGGCGGCGACGTCACACTGAGCGAGCTCTCGTCATCCACTGACCTCCCCCTGCCCACCATCCACCGTCTTTTGCGGACCTTGGTGTCCCTTGGCTACATCCGCCAGCTGCCCAACCGCCGCTACGCCCTGGGCCCCCGGCTCATCCGGCTCGGCGAAGGCGCCAGCAAGCAACTCGGTGCCGTGGCACGCCCGCAGCTGAAGACCCTGGTGGAACGCCTCGGTGAAACTTCCAACATGGCTGTGTTGGATTCCGACATGGTCATCTACGTGGCCCAGGTCCCCTCCATGCACTCCATGCGCATGTTCACCGAGGTTGGCCGCCGCGCCCACACGCACGATACCGGCGTGGGCAAAGCCATCCTCGCCCAGCTGGACGACGAAGTTGTCCGCGGCATCGTGGCCCGCACCGGCATGCCCACACCCACCGCCAAGAGCATCGGTGACATCGACTCCCTGCTCGCGGACCTGGCGTTGATCCGTGAGCGTGGCTACTCCATTGACGAGGAAGAGCAGGAGCTCGGCGTCCGCTGCTTCGCCATGGCCGTGCCCAACGCACCCACGCCTACCGCGATCTCCGTCTCCGGCCCGATCACCCGTGTTGACCAGAGCTTCGCCGACCGCGCCGTGCCCATGCTGCGCGAGGCCGCCATGGCGATCTCCGCGGAGCTCAACCAGAACTAGGCTGTACTACCCGCGCCCCCTGCGCGAGATGGCAAAAGATGGCAATGTTTCCCCAAAACATTGCCATCTTTTGTTATCTGGGAGTGGGTTTTGAGCCGGCGGTCCTCTTCAGCGTGGAGTCCACCACGGGCGGATGCACAGGCCGTATCGCGCCGAGGTACGGCTTCCCGCACCACTCTTTAGGCTCGACGGCGGTGGTCACCCGGATCGGTCGGCTCACCCGGGTCAACCGCGGCGGCGGTGGTCACCCGGATCGGTCGGCTCATGCGGGTCAATTCCGACGGCGGTGGTCGCCCGGATCGGTCGGCACGCCCGGGTCAACTTCGACGGCGGTGGTCACCCTGATCAGTCGGCTCACCCGGTTAATTCCGACGGCGGTGGTCGCCCGGGTTGATTGGCTAACCGGGGTCCGACGGCGGTGGGCACCAACCAAGGTGAGGGCCGCCGCAGAGGCCGGTGCCGGCGTCGTACGCTTCACCCAAGCCGACAAAAGGCGGCAACGTCCCCCAAGGAAACGTTGCCGCCTGCTGTCGCTGCGGAAGTGCTAGTGCTCTGACGCGCTGGAGGTCTTGAGCGGGACTTCGTTGCCGTCGGCGTCGATCAGCTTGCCGTTCTCGAAGCGGTCGCCTTCGCTGAGGCACTTGATGTCTTCTTCGCTGACGATCCTGTCAGTGCCCGCGACGAACACCGACTGGTTGTCCGAGTTGCCGGCCTTGAAGTGGTTGAAGAGGATGTTCAGCAAGATGGCCATGACCGCGGCCGAGCTGATGCCGGAGTGGAAGATCGTGGCGAACCAGGACGGGAACTGGTCGTAGAACTTCGGGGCGGCAATCGGGATCATGCCGAAGCCGATAGATGCCGCCACGATGATGAGGTTCATGTTGTTCTTGTACTCGACCTTGGCCAGGGTACGGATACCGCTGGCTGCCACGGTACCGAAGAGAACGACGCCGGCACCGCCCAGGACGGGGGTCGGAACCGCTGCAACAACCCGGCCCAGAATCGGCAGGAGGCCCAGGATCACCAGGATCAGGCCGCCGGCGCTGACGACGAAGCGGCTCTTGATGCCCGTGATGGCAACGAGGCCAACGTTCTGGGCGAAGGCGCTCTGCGTGAAGGAGTTGAACAGCGGGGAGATGGCGCTGGAGAGCATATCTGCGCGAAGGCCGTCGCCGATGCGGCGTGAATCAACCTTGGTGTCTACGATCTCGCCCACTGCGATGATGTCTGCCGAAGTCTCTGTCAGGGTCACCAGGATGACGATGAGCATGGAGATGATGGCGGCGATTTCGAAGGTGGGAGCACCGAAGGCGAACGGCGTGGGGAATGCGACGATGTCGCCCTGGCCAACCTTGGAGAAGTCAGCCATGCCGGCCACCAGGGCAATGATGGTGCCGATGACCATGGCCAGCAGGATGGAGAGCCGGGAGATGGCGGCGTTGCCAACCTTGCTCAGGAGAAGGACGATGCCCATGGTTGCTGCTGCCAGGCCGATGTTGGCCATGCTGCCGTAGTTATCTGCCTTGGCGTTGCCGCCCATGGCCCAGTTGGCGGCCACCGGCATCAGCGTCAGTCCGATGGTGGTGATCACGGTTCCTGTGACCACCGGCGGGAAGAACTTGATGATCTTGGAGAACAGGGGAGTGATCGCCAGGCCAATCAGCGACGCCACAATGACTGAGCCGAACACCGCCTGGATCCCGCCGCCGCCTTGGACGATCGCCACCATGGTGGAAACGCCCGCGAACGACACACCCTGGACCAGTGGCAACTGCGAGCCGAAGAACGGTATGCCCACGGTCTGCAGGATGGTGGCCAGGCCGCCAACGAACAAACAGGCGGCAATGAGGAGGCCGATGTCCTGGGAGGACATGCCGGCCGCTGCGCCGATGATCAGCGGCGGGGCAATGATTCCGCCGTACATGGTCAGGACGTGCTGGAAGCCGTAGGCGAAGGTGCTGCCAATGGAAAGGCGCTTGTCCTCCGGGCGCTCGGACTGATGTTTCTGCGAAGAGGTGGTATTCGCGGGGCGGGACTTCTTCTTGATGTTCATGGCAGACTTTCTGGGTTCATGGCAGACGTCTTCGTCTGGCTAACTGTGTCTGGCTAACAAAATCTTGTGGTTTTTGGGGTTGGCTGTGTGCAGGTCCGGCCTTCAGGGGGCGCCGTTGGGAGGGACCTGCACACAAACCCGTTGTTGGTGCGGTTTGTTGCGGGGTTACTGCGGGTTGGTGCGGTGTTTCTGCGGGTTTAGCAGAAGCCGGCGATGCCGCTCCACGCAACCGGTGCAGCCTCGATGTCCTCGCGCTGGACCGTGGCTTCGATCAGGCCGTACGGACGGTCAGCCGCGAAGAAGACCTCGTTGGGGTTGTCCAGGCCGAACGGGCTCAGGTCAACCAGGAAGTGGTGCTTGTTGGGCATGGAGAACTTGATCTCGTCCACCTCGCTGTGTGCTTCAAGGACCTTCTTGCCCATGTCGAACAGCGTCTGCTGCAGGGCGTGGGAGTAGTTCTCGGTGAAGCCTTCAAGCAGGAGGGCCTTGATGTCCTCGTAGCTCTTGTTGAAGTCCGTGCCGGCGAAGTCCAGGTTGGTGTTGTAGCGCCAGCGGGCGGAAACGTCGGTGGCCAGGATGCGGTCCGTGGTCTCCGGCAGGGTGGTGTACTTGTCGCGCGGGTAGCCGACAAAGCCGGACTGCGTGGTCTTCAGGACGGTCAGGTCCTTGAGGCCGCTGATGAGGTGCGTGGTTGCGCCATCACGGACGACGACGGCGGTACGCACCTCTTGTCCGTTGCGGACGAAGCTGTGGTCATGTCCCTCGCCGTGGGCCTGGATACGATCCCAGCTGTAGGCTTCGGCTTCCCAGCGTCCACCGGTGACCCAGTCGAATCCACCGGTGAAGTGGTCTGCGAGGCGCAGGAGGAAGGACTCGGGGGAGCCGATGCCTTCACGGGCGAACGCGTAGACCGTGTTCTTCTGGGTGTCGGTGGCAACGACGTGGCCGTTGTCGCCCTGGAGGTGTGCTGCCTGGAAGTCGCCACGCAGCTGCGAGGTGACGTTCAGGTCTTCGATGTGGTGGCGGTCCGTATCCCGAGTGACCTTGACGACGCGGACTTCTGCTTTGCCGTACTGGTTTTCGCCGAGGACGATGTTGTTGCTCATGGTCATATCCCAACTTCTGTGAGGTGGAACCTACGTTCCATCAATGAAATTAAGCGCGTGTTTCCACCGCGTTTCTGGTGGAGCTGACCCAACAAAAAAGAGCCAGCATCCATGGATGCCAGCTCATTACGACCCTGCCTGCTGCTCTCAGGTTACGTGACCTACGCCACGAACTCATTCGAGAGTAGCGCATGATTTCGGCCTGTGTATATGGGTTGCCAAGGATCGTTATGAACCAGCCAAATGTGACCGGGGCAACTTGGTTGGGGTGTCCGGGGGTCTTGACGGCTGCTTTCGCCGCTGCCTACACTTTCCACATAACAATAAAAGATTTCCGAAGAGCGGAAACTGTGTGCATAAGAAAGAGGAGGAACAGATGGACTCGAAGGATACGAACAACGTCGTGGAATTCCCGGCGCCGGGCCAGGAGCTGTACCTGCCCTTCGGTGCAACAGATCCGGACTTCTACATTCCGGCCGACTGTGATCGCAAAGCCGGCGGGTTCTCCCGTTGGCTGCGTGCACTCCCGGTGTTCGGCCGGCAGCGCCCCTAGGATCTTTCCTGCATCCAAGGGTGTGCGGACTCTGCGCAACAGAGCCAACGAGGCGGGCGATACCTGGGGAGGTGTCGCCCGCTTTTGCGTGCCTTCTTCCTGCTGTGGCCGCCCGTTTCGATGGCTTGCTGCGGGGTGTGCCGTGCGCGCGGCATGGTGTGCAGCGAACCCCCGGATTGGCGGGCCATGGCGCCGCAGCTCTGCCCGGTCGTTTGTTGCCCGGCCGTTGCCGGCTGCCGTTTCGATGGCTTGCTGCGGGGTGTGCCGTGCGCGCGGAATGGTGTGCAGCGAACCCCCGGATTGGCGGGCGGTGTGCCGCAGCCCTGCCAGCCCGTTTGTTGCCCGGACGTTGCCCCCACCCGTTTCGATGGCTTGCTGCGGGGTGTGCCGTGCGCGCGGAATGGTGTGCAGCGAACCCCCGGATTGGCGGGCCGCGTCGCCGCAGCCCTGCCCGGTCGTTTGTTGCCCGCACCCGTTTCGATGGGTTGCTGCGGGGTGTGCCGTGCGCGCGGAATGGTGTGCAGCGAACCCCCGGATTGGCGGGCGGTGTGCCGCAGCCCTGCCAGCCCGTTTGTTGCCCGGACGTTGCCCGCACCCGTTTCGATGGCTTGCTGCGGGGTGTGCCGTGCGCGCGGCATGGTGTGCAGCGAACCCCCGGATTGGCGGGCCGCGTCGCCGCAACCCTGCCCGGTCGTTTGTTGCCCGGACGTTTGCCGGCTGCCGTTTCGATGGCTTGCTGCGGGGTGTGCCGTGCGCGCGGCATGGTGTGCAGTAAACCCCCGGATTGGCGGGCCGCGTCGCCGCAACCCTGCCCGGTCGTTTGCTGCCCGGCCGTTTGCCCGACTGCCGTTTCGATGGCTTGCTGCGGGGTGTGCCGTGCGCTCGGCATGGTTTGCAGCGAACCCCCGGATTGGCGGGCGGTGGCGACGCATCCCTACCCGAGTCAGCCGCATCCCTCACCCGGAGCCTCTACGGAACGGCCTGGCTCGTGGTGCGCAGAACCCCAAGCACGGTTGCTTTGAACTCCTGTTCCTGAAATAAATGCTTCCACTGGACCCGGATGAACTTCCAGCTCTGTGCCATGAGGGCCTTTTCACGCTGTCGTTCCTCGTAGATGACCTCGTCGGTGGGCGCGTATTCGAAGTACTTCACCTTCCCGTCGAACTCCAGGGCAACTTTCTTGTCCCGCCACGCAAAGTCCAGCCGATGACGACCCACAACGGAAGACACCTCCACCTGCAGCTCGGGAAGTTCGATGCGTAGCCGTTGGAGAAGTTCACGGCTCAGGGTTTCGCCCGGTGATTCTGACCTGGCATCGGCGTTTTCCAAAGCCCTCCGGAGAGTCCGGACTCCGCTGCGTCCGGCCATCGATGCGCACATTTGCTGCATCTTCGCCGCGTCGGCACCTTTTCTGAGCGCGTGGTCCATCAGCACCAGGGCCTGTTTGTAGTTCAGCAGCCGGCAACAGTCCACCACCGTTTGTTCCAACGGGGTGCACGGCATGCCCTGGATGAAAGCAACTGCACCCGTCAGCTTCCGCAGGCGGGTATGTGCAACTACGTCCCCGCCGTGAGAAGTGGAAGACGCTGTGGTTTCCGTAGTGATGTGGACCTTGTCATCGACGTCCCATAGAAACAATCCGTGAAGGCGCGCAGCCGAGGTGTGGCTGTAAACCGCGCCGCCGGCCGACGTCGTAAGAGTCCCGTGTGCGTGCGCGGCAACGAGCTGCAGGCTGCGGATCCACGGTTTCTGGAGCGTCCACGTGCTGCCTCTGATATAGCAACCGCGGCGTAGCCGTACCAGCTCTCCGGAGCGGACCAGCGCAGCAATTCGTCGATCGTGGATCCCCGCTTCGTGCAGTTCGCTGGTCCGCCACAAGTCCATTCCCGGGGGCAGCTGGGCACCGATTCTTTTCGTCATGAATCAAGCGTCGAAGGTACAGGAGAGTTGGCACAGGGGAGGGTTGGCCTATGTGGAGAACCGGCGTCGATGGTTCCCTGCCGAACGTGCCGTGCGCGCGGCATCCTGATCAGGGAACCCTCGAAGTGGGCGGCGTGGCGGAATTCGACTTACCGTATGCTGGGCCGACGACCACCTACGGGTACCTGAAGGTCGTGGCGGCCCTGACCGGACACGGGCCGCAAACTCCCGCTCGACCGGGCCGTCTACAGGCGGCGTGCGGCAATGATCGGGAATCCGACGCGCATCGCCGCGCCGTGCCGGGCGATGTCCCGGCTGAAACCCTGCCAAGGCAGGTGGCGAAAGAGCCGGCTGGGGAGACGGCATCGAGCAGCTTCACTGCGGCTGCAACTCAAAGGAATGCAAGTCATGAAACTCAAGGTCTCAATTTTCGTGGCGGTGATGGCGTTGGCTCTTTCCGGGTGCACAACTCCTGAGCCACAACCAACACCAAGTGCCACTGCGACTTCGACGGCGACGCCGACTGAAACTGCGACGCCGACACCCACACCCAGCGCAACGCCGACGCCGACAGCAACCCCGACACCCACACCCAGCGCAACGCCGACGCCGACTGAAACTGCGACGCCCACACCCAGTACAACGGCGACGCCGACCGAAACTGCGACGCCCACACCCAGCGCAACGCCGACGCCGACTGAAACTGCGACGGCGCCGCCCACACCCAGTACAACGGCGACGCCGACTGAAACTGCGACGCCCACACCCAGTACAACGCCGACGCCGACTGAAACGGCAACGCCCACACCCAGTGCAACGCCGACGCCGACTGAAACGGCAACGCCCACACCCAGTGCAACACCTACGCCGACTGAAACGGCAACACCCACACCCAGCGCAACGGCGACCCCAACCCCAACCACTCCACCCACCGGCAGCCTTTCCAACTTGGCCCGGGTTCCTTGGGACGGCGGACCGTCGTACTGGTCCAAGTTCCCCGGTGCGGCGAAGCTGAACGATCCCAACCTCTTCCCCGTGAGCGTCTTCTTCGGGAAACCGGAGCATGCCGCCCAGTTGAAGGACCTTGGAGTGAATGTCTATCAGGAGGCAGAACACGATGGCTCAGCACTGACGTCCATCACTGACACCGGGATGTTGGTCATTGCCGGCCAGGAGTGGACACGCGCCGAGGTGGGTAACAATGCCGGCGTTGTCGCCTGGGCGACGTTTGACGAGTGCGACATGGGCCTGGGTTGTTCCGGGAGCAACACTCAGGAGAACCTGCAGCAGATGAAGGACCTGGTGGCGAAGATACGCGCCTACGGTGATGGCCGCCCCATCAATGCCAACTACAGTAAAGGCATTCTCGGGACGTGGTGGGCCAGCGGGACCATGGATGATTTCCTGGCTGTGGTGGACTTCGCTTCCGCTGATAATTACGCCTACACCAGCCCGGCTGTGGGTGATGCCATCAAGGCTTCTCCCGCCTGGCCTGCGGGAGCCAACCCCGCGGCGAGTGCTGCGTACGGATGGCAGATTGACCGGCTGCGCTCCTTCCAGGCAACCCCTGGAATGAAGCCGAATTGGGTGTTTGTCGAATCGGCTCGGCCCTACTTGTCGGAGTCGAATGCCAGCACCATAACTCCTGAGCAGATGGAAGGAGCCATGTGGTCGGCCATCATCCATGAAGCCCGCGGTATCAGTATCTTCCAGCACAACAACGATTCCCGGTTCGGGACGTATTCGTTGGTGGACATCCCGGCGGACCGCAGAGCGGCGATCAAGGCTGCGCTGGCTGGCATCCAGTCGCTGGCACCTGTCCTCAACACCCAAAGCTATGTGTGGAACGCTGGAGCCCCGGGTGCGGACACCATGCTGAAGGCCAGGGACGGCGACGCTTATCTCTTCGCCGGCATCGGGTTGAATGGTGCCGGCGGTTCAAAGACGTTCACAGTTCCTGACGACATCACCGGCACGCAGGTGGAGGTGGTGGGCGAGAACCGCACCATTTCTGTCCAAGACGGGAAGTTCACGGATTCTTTCACGAACGAGTACACGCATCACGTTTACAAGATCAGGATCTAGCTAAACCACGCGCCCATCCAGGCCACCCGGTTCGGGGGTTCCCTGCCAAGAGTGCCGTACGCACGGCATCCTGAGCAGCGAACCCCCGAAACGGGCGCGGCCAAAGCAGAAACAACCTACCCCGCCACCAACTTCCGTGCCGCAGCCGAGTGCTCAGCGATCAGTCCGGCCACATCCAGCCCGGGAATCGCGCCGTCCACCACGCGCCACTGACCCCCGACCATCACCCGGTCGGCACGGTCCGCCCCGCAGAGCAGCAACGCGGCTACGGGATCGTGGCTTCCGGAGAACCGCAGCTCGTCGGGCTTGAACAGGGCCAGGTCCGCTTGGAGCCCCGGTGCCAGTTGCCCAATATCGGATCGTCCCAACACGGCAGCGGACCCGCGGGTTGCCCAGCCCAGTGCCCGCTCCACAGGAACAGAGGCGCCGTAGCGGAGCCGTTGCAGATACAGTGCCTGCCGTGCTTCGAGGATCATGTTCGAAGCGTCGTTCGACGCCGAACCGTCCACTCCCAGCCCCACGGGAACGCCTGCTGCTTCGAGTTCCAGGACCCGCGCGGTCCCGGAGGCCAGGCGCATGTTCGACGTCGGACAGTGGGCCACCGCTGTTCCTGCGGCTCCCAGCCGCGCAATTTCCTCGTCGTTGAAGTGGATGCCGTGTCCCAGCCAGGTGCGGTTGCCCAACCAGCCCACGGATTCCAGGTAGTCCACGGTCCGCAGTCCGAACATGGATTTGCAGAAGTCTTCCTCGTCGATCGTCTCTGCGAGGTGTGTGTGCAGCCGGACATCGAACCGCTCAGCCATCACCGCAGACTCGGCCATGATTTCCTTCGTCACCGAGAACGGCGAGCACGGGGCCAGGGCAATTTGCACCACGGCCCCATCTCCGGTCTCGTGGTACTGACGGATCAGCCGTTCGCTGTCCGCAAGGATCGCCTCGGGTGACTGGACCGTGGTCCTGGGCGGCAGCCCGCCGTCGTCCTCTCCCAAGGTCATGGACCCGCGGGTCAACGTGGCCCGCATCCCCATGGCACGCACGGCGGCGACTTCAATGTCGATTGCGTCTTCCATGCCGTCGGGGAAGAGGTAGTGGTGGTCGGCGGCGGTGGTGCAGCCCGAGAGCAGCAGTTCGGCCAGCGCAACCTGCACGGCAAGCTCGAGGCTTCGAGGAGTCAAACGGGCCCACACGGGGTAGAGGTTCTGCAGCCACGGGAACAGGGGAGCGTTGGCCACCGGTCCCCAGGCGCGGGTGAGGGTTTGGTAGAAGTGGTGGTGCGTGTTGATGAGCCCGGGCAGGACAACGTGCGCGGAGGCATCAAAAACGGAACAGGGAAGCGATGGCTGCCCGCCCGAAGGCACCAGCTCAAGGATGGTGCCGGAGTCGGAAACCACCAGGCCGCCGCCGGCGTCGAGGTCGTTTGCGGTGAAGATACCCAGCGGGTTCTTGATCCATAGAGGGGTCATTGCAGGTTCCTTGTCTGGTCGGCGTGTACGCGTTCCAGCTCAGTTAGGCCCTGTCTGCTGATCCAGGTTGCCGGACCGTCAAAACGCGGTCCAGTCCGAAAAGCGTAGAATGCACGACGGCGGCCGTCAACGCCCGCGGTCGTCAGCCGGTCACATTCGGGCGCCAGCCCCGGCACCACACGAGGCGCTTCCCGGCACCACACGGGGCGCTTCCCGGCGCCACACGAGGCGCCTCCCGGCGCCAGCCCGGCATCACACGAGGCGCCTCCCGCACGGGCCCGGCCCCACGAGTAATTTCGCATGACGAAATTAAGTTTTCAAAAAACTATGGCGCGGCTCACAAACCTGGTGCTACGCTCTAACTGCCAAAGGCGGGCACCCGGACCTCGGGAAGCTATCTACCAGGCGCAACTTAACCTTCATCGCACATGCTGAAGCCTGGTAACCAAGCTAACTGGAGCTCCTCTCTGTAGCGCCCCCAAACAGGTCACCTGGCTTCCTCAGCACTAAGGAAGTCGCAACATGAGTACAACCGTCACGGCCGAGCAATTCCTGGCCACATCCATTGAGCTGGCTACAGCCAATGTCCTTAACAGTGGTGGCCCTTTCGGCGCCGTCATTGTCACCGCGGACGGACGAGCCTTCGAAGGCGTCAACCGCGTTACCGCAACGAATGATCCCACCGCACACGCAGAGGTTACGGCCATCCGCAACGCCTGCCGCGAACTGGGGACCTTCGATCTCAGCGGAGCAACCCTCTACACCAGCTGCGAGCCATGCCCCATGTGCCTGGCTTCGGCACTCTGGGCACGCGTGGACCGCGTGTTCTTTGCCGCAGACCGTCACGACGCCGCATCCGTTGGCTTCGACGACGCCGTCTTCTACGAGTACTTCGAGAACGACAACCGGGACGCGCTGATGCCGGTAGCCAAGCTGGAACTGGGCGACCCCCAGGCTCCGGAGGCCCTCCAGCCGTTCAACACATGGAACACGCTTGATTCCAGGATTGACTACTAGGGCCCGGTGGCTGACATGAACATCCTGGATAACGCAGAAATGCAGACAGCAGCTGAGAAGCAGGCTGCGCTCTTCCCCAACGGAGAGAACAGCGCAGAGCCCACAGCAGCAAAGCACACGGCAACCGGCCTGGCAGATGGCAACAAGAAGCCCCCGGTGTCGAACTCCTTTCTGGACAGGTTCTTCCAGATCTCCAAGCGTGGCTCCACGCTGGCCCGTGAATTCCGCGGCGGCCTGGTCACGTTCTTCACCATGGCGTACATCGTCATCCTGAACCCGCTGATCCTTGGCGGCTTCTCGGCGGAAAACGCTCCCACGGACGTGGCCGGCGGCTGGCTCTCAGCAGCACAGGTCGGTGCCGTAACGGGCCTGACTGCCGGCGTCATGACCATCATTTTCGGTCTGATTGCCAACTTGCCCTTCGGCCTCGCGGCCGGCCTGGGCATCAACTCGTTCCTTGCCGTCGCGGTCATCCAGGAAGTGACATGGCCAGAAGCCATGGGCCTGGTGGTCATCAACGGCATCCTGATTGTCCTTTTCGGTGCCACCGGCGCCCGTACGGCGATCTTCAAGGCAGTCCCCAAGGAACTCAAGGCCGCCATTACCGTTGGCATCGGCCTGTTCATTGCCTTCATCGGCTTCGTCGATTCCGGCTTTGTCCGCGCCACCACGGGCGGTCCGCCGGTCCAGCTGGGCGACAACGGCTCCATCACATCCATCCCCACCCTCGTCTTCATTGTGGGTCTGCTGACCATGGGCATCCTCGTGGCACGCAAGATTCAGGGCGGCCTGCTGATCGGCATCGTCGCCACCACCATCCTCGCCGCCGTTGCCGAGGCCGTTTTCCACATTGGTCCCGGCAGCGCAGAGAACCCCGGCGGCTGGCACCTCAATGTCCCCATCCTCTCGAGCCAGTTGGTGTCCGTCCCGGACCTCAGCCTGGTGGGCCAGTTCGATCTCTTCGGTTCGTTCGCACGGATCGGTGGACTGGCAGCAACCATGTTGGTTTTCACCCTGGTGTTCACCAACTTCTTCGACGCCATGGGCACCATGACGGGCCTGGCCAAGAGTGCAGGCGTGGCGCATAAGGACGGCACGTTCCCCAAGCTGAAGTCGGCCTTCATTGTTGAAGGCATGGGCGCAGTGGTGGGTGGTGCGACGTCGGGTTCGTCCAACACGGTGTACATCGACTCGGCGGCCGGCATCGGCGAAGGCGCACGTACCGGCCTGGCCTCAGTGGTCACCGGTTTGCTGTTCCTGGGCTCGATGTTCTTCACGCCGCTTACCTCGGTGGTGCCGTTGGAAGTTGCAGCAGCAGCCCTGGTGGTGGTGGGTGCCATGATGATGGCGCAGATCCGCGAGATCAAGTTCACCAAGTTCTCGATTGCGCTCCCGGCGTTCCTGACCATCGTGACCATGCCGTTGACTTACTCGATCGCCAACGGAATCGGCGTCGGATTCGTTTCCTTCGCCGTGATCAGCGCGGCGTCGGGCAAGGCCAAGAAGGTCCACCCGCTGATGTGGGTGGTTACGGCCGGCTTCATCATCTACTTTGCCCGCGGCCCGATCAACGCCCTGATGGGCGTCTAACCGGGAGCCGCACCCGCGCCGGCGGTTGTTCCGGCACTCTGATCGGCGGTCCGCCGGCACCCACCGCACGAATAGGCGTCCGCCGTCGTCGTCCTTCCCGAACCATAAGGACTGGAAGGCACGACGGCGGACGGCGGCTGGGCGGTCGACGCTCCGTCAAGGAACGGGGGCAGGGAGATGAAGCCCTTGCCCCCGTTCCCATGAACGCTTTTATCGATTACCTGCGACTTCCCCTCAACAACCTCTGGAAATGAGATTATGGGGCAAGATCGCGCACTGCTCCGGCCGGGCCACCCGGCTGGGACACCTGGAATAAGGATGTGTTGCCATGCTGGATCTGATGCCTTCACTGGGCAGCTGGCGGCCTGCGGTCTCCGGCCAACTGTGTGCTGTGGCCACGATCGTAGGGACTGGCGGTTCTGTGCCGCGGCCCATGGGAACCTCAATGTTGGTCTCCGAAAACGGCGAAATCCTGGGCAGCCTGTCCGGGGGTTGCGTGGAAGGCGCCGTGGTGGAAGCGGCTTTGGAAGCAATGCGCGACGGCGGCCCCCGCCTTGAGTCGTTCGGCTACAGTTCCGAGGACGCGTTCGCCGTCGGCCTTACCTGTGGAGGGGAACTGGAAGTCCATATCCAGCCTCTCCGGGCAGGATCGCCTGAGCTGTCTGTTTTTGCCGAAACCCCGCGTCCTGCGGCCTTGATCCGCCGGCTCGATGCACACGGCGGAGTCATGGTGGTCAATGATCCCGTCCGGTTCCGTGCCATGGAGTCAGAGGAACTGGCTAAACTGCTGGGCGACCACCCCTCCACACTTTTTGCCGCCGCTGCCCAGGTGGAGCCACTGCTCCAAGGTGGCCGAGCCGGTTTGGTGCGCCTGGCACCGCCCGAGGGATGCATCGATGGCTGGGTTACCACGGAGAGGCTGGCCATGCCCCCACAGGAGGAAACGCAACCGGAGCCCATCACCCTGTTGGTGGAAAGCCGGTTGCCGGCCGCCCGGATGCTGGTCTTCGGCGCCAACGACTTCGGCGCAGCACTGCTGCCCGCCGGACAACTCCTCGGATACAACGTGACCCTGTGCGACGCCAGGCCTGCGTTCGCCAAGCAAACCCGATTCGCGGGAGCAGACCAAGTGGTTACCGAATGGCCGCATCGCTACCTTGAAGCAGAGGCAGCGGCAGGACGCATTGATGCCCGTACCGTGGTGTGCGTCCTGACGCACGATCCCAAGTTCGACATCCCCTTGCTCCAGAGCGCCCTCCGTATCAACCTGGCGTATCTCGGCGCCATGGGTTCCCGCCGCAGCCACCGCCAACGGATCGACGCCTTGCTCGAGGCAGGCACTTCGCCGGAGTCCCTGGACCGGCTGCATTCGCCGATCGGACTGAACCTGGGTGCTGTCACTCCCGCTGAAGTGGCGGTTTCCATCACCGCCGAAATCATTGCTGAGCGCGGTGCGGGCCGGCGGACTTCGAGTGCCCCCGGGTTCCCTTCCCTCAAAGACAGCGCCGGCCCGATTCACCCAATGCCGATTCACGCAACGCCCAACGCAGCGCCGATCCCGGCCCCGACGCACGCAACGCCCAACGCAGCGCCGATCCCGGCCCCGACGCACGCAACCACTCAACACCTCACTCAGGAGGACCCATGGACATGAACACCATCGAGGCCGTGGTCCCCACCACGGACCCCGCACAATGGCGCGACGGCGACGCCTGGCTCGCCGGGGGCACTGTCCTTTTCTCCTATGGAAGCACCGTTCTCAAGCGGCTCCTGGACCTTGGCCAAGCGGAATGGCCGGCCATCACCGTTACGGATGCGGGCATCGAACTTGCCGCCACATGCACCGTCGCTGAGCTCTACGCCTTGCCACAAACCACTGAAGCAGCCACCCGCGAGTGGCCCGGATTGGCGCTGATCCGGCCGTGCTGCGACTCGTTCGTGGCCTCGTTCAAGATCTGGAACATGTCGACGGTGGGCGGCAACATCTGCACCGGGCTGCCCGCGGGGCCCATGACCTCGCTCTGCGCCGGACTGGACGGCGAAGCCACCATCCTCAGCCCGGACGGCACCAGCCGCAAGGTTCCCGTGGCCGACGTCGTGACTGGAGACATGCAGACCGTCCTGGCCCCCGGGGAGTTGCTCCGCAGCATCCATCTGCCGGCCAACGCGCTCTCCGCCCGCGTGGCCTTCCGCCGTTTATCCCTCAGCAACCTCGGCCGCTCCGGCGTGCTGCTGATCGGCCGGCTGGACCCCGACGGCGGGCTGGTCATCACCGTGACCGCCTCCACCAAAAGGCCGGTACAGCTGCGGTTCCCCGCCGGGCAGGTTCCCGACGCCGGGACGCTGGCTGACGTCGTCGGCGATTCCATTCCGTGGCCGCTCTACCACGACGACATCCACGGGCTCCCCGCGTGGCGGCGGGATATGACGTTCAAGCTGGCGGAGGAAATCCGGGCAGAACTGTTGGGCGAGTCCATGGCTGTGTCCGGCGATTTCTGGCCCCCGCACAATACCTCGCCCCAGCCGTCCACCCAGCCCACACCAACCACCACCCAGCAGAAGGAGGCCCCGAATGGCAATTGAGATCAACGGTTCTGCCTCGCAGGCCACACCCCGCCCGGGCCAGTGCCTGCGCACGTTCCTCCGTGAAGAGGGAAACTTCGGAGTCAAGAAGGGCTGCGACGGCGGCGACTGCGGAGCCTGCACGGTTCACGTGGACGGCACACCCGTTCACAGCTGCATCTACCCGGCCGTTCGCGCCGAAGGTAAAGCGGTCACCACCATCGAGGGCCTCGTGTCGGACGAAGGCCTGCACCCTGTGCAGGAGCAGTTCCTCGAGGCCCAGGGTTTTCAGTGCGGTTTCTGCACCGCCGGCATGATGATGACTGCTGCAACGTTCGACGACGAACAACGCGCCAATCTGCCGCGCAACCTCAAGGGAAACCTGTGCCGGTGCACCGGTTACCGGTCCATCGCGGATGCGGTCTGCGGCCATGGCGAAGGCCACGGCGGCCGCCACAGTGGCGGAGACCAGCACGACGCCGGAGCTGACGTTTCGGGGGCACAGCCAGTTTCCGGGACGCTGCCTATTTCCGGGAGGCTGCCTGCTTCCGGGCCGGATCCTGTTTCCAACACGCAGTCGCCCGCGCCCTCCGGCACCGCGAAGGCGATGGCAGCAGCAGCTGCCCCTGTGGCAGCCGCTCCGGGCCAGCTCGGCGACAACGTTCCCGCACCAGCCGGCCAAGCCGTGGTCACCGGGACCGCCCGCTACGCCCTGGACGTACCTGCCGAGGACCTTCCGGGCTTGCTGCACCTGAAGCTGCTGCGTTCGCCGCACCCGCATGCCCGGATCGTGTCCATCGACAAGGCCCCGGCATTGGCGGTTCCCGGCGTCGTGGCGGTCTTCACGCATGAGGACGCTCCACAGCTGCTGTTCTCCACGGCCCAGCACGAGAACTTCACCGACGATCCTGACGACACCCGGGTGTTGGACAACGTGGTGCGCTTCATCGGACAGCGCGTTGCTGCGGTAGTCGCTGAATCCGTGGGCGCAGCCGAGGCCGGGGCCCGGGCACTGGAAGTGAATTACGAACTCCTGGAGCCGGTGTTTACGCCGCAAGAGGCCATCCTCCCCGGAGCGCCGGCTATTCACGGAGAAAAGGATGGGGTCTTCTCCCGCATTTCCCGCCCGCATCACAATGTAGTGGCCGAGGTCCATGCCGAGCTGGGCAGCGTTGCGGACGGCTTCGCGGCGGCCGACTTCATCCACGAGCACACGTACCAAACCCAGCGCGTGCAGCATGTGGCCATGGAAACCCACTCGTCCATTGCCTGGCTGGATGAGGACGGCCGGCTGATGATCCGTTCCTCAACGCAGGTTCCGTTCCTGGTGAAAAGGACCTTGAGCCGGGTGTTCAACCTGGCGCCGGAGACCATCCGGGTGGTGGCTGGCCGGGTTGGCGGCGGTTTCGGTGGCAAGCAGGAGGTCCTGACCGAGGACTTGGTAGCCCTCGCCGCCCTGAAACTGCGCAGGCCCGTCCAACTGGAGTTCACGCGGACAGAGCAGTTCACCGCAACCACCACCCGCCACCCCTTCACCATCAAGCTCAAGGCGGGTGCCAGCCGGGACGGGTACCTCACGGCGCTGCAGCTTGACGTCCTCACCAATACCGGTGCCTACGGAAACCATGCTCCCGGTGTGATGTTCCACGGCTGTGGAGAATCCTTGGCCGTCTATAAGTGCGTGAACAAGAAGGTGGACGCGCACGCGGTTTACACCAACACCGTCCCCGCAGGCGCTTTCCGCGGGTATGGGCTGAGCCAAATGATCTTCGCCATCGAATCCGCCATTGACGAGCTGGCCATCGGGATCGGCATGGATCCGCTGGAGTTCCGGCTCAAGAACATGGTCCGGCCCGGCGACCACATGCTCTCCACAACCCCCGAGCCCGAGGAAGACGTCCACTACGGAAGCTACGGATTGGACCAGTGCGTCGCCTTGGTCAGGGATGCCCTGGACCGCGGCAAGGAACGCTACCGGGCTGCAGGCTTGGACGACCTCGGCCCGGACTGGGTGGTAGGGGAGGGCTCTGCCCTGTCCATGATCGACACCGTCCCGCCGCGCGGACACTTCGCCCACACGCGGGTGAGCCTGGAAGCTGACGGAAGGTTCGCCGTCGACGTCGGTACTGCTGAGTTCGGGAACGGCACCACTACCGTCCATGCGCAGTTGGCGGCCACCGCCTTGGCGACGACTGCGTCCAAGGTGACCGTGCGGCAGTCCGACACCGACCTCCTTGAGCACGACACCGGCGCGTTCGGTTCGGCCGGAACCGTGGTGGCCGGAAAAGCGACGCTCGGTGCGGCGCTGGAGCTCGGCACCCGGATCCAGACCGTTGCCTCGTCCCTGACGGGTGTTCCGGTGGCCGACTGCCGCTTTGTGGACGGTGCCGTGCAGTGCGGTGACCGTACGGTGCCGCTGACGGAAATCGTCGACGCCGCCCGGCTGCAAGGCGTTCGGCTCGCCACCGACGGCAACTGGGGTGGGACGCCGCGTTCGGTGGCGTTCAACGTCCATGGCTTCAGGGTCGCCGTCAACACGGGAACCGGCGAGCTGCGGATCCTGCAAAGTGTCCAAGCCGCGGACGCTGGTGTGGTGGTCAACCCGCGGCAGTGCCGTGGCCAGATCGAGGGCGGTATCGCGCAGGCCCTCGGCGCGGTGCTCTACGAGGAAGTAAAAGTGGACGACGCCGGCCGCGTCACCACGGACATCCTGCGGCAGTACCACATCCCTTCGTTCGCGGACGTGCCACGGAGCGAGGTGTACTTCGCAACCACCAACGACTCCACCGGGCCTTTGGGTGCGAAGTCGATGAGCGAGAGCCCGTTCAATCCCGTGGCTCCCGCGCTGGCCAACGCCATCCGCAACGCAACCGGCATCCGCTTTGGTGAGCTGCCCATCGCGCGGGACAAGATCTACCTGGCCCTTCGCGACCGCACCCTGATCCCCAACTGACCCCTATCCCCGTGCCAGCCCAACTAGGTAACAGCAAACGTCGCTATGAGCCCTCATTGCGTCGTTTGCAGTTACCTACTTGGGGGAGAGGGTGAGCTCCATGAACACGCTGTTCGGGTCCAGGATGTAATCCCCAAAAGGCGGGCACTCCGTAAAACCGTGCCGGGCATACAGCCTGCGGGCCGGGGCGAAATAATCCTCGGTACCCGTCTCCAGGCTCACGCGCCCGTAACCCAGCCGCGCGGCTTCGGCCACAATGTGCTCCAGCATCGCGGTGGCCACCCCACGTCCGCGCGCGGCGGACGTAGTGCGCATGGACTTGATCTCGGCCTGCCCTTCGGAGAGTTTCTTCAACGCACCGCAACCCAGCAAGGTGCCGTCCTCGCGGGCTGTCCAGAACGTAATGGACTCGTGCGACAACGCCGAATGGTCCAGCGCATGCACGCTCTCGGCCGGGGAAGTGGCGAACATGTCGGCCAGGTGCTCGCTGAGGAGCTGGCTGACATCAGGGCGTGCGGGATCGTCGGGTTCGATACGGATCATGCCCCCAAATCTACCCGGCGCTACCCTTCCTACCCGGCGCTACCCTTCCTACCCGGCGCTACCCTTCCAGAAGGTGCAGCTGGTCTTTGGTATCCAGGTCCTCGCCGGAACAAAGGTCACTGCAGTCCACCAGGTCCACCAAGCCTGGGTGCGCTTTGAGGAATGAACGCGCGCCGGTGTCGCCGTGAGCTGCCGCGGCAGCGTCGGCGCGGAGTCCGACGTCGAAAATCACCGGGTGCCTGCGCTTCAGGTGACCCGACTCGTCAGGATAGGCGGCTGCGGTGACCCGGCCGGGACGGTGGCTGCCCAGCAACCTGCTGACCGCCGTCGGGGTTAAACCGGGTTGGTCCACCAGCGCCACCATGATGCTGTTTCCTGGGGCGGCGGCGTCGATTCCGGCGCGGAAAGAGCCGGCCATTCCCTTGGCCCAGTTCTCGTTCTCGACCACCATATGGGTGCCCAAATCGGTGTTGCTCCGAACATGCCCGGCCTCAGCACCGAGTACCACCACAACCTCGCGGCAACCGCCGTCGAACAGGGTATCGGCGAGAACCTCCACCAAAGTCCGGCCGCGGAAGGGCAGCAAGGCCTTGGGGCCGCGGCCCAGGCGGGTGCCGGCCCCGGCAGCGAGGAGCACACCCGTGGTGGGGGCCGTGCCGATGTCAGTCATATCCTCACCATACGCGCGGGGGTGCATGCGGTCTCTAGCTCCTTGGTGGCTTTCGAAGCGATCTACCTATATCGGTTGTAAATTACCGATGAGTAGGGCTTTTGGCCGTATGAAATGGCCGATATCGTCTATGGGGGAGTTATGAAGTCAGCTCGGAAACGCAACGATGCGTGAAAGTACAGGGGAAATGGCTGGCAATTTCGAAATTCTCAAAGCAGGATCCAACTCATTCCGGTTCAGGCTTACCGCCGAGGACGGCACGGTTGTGGCAGTGTCGCCGCAGTTTCCGAACCTCAAGGCCGTGGTGGCCGGCATCAACGCCGTCCGCGAAAATGCGGCAACCGGCTTTGTGGTGGACCGCAGGAACCTGGGCACCTAGGCCCGGTTGGCAGAAACCAGCGAAACAACAAGTGGCGGCAATGTTCTTTACGAACACTGCCGCCACTTTTGTTGATACGGGGTGTTTAGGCGTCTCCGCCCGCTCCGCCGGTGGTGCCGGCGTTCACGTCCAGCAGTTTGTAGCGGTCAATGGCGTACGACGGCGCGCCCTCCTCGACCTCGCCCCTCGCCGCCAGCAACTGGAGGGTTTTGGCGACGATGGAGTGGGTGTCGTTTTTGAAGTAGCGGCGTGCGGCTTGGCGGGTGTCGGAGAAGCCGAAGCCGTCTGCTCCGAGGGAGGCGAAGTCGTTGGGGATGAATTGGCGGATTTGGTCGGGGACGGCTTTCATGTAGTCCGAGACTGCGATGACTGGTCCGGTGGTGCCTGCGAGTTGTTCGGTGATGAACGGGGTGCGGGCGGGTTGGCCGGGGTTCAGGAAGGCGTGTTCTTCGGCGGCGAGTCCGTCGCGTCGGAGTTCGTTCCAGGAGGTCACGGACCAGACTTCGGCGGCGACTCCCCAGTCGTCGTTGAGGATCCGGGCGGCTTCGAGTGCCCAGGGTACGGACACGCCGGAGGCGAGGATGTTCGCGGTGGGCCGGTTGCTGTCTCCTGTGGGGGCTTCGGCGAGGCGGTAGATGCCTTTGAGGAGCCCGTTGATGTCGAGGTTTTCCGGTTCCGCGGGTTGGGTGATGGGTTCGTTGTAGACGGTGAGGTAGTACATGACGTTACGGTCTTCACCGGTGCCGTCTGTGTTGTTCTCGCCGTACATTTCTTCGAGGCCGTGGCGGATGATGTGGCCGATTTCGTAGCCGTAGGCGGGGTCGTAGGTTTTCACGGCGGGGTTGGTGGAGGCCAGGATGGGGGAGTGTCCGTCGGCGTGTTGGAGTCCTTCGCCGGTGAGGGTGGTCCGTCCTGCGGTGGCGCCGATGATGAAGCCGCGGGTCATTTGGTCTGCTGCGGCCCAGAACGAATCGCCGGTGCGTTGGAAGCCAAACATGGAGTAGAACACGTAGATCGGGACCAGGGGTTCGCCGTGGGTGGCGTAGGCGGTGCCGGCGGCGGTGAAGGCTGCGACGGCTCCGGCTTCGTTGATGCCGGGGTGGATCAGTTGTCCGGCGGGTGATTCTTTGTAGGCCAGGACGAGGTCGCGGTCCACGGAGAGGTAGTTCTGGCCTTTGGGGTTGTAGATTTTCGCGGTCGGGAAGAACGCGTCCATGCCGAAGGTCCGGGATTCGTCCGGGACGACGGGCACGAAGCGTGCGCCGAAGTTTTTGTCCCGCATGAGGTCCTTCAGGAGCCGGACGAAGGCCATGGTGGTCGCGGCTTGTTGTTTGCCGGATCCGCGTTTGGCGACTTCGTAGGACTTCGCTTCGGGCAGGGTCACGGGGGTGTGTTTGCGGCGGCGTTCGGGGACGAACCCGCCAAGTTCTGCCCGGCGGTCCATGAGGTATTTGATTTCCGGGGCGTCCATGCCGGGGTGGTAGTACGGGGGCCGGTAGAGGTCAGCGTCGAGTTGTTCATCGCTGATGGGGATCCGGAGGTGGTCACGGAAGGCTTTGAGGTCTTCCATGGTCAGTTTCTTCATCTGGTGCGTGGCGTTGCGGCCCTCGAAGTGCGGGCCCAGGCCGTAGCCCTTGACGGTTTTGGCCAGGATGACCGTGGGTTTGCCCTTGAACTCGGTCGCTGCCTTGTAGGCGGCGTAGACCTTGCGGTAGTCGTGGCCGCCTCGTTTGAGGCCCCAGATCTGTTCGTCGTCCAAGTCCGCGACCATGTCCTTGGTCTGCGGGGATTTACCGAAGAAGTGTTCACGGACGAACCCGCCGGACTCGGCCTTGTAGGTCTGGTAGTCACCATCGGGGGTTTCGTTCATGATCTTCACCAACGCCCCGTCTTTGTCCGCTTCCAGGAGGTGGTCCCATTCGCGGCCCCAGACGACCTTGATCACGTTCCAGCCCGCGCCGCGGAAGAACGCTTCGAGTTCCTGCATGATCTTGCCGTTGCCGCGGACCGGTCCGTCCAGGCGCTGGAGGTTGCAGTTGATCACGAAGTTCAGGTTGTCCAGGTTCTCGTTCGCGGCGAGCTGCAACAAACCACGGGACTCGGGCTCGTCCATTTCCCCGTCACCCAGGAACGCCCAGACCTGCTGGTCCGAGGTGTCCTTGATGCCACGGTTCTGCAGGTACCGGTTGGACTGGGCCTGGTAGATCGCGTTCATCGGGCCGATACCCATCGACACGGTCGGGAATTCCCAGAAATCAGGCATCAACCGCGGGTGCGGGTACGAGGACAGGGCATGACCGGCCTTGGACTTTTCCTGCCGGAACCCGTCCAAATCCTCTTCCGTGAGACGGCCTTCCATGAACGCACGGGCGTACATGCCAGGGGAAGCATGGCCCTGGAAGAACACCTGGTCCCCGCCACTGGGGTGGTCCTTGCCGCGGAAGAAGTGGTTGAACCCCACCTCATACAGGGTCGCGGCACCGGCATACGTGGAGATATGCCCGCCCACACCAATATCAGCCCGCTGCGCACGGTGAACCATCACCGCGGCGTTCCACCGCATATACGCCCGGTACCGGCGCTCGAACTCCTCGTTCCCCGGGAACTCTGCTTCCTGGTCCACCGGGATCGTGTTCACATAATCAGTGGTCGTCACCATCGGCACACCCACCGACCTCGCGCCGGCACGCTGCAACAACGAACGCATAATGTACTGGGCACGCTCGGTACCCTGCTCCGCGATCAACGCATCAAGGGACTCAATCCACTCAGCGGTCTCTTCCGGATCACGATCAGGCAGCTGGGCAGTCAACCCGCTGAGGATGTGTGAGGTCTCTTCTCCTGCAGCCACGTCCAACCTCTCTTCATTGAATGTCTGGGCGCTTGCTCTGTGGGGGCGCTCAAGGAATTTCGTATTGTGAGAATAAAATTCTGCAATTCGAGATTACGTCTGCTGATGGGCAGCGTCAACACGGATTGCGTAACCAAAACAGTCAACTGGGAAACCGTTGCCCAAGCAACCGAATGTGACCCTGCATACACCGCGAATCCTTGACGTTACGTGACCTGAGTCATAGAGTGCTTTCACTATTCAATAACTAGATTCCGCAATGTGGAATCAGTACGAAGTGGAGATCCACGATGCAGACGACTTCATCAGTCGGCGTCACTGAGACTCCGGGAGAACCAAACGCAGGTGGCCCCAACCACCCGGTCGTGGGAAACACTGACCTCTGCGCCATTGCTTCCGAAGCATCAGGCCGTACCATCAGCCCCAGCCTCTACAACATTGACCTTGCGCCGACTAAAGCCAAGGGCCGCAAGTGGACCAGCTACAGCATCTTTACCCTCTGGGCCAACGACGTCCACAGCCTGGGTAACTATGCCTTCGCCATTGGCCTGTTCTCCCTCGGACTGGGCGGGTGGCAGATCCTGGTGGCACTGGGAATCGGCGCCATACTGCTGTTCGGCCTCCTGAACTTTTCCGGATTCATGGGACAGAAGACGGGGGTTCCTTTCCCGGTCATGAGCCGCATCAGCTTCGGCATCCGCGGAGCTCAAATTGCCAGCTTGGTTCGCGGCGCCGTTGCCGTAGCGTGGTTTGGCATCCAGACGTACCTGGCCTCTGTGGTCCTTCGCGTCATGCTGGTTGCCATGGCCCCCGGCTTGAAGGACTTGGACAGCAACTCCATCCTGGGCCTCTCAACTTTGGGCTGGCTCTCCTTCGTGGCCCTGTGGATCGTTCAGCTGGTCATCGTCAGCTTTGGCATGGAGATGATTCGTAAGTACGAGGCCTTCGCCGGCCCGGTCATCCTGGTGACCATGGCCGCAATCGCCGTGTGGGTCTTCATCGAAGCCGGTGGCGCCATCCAGTGGTCCGGCATCAAGGGCCTTGAAGGTGGGGAAATGTGGCTGACCATCTTCGCCGGTGGCGCGCTCTGGGTCTCCATCTACGGAACGTTCGTCCTGAACTTCTGCGACTTCACGCGGTCCTCCACCTCCAAGAAGTCAATCGTCAAGGGCAACTTCTGGGGAATTCCCATCAACATGCTCGTCTTCGGCGCCATTGTGGTTGTCATGGCCGGTGGCCAATACAAGATCAACGGAACGGTCATCGAGAGCCCGTCGGACATCGTCCAGAGCATCCCGAACACCCTTCTGCTGGTCCTGGCGTGCCTTGCCCTGCTGATCCTGACAGTGGCAGTGAACCTGATGGCCAACTTCGTTGCTCCGGTCTATGCGCTGACCAATCTCTTCCCGCGGCACCTGAACTTCCGCAAGGCAGCCTGGGTCAGTGGCACCATCGGCTTGGTCATCCTGCCGTGGAACCTCTACAACAACCCCATCGTCATCGTGTACTTCCTCGGTGGCCTCGGCGCACTGCTTGGACCACTGTTCGGCGTCATCATGGCCGACTACTGGCTGGTCCGCCGAGGCAAGGTCAACGTCCCGGAACTGTACAGCGAGGACCCCAAGGGCGCCTACTTCTACAAGCGCGGCGTGAACCCTAAGGCCATCATCGCCATGATTCCGGCGGCAGCAATCGCAATCGCCATTGCCTTCGTTCCGGCATTGGCAGCCGCGGCACCGTTCGCCTGGTTTATCGGAGCCGGCGTTGCTGCACTCACGTTCTTCGCAGTGGCCGACAAGAAGCAGGTCCACGAGGACGTCTCCGGCGAGCCGATCGCCGCCGCCAGTACTCACTGACCCCCATCATCAAGGCGCGGCCCGTCCTCCACGCCGCCCCGGATCCCAGCAAGCGGATCCGGGCCGGCCGGCAGGGACGGGCATTGCCGTTGGAAGGAAAACCATGCGC
This sequence comes from Arthrobacter sp. StoSoilB20, assembly GCF_019977295.1. Lineage (NCBI taxonomy): Bacteria > Bacillati > Actinomycetota > Actinomycetes > Micrococcales > Micrococcaceae > Arthrobacter > Arthrobacter sp. StoSoilB20. The sequence goes on along the minus strand of NZ_AP024651.1, from coordinate 3,880,913 downwards.
ATCCTGGTCGCGAACGTCAACACCACCCAGTCCATGACGGACTCCATCGCCGCGCAGGCCCGTGCTGCAGCGGCCCCCGGCACCGAAATCATTGGCATTACCCCGCGCTTCGGCGCCGACTCCTGCGAAGGAAACTTCGAAAGCTACCTTGCCGCGATCGCCGTCATGGACGCCGTGGTCAACTATCCCGAACCATTCGACGCCGTCATCCAGGCCGGCTATGGCGAGCACGGCCGCGAAGGCCTCCAGGAACTCCTGGACGTCCCGGTGGTCGACATCACCGAGGCAGCCGCCAGCACTGCGATGTTCCTGGGTCATAAGTATTCCGTGGTCACCACGCTTGACCGCGCGGTTCCGCTGATCGAGGACCGCCTCAAGCTTGCCGGCCTCGATGCCCGGTGTGCTTCTGTGAGGGCCAGTGGCATGGCCGTGCTCGAGCTGGAGGAATACCCGGAACGCGCCGTTGAAGCGATCGTGGGCCAGGCCGAACAAGCGGTCGACCATGACAAAGCCGAGGTCATTGTCCTGGGGTGCGGTGGCATGGCCGGTCTCGACGAGGAGATCCGTCAGCGCACCGGCGTTCCTGTAGTGGATGGTGTGGCCGCGGCAGTCACCATCGCAGAATCCCTGGTCCGCCTGGGCCTGTCCACCTCGAAGGTCAGGACGTATGCCACCCCGCGTCCCAAGACTGTCATAGGCTGGCCGATAACCGTGGCCTCAACCCACGCAGGACCCCAGCCTGCCGACGCGGCACACTGAGGTAACACGCTGAGGCAAGACGCTGACGCGAGGCACCTAGGCAAAGTACGTCCCTGAAAGGCAACCATATGACTGACTCCAGCCTGCCCGCAGACCCCAGGGTCGCCGTCGTTACCGGTGCGGGTTCGGGTATTGGGCGGGCAGTTGCCCGGCTCATGCTCGCCGAGGGCTACCGCGTAGCGCTGGCCGGGCGTCGTGGGGCGCAGCTGCTCGAAACTGCGGGAGGCCATCCGGAAGCGCTGGCAGTTCGGTGCGACGTCACAGCGCCCGACGACGTCGCCCGCCTTTTCGGGGAGGTCCGCCAACGCTGGGGCCGGGTTGATGTGCTGTTCAACAATGCGGGCATCTTCGGACCGGCCGGCGACGTTGGCGAGATCAGCGTGGAGGAGTGGGAAGCGACTCTTCGCGTGAACGTCACCGGTTCCATGCTGTGTGCGGCCGAGGCGGTGCGGGCCATGAAAGCCCAGGAGCCCCAGGGTGGCCGCATCATCAACAACGGCTCCATTTCGGCGCATTCGCCAAGGCCAAGGTCCGTGGCCTATACGGTAACCAAGCATGCGATGACGGGCCTGACCAAGAGCATCGAGCTCGACGGCAGGGAATTCGGCATCACGTGCGGGCAGATCGACATCGGCAATACCCGCACGGAGATCATGGACACCATCGGCGTGGGCTCCGGGGCGCTGCAGGCCGATGGCAGCCGCAAGGTTGAGCCGATGTTCCCGGTGGATGACGCTGCCCGGGTGGTGCTGATGATGGCCAACATGCCGGCCTCGGCCAGTGTGGGGTCCGTGGTGGTGACTGCTGCCGGCATGCCCTTTGTGGGCCGCGGCTAGCGAGTTTTTGTACACATAACGCCCTCAAAACCGCCCTTTCCGGGCATTAGCTGTACAAAACATCCGGTCTGAGGGAGCTGGTCTGTGGATAACTCTTTCTCGCCTCAGCGGTTGTGACTCAATGGGGCATGCGCCCGTTGTCTTCCCTTCCCCCGGCTCTTTCTGACCAAGCCTTTACTCTGGCTGCGGCTGCGGAATTTGGAGTTGCCCCAAAGAGACTCCGGGCATCGGACCTTCTGGTGCCCAGCCGGGGACTCCGCGTGCCGCAGCGGACGCAGACGTTGCTGGAGGTTGCCCGGCCCCACCTTGACCTCCGTCAGGGTGACTTTTTGAGCCACAACAGTGCCGCTGAGGTGCTGGGATTGCCCCTGCCCTCTTGGGCGCAGTTCAGGCCCGACGACGGCGGGCCGGTGACCGCCGTCGTCGAACCTATTCCCTGGGGACCAAAGAGCGGCCCTCATTTTCGGGAGCCGGGACGATTTATCCATCTCTCGCGGCCAAGGGATGGATCGTTGCCTCGGCGGAGGGGAGTGGCCGGCCATCGGCTGACATTGAGGGACGGTGATCTCACAGATCTGGAGGGGGTTATCCTCACGTCTGTGGCACGAACCTGGGTGGATTTGGCCACGATGCTGCCGATGGACGACTTGATCGTGGTCGGGGATGCCATTATCAGCGAGCACAGCCGCACCTTCGGCCCTCCCCGGGTGGCGCTTGTCTCCCTTCAAGCCCTCAAGAGTTTCGTGGAGAAGGCCAACGGTGTCCACGGCGTCCGCAAGGCTCGCGTCGCGTTGGAGTCGCTTCGCGTGGGTGTTGATTCTCCGCCGGAAACCAAGCTCCGGCTCTTGCTTGAAGAGGCCGGGCTTCCTGCATTCGTTCCAAACTGCCGGGTAGACGATGCGCTTGGCAAACCGGTGTGGACTGACTTGGGATGCCCGGAGTATCGGATCTGCCTTGAGTACGAGGGCCTTCATCATCTGTTACCAGAGCAGCAGGCTCTGGATGCTTATCGGGATCAGCGCGTCTCAGAGGCTGGCTGGCGACAGGTAAAGATCAACAAGATCGACATGACGCATGGCAGGAAGTGGGTGGTGGCCCGGGTATCCCAGGGGCTCCGCAAACAGGGATGGACGGGCTGAGGTTTTGTACAGCTGATGCCCTCATGACTCGTCCTTTGGGGCATCACCTGTACAAAAAACCAAATGTGACTTCCACAATATGGAAACTGAATTCCCCCTTGCGGAATGCAACAAGCAGGCCTACATTTGAAAAACCCCCACAAAATGTGAGGCTGTTCACAACTGATTGGTTCAGAACAATGAAGATCCCAGACTCCGCGGCGCTGAAGGCGAGTTCGGCCCCGCAGAAGAAAAAGCGGCTGTACCAGTCGCTCTTTTTTCAAATCCTGATCGCCGTCGTCGCAGGTGTGCTCATCGGTCATTTTTGGCCGACCATTGGGTCCGCCCTTCGGCCACTGGGCGATGGATTCATTCAACTCATCAAAATGATCATCGCTCCGCTGATTTTCCTCGTGATCGTCACGGGCATCTCGGCAGTGGGCGACGTCAAAGCGGTCGGAAGGGTCGGGGTCAAAGCGCTCCTGTACTTCACCGGCGCCACTCTTTTTGCCCTTGTCTTCGGACTCATCGTAGGAAACATCGTTCAGCCTGGTGCTGGCCTTAATATCGACCCCGCTTCGCTCTCCCAGGACGCACTGGACGCCAAAACCGGTCATGCCGTCCCCAAGGACGCCGCAGCGTTCATCCTGGATGTCATTCCCGTCAGCGTGATCGGTGCTTTTGCCAACAACAGCCTGCTTCAGGTGCTGTTCTTCTCAGTCTTCTTCGGCGCGGCCATTGTGGTCATCGGCCGCGAACGCTGCCTGCCGGTCATCAGCCTCATGGAAACTGTCCTCGAACTGATCTTCAAGATCATGTCTTGGATCATGAGGGTTGCCCCCATCGGCGCCTTCGGTGCCATGGCCTTCATTATCGGCCAGTACGGGATCAGTACGCTGAGCACCTATGCGCTCCTGATAGCCGCCTGCTACGGAGCGGCCATCATCTTCATTGGCTTGCTGTTCGTAGTGGCTTGGGGCTTTGCACGCGTTCCACTATGGCAATTCCTCAAGTACACCCGCGAGGAATTCCTGCTGGCACTGGGCACCGCGTCCACAGAAGCTGTGATGCCGCGCATCATGACCAAGCTGACCAACGCCGGCTGCTCCCGTGCCACCACAGGCCTGGTGGTTCCCACCGGCTACTCGTTCAACCTCGACGGCGCCGCGATCTACCTCTCCATTTCGCTGCTGTTCCTGGCACAGGCCTTCGGGCACAACCTTGACCTCGGCCAGCAACTGGCGGCCTTGGGTGTCCTCCTCCTGACGTCCAAGGGCATGGCCGGCGTCCCCGGCTCGTCCTTCCTCGCGCTCTCCGCGACAGCCGCAGCCCTGGGTATCTTCCCGGTTGCCGGCGTCGCGCTCCTCCTTGGAGCCGACCGCCTCATGGACTCCATGCGGGTAGTGGTCAACCTGCTCGGCAACTGCGTGGCAACGTTCGTGGTGGCCAAGTGGGAAGGTCAGTTCGACCGCAGCGTCATGCTCCGTGCTTTCAACGGCGAAATCACCAACGAGGACACGGCCATCATGCTCGGCAAGGAAGAACTCTTTGCCCAGCAGGAACTGGAGCGGATCAGCGGCGGCCAGGAACCCTCACCGAAATTCCGCGGAGGCCCTGCTGCCGACGCCATCCCGCAATTCGAGATGAGCAAGAAGGGGCAATCAACCACCCCGGTCTGCCCGGACTAAACCGGATACTTTTTGTACAGCTGATGCCCTTAAGACACGGTCTTAGGGGCATTAGCTGTACAAAAACTCCTTAGAGGGGGAGCAGTTCGGAGAGGTCGGCGCGCAAGCCGGACGCCATGACCCGGTGGGTTGAAACGGCGTCCGCCCACGAAAGGGTGCCGGTGACCAACGAGAGCCAGGTGGCGGCGTCGGTCTCTATGACGTTCGGGGGAGTGCCGCGCGTGTGGCGGGGCCCCTCCACGCACTGCGTCACCCCGAACGGGGGCACACGGACTTCCACTGAATTGCCGGGCGCGCGGGCGGTGACCTCTTCCAGGGAGTAACGCACCGCCGTCGCAATCAAAGCGCGCGACGGCGGCGTCCCGGCAGCGCTGCCCGGCTCACCTTCAGTGTGGGAAGGCTCGACGGCGGCCTGCCAGGCTGCCAGCGCAGCGCGGCCCTCCGAGATATCAACGCGGCGTCGTGCAACTGCCATGGATTCTTTCCTTCTTACCTACTGGTCCGTCTTAACTACTAGTCCAGCTACTAGTCCAGCTACTAGTCCAGCAGGGCGGACACTGCATGGCCCAACCGGATCCTGCCCACCGTGCGTCCACCGCCAAGGACGGGCTCAACTACCCGTTCCAGGACGTTCGAAACTGCGGGGATGTCTACGGCGCCGCTCACGGCAAGGAGGGTCAGCCCTACCAAGGTTGTGGCGCGGAGGTTTCCGTCCAGCATCTTCACGGCTACCGTCGCGCCCGTGGGGGTGGCCAGGACCAGGACGCCCTCGGCGCCGATCTTGGCCAGGACTTCGAGTTCTTCCATGACCACGGTGTTGGATTCGCCCCGGCCCTGGACAGCCCAAGGGTAGTCCAACATGGACGTGGCAATGGTGGCCGCGCGTGCATTGGAAGATTTGTCACCGGGGGATTTGGCCAGGCGTGAATAGGCGCGGGCCAGCCCGGTCAGTGACACGGCGGCAACGGGTGCGCCGCAGCCATCGATCCCCAGGTGGGAAATGGTTTCTCCGGTGTATTCCTCAATGACGGACCGGACCCGCTGCTGAAGCGGGTGGTTCGGTTCGAGGTAGCTGCGGAGATCCCAGCCGTTCTCGGTGCAGGCCCACAGGAAGGCAGCGTGTTTGCCGGAGCAGTTGAAAGCCAGCCTGGACTCTCCGCGCTCGGACCGGACCAGCCAATTGCGGGCAGTTTCGTCCTGCGGCCAGGCGCTGGGGCACTGGAGGTTCTCTTCCTTAACGCCCGCCGCTTTGAGCATTCCCTCCACAACATCCATGTGGTCAAGGGAACCGGTGTGGCTGCCGCAGGCAACAGCAACCTGGGCGCCCCGCAAAGGCACGCCCGACTGCATGGAGGCCAGGGCCTGGAAGGGTTTGAGGGTGGAGCGGGCCAGGATGGGGGCATCGATGTCACCAAGACGGGTGACCACCGAGCCGTCACCGGCAAGAACCACGGCCGCGCCGATGTGCCGGGACTCAATAAAGCCACTTCGTTCGATCACTGCCAGTTCCACCGCAGACTCAACGTTGAACGTTTCATGCGAACTCATGGGCATAAGCCAAGTCTAGGGCGCAGCAGGGTCCGGGGAGTGACACAGCTTAGGCCGCGCGCCCTTCACAAAGTACCCTTGAAGACTGTGAAGGTACTCGTCATTGGCCCAGGCGGCCGCGAACACGCCATTGTCCGCTCTCTGCTTGAAGATCCCAACGTTTCCGAGGTCCACGCGGCCCCGGGCAACGCGGGCATCAGCAAACTCGTTCCCACCCACGCGATTGACGGGAACAACCCGGAAGCCGTGTCCGCCCTCGCCACCAAGCTGGCAGTGGACCTGGTTGTTGTAGGACCCGAGGCGCCGCTGGCTGCCGGTGTGTCCGACGCCGTCCGTGAAGCCGGGATTCCGGTCTTCGGTCCCAGCAAGGAAGCTGCCCAGCTGGAGGCTTCCAAGGCCTTCGCCAAGCAGATCATGGCCGAAGCCAACGTGCCCACGGCCATGGCCCGCGTTGCCACCAACGCCGAGGAAGCCGCCGACGCCCTGGACACCTTCGGTGCGCCCCACGTTGTTAAGGACGATGGGCTGGCAGCAGGCAAGGGCGTGGTGGTCACCAAGGACCGCGCGGAGGCCCTGGCCCATGCCCAGGCATGCTTCGACGCCGGTGGAACCGTGGTGATCGAGGAATTCCTGGACGGCCCCGAGGTTTCCCTGTTTGTCCTCTGCGACGGCCGCACCACTGTCCCGTTGTCCCCGGCACAGGACTTCAAGCGCATCTTCGACAACGACGAAGGCCCCAACACCGGTGGCATGGGCGCTTACACCCCGCTTGAATGGGCTCCGGAGGGCCTGGTCCAGGAAGTCATCGACCGCGTCGCCCAGCCCACAGTGGATGAGATGGCCCGCCGCGGCACCCCTTTCGTGGGCGTGCTGTACTGCGGCCTCGCCCTGACGTCCCGCGGCACCCGCGTCATCGAGTTCAACGTCCGCTTCGGCGATCCCGAGACCCAGGCAGTCCTCGCCCGCCTCAAGACCCCACTCGGTGCGCTGCTGCTGGCAGCTGCCAAGGGCGAACTGGACACCGCAGAAGAGCTGCGCTGGTCCAAGGACACGGCAGTCGCCGTCGTCGTGGCCGCCGAAAACTACCCGGACGCGCCCCGCACCGGCGATCGCATCCGCGGACTGAAGAAGGTTGACGAGCTGGACGGCGTCCACGTGGTCCACGCCGGCACCAAGCTGGACGACGAAGGCAAGGTGGTCTCCGCAGGCGGACGCGTCCTGGCTGTTGTGGCGCTCGGTTCGGATCTGGTGGAGGCCCGCGAGAAAGCGTACGACGGCGTGGAGCTGGTTCAGCTTGAAGGCTCACAGTTCCGTACGGACATCGGAGGCAAGGCCGCACGCGGCGAAATCCGCGTGCCGTACACCGCTACCGGCACCATTCCGAAAGTGCAGGCCTGAGCATGACTGATTCTCTTCCCACCGGCGGTTTCGAGACCGAGACCCTGGATCTTCCAGGCTGGACCCACGTCTACTCCGGAAAGGTCCGGGACCTCTACGTTCCGGCAGATGAGGCCATCACGGAGAAGATCGGCCAGGAGTGCGTGCTGGTTGTGGCCAGTGACCGCATCAGCGCCTACGATCACGTTCTGAGCAGCGAGATCCCGGACAAGGGCCGTGTCCTGACGCAGCTGAGCCTGTGGTGGTTCGACCAGTTGGAGGTTGAGCACCACGTGCTGGCCTCCACGGTTGAGGGTGGCGTACCTGCCGCCGTCGAGGGCCGGGCCATGATTTGCAAGAAGCTGGATATGTTCCCGGTGGAGTGCATTGCCCGCGGCTACCTCACTGGCTCCGGCCTGGTGGAGTACAAGGAACACGGCACGGTCTGCGAGATCCCGCTGCCCGAGGGCCTGGTGGACGGTTCCCGCCTGGACAAGGCATTGTTCACGCCGTCGGCAAAGGCCGAGGTGGGCGAGCACGACGTCAACATCACCTACGACGACGTCGTTGCCATGGTGGGCGACGATATCGCAGCCCGCCTGAGCGAGCTCACACTGAAGATCTACACCCGCGCCGAGGAGATCGCCCGTGAACGCGGCATCATCCTGGCCGACACCAAGGTGGAGTTCGGCATTGACGCAGCAACGGGCATCATCACCCTGGGCGACGAAGTCCTCACCCCGGATTCGTCACGCTTCTGGGATGCGTCCACTTACGCGCCGGGCAAGTCGCAGCCGTCCTATGACAAGCAGTATGTCCGCGACTGGCTGACCTCCGCCGAGTCGGGTTGGGACAAGTCCTCCGACACTCCGCCGCCGGCGTTGCCCGCTGAGGTAGTGGAGCGCACCCGTGCACGCTACGTTGAGGCATACGAGAAACTTACGGGCCGCACCTTCGCATAGAGGCACCCAACTGAGTCGCAGTTAAGCGCGTTTTGACCCCTCAAAACGCGCTTAATTGCGACTTACTTGGTTAATCAGGCTTGGGGTTGGATCAGGCTTGCGAGTGTTCTTTCGCGGCACGGCGCTCGGCCAGGCGGATCTCCAGGACTGCATCCATTGCTTGCTGGACCCTGTCCGAGGCTCCGGCCGCGCTGAAATCATGCTGCGCCTCTTCAAGGAACTGGAGTGCCTCAGAGGCTTCGCCGGCTGCTTTGAGCGACTTGCCCAGCAACAGCGAGACTTCCCCCGCGGTGTGCTTGGCCAGGACCTTGCGGTCTGCATGAATTTCGCGGAGCTTCCCGACGGCGGCCGGAATGTCACCGGTCAGGTACAGCCAGCGTGCGCGGATGAAGGCGACCTCCAGCTGGTCCGTCTTGTTCCCGCCCACAATGGACAACGCGAGTTCTGCACGTTCAATGGCGGAGAGCGTTTCCGGCTCCACGATGCCGGAGGAAAGCCGGACCGCCGCTGAAGCCTTGTTGAACCGGGCCCACAGCTCAATGTCGTTGGCGGGGGAGAGGAGCTTGGCTGCGCGCTCGTGGTGCTTGATGCCCTCCACGTAGTCGTGGCGCATGAAGGCTACGTTGCCCACCACCCAGGCCACCTCGCCGGCTAGTTGGGACATGGAGTGCTCGTCCATGTGCTCGATCATGGCCAGGCAGTACTCCCAGGCCTCATCAAGCTTGCCGCTCTCGGCAAGTGCACCAATCAGTGCGCGGTGCGCACCGATGATGAGCGTGGATCCCTTGGGCAGTTGCTCGGACAGCTTTACTGCCTGCTTTGCATGCTCGACGGCGGTGGCCAGCTGACCTTGTCCGTGACACACAGCGGCAAGCATCTGCCAGGCGCGCACTCCAAGGCCTGCGGATTCCGTGGCCATGGGGTGCTCCAGGAGGTGCTCAACAATCTGCTGGCATTCCTTCAATTGGCCTTGCTTCATGACGCACTCGGCCTGCATGTACGTCATGTTCCACCAGGCGCTGTTGTTCTTGGCTTCGAGGGCAATCTGCGCGGCGGTGGCTGCATGGCTGGCGGCGAGTTGGTAGTCGCGAAGATCCCAGGCTTGCCGGGCATACAGGCCGGCAAGGACGTACTCCGCGTCACTCACGGAAACGGGTTGGCTCCACGCTTCCAGGGCCTTCGGAGCGAGTTCGAGCCTGCGTGCAAGCTCTTCGATGACCTCGGCCGTGGGTTCACGGCGGCCGGTCTCAAGCAGCGAAATGTAGCTGGGCGAATACAGGTTTTTGCCGAGCTCAGCCTGCGTTAACCCACGTTCGAGCCGTTCGGCACGTAGCTTCTCGCCGAATCCGTTTCCCACGGGTCCCTCCTACAGGTGTCTTTTGACCAAAACCTTGACAGTCTCTGTGGAAAACATTTTACAATGTATGTCAACAGGGACCGTGCAATTTCCGTAACGAATCCGACTCGCATTGGGGTACAACATCATGTTCAAGAAAATCATCGCTTCAGTGGCCGTGGCGGGCGCACTGACGTTCGCGGTTGCGGCTCCCGGTGTAGTCTCTGCTGCTCCTGCTGCAGATTCAAACACAGTAAGCGCCATTGGTAACTGGCCGGATCCGATGCGTGTGGCGGCGCCGACCAAGTCAACCGACACCACGTACACGCCGATGTCCATTGGTAACTGGCCCGACCCTATGTAAAGCAATTGTAGTTAAGAAAACCCCGGGGCGTGACGAGCGATGCCCCGGGGTTTCTTTTTGCCCTGGCAGATTGGAAATCCCCTGCCATCTCTTGAGTACAGCGATAGTGGAGGGAACACAAAAGAGGGCCTTCCAATGGAAGACCCTCTTTGTTTGGTCGGGATGACAGGATTTGAACCTGCGACCTCTTCGTCCCGAACGAAGCGCGCTACCAAGCTGCGCTACATCCCGATCCGCTGCGAAAGCAACTGTTCAAGAATAGCCGAAACGTCCCGTGATGCGAAATCGAGGAGCCGGTGTCCCTTGTCACAGCCGCGAGGCAGCGGAAGCTACACCAGCGAGTCGCGCCACGCTCCGTGCAGTTGGGCAAACCGCCCGCCGCCACTGATCAGCTGGGCGGGTGTTCCGTCTTCCACAATCCGGCCGTCATGGACCACCAACACCCTGTCGGCTGTCTCCACGGTGGAGAGGCGGTGGGCGATGATGATTGCCGTCCTGGCCCCTCTGCCACCGGCCACTCCTTCCAGCAGGTTGGACAGTCCTTGCTGCACCATGCGCTCGGAAGGAATGTCCAGGGAGGAGGTTGCCTCATCAAGGATCAGCACGGCCGGCGCGGCCAGGAAGGCGCGGGCGAAACCGATGAGCTGGCGCTGGCCTGAGGACACCCGCCCACCGCGCTTGTTGACGTCCGTGTCGTAGCCCTCGGGGAGGCTCATGATGAACTCGTGCGCACCCACCGCTGCAGCGGCCGCCTCAATCTCAGCCCGCGACGCTTCCGGCCGGCCCAGTGCGATGTTGTCGGCAACGGAGCCGCTGAACAGGAATGCTTCCTGTGTCACCATCACCACGGCGCGGCGGAGGTCGGTGGTGGACAGGTCCCTGAGGTCCACGCCGTCCAGCGTGATCGCGCCGGAGGTGACGTCGTAGAAGCGGGCCACGAGCTTAGCCAACGTTGACTTCCCCGCGCCCGTTTGGCCCACCAAAGCAACGGTTTGCCCTGCCGGTATGTGCAGGTCGAGCTTGGGAACAACAACCTTGCCATCGCTATAGCCAAACTCCACGGCCTTGAAGTCGATTTCGCCGCGGGAGCTCTTCAGCGCCACAGGGTTCTTGGGCGGACGGACGGTAGGAACTTCCTCAAGGAGTCCGGACACCTTTTCCAATGCTGCCTGTGCGCTCTGGAAGGAGTTGTAGAACATGGCCATCTGGTCCACGGGTTGGAAGAAGCGCTTGGTGGACAGGATCAGTGCCAGCAGGACGCCGACAGCCAAGTCGCCACTGAGCACCCGGAAACCGCCGAATAGCAGGACCACGGCGACGCAGACGTTGCCGATCAACACCAGGCCAGGCTGGAAGATGCCGTTCAGGTTGATGGAGCGGACGGTGTTCTTGCGGTAATCCTCGGCCAGTTCGCCGTACCGGGAGGCATTCTCGCGCTCCTTGCGGAAAGCCTTCACCGCGCGGATTCCGGTCATGGTTTCCACGAAGTGGACGATCAGGCGGGCTGAGACCACGCGGGACTCACGGAAGGCTATCTGCGAATGCTTTTGGTACCAGCGGGCCAGGAAGAACATGGGCACGCCGGCTGCCAGGACGATCAGTCCGCTCCGCCAGTCAAGGGCAAAGATGGTGAAGGCGGTGAACACCATGAACAGCATGCCGGAGGCCAGGGAGCTGACACCGGAATCCAGGAGTTCCCGGAGCGCTTCAAGATCAGAGGTCTGACGGGCGATGATCCGGCCGGACGTGTATTTCTCGTGGAACTCAAGGCTCAGCCGTTGGGTATGCCGGAAAACCCTCAAGCGAAGATCCAGCAGCATGGCTTGGCTTAGCCGGGCAGTGGAGGTCACGTACAGCGCCGTCATTCCAGCTGTGGCAATCGCAGCTGCCAGATAGAGGGAACCAGCAAGAACCAAGGGGCCGTTGTCACCCGCCTGCAGCGCAGGGAGGGCGTTGTCGATCCCAAAGGCGATCAGTGCAGGTCCGGCAACCCGGGTGAGCTGCGAGACCACCACCATGACGATCGTCATCCAGAAATGCAACCGTACCGGGCGGATGAGCGAAGCAAGCAAGGTGAGCGACCGGCGTCGTACGGCTTTGCTGTCTGCTTTGGTGAGGAGCGTGTTGTCCTCGTTGGCGGTTCCAAACGTTGCGGCACTCACCGGCGGGCCTCCTCAGCTTCTTCGAGCTCGTCCAGTTCGGTGTCCAGGTCCTTGGGACCGGCGTCCAAGCTGGCAATGACGTAGCGGTAGTGATCGTTTTCGGCCAAGAGTTCCGTATGGGTCCCGACGGCGGTGATGGTTCCGTTTTCGAGCAAGGCCACCCGGTCGGCCAGTGCCACCGTGGAAGGGCGGTGTGCGACGATCAACGTGGTGGTGTCGCGGAGTACCTGGCGCAGCCGGGCCTCAACCCGTTCCTCGGTGTTCACATCCAAGGCCGACAACGGATCATCCAGCACCAGGACCTTTGGCTTGGCCGCGATGGCCCGGGCCAGTGCAATGCGCTGGCGCTGGCCGCCGGAGAGGTTCAACCCCTCTTCGCCGATCAGTGTGTCCACGCCATCGGGCAATGAGTAGGCAAACTGGGCCTGCGCCACGTCCAAGGCTTCGTCCAAGGCAGCGTCGCTGGGATCGGGAGCGCCGAGGAGCACGTTGTCCCGCACGGAGCTGGAGAACAGCGTGGTGTCCTCGAAAGCCACGGCCACTATCCTGCGAAGCTCCTCAACGTCGTAATCGCGGACATCAACGCCGTCGATCGTCACTGCACCTTCGGTGACGTCATACAAGCGGGGGACCAGTTGGAGCATGGCGCTCTTGCCGCTGCCAGTGATGCCCACCAAGGCCATGGTCTCGCCGGGACGGATATCCAGGGTGAGGTCGTGCAAAAGCGAGCCGCCGTCGTCGAACCAGAAACCCGCATGCTCAAAGCGCAAGGCGCCCTTTACCGTCTCCGGTACCGCGGCCTGGTCCGGCGAAGTGATGGTGTTCTCCGTGTCCATGACCTCGAAGTGGCGGTCCAAGGCGGTCTTCGCGGTCAGGGCCATGGCCAGGAGCATGCCGGAGAATTCCACTGGCGTGGCCACAACAGCGGCGGTGGCGAAGAATGCCACCAGCGAGCCGATGCTCAACTGACCGCTGGACGCGAGCATGATGCCCACCACCAGCCCGACGCCCAGCGCCAGCTCGGGAAGCAGCGTGACCACCAGTGTGAAACCGGCTTGCTGCTTGGCTTTCGCGATCTCGGTCTGACGAAGCTCCTCAGCCTGTCCGTTGAAGTTCTCCAGTGCCTCACGGCTCCGGCCAAAGGCCTTCAGGACGCGGATGCCGTGGACGGATTCCTCAACGGTGGTGGCGAGGTCGCCGGCCTGGTCCTGGCTGAGGCGGGTGACCAGGCTGAAGCGGCGGCGGAAGCGGAAGGAGTTGATCATGATCGGCACGGCCGCGCCCAGGAAGATCAACGCCAGCTGCCAACTCATGGAGAACATCACGCCGACGCCGATGATCACCGTCAGCGTGGTGACCACCAGCATGATCGCACCAAAGGCCATCCAGCGGCGCAGGAAGCTCAGGTCCGTCATGGCCCGGGAGAGCAGCTGGCCCGAGCCCCAACGGTCGTGAAACGCCACGGTGAGCTCTTGCAGGTGGCCGTACAGGGTCACCCGCATCCTGGTCTCAACCGTGGTGGCCGGGTTGATGACGAACTGCCGGCGCAACGCCACCAGTCCCGCTTCAGCAACACCCAACGCAAGAATCACGACGGCGGCAATCCAGACTGCGTCCGTGGAACCGCCGGGCTGCAAGGAGTTGTTGACGAGGACGCGCAGGACCTGCGGAATCGTCAGCGCAACAATGCTCGCGAGCAAGGCGCAGATCAGGCCCATGAAAAGGCGGGGGAGGATGGGCCGCACATGAGGGTACAGGCGGCCGACGGAGGTGAAAAATGACGTTTGCTTGGACATGCCCGCTTCTCAACAGCTGGATCTTCAGATGGTGCGGAGGTAGTTTCCCGTAGCAACTACCCTATGCCATGGCGTGATTCGTTTCACAGGAGAACGCAACGTCGGTGAAATGTTTGACCCAGTTATTGAGGATCGTAATGATCCTGCGGCGTTTAGCTGCGTGCCGTGAGGGTGAGTAGGACTGCCTCGGGGCGGCAGGCGATCCGGACTGGCGCGAAACGCGACGTACCGATACCGCCGGAGACGTTCACCGGCGTCGTGAATTCCTTGCTTTCCCAGTCGTGGAGGCCCTTGGCACGCCAAGTCGGGAGATCACAATTGGAGACGAGGGCGCCGTAGCCGGGGATGCAGATCTGGCCGCCGTGCGTGTGGCCCGCGAGGATCAGGTCTGCCCCGGCTTCGGTGAAGTGGTCCAGCACGCGCTGGTACGGAGCGTGGATCACAGCGACCTTCAGGTGGCGGCGCGCATCCTGATTCACGGTTCCACGGGGCCAACCGGCGTACCGCTCGCGTTTGAGGTGGGGATCATCGACGCCGGAGAAATCGAACCTGAGTCCATTCAGGACCACCGACTGGGCGCGGTTGGTCAGATCGATCCAACCACCCATACCGAACGCAGAGCGGAGCTTTGGCCAATCGAGTTTGACGGGGTCCTTCTTGTGCCTCGATGGTCCGCGGAAGTAGCCGGCAGGATTCTTGATCCGCGGGGCGTAGTAGTCGTTGGATCCGGGAACGAACACGCCGGGGAACTCCAAGAGCGGACGCAGGGCCTGGATCAGGGGATCAATGGCCTTTGCATGGCTCAGGTTGTCGCCAGTATTGACCACGAGGTCGGGCTTCAGCTCAGCCAGGGACTCAAGCCACTGGGCCTTCTTGTCCTGACCCGGGACGAAGTGGATGTCACTGAGGTGCAGGATACGGAACGGCGCCGAACCCTCAGGGAGGATTGGCAACGTTTCCTGACGGACCTCAAATTGGTCCTTCTCCCACCAGCCATACGCGGCGGCTGCTGCGCCGGCTGTTGCACCAAGGGCTGTAGTGACGGCGAAACCGCGCCCGACGGTACGGACGCGGTTTGCCAGTGAATCACGGAAGGACATGCTTAGCCCTTGTTGCCGTTGCCATTATTGCCATTGTTCCCGTTGCCGCTGTTTCCGTTGTTGGAGGGCGGGGCCGGGTTCTGCGTGGTGGGCGCCGGTGTCGTGTTGCGCTGCGGGGCAGCCGTGCCCAACAGGTTGGACGGAGGTGCCGGGAACGGGTTGGTTCCGTATGCAGGAGCCACAGACAACATGTAGTTGGTGAACTGCGGACCGGCAATCATGTAACCGTCAATGGACTGGTAGAACTGGCCGTTGATGGTCAGGTTACGTCCGGGGCGGAGCTGGTTGTCCAGCGGATCACCGAACCACGAAGCCGTGGCCAGGCCGGTGGTGTAGCCAACAACCCAGGTTGAGCCGTTGGAGTCGTTGGTACCGGTCTTGGCAGCCACCGGGAAGTTCTTGGAGTTCAGGGCTGGGCGGATCAGCGAACCCGAACCTTCATCCAGCACCTTCCCCATTGCGTACGCAACACCACGGGCAACCTCAGGTTTGACGGCATCCTTGCAGTTGGATGACTGGGCAGGCAATTCAGCGCCCGACTGGTCCTTCACCGACGTGATGGCAATCGGCTCACAGTATTTACCGTCAGCAGCGAAGGTCGCAAAAGCAGCCGCCATGGTCAGGGGTGCAGTCTGCGTAGCGCCGATCAGGTTGGACAGTGTGGTCATCGGAACCTTGGGGTTCGGGTCAGTGACCTTGCCCGCTTCATCACGGGTCGGGAGTCCACCGTGGATTCCGGTGGCATCCACAATGCCCTGGATTCCACACAGGTCCACCTGGGAAGCCGAGGCAAACGTCGCGGTGTTGATGGAGTTCATGAGCCCGTACAGGACGGTCATGTTCCGGTAGTAGCCCTCATCCGAGTTCTGGAGGTCGAAGCTACCGGCCACGTTCCTGTCGTAGAAACCATTGACCGGCGTGGGACAGGTGTTACGCCACGGAAAGTTGACTCCATACTTTCGCACGCTCGCGTTGATGGTGGTATTCATCGACTTGCCCTCGTTGAGCCATTGGGCGAACGTGAACGGCTTCATCGTCGAGCCAGGCTGGAAGCCACCGATGCCGTTGAGGTCATTGCCGTCGGCATCCAGGACGTCAACGTTGAAGTTCTGGGTTTGATCGAACTTGCCCTCTTGAGGGAGCCATACGGTGTTCTGGGCCATGCTCACGATCTGGCCCGTGCCCGGCTGGACCGACGTGATGGACGCGCCCCACTTGTCCGGGTTGGCGCCGGCAGTGGCATCAACCTGCTGCTGGGCTACGGTCTGGGCCGTCGGATCGAGGGTGGTCTGGATGGTGAGGCCGCCACGCTGGACGCGCTTGATGCGCTCGTCCGTGGTGTCGCCGTACGCCGGGTTGTTGAAAAGAAGGTGCAGGACGTAGTCACAGAAGTACGGCGCCATGGTGGCATAGGCGCAGCCTTGGCGGGCCGGGGTGACCTTGGTGGTGACCGGTGTTGCTACGGCTTCGTCGTACTGGGCCTGGGTGATCTTGTGCTGGTTCACCATTGCGGCGAGTACAAGGTCGCGGCGCTTCTTCGCGTTGTCCGGGTTGGCGATGGGATCGAAGGCCGAGGGGCTGTTCACGAGGCCGGCCAGGAGGGCGGCCTGCGGAAGTGTCAGGTCCTTGGCGGTGGTGCTGAAGAAGAACTTGGAAGCAGCTTCGATTCCGTAGGCGTCACGGTTGAAGAACACGATGTTGAGGTAGCCCTCAAGGATCTGTTCCTTGGAGAACTTCTTCTCCAGGGCGATGGCGAGCTTCATTTCGCGGAGCTTGTCGCCCACGCCCTTGTCGCCGCCGTTGAGTTTGACGTCTTCTTCGCGGTCGGACGCCACCAGGGACTCGTTGATGACGTTGTTCACGTACTGCTGCGTGATGGTGGACGCGCCCTGCTTGTTGCCGCGGGCGGTGCTGACGATGGCTCGCATGATGCCGGTGGTGTCGATACCACCGTGCTCATAGAAACGGCTGTCCTCGATCGCGATGACAGCGTCCTTGATGAACGGGCTCATGGAGTCCAGCGGAACCTTGGTCCGGTTCTCCGCGTAAATCGAGGCGATCGGCGTACCGTCCTTCGCCAGGATCGTGGTGTTCTGGCTGGGCGGATCCACCTGCAGTTCCGCCGGCAGAGTGTCAAAGAACTGAATTGAACCACTGGCGGCACTGCCCGAAACGGCGGCTGCGGGGACCAAAAGGCCCGCCACGAGGACGCCACAAATCGCGCTCACACCAAGGAAGCCTAGAATCTTTCCGAGGGTGGTGGCAGTGTCGAATAGTGGGTTCTTGCGAGTCACCATGTTTTCCAGTTTACCGGCACGGGCTAGGCTTTCTGTCATGACCAAATGGGAGTACGCCACGATTCCGCTCATTATTCACGCCACGAAGCAGATCCTGGACCAGTGGGGCGAAGACGGCTGGGAGCTTGTCCAGGTTGTCGGAGGCCCCGATGGCAAAGGCCTTGTTGCATACCTGAAGAGGGAGAAGCAGTAACCATGACAACCCCCGCAGAAACCACGTCTCCCGCGGAATCCGGCGCCCCCACATCCGCTGTGGAGCAGCGCCTGGCTGAGCTCGGACTGACTCTTTCCGAGGTCGCCGCACCTGTGGCGGACTACGTTCCCGCCATCGTCTCCGGCAACTACGTTTACACGTCCGGACAGCTGCCCTTTATTAACGGCAAACTCGAAGCCAAGGGCAAAGTTTCCCTCGGCGAGTTGGGCGCGTCCGACGAACCCACCGTGGATCCCGAAGACGCCAAGCGCTACGCCGCCGTCTGCGCCATCAACGCCCTGGCCGCCGTCAAGAGCGTCATCGGCGATCTTGACCGCGTGACCCGCATCGTCAAGGTAGTTGGCTTCGTAGCCTCGGAACCCACCTTCACCGGCCAGCCCGGCGTTATCAACGGTGCATCCGAACTTCTGGGCCAGGTATTTGGCGACGCCGGCAAGCACGCACGCTCCGCCGTCGGCGTTTCTGTCCTGCCGCTCGACTCTCCTGTCGAAGTCGAACTCATCGCTGAATTCAGCTAAGGAACCGGTTCACCCAATTGCCGCAGCTTGCCCGCCGCCTGTTTGTACTGCCCCCCGAACTCGAAGGGGCAGCACGGAACTGGCTTGAGCTCGGCGAGCGGACCCCCAGGGCCGCCCGCTTCGCGTCATCCGTTGTGCTCTTGCGCGACTCACCCACCGGCTTGGAAACCTGGCTTGGCTACAGGCCAGGTTCCTCGCCGCTGGGCGTTGTCGCCTTCCCCGGCGGTTCCCTCGATCCGTCCGACGACGACCCCGTAGGTTGGATCGGCCCCACCCCGCAGCAGTGGGCTGAGCACATGGGAACGGACGACGTCGGACTCGCCCGCCGTCACGTTGTGGGCGCTATCCGCGAACTCTTTGAAGAAACCGGCGTGCTGCTCGCAGGTCCGGACGCATCTTCCACTGTTGAATCGAATTCCACGGTGGACTGGATGCGAGCACGGGAAGCAGTTGCCGCGCAGGAAAAATCCTTTACGGAGATGCTCTCCAAGCGCGGGCTTTCCCTCCGCACCGATCTCCTGAAACCCCTGGTGAACTGGCTGAGCCCGGACTTCGCGCATACCCGCTTCAACACCCGCTACTTCGCTGCCACGGTTCCGGTGAACCAGCAGCCGAGCATCCTGGAAAGCAAGGGCGTGTGGGGTCGCTGGGTGACCGCGGCCGAGGCGATCGCACTCCGCGACACTCCGGCGCTCGGCGACGAGATCGGCCAGGCGAATACTGTGGGCCTCACCCTCGGCCAACTCCTGGTTCCCGGCTCCGAAATCATGCTCGAGAAAATGTCGGCCGCCAACGGATGCATCGCCTACCTGAGCTACAAGCGCAAAGCGCACGTGTACCAGGCCAAACTGGTGGACGAGGGCGGAATCCTGATGCTCGAGGTCGAAGCCGCCCGCACAATCGCCGGAGAGCCCCAGCGCGAGCGCTAGCCGCACGCTCTTTCACGTCCCCCGGGTTTGGGCCGGACGGTCTCTCATGTCCCCCGGGTGCGGGCCGCACCGTCCCCCAATGCCAACAAAAAAGCCGCCCCGGTGACAACCGGGGCGGCTTTTCTGATGTGATGCTTAGCGGGAACGCTGGCGAAGACGCTGCATGTCCAGAATCACCACGGCGCGGGCTTCGAGGCGGAGCCACCCACGCTGAACGAATTCGGCAAGCGCCTTGTTTACGGTTTCGCGGGAAGCGCCCACCAGCTGGGCGAGTTCTTCCTGCGTGAGCTCGTGAGCCACCAGGACACCGTCGGTTGCCGGACGGCCGAAGCGATCAGCCAGGTCCAGCAGGGCCTTGGCAACGCGGCCGGGAACGTCGGAGAAGACGAGGTCGGACAAAGAGTCGTTGGTCCGACGCAGGCGGCGGGCCAGGGCCTGCAGCAGCTGCGCGGAAACCTCGGGACGCGTGCGGAGCAGTGCGTTGAGGCTCTCGTTCTTGAGGCCGGCCAGACGCGTCTCCGAAACGGCGGTGGCCGTGGCGGTACGCGGGCTGGGGTCGAACAATGCCATTTCGCCGAAGAGCTCGCCCGGGCCGAGGATGGCCAGCAGGGACTCGCGGCCATCGGGGGAGGTGCGGCCGAGCTTCACCTTGCCGGAAACGATGAAGTACAGCTGGTCACCCTGGTCGCCTTCGCGGAACACCGAAGCTCCACGTGAAAGGTCCACCTCGGTGAGTTCGTCCGTCAGCAAGCGGAATGCGTCGTCGTCAAGGGTGGCGAAGAGGGGTGCGCGGCGCAATACCTCGATGTCCATGAAATCTCCTGAATATAAGTTTCGGTCGTGGCGCTCAGGCCATTGTTTCAGAATTTTTAGGCTTCTGTGACGTACTTGGCACGCGAAACGCTGAAACTACGCGGGTTTCAGCCATGGAACGCCCTAAATGAGGGCCTCGGAACAGGCTAAGAGCAGCATTCACAGGGCTGCCGTGGTGATGTGACTAACGGTTGGTTGTCAGGGTCCACAACTACAATTGGCGCTACGCGGCTATGAGGAGCATTGGTGTTTGGCTTGACGATATTGGATTTCGCATTGATCCTGATGCTCCTGTCCTACCTGATCTATGGCCTGCGCAACGGCTTTATGGTCACGTTGGGTGGAATTGCCGGATTCGTGGTCGGCGCCATCGCAGCGTTCATCGCCGTGCCACTTGTGAGCGGGTGGGTGACGGACAGCGGTTGGAGGCTGACCGCCACGGTGGGTGCCGCCGTCGTACTTATTGCTTTGGGTCATGGGCTTGGAACCATGATCGGACGCAAAATCCGCCACGCCGTGCGGATCAAGCCGCTGCATGCCGTTGACCGCTTGATCGGCGGCGTAGTGAGCGTAGTGGTGGCGGCGCTGGTCATGTCCATGTTGGCGTTCAGCATCAGTTCGCTTGGTGTGCCTTTTGTTTCCCAGCAACTGGCCGGTTCCCGGGTGATCCGCTACATCGACAACATCACTCCAACGCCCGTCAAGAGCACCATGGCACAGTTGCGTTCCACCGTGATCGGCGATGGCATTCCCAAGCTCATCGAGGGCATCGGCCCTGTGACTCCGGTGCCCGTTCCCAACGCCTCCACGGACACCCCGGCCCTGAACCAGGCAGCGGAGTCAGTCCTCAAAATCGCCGGCACAGCCTTTGAATGCGGCCAGAACCAGACCGGGTCCGGATTTGTCGTGGCGCCCGGGCGCGTCGTGACCAATGCCCACGTCGTGGCGGGCGTGTCGCAGCCCGTGGTGGAAGTTCCCGACGGCGGTGCGTTGCCGGGTCGGGTGGTTTACTTCGACCCCCAGCGGGACATCGCAGTCCTGGCCGTGGATGGACTGCAGTCCAGTCCGCTGCCTATGAGTGCGGACCTGCCCGACGGCAGCCCTGCGGCTTTCGCGGGGTACCCGCACGGCGGTCCTTTCCAGTCCAAGCCGGCAACGGTGCAGGGGATCTCGACCATCATTGTCCCGGATATTTACGGCGCGAATCCTTCTCCGGAACAGGTCTACAAGTTGGCCGGTGATGTTCAACCGGGCAACTCGGGTGGTCCGTTGCTCACCATGCAGGGGGAGGTGGCCGGGCTCATTTTCGCTAAGACAACCACCAACGCCGCCCTGGGCTTCGCCCTCACCATGGCAGACCTGGAACCCGTGGCCGCGCAGGCTTCAGGCCTCAGCAACCCCGTTACGCCGGGCCAGTGCACCCGTAAGTAACGGTTCTCCCGCATGGTGGGTGTTTTCTGGCCGGCACCGCTCACGGAGCGGGCACGGTTCCCGTGAGTTCCCAGGCCGCTATAGATTGGGAGCCATGACTGAAGCCACTCCCGCCACCGAAGCTGGTCGCGGCACCATCCTTGTGATCAATGGACCCAACCTCAACCTCTTGGGCACACGCGAGCCTGAGAAGTATGGAACGTCAACACTGGCCGACGTCGAGCAGCTCGCCATGTCGGCGGCCTCAGCCCATGGCTTCACCGTTGACTGCGTGCAATCAAACCATGAAGGCGACCTCCTGGACGCCATCCACGCAGCGCGAGGCACCGCCGTCGGAATTGTGATCAACGCCGGTGCCTACACGCATACATCAGTGGCACTCCGTGACGCCCTGGCCGCAGTGCAGCTGCCAGCCGTCGAAGTCCACATCACCAACGTCCACCAGCGTGAAGAGTTCCGCCACCACTCGTACTTGTCGGGTGTCTGCACTGCGATCATCGTTGGCGCGGGCGTACTTGGGTACAAGCTGGCTATCGATTATCTGGCGGACGCCGTCTAAAACGCAGGGGATGTGCGTGAGGGTTCCCGGGAAGCCCAGGGGATGTGCGTGAGGGTTCCCGGGAAGCCCTTGGGATGTGCGTGAGGGTTCCCGGGAAGCCCTTGGGATGTGCGTGAGGGTTCCCGGGAAGCCCAGGGGATGTGAGTGAGGGTCAGAGGGCCGTGAACCGCAGCAGGATGGCGTGCTCCGGGTTCAGGACCGGCATCGGCAGGCCCACTTCGCCCAGGAAACGTCCCGTGGCTTCGGCCCCGGACGCCAACCACGGCGCGGGCTTTGCCTCAGTGAAGGTGTGCCCGTAGTCGGCGTCACCGGGTGTCGGGAAAATCGCCTCCACCCGGTATGAACGGGAAGGAACCATTCCCGGGATCGCCACCCGTCCGGTCAGCTCCCCAAAGCCTGTACGGGTCTTCACCACAGCGAAAAGTGCAGCAGTGGCACCAGCGGGTGTGCCGCCGTCGGCCCCTTCAGTATCGGCAACAACGCCGTGCACCATCAGCGACTCGTCCGGCACATCGGCCCGCACCATTCGTCCACTGTGGATCAGTCCGCGGTGTTCCTTGTACAGGCCGATGAAGCGCTTGAGTTCCTCGCGCTCCGCCCCGGCGACGCTGCGGACGTCCCACTCCATGCCAAAGTGCCCGAAAAGGGCAGTGATGGCGCGGAAGGAGAGGTCGTGGGTGCGGCCAGTGGTGTGCGACGTCGTGGGTCCAATGTGGCCGCCCACCAGCTCCGGCGGAACCACCAATCCGGTCCATCGCTGGATGGTCTGCCGTTCCAAGGCGTCGTTGCAGTCCGACGCCCAGATACGGTCGGTCCGTTCCAGGATGCCGAGGTCTACACGCGCGCCACCGGAGGAGCAGCTTTCGATTTCCACCCCGGGATGGGCGGCCTTCAAGGCGTCGAAGAGCCGGTAGGCAGCCAGTGTTTGCTCGTGGACCGAAGCCCGGCCGGCATGTCCGTGTTCCAGGAGGTCCCGGTTCTGGTCCCACTTGAGGTAGCTGATGCTGTTCTCGCTCAGCAGCGCGTGGATGCGGTCGTATATGTACTGCCAGGCGTCCGGGTTTACGAGGTCGATCACATGCTGCTGCCGCCATCCCAGGGGCAGCCGGCCACCGTCCTTGTGGGAAATTGCTGAGGGCCCCACGATCCATTCGGGATGCGCCCTGGCGATGTCGGAGTCCAGGTTGACCATTTCCGGCTCCACCCAGAGACCGAACTCCATACCGCGACTGGTCACGGCATCAATCAACGGCGTCAGCCCATCGGGCCAGAGGGTTTCGTCAACGTACCAGTCGCCCAACCCGGCGTGGTCGCCGCGGCGCCCGCGGAACCAGCCGTCGTCGAGCACAAAACGCTCAACGCCAAGCTCAGCCGCCGATTCCGCCAGCTCGATCAGGGTGTCCAGGTTGTGGTCGAAGTACACCGCTTCCCAGGTGTTGAGGACTACTGGGCGGGCCTTTCCGGAAGCTGCACCCACGTGGTGCGGACGTGAGCGGAACCAGGAGTAGAACGCTTCCGAGATCCCATCCAAACCACGGTCTGAGTAGGCGGCAAACAGTGCAGGCGTGGTGTAGCTCCCGCCCGGCTGAAGGATGACTTCGGCGGGTCCCAGCAGCTCTGAGCCGCCTACCATGGTGCGCCCATCGGCGACGCTGTCCGCAAATTGCTCGTGGTTGCCGCTCCAGGCCAGGTGCGTGGCCCACACCTTGCCGTGGCGGTTGCCGAACCCGGCGGTCCCCGCAGCCAGCAGGAGGGATGAGTCGTGTCCAGTACGTCCGTGGCGTCCGGTCCGGACCCACGTTCCCTGTTGGATGGCCCGGCGCTGCGGGTGGCGTTCACGGCACCAGCGACCAGTCAGGTCCAAAAGTTCGACGGCGTCAGGCGCCACCGGGAGCATCGTCGCCAGCTCATCAATCTGGAAAGGGGAGGTGCCGTCGTTCGTAGCCGTGTGCCGCAGTTCGAGAAGCCCGCCCGGGTGCAAGGTGAGGTTGCTGGTCACGGTGATGCCGGCGTCGGGATCGGACTGAACCACGACGGCGGCAGTACCGTCCGCCGTCGCGCTCACCGTGCGAAGACGGAGGGAGAAATCAAAGCCGGGTACGCCGTCGGTAATGCGGTGGCCACGCAGTCCGGGCCGTCCTTGCCAACTCGAGGAAGCCTGCGGCAGGAGCCCTGCGGGGACGTTGGCGTCGATGGCGGAAGGCGGAATTGGCTCGTTGAGAATGGCCAGGTCAGGCAGGGTCTCGCCCAGGTCGGCTCCCCAGTGGGTTATCTCAGCCTCTCCGCGGTGGGTGCTGATCACCAGGCTGGTACCTGCGGAACGGAGGTGGAGCGGGTGCATGTATGAAGTCACTTTCAATCGGTGGGCTCTGGGCCGGTAAAGGGGCGCTGCGGGGCCCGCTCTGCGTGCTTCGCGATGAAAATAACGCGCAAAGCGGGCCCTACAACAGGGGGTGTTACTTCGCGAAGAGCGCGTTGACCTGTTCGTTGGCTGCCGTCAGCGTACTGGCCGGTGCCTTGCCTGCGATCACAGCGTCAACTGCAGGCTTCATGATTCCGGCAACCTTGGCGGCGTTGTCGGTGATCGGGAGCATGAAGGTGGTCTTGTCCTTCACGTGCTGGGTGAAGGCACTGACGTCCACGTTCTTGGCCTTGAAGGCTTCTGCTGCCTTCTCGGAGGAGGTGGTGATGGCGGGGAACACCACGGCCTTGGAAGCTACGACGTCCTGGCAGGCTGCGGAGCCGAGGTATTCGACCCACTTGATGGCAGCGTCCTTCTTCTTGGTGCCAGCCCACACGGAGTCGGCCAAGCCGTTGAACATGGAGGCGCGTTTGCCTTCGGGGCCCTGGGGAGTGGGGGCGATGCCAACGTCAATGCCCTTGTAGCCGGTGTACTGGCCGATCATCCAGGAACCGTTGCTGTTGATGGCGGCCTTCCCCGCGCCGAAGCTATCGGCGGCGTTGGCGCCAACGGTGGTTTCAAGCTTGGGCATGTAGCCCTTCGCGGCGAGCGATGCCCACCAGTCGATGGTGTCCTGGAGCTTCTTGTCGTCGTAGTTGAAGTGGGTGCCCCACGGGTTCTTGTCTGTGGTGGTCCAGCCCGTGGTGGCGGACAGGTAGCTCCACTGCGTCTGGCCCGCGTTCTCGGCGTCGGAGCCCGGCAGCCCCAACCCATAGACGGCAACGTTGTCCTTGTCGAAGCCTGCTTCGTCGCCGCGTTTGCCGTTCTTGTCCACGGTGAGCCGGGCGATTGCTTTCTCGTACGTTCCACCGTCCTGCGGGTTCCAGGTCAGCGAGCCCATCTGTTCAGGGGTGATGCCGGCGTCGGTGGCCATCTTCTGGTTGTAGAACAGGGCAACGGTGTCCCAGTCTTTGGGCAGTCCGTAGCGCTTTCCATCCTGGCCCACCCAGAGGTCGGCAAGGCCTTCGTTGTACTGGGAAACGTCTACGTTGTCCTGCTTGATGGAGTCGTCAAGGGCCACGAGTTGCTTGGTCTTGAGGAAGTCCGGGTACTTGGAAAGGTGGTCCGTGAAGACGTCCGGTGCGGTGCCGGAAGCCATGCCGTTGGTGAGCTTGGACCAGTAGTCGTCCCAACCGGTCTGGGTGATCTTGACAGTGATGTCCGGGTTGGCCTTGGTGAAATCGGTGGCGCACTGCTGGTAGGCAGGAAGCTGGTTGGCATCCCAGAGCCAGTAGTTGATCTCGCCCTTGGCAGCTTCTGCCCCGGAGGCTCCGCCCGAGCAGGCGGACAGTGCGAGGACAGCGGCTGCGGCGACAGCGCCCAGTGCCTTCTTGTTCATCATGGTTGGTCCTTTCAGGACGGGTGGGGGTGCGTGCCGGCACATGCCGGTTTCCGCGGGAGGGAGGAGATTATTTGGTGCCGTTGAAGCCGATGGAGTTGACGATTCGTTTGCCGAAGATGGCGAAGAGGATCAGCACGGGAGTAGCGGAGACGAGTGTTGCTGCCATGAGCCCGGACCAGTCCGGCGCGCCCTGCGGGGACTGGGATTTGAAGACTCCCAGACCCACGGTCAGTACCCGGGACTCCTCGGAGGTGCCTACCAGTAATGGCCAGAAGTATTCGTTCCACTGACCCATGAAGGTCAGCAACGCGAGGGTCGCGATCGGGGCAGCTGCGTTGGGCATGATGATCTGGAAGAAGATCCGCCAGTGCTTGGCGCCGTCCAGCATTGCAGCTTCTTCGACTTCCCTGGACATGTTCAGGAAGAACTGGCGCATGAAGAAGATCGCGAATGGGGTCATGAACAGGTAGGGCAGCACGAGCCCCAGCATGGAATTGAGCAGGCCCAGGTTCTTGATGAGCAGGAAGTTGGGCAGGGCCGTGAAGATCGGCGGGACCAGCATGGTGGCAAGGAACAGGGAGAAGACTGCGTCGCGGCCTTTCCACCGCAGCCTGGAGAACGCGTAGGCGGCCATCGAGCTGAAGAACACCGCACAGGCTGTGGTGATGCCGGAGAAGAGCAGCGAGTTCCACAGGTACTGCCAGAAATTGATCGAAGCGCCCGAGCCGCCTTCGGCGATGGCTTCGGAGGCACTTTGGAGGCCGAAGACACGCTTGAACGCGCCCAGGTTGAAGTCGGCCGGCAGCAGGTTGGCGGAGTTCGCGGCGAGGGAGCCGTTGGAGGACAGCGCGGTGCGCAGCACCCAGTAGAAGGGCAGGATGCTCACGGCTACGGCCAGGGCGAGGAGGGTCAGGGCGATGGCACGTCGCCAGTTGAAGGGCCGGCTGAATGCTCGACGGCGGCTGCCGGACTTGGGCGATGCAAGAGTGGTCATGGCGTGTCCTTAGTCCAGGTCCGACTGGTTGCCGCGGAGGAATTTCATCTGGATGAAAGCGACGATTGCGAGGATGAGGAAGAGGATGACGGCCAAGGCGGATCCGTAGCCGAAGTCCTGCTCGTTGAAGGCGCGCTGGTAGATGTAGAACTGCAGCACCCGGGTCGCGTTGACGGGTCCGCCGGCCGTGGTGACGGCCACGGTGTCGAAGACCTGGAAGGAGCCGATGACTGTCACTACGAGGACCAGTACCAGGACCGGCCGCAACAGTGGCAAGGTGATCCGCCAGAAAGTGCTCACCGCCCTGGAGCCGTCGATGCTGGCGGCCTCGTAGACGCTGTTTGGGATGGCCTGGAGTCCGGCGAAGATCAGGAGGGCTGTGTAGCCCATGTGCCGCCACGTGTTGATCAGTGCCTGGGTGGGGATGGCCCATTGCTCACTGCCGAAGAAGGCCACCCGCGGAAGCCCGGTCCATTCGATGATCTGGTTGATGATGCCGATCTGGTAGTCAAGCATCCAAAACCAGAGCAGGGCCGCGATGACGTTTGCCATCAGATAGGGCATCAGGAGTGCGCCGCGGATGAGGGTCGACTTTGCCACGCGATGCATCAGGATGGCAAGGCCCAGGGCCAAGGCCGTTTGGAGGACGATGTTGATCACTACGTATTCAGAAGTGACGCCCAAGGCATTCCAGAACAGCGGGTCCTTGGCTATGCGTTCGTAGTTCCGCGTACCGATCCATTCGGGGTCGCCGAGGATGCTGTACTCGGTGAAGCTGAGGTAGATGCCCCTGATGGTCGGGACGAGGTAGAAGAGGATCAAGCCCACCATCGCCGGTGCGATGAAGAAGAGGGCTACCTTCAGGTCACCGATGCCGCGGAACCCATCGGACGGTTTTCCCCGCTTGCGTGGTTTTCCTGGTTTCCGGGCCGCACCGGTGGTGGGCCCCGGATCCGGTTGTTTGGTAATCGTGGTCATCATCGACCCTTTCCTGGCTGTGATGTGCGTAACAACTGGTGGTGAATCTACACGAGTAGATCTGAGCATAGCAAGAGCTGGCGCAAACTTTTGGGGAATAATGTTCACAAATGTTGTTTCTGTTGACTCGAGTAGATTCCGATGCAAGACTCGACGGGAAATCAGGGAAGTACACGCGGAGGCTGCTCTATGGGCCCAGGAAAGGTAAACAATGACGTTTTCGATCGGTGTTGTGGGTGTAGGGCAGTTCGGTAGCCAGTTCGCCCATTTGTTCAAGCTCCACCCGGGCGTCAGTGCCGTGTATGCGGTGGATGAACTCCCCGAACGGGCAACTGCAGCGCAGGAGCGTTGGGGACTGGATGGAGTGATGGGCAGCTTCGAGGAACTGTTGGAGTCCGACGTCGATGCTGTCGCCATCTTCACGCAGCGGTGGACCCACGGCCCCTTGGTGGAGCGCGCCCTCAGGGCCGGCAAGCACGTCTATTCAGCAGTGCCGATGGCCATTTCCGAAGAGGAGATAGCACGGATCATCGAGGCTGTCCGGGAGACCAAACTGGTCTACGCCATGGGAGAGACCAGCTACTACAACCCAGCCACGGTCTTCGCCCGGCAGCAGCACGCGGCAGGCAAGTTCGGCCGCATCTTCTACACCGAGGGAGATTACGTCCATGACATGGACCTCGGCTTCTATGAGGCTTATCAGTACAGCGGCGGAGAGCGGTGGAAGGAAACCGCCAGCTACCCGCCCATGCTCTACCCGACACATGCCATTGGTGGCGTCCTCGGCGCCGTTCCTGGCCACGCCGTCAGCGTCAGCTGCATCGGGGTGAAGGACCAGCGCGGCGATGGCGTCTTCGATAAGGACGTGAGCATGTTCGCCAACGACTTCTCCAACGCCACGGCGTTGTTCGAAATGAACGACGGCGGTGCGATGCGCACCAACGAGATGCGCCGCGTGGGGTATCCATCGCATATCCGTGAGTCCCGCTTCCGGTTCTTCGGCACCGAGGCAAGCTTCGAACAACTTGCCACCACCACGGTGTGGCAGGACAAGTCCACGGTGGAAGACGTCTCCAAGCAGGTGGAAACCAAACCCACCATGTCCCTGGATGACCCCTCCCTGGCAGAGGTTGCGCCGGAGTTGAGGGATGCCTTCATTTCGGGGTTGGCTCCGGTGCATGACCAGTCCAGGCTCCCGCAGGAGTTCCTGGGCGCACCCAACGGACACGAGGGCAGCCATCAGTTCCTGGTGGACGACTTTGTGACAGCCGTGAACAACCGGTCTCTTCCCCCGGTGAACGCGTGGGTGGCTGCCCGGTTCACCCTCCCCGGCATCATCGCCCACGAGTCCGCGCTGCGTGGCGGGGAGCGCCTGCCCATCCGCGACTTCGGTGATGCCCCCGTGGAGTAGCTAGCATTTACCTCATGACACCTTCGGCGGTACAAACCTCGCGCGGCCCGGTTACACGCAAAGACGTGGCCCGGTACGCCGGGGTGAGTACCGCCGTCGTCAGTTATGTGGTGAACGGTGGCCCCAAGAATGTGGCCCCGGCAACGGAAGCCAAGGTGCGCGAGGCCATCCGCGTCCTTGGGTACCGGCCCAACGCTGCCGCCCGGGCACTGAAGCTGGGATCCAGCGAAACCATCGGCGTGGTGGTTCCGGATAACACCAACCCGTTCTTCACCCACTTGGCCCATGCCGTGGAAGATGCTGCGGCGGAACTGGGCTTCGGCATGGTGCTTACCAACTCGGACGGAAGCCTGACGCGCGAACGCAAGAATATCCGCACCTTGGCTGCCCGGCAGGTGGACGGTGTGTTCCTTGCCAGTTGCGTGTTCGATCCCGACGTCTCCGAACTCGAGGCCTCCGAGATCCCCGCGGTGTTGCTGAACAACGCGGGCTCACCCCCTGGGTTCAACAGCGTGGGTGTTGACCTGCAAGCTGGGGCCAGGGCCGCCGTGGAGCACCTGATCGGCCACGGCCACACAAACATTGGCCTGGCGATCGGCACCAATACCGGCAACCAATTGGACGGGCGCGAGGTGGGTTGGCTGGCGACCCTGCGTGAGGCGGGACTGCCTGACGGGCCCATGCTGCATGGTCCCTTCAGCCGACCGGGCGGGTATGAGGTGGGCAAGAGGTTCCTCTCCATGGCCAACCGCCCCACAGCGATCTTCGCCAGCAACGACATGCAGGCGATCGGTATCCTCAGGGCACTTCATGAGGCCGGCGTGCGGGTGCCCGAGGACCTTGCGCTGGTGTCCTTCGACGGCTCCTTGGATTCCGAGTACAGCTGGCCCGCGCTCACTACTGTGGCCCAGCCCGTCAAGGCCATGGCCCAAGCTGCCGTGCAGGCCCTGGTTGGCAAGAGCCGCGGGGACGAGCTGCAGCACCATATCCTGCCCACCGAGCTGATCATCCGGCAGTCCTGCGGCTGCAAATAACCCCGCGAGGTGGCATTTAGTGACAATGTTGTGCGGGCGCCAACACTGTCCTTAAGTGCCACCTCGCGGGGCTTTTGGGGGAGGGGGCTCCACAGGGGATTACGACGGCGGCTGGTCGGGTCAGGAGTCCATGCTCGCGTAGCGCTCCGGGCGGGCCAGCACCTGGTTGATCTGAGCCGTTCCCGCCGCGACGGCCAGCCGGACCAGCAGGAAACCCGCCACAAATACGCCGCCAATGGTCAGAAGCACCACGGGCTGGGTCAACAACACCATGCCCGTCAGCGGCAGGACCAAGGCGGCCGCAGCGGCTGCGGAAAGGCCGGCCACCAGGAACAGCGGGGACATAACAGCCTTCACCCGCGAGGCCACCATGAGCTTGCGCGGCATGCCCACCCGGTCCAGGGCCACCAGGGTGGACGCCCGGTCCAGCACCGAAGCCGCCTGGTTGACGCCCGCTGAGCAGGCCACCATCAGGAATGAGCCCAGAAGTGTGATCATCACGCCTGTGTTGATATCGCGCACCAACAGCGCGGCCTCGTTGTCCGCTCCGGAGCCCATGGTGTCTGCCACGGCCATGCCCACGCCCACAAAAACGCCCACAAAGCTGGTCATCGCGACGCCCCCAACTTGACGCCACGATTCCTTGGGACTCTCCAGGACGGTCCGGGCGGCCAGCAGTTGTTCCGGGCGCTTGGCCCGTTTGAGCTGCGAGGACGCCCGCAACCTAAGGACCCAGGGACCCATCAGGTTCAACGCCAGCAATGCCAGCCCAAAGCAGCCACCCATGACGGCCACGATCACAATGAACCCGCCAAAGCTGCTGAGCATACCCATCGCAACCACTCCCACAACCACCACAACAGCCGCGATGAGCCCGCGAACCCAATGGACGCCGTCGGCCGATTGCCGTGTCCTGACTCCCAACGGCGTCACCACCACTTTGCGAAGTCCCAAGGCGGCACTTGCTGCAGCCAGCACGCAGACGGCGGCAATGCAGCCCAGGATGGACGGTACGGTCAGCCACGCATGGCCGGCAATCGCCTGGCCCCGGAACTGGATCAAACCCAGGAACGGTGCCGCGCAGGCGTACAGTCCCGCGCCCGCGAGTGCGCCAACAGCCGCGAGCACGGTGGACTCGATGACAGTCATCCAGACCACAGTGGCGCTGTCCGCACCCAGCAAACGCAGGGACGCCAAGCGGTCATCACGACGGCGGGCGGCGAGTCGGGCGGCGGAGGCCCCCAGCGTCAGGAGCGGGATGATGAGCAAGACCATCGCGACGACGGCCAACGCCTGGTAGGTACCTGCGATGTCGTCGGACCAGGACCAGAAAACCTGTGAACCACCGGCCACGGTCAGCAGGAGGGCAGTGACCGTGCCGAAGGCCAGAACAGGAAGTCCGGCATCGCGCAGGCCCGTTTCGCGCAGGCTGCTGCCGCTGCTTCGCGCCAGGTAAGGGGTGAGCCGGAGGGCCATGGAGAGACTAGACATTGAAGGCACCCTTGAAGTTGGTGGCCTGGGTGTTGGTGGCCTGGGTATTCAGCTTGGCCTGGGTATTCACGGGTGCCGGGATTTTCGCCGGCTGGACAGGGGCCGACGGGGGAACGGGTCCGCCACTGTCCGCCACGATCCTGCCATCACGCAGCTCCACCACCCGTTGGCACCGGGCTGCGACGTTGGGATCGTGGGTGACCACCAGCAGTGTCCGTCCGTTGGCGGCCACGGAGCGCAGCAAAACGTCCAGGACTTCAGTGGATGTGGCGGAGTCCAAGGCGCCCGTGGGTTCGTCCGCGAAGACAACCCGTGCACCGGTTACCTGGGCCCTCGCGATCGCCACTCGCTGGACCTGCCCACCTGACAACTCTCCCAAGCGGCGCTGCTCCATGCCGGCAAGGCCCAGGGCACCAAGCCATTCGGCGGCCCGGGACTCGGACGACGCCCGGTCAGTCCCGTTGAGCATCAGGGCCAGCGCAACGTTCTCCACGGCAGTCAATTCCGGCAGGAGCATGCCTTGCTGGAACACGAATCCGAACTCTTCCCGGCGCAGGCGGGACAACGCCGCGTCTCCCAAAGTATCCAGGCGCAAAGGCGCCGATGGCGTGTGCAAGGTGATGGAACCGGCGTCGGGCCTCAAAATACCGGCAAGGCAGTGCAACAAGGTGGTCTTGCCCGAGCCGGAGGGCCCGATGATCGCGATGGACTCGCCGGCGTTCGCCGTGAAGTCAACCTGGTCCAAGGCAATGCTGCCGGGGTAGTGCTTGGTGAGTTGCTGGGCGTGGAGGATGGCGTTCATATATCCAGCATCGCCGTCTGCCCCGTCCGGCCGCGTCAGTCCCGCGGCTGAACTCTGCGGCCAGGCCTCCACCCGCGGTATGAGTCAGGCGCCGGCGATCCTTAGCTTCGCCACATTCTCGGCCAGCACCCGCCGGGCATCCTCGCCCAGCAGGGAATCGGTGATCAGTTCATCGGCCTCTTCCAGCTGGGCGATCGAAGCGATGCCCACCACGCCCCACTTGCTGTGATCGGCCAGGACAACGGTGCTCCGGGCGGAGGCCATGAAGGCGCGGTCCGTTTCTGCTTCGAGCAGGTTCGGCGTGGTGAAACCGGCCTGGGCATCCATGCCGTGGACGCCCAGGAACAAGACATCCAAGTGCAGTTGCTTCAGGGAAGCGGTAGCGATGGGTCCCACCAAGGCGTCCGAGGGCGTGCGCTCGCCGCCGATCAGGATCACGGTGGAGCCGAAGCGGGCGGGGCCGGACGACGATCCGTGATGAAAGAGATCAGCTATCCGTACGGAGTTTGTGACCACGGTGATGCGGGGCCCGTGAACCAGTTCCTGCGCCAAGGCCCACGTGGTGGTTCCGGCGCTGAGGCCAATAGCCATGCCTTCCTGGACGATGGATGCAGCCTCGACGGCGATCGCATGCTTTTCGGCGGTGAGCTGAGTGGACTTCAGCTCGAACCCCGGCTCATGCGTGCTTGCATCACCGGGCAGTTTCGCTCCGCCGTGGATGCGCTCCACGCGGCCGGTTTCCTCCAGTGCTTCGATGTCCCGGCGGACGGTCATGGGGGAGACCCCCAGCAGCTGTGCGAGGTCCGAGACCCGGACCACGCGTTCGCGCTGGACGGCATCAATGATGGCTGAGTGGCGTGCTGCCTGAAGCATCAGGGCCTTTCTGGAGGGCCTCGTTCAAGGTGAGGCTGAGTCTGGCTCCAGTCTAGGACGCGGTCCCTCCGCCCGGTGGCTCATTGGGTCGCGGCGTCGTCACGCGGGCGTCACGCAACTGCTCCAAAGCACGACGGCGCCGCTCACCCCGGGAGGTGGGCGGCGCCGTCGTTTACTGCTTACTTACGGAGCGAATCCGCGATCTGCTGCATGATGCCGGGATCTGCCAGTGTGGTGGCATCGCCCGTGTCGCGGCCTTCTGCGATGTCCTTGAGGAGGCGGCGGACGATCTTGCCGGACCGTGTCTTGGGCAGTTCAGGCACGATCAGGAGCTGCTTGGGCTTGGCGATCGGGCCGATTTCCTTGCCCACATGGTTGCGCAGTTCCAGGACGGTTTCGTCGCCGTTGTTCACGGCGTCACCGCGGAGGATGACGAACGCCACCACGGCCTGGCCGGTGGTCTCGTCCGCGGCACCAACCACGGCGGCCTCGGCCACGGATGGGTGGCTGACCAGGGCGGACTCGATCTCGGTGGTGGAGAGGCGGTGTCCGGAGACGTTCATGACGTCGTCCACGCGGCCCAGGAGCCAGACGTCGCCGTCTTCGTCCTTCTTGGCGCCATCGCCGGCGAAGTACATGGCCTCGAAACGTGACCAGTAGGTGTCCTTGAAGCGTTCCGGGTCGCCCCAGATGCCGCGCAGCATGGACGGCCACGGTTCGCGGACCACCAGGTAGCCGCCTTCGCCGTTGGCCACGGACTGGCCGTTTTCGTCCACAACGTCCACTGCGATTCCCGGCAGTGGAACCTGGGCTGAGCCGGGCTTGGTAGCCGTGACGCCGGGAAGCGGGGCGATCATCTGCGCGCCGGTTTCGGTCTGCCACCAGGTGTCCACGATCGGTGCGGGGTGTTCCTTCTTTTCACCGTTCTTGCCGGCGTTGGCGCCGATGACATCCCGGTACCACATCCAGGCTTCGGGGTTGATGGATTCGCCCACTGAGCCCAGCACGCGGATGGAGGAGAGATCGTACTTGTCCGGGATGTCCCGGCCCCATTTCATGAACGTCCTTATCGCGGTCGGTGCGGTGTACAGGATGGAGACCTTGTACTTCTCCACGATTTCCCACCAGCGGCCCTGGTGGGGGGAGTCCGGGGTGCCTTCATACATGACCTGGGTGGCGCCGTTGATGAGCGGAGCGTAGGTGACGTAGGAGTGGCCGGTGACCCATCCGACGTCGGCGGTGCACCAGTACACGTCCGTTTCGGGGTGGAGGTCGAATACGGCCTTGTGCGTGTAGGCGCCCTGGGTGAGGTAGCCGCCGGTGGTGTGCAGGATGCCCTTGGGCTTGCCCGTGGTGCCGGAGGTGTAAAGGATGAACAGCGGGTGCTCGGAGTCGTGCCCGACGGCGGTGTGCTCGGTTGCTGCCTTATCAACCGTTTCAGACCACCAGAGATCGCGGCCTTCCACCCAGTTGACGTCCTCGCCGTTGCGCTTGACCACAACAACGTTCTGAACCGTATGACCTTCTTTGGACAGGGCTTCGTCCACTGCGGGCTTCAGCGCGCTCGGCTTGCCGCGGCGGTAGGTGCCATCGGCGGTGACCACGAGCTTGGCTTCGGCGTCCTCGATCCGGGAACGCAGGGCATCGGCGGAGAAGCCACCGAACACCACAGAGTGCACGGCGCCGATGCGGGCGCAGGCAAGGAGCGTGATGACGGCCTCGGGGATCATGGGAAGGTACACAGCCACGCGATCACCCTTGGCCACGCCGAGGGACTCGAAAGCGTTGGCGGCCTTCTTCACTTCTTCGGTCAGCTGCGCATACGTGTAGGTGCGGGTGTCCCCGGGCTCGCCTTCGAAGTAGATGGCAACGCGGTCACCCAGGCCATTCTCAACGTGGCGGTCCAGCGCGTTGTACGCCGCATTGACCTCGCCACCGACGAACCACTTGGCGAATGGCGGGTTGGACCAGTCAAGCGCCTCGGTGAAGTCCTTGTCCCACGTCAACAACTCGCGTGCCTGCTTGGCCCAGAACGCGGGACGGTCTGCCTCTGCCTCTGAATAGGCGTCAGCGCTGGTCACGGCGTTCGCGGCGAACTCTGCAGAGGGCGCGAACTTGCGGTTCTCGTGGAGGAGGTTTTCAAGTGCCTCGACGTGTGCGGCCGATCCGTTCTGAGCAGTTGAAGCTGCAGCGGTGGCCGTGGATCCGGTGGTGTCCTGGGACATGTGAACCTCATCATTCATCGATCTTTGCTGCGCGGAACCTGTCGCGAGGCTCCCGCCCGGGCCGTCGTCGGCGTCGAACGTCTCCCCGAAAGGTCCGCAGAGTGCTGTCCGCCATCAACACTATCGCTTCGGAAGGTCCTACGTGTGCGTCGTCACAAACGTGCCAGCGAGCGGCGCGGATTTAGCGACGAATGGCGCCTCAGGCGGTGGGGAACCGTTTACATGACGTACGACGGCGGCTCCCGCCCGCCGCTGTTACGGGGCAACTGCAGGCCTCGATCTGTAAGGAACCTTGGAGTTTGCTGTGGGCGAAGCCGGAAGGCCGTTTTCAGCTAGAACCCTGTCAGTGGGGTGGCATAGGCTGAAGAAGTCCTGGGACGCACCTTGAGCGTGGCCGGTTTTCCGCGGATTCCTGCGGGGGTCGCCTGTCCGGACTGCCCAGGACGCCGCCGTACGAAGGAGAAATAGATGAACCAGCTGAGCCCAGGCCCGCACGACACACCGCGAACGGGGCCCGAGACCACGGCTGGAACGGCCACCGCACCAAGTGCCAACGCTGGTGCAAATCCTGATGCTGCCAAGAAAGACGCCACCAAATACGACGCCGTCGCAGGACCCTTCACCATCCGGGACCTCACTGTTTTCGGCTCAGCGCTGCTGATGTTTGTTGCGTCCTTACTGCCGATGTTCGGAGGGCTCTTCAACCTCTGGAACCTTGGCAGCCTCTTCTTCCTGCTGCTGGGGATCATCCTGCCGCTGGTTGTGGTGGCACTCTTCGTAGCCCGCAGATTGAAGCCTGGAACCATCGTCCGGGTGGGTTCACTGTCCGTTGACCAGTTCGCGTCCGTCACGGCGTCCTTCGCCTTTCTCCTCTTCTTCCTGACCATCGCCGTCTCATTCAACGGCAGTGCCCTGCTGGGTCTTATCGGTTCCGCGGGCCTGCTTGCCGCAACCGTCCTGGCACCGCACCTTCCCTGGTTGTCAGCTGATTTCAAGGACCGCGCGGAAGTCCCGGCCCACGTGGTAGCCCGCGAGGCCGCAATTCCCAGCCGCAAGCCGGCCGCTCCCAAAGCACCCAAGGAACCCGTAACTCCCGCTCCGGCCGCAGGGCAGGCTACGGCTGGATCGGCCCCCGGTTTCCAGGCTCCCGCCGGTAACGCATCCTCCGTGAACGCATCCGGCTCTTACGCTCCCGGCTCTCACGACTCCGGTTCGCAGGCTGCAGGCTCGCAAGGATTGGTTGCCGGGGCTCCCGGCGCGGGTGCTGGTGCAGCTACCAGCGGTGCTGGTGCAGCCTCCAGCGGTGCTGGTGCGTCCGCTGTCGGTGGGGTTGGCGCTGGCGGTACCGGGGCCACAGGTTCCAGCCCGTTCGCTCCGCCGGCCAACTACGGTGCTGCGTCGTCGGACGCTGCGGAGACACCCGCCGTCGTGCATTCAGCGGACGTCAGTCCGGCCGCCAGCGCTCCGGAAGGCCGCTCTGGAGCCGTTGGCTCCGCCGCCGGGAGCAACCAGGAAACCGCCGGCAGCCCTGCACCGGGCGTGGCGGCTCCGGCTCCTGCCGGCGATAGCGCGCCTTCCTCTGCGGCTGAGCCGGTACCGGAAGCCGCGAAGGGTCCTGAAGTGAAGCCGGAAGTCGCAACTTCCCCTGTCGCCGCCGAACCTGCCACAACGCAGCACGCCGCGGAACCTGCCACAACGCAGCACGCCGCTCAACAGCCAGCCGCGCAACAGCCGTGGGCTGCCACCATGGCCACTCCCATCGTTTCCGGCGACACCCGTCGGGTCAGCGAATCGATCGGTGCCACGGTGGATCCCGCCAGTCGTCCGGACGACTCCGACTCACCGCAATACGAGGCGTTCTGGTTCGCTGTTGCCCAACCGCGGACTGCGTACGACGAACACACGGGCACCCCTGCTTTCACCATCGAACCGGGTGGCTGGGTGTTGGCGCTGGAGGACCGCGGCCATGAGTTCCTGGTGCAGGATACCGACGGCAAGGTTGGGGTTCTTCGGGAGCTCAGCAACATCGAACGCGGCTAGGCAGGGACCCCGTGGCCATCGCTGAAGCTGGTTCGCTGCTCGCACTCAAACGCCGGGCCCGCAAGATCAACCGGGTCCTGGCGGAAAAGTATCCGTACGCGCACGCGGAACTGGACTTCCGGAATCCGTTTGAGCTGGTGGTGGCCACGGTCCTGTCAGCACAGACCACGGACGTCCTGGTCAACCAGGTCACCAAGATCCTGTTTGCCCGGTACCCGGATGCGCGGGCCATGTCAGAGGCTGATCCCGTGGAACTGGAGACCATCCTTCAGCCCACCGGCTTCTTCCGGGCCAAAGCGCGGAACGTCCTGGCACTCAGCAACCGGCTGGTGGACGAGTACGACGGCCAGGTTCCCGGCAGGTTGGAGGACCTGGTGTCGTTGCCCGGCGTCGGGCGGAAAACCGCCAACGTGGTACTGGGCAACGCGTTCGGCATCCCCGGAATCACGGTGGACACGCACTTTGGGCGGTTGGCCCGCCGATTCGGATGGACGGAGTCCGATGATCCCGTGAAGATCGAGTTCGACGTCGCGGAATTGTTTGAACCGCGGGACTGGACCATGTTGTCGCACCGCGTGGTGTTCCACGGCCGCAGGGTATGCCACGCCAGGAAGCCCGCCTGCGGTGCCTGCCCTGTGGCCAGCCTCTGCCCCAGTTACGGCGACGGCGAGACGGATCCGGTCAAAGCAGCCAAGCTGTTGAAGTACGAGCTCGCCCCGGGCAATGAGGCGCTGCTGGACAAACTGTTGGCGGAGACCCACCGCGCCGCGGAAATCCGCATGGAATCGCAAAGGAGGCCCGGGTGACCGCGCTTGAAGAACTCTCGGCGCTGGTGACCCGGTTCGAGGCCGGCGAACAGCAGCACTCTGCTCTGTGGGAGAAGCTCCCCGTCATCCCCGAAACAAACAGGCCTGCCGCGGTGCTCATGCTCTTCGGCGTGCTTGATGACGTACCCGCAGAGTCCGACCGCCCCATAGCCCCGGCGGACCTTGATGTCCTCTTGTTGGAGCGCGCACACACCCTCGATGACCACCCAGGCCAAGTAGCCTTCCCAGGCGGCATGGTGGACCCGGAGGATGAGTCGGTGGTGGCTGCGGCATTGCGGGAAGCCGTCGAGGAAACCGGGCTCGACGCCAGCGGTGTCCGTGTGCTCGGCGTTATTCCCGAGCTCGGACTGATCCGCAGCAATTTCCGGGTGACTCCCGTGCTGGGCTGGTGGGACAAGCCATCGCCGGTACGCGTAGTGGACTTCGCTGAGTCCGCGCAAGTGTTCAGGGTGCCGGTGCGCGACCTCCTGGATCCAGACAACCGCGTCACCGCCACCATCACCCGCTTCGGCCGCACCTACACCAGTCCTGGTTTCACTGTGAACGGAGTGCTGGTGTGGGGCTTTACCGGGATGATCCTGAGCGGACTTTTCGACGAACTGGACTGGACCGTCCCCTGGGACACGGAGAAGCTGCGCGACGTCGACCTCTAGCAAAACGGTCGCTGTCAGGCGGCCTTGCGCGCCGCCGTCGAACGGTCCACTATCAGCCCTGTCGCGGCGTTCTCCCGCACGGCCTTGATGCCTGCAATGACACCGTCAAGGTGTCCGTACGTGGGCGATTCGGCCACAACCGTGCCGTCGGCCGCGGTGAGGCGGAACCTGTACGTCTCGTCGCTGTCTTTGAGAATTTCGAACCTGCCGGCCATTGATGCTCCCCCTTGTGCTTCCGCGCAGAAAAATGTGGAAAACAACGTATCCACATAGCGAAAGTAGCCAGAACCAGGGGAGAACGAAAGTTACTTGGCGGTACCGGTCATTCCGCCTCATATGGCGAGATATGACTGGATAGTCCACGAGGTTGTGGGTACTGTGCGGCTACTTCGCCTTGTCATAGGACTCGACGACGGCGATGCTCACCGGGAATTCGACCGGGATTCGTCCGAACATGAGCTCCTTGGCCGCGGCGGCTGCTTCCTCGATGGCTTGGATACAGGCTTCCACCGCCTCGTCCGGGGCGTGAACCATCACTTCGTCGTGCAGGAAGAAGACGAGCTCCCCGGAAGGCAAGCCTTCGGCGCGCATGGCCCGCAGCCGCCGTCGTAATTCAGCGAGCCAGCAGGCCGCCCATTCCGCAGCCGAACCCTGGACTACGAAGTTGCGGGTGAAGCGGCCCCGGGAGCGGGCCAGGTTGTCCGCGCGACGCTGTTCTTCGGCAGTGGTGGACTGCTGGCTGCGCAACCAGCCCAACGACGGCGGCGGGCTGCTTCGGCCCAGCCTCGTGGTGACGGTCCTGCCGGCCTCGCCTTGGCGGGCGGCTTGCTCCACGAACCCGACGGCACGCGGATAGGTGCGCGTGAGCTGCGGCATGAGCCTGCCCGATTCGCCAGTAGTGGCGCCGTAGATTGCTCCCAGCAGTGCAATCTTGGCCTTGGCCCGGTCGCCGCCGAAACCCTGGGCCGCAATGCCCGCGTAGAGGTCTTTGTCGCGGGCGGCCTCGGCCATCTTTGTGTCCTGGGCAAGCGCCACCAACACGCGCGGTTCGAGTTGCGAGGCATCAGCGACGATGAGTTTGTGGCCGGGATTGGCATGGACCGCACCGCGGATGTTCCGCGGGATCTGAAGCGCACCGCCGCCGCGGGAAGCCCAGCGGCCGGACACGACGCCGCCCACCACGTATTCCGGGTGGAACCTGCCCTCCCGCACCCATGCGTCCAGCCATGCCCAGCCGTTGGCCGTGTGGAGGCGGGAGAGTTTCTTGTAGGCGAGAAGGGGCTGGATGGCGGGGTGTTTGGACTCCTGCAGCTCCCATTGGCGCGTGCTCTTGACCTCTATACCGTTCCGGTGGAGGGCTCGCATGAGGTCCTGGGGGGAGTCCGGGTTCAGGCCAGGGGAGTTCAGGAGGCTGCGGAGCTCGGCGCAGAGAGCTTCAAGGGCCGGAGGCCTCCGTCCTTGGGGCGGCCTGGGTCCGAGGACGTCGGCGAGGATCTGCTGATGCAGCTCTTCGCGCCAGGGGACACCGGCGTGTTGCATCTCCACGGCGATGATGGCGCAGGCTGATTCGGCGGCCAGCAGCAGTTGGAGCCGTTGCTTCCGCTGCTCATCGCTGGACACCTGAGCCACTGCCTGTTGTTGGGCTGCGAATTCCTCCCGGAGTTCGGCCAGCCCCGCTTTGGGGTTGGACGGGGCAGGATCTTCAAACAAGGCCCCCTGGTCCGCAGGAGGGGGCGGTGGTTGAAGAGCGCGCGGTGGAGCCGAGTCATCGTCCTGCGTGATCTTGACGGCATGCCGGGCGTAGTCGGTGTCCGCCGTGAATTCCGAGTGCGCCAGGATGGCTCCACACAGTGCCAGATCATGGCATCGCTCCAGCTCCACACCGTGGGTCAGCAGTTCCGGATACCAGTCCATGGCGCGATGCCACACCCAGCGGGGCCGCTGGGTTTCGAACTCACGCACGACGCCGGGAAGCTCACCTCGCGTGACCACGCGCGCGTCCGCCGTGGGCTTGCCGGTGGGGGAAATTCTTTGTATGGCTGCGCCTTCCGGGTGGGCGGCGAGCAGCAAATACATGGTCTCTATTCTGCCTTGTGCGTGGTGGTGCGTTGTGCGTGGTGCTGCCCTGCACTGTTCCTCCACATGTGGCCCCGGGCAGCCGGTTCCATCGAGGTTGTGCACATACGGGTCTGAGGTCCTGATGGTGTTCCCGAAGGTCCGCAAGGGTGGATCCATGAGCAAGCGCGAACGCCGGCACCGGCAAGCCACGAACCAGCCACTGGAAGCGGAAATGGACGGAGTTTGGGTTCCCCATGATTCTGCCGGAATACTGCTCGTCTCCTCGGACCCTTACTTGCAGGAAGAGGCCAAGCGGATTGTGGCAGCCGCGGGTGGAAACCTCACAACCGCTGCTGACATCGTCGAGGCCTTGCAGGGTTGGGAGAGCGCCGACGTCGTTTTGGTGGGCAGCGATGTCCGGGAGTTGCCCCCTCGAAGACGCTCTCCCACAGTGCTGTTGGGGAAGGCAACAGATGGGGACGGGCTGTGGGAGCTGGCGGCTGTCCTCGGGGCTGAACGGGTTGCCGTCCTTCCCGAAGCCGCCGCATGGTTGGCCGAGCACCTCAGCATGTCCGGTTCCCCCGATCCCGGAGGCATGGTCTTGGGGATCATTGGTGGAAGTGGCGGCGCGGGGGCTACCACTACAGCCATCTGGCTGGCGCAAGCGGCTGCGGACTACGGCGTCAGCACCATGCTCATCGACGGCGATCCTTGGGGAGGCGGCCTTGAACTGGCCGTAACGGCAGAGGATGTTACCGGGCTGAAGTGGCCCGACTTCGCTGAGACCCGCGGGCACATTGATCCCGTGCAGTTTCGGGATTCCTTGCCATTCACCGGTGGGTTCGCCTATTTGTCATGGCCCGGCACAAGGGACGCGTTCCACAGCCCGGACACCAGGGCAGTGGCTGCCGTCATGGACGCCGCGCGCCGCAGCTTTGAGCTCATCCTCGTGGACATAGGGCGCAGCGGAGAAGGAGTTCGCAACCTCGCCTGGGACTGCGACCGGTTGATCCTGCTCGCACGGGCGCACCTTAAATCCGCAGTTGCAGCAGGGCGGATCCTCAATGAACTTCCTCCCACGGACGCTGGGCTGGTGGTGCGGGGCAGCAGTGCTTCCTCTGTTGATGCCGGCCTCATCGCGGAGTCCTTGGGATTGCCATTGCTGGGTGTCCTCCCCGATATGAGGGGCGTGGCGGCCGGCACTGAACTCGGCCGCATTCTTGAGTTCGGCCGGCGCAAGCCCATCAACCGCCTGGCCCTGTCCGTGCTGGAACTGCACGGTGCCATTCAATGAACCGGTTCGAAGCAACACGGCGAAGGCAAGGCCGAAAACTAGATTCCCTGCTCCTTGAGACCGTGCGGGAGTCTGTCCTGGCAGGCAACGGGCCAGTCACTCCGTCCACGGTGGCAGCGGCTGTCCAGGCAAGCGGCAGGTTGCTGGGCACAGCCGGCGCCCTCGAAGCGGCCGAATCCATCAACGCTGAGCTCAACGGGTTGGGACCCCTGCAGCAGTTGGCACAGGATCCGGCCGTGACGGACATCTTCGTCAACGGCCCCAACTCCGTCTGGCTGGACAGAGGGCAAGGGCTGGAACGGTCACCGGTGCACTTCGAGACTGAGCAACAGGTCAGATCCCTGGCGTCCCGTTTGGTCTCAGCCGGTGGCCGTCGTTTGGATGATGGGTCGCCCTGCGTCGATGTCCGGCTCAACGGCGGATACCGGGTGCATGCGGTTCTTTCGCCGATCTCCACCACCGGAACACTTCTCTCCATTCGTATTCGCCGCGAGAATGTCTTCACCCTTGCGGAGTTGAGGGAGAGCGGCATGTTTTCGGAGCAAGCCGAGTGGGTTCTCAAGGCCATCATCAGCCAAAGGCTGAGCTTTCTGATCAGCGGAGCCACAGGCTCGGGAAAGACCACACTGCTGTCCACCATGCTCGGCCTGAGCCACCCGTCCGAGAGGCTGGTCCTGATCGAGGACGCTGCCGAACTCAACCCCGTCCACCCTCATGTGGTAACCCTTGAATCCCGGCACGGAAACCTTGAGGGTGGGGGTGCCCTGGATCTTGGCGAACTGGTCCGCCAAGCACTGCGAATGCGGCCGGACCGGCTGATCGTTGGAGAATGCCGTGGCGCTGAAGTCCGTGAACTGCTGACGGCCCTCAACACCGGGCACACAGGCGGTGGTGGGACCATCCACGCCAACACGGCAGAGGCCGTCCCTGCACGGTTGGTGGCACTGGGTGCGCTGGCGGGGTTGAACGCTGAGGCCGTACGGCTCCAGGTTTCCAGTGCCTTGGACGTCGTCATACATGTGGACCGGACGCCAGCGGGAAGGAAAGTGGCCTCCATAGGGGTACTGACTGATACCGCTGAGGGCCAGAAAGTGCTCTCCGCCCTCCGCTGGGACCCCATCGGGATGACATGCGGGCCCGCCTGGCTGGCCCTTGCCGGCAGGCTTGCCCCGGCGTTGCCCGCGGGGTTGGACTGGTTCCGGGATGCCGGGTCACCAGATCCCGGGTCACCGGGTCCCAGGTCCGGCACATGATCGCTGCCTTTGTCCTCATTGCAGCCCTCGCGGCCTGGCAGCACTTCCGTGGCAGCCGCGTTGATGATCGACGGGTGCGGAAGAGATTGGGGGAGCCTCAAGGAGGCATGGGTGCCGCACGCAGTGCCCGGCAGGGTGTGGGGCTGCGCCGTCCTTGGCGGACCCAGCGCACAGAGTCCTTGCCGCTGGTTGTGCTCGTCCAACAGCTTGCGGCCTTATTGCGTGGTGGGCGGGGAACGTCCCGATTATGGGACGAACTGTGGATGGTCCATGGCTCCCGGTTGAGCAAGGATGGCTCCGCGGACACGGTGGCACAGCGGGGGACAATTGCCCTCAGCACGCAATCGCTGCTGGTGGTGGCCGCGGCCAGGGCGGCATCCAGCTTGGGAAATCCTACGGCTGAAGCAATCCGGGACACCGCCGCGCGGACCTATGCCCGGCGGGGAAGTTCAGAACGACGTGTATGGATGGAACTGGCGGCATGTCTGGAAGTTGCAGAAACAAGTGGCTGTCCGCTTGCTGACCTCCTGACCCGCTTTGCTGCCCAACTGGAAGCCGAAGAAGACGCAGAAGCCGCCCGGCAAACGGCGCTCGCCGGGCCAAAAGCCACGGTCAGGCTGCTGTCTTGGCTCCCGGTGTTCGGGCTCTTGCTGGGGATGGGCCTCGGTGTGGACCCGCTGGGAATCCTCCTGAACAACATTTTGGGTGTCGCCACGTTCGTGGCTGGCATTCTCCTGACCGTGGCCGGCCG
Organism: Arthrobacter sp. StoSoilB20; assembly: GCF_019977295.1. Classification (NCBI taxonomy): domain Bacteria; kingdom Bacillati; phylum Actinomycetota; class Actinomycetes; order Micrococcales; family Micrococcaceae; genus Arthrobacter; species Arthrobacter sp. StoSoilB20. Next base: position 3,836,619 of record NZ_AP024651.1, on the reverse strand, counting down.
CGTTTGGTCCTCACGCCTGGTGGCCTCTGCGACCGGGAGCACGTGATGGCAGCGCTGTTGATAGTTATTGTCCTGGGCCTGGCGGCGTCCATCTGGTTCGCTGGACCGGTCCGTTCCAGGGCTCGATTACTGGTTCGCGGCGAAGGTGACTCGTCGCCGACCGGTCCTGCGAGCCGGGCTCCGGACGATGGCCTCCACGACACCGCCATGATGCTGGAGTTGGTGGCATCAATGCTCGACGCCGGCGCGGGTATTGGGCGGTCACTTGAACTTATTTCCGGATGCGCCTCCCCTCCCATCAGGAAATCGCTCAGGCCAGTGGTGGCCGCCCTTGCCATAGGGGCCGATTGGGAAACGGCGTGGCGGGCACCCACTGAGCACATCCCTGAGGTGGTCCGCCTCAAAGAGGCACTGGCATTTGCAGCGCTGACGGGTGCGCCCTCGGCATCGATCCTCTACGCCCAGGCTGCCAGGGAACGGCGTGAACAGTTCAGGGCTGCGGAGAAGAGAGCCGCAGCCTTGGGTGTGAAACTGGTGGTGCCACTGGGCCTTTGCTCACTGCCCGCGTTCATCTGCCTGGGGATAGTACCCGTCCTGATAGCCATGCTTCCTGCCGGATGAACCGGGCAGGAGCACAGCAAATACACTCTGTGAATAATGGCCACTCTCCCTCCACATCCGGGCCATTTGCATGGGTTATCCACTTGGAAGAGTCTGCTTCTATTGGCCGTGGCTGAGCCACGGAAGAGTCGAACCAGCCGGCGGATCCGCTGGTTTTTCTTGAAAGGAATCCACTGTGAAAACACTATTCAGGCCCGGACCTGCCCGCCGTCCAGGTCGTCGCTCTGCAGGCACGGATCGAGTCTGGTTGGACCGGACGTGGCTGGACCGGGGAACCACTGCAGGGAAGCCCGGCATGAGGGCGTTTGGTATTGAGCAATTTGAGCTCGAGGAATTCAAGGATTCCGGGTTTGGGCAAGTGGAGTCAGGGGGCGCTGGAACCAGCCTCCAAGTCTCCGCACCAAGCGATGCTCTGGCCATACGGGGGCCGCTGGCCGCCCGCAACCCGGATTTGGTCGAGGACCATGCTTCTCTGCGGAGGCGGCCTGGCCGGCGGCAGCGGAGGAGCTATCGGAGGATCGGGGAAAAGCTCCGGACACGGGGGATGCTCCTGGGCTCCGAAAGCGGTATGGCCACAGCAGAGTACGCGATCGCTACCTTGGCCGCGGTGGGTCTGGCCGGCCTGCTGGTGGTCATCCTTCGGAGTGAAGAAGTCCGTGGCTTCCTGCTCAACCTGATCCGCACTGCACTGTCCTTGCCATGATGCACGTGCTGCCTGCCGGCGGAAGGTCACCTGCTGCCTGCGCAGGACCACCATCCAAATGGAAGAGGGACGGGGCGGAATCAGGAGCCGTGACAGCGGAGTTTGCCGTTGCCTTGCCGGCTGTGGTCTTGCTCTTGGCCTTCCTGTTGGCAGGCGGCGCTGCGGGGATCACGCAACTGCGGTTGGAAGAAGCTGCCACGGCCGGAGCCCGGGCGTCAGCTCGGGGCGAGACCGGCGGAACAGTGGAGGGAATCGTCACACGGCTCGCCGGTGACACCGCCACTTCGACCCTTACTGAAAGCGGTGGATGGCTCACGGTGACAGCGTCATCCCGGGTCGGGGGAGCGCTGGGACCGTTGATCCCCTGGACGTTGACAGCATCGGCTTCCGCCCGTGCAGAGTCAGGCCGCACTGACTCAGCCGGCACTGCACCAGGCCGTGCAGAGTCAGGTGGTTCAGGGGCAAGCAATCCATGAATCAGTCGGGAGTTCCTGTGCACCCTGAACGCGGGGCGGGAACGGTCCTCGCGTTGGTGTTGGGCGCGGTAGTGATTGCCCTGCTCTTCGGCGTGCTCTTCCTGGCCCAGGCCGGGGTCTTGGCTTCGAGGGCTGCGTCCGCGGCAGATCTGGCAGCCCTCGCGGGGGCGGACGCCGCCCGGGGCCTCACCTCGGGGGAACCGTGTTCGGTTGCTTCAGACGTTGCGGGGCGGCAGGAAGCCACGATTGTGTCCTGCACAGTGACCGGCGGAACGGTAGTTGACGTTGCCACCGAGCTGGACCACCCTTTCGGCTGGGGAGTTGCCACGGGACGGGCAAGGGCGGGGCCACCTCCCTAATGCCGCCGTACGACCTGTCTCTAGATGGCATCCTTCAACAACACACCAAGGAGGGTGATGGCGGCTGCCTTGTCCAGCGGATTGTTCTTGTTGCCGCATTTAGGGGACTGGACGCAGGATGGGCAGCCTGCCTCACACTCACAGGCCTGAATGGCTTCTTTGGTTGCCGTCAACCAGATCTTGGCCTTTTCAAAGCCCCGCTCAGCGAATCCGGCACCACCAGGATGTCCGTCGTATACGAAAATCGTGGGCACCCCGGTGTCGGCGTGCAGGGCAGTGGAAACACCGCCAATGTCCCAGCGGTCACTGGAGGCAACCAACGGAAGGAGCCCGATGGCAGCGTGTTCGGCAGCGTGAAGTGCCCCCGGGAACTCTGCTTCCACCAGACCTGCCCCGTGAAGAGAGCGGTTATCCACAACAAACCAGACGGCCTTGGTAAAGAGATCCCGGGCGCCCAGCTCCAAGGGTTCTTCACCAAGGATCTCGTTGGAAATCAAGGCCTTGCGTTGGAAGGAGACAACTTGCGTAGTTACTTTGACGTCGCCAAAATGCACGGTGATGTCGCCCCACTGGACCGAGCGCGACGTTTCGAGCACCTCGATCTGGGTCACGTCCCTCGCGGTGGTGTAGAAATCGGGGTTCACCCGGCGGACCATGACGCAATGGTCAGCCTCATTGAGGTCTTCCACCAGGTAGCTTTCGCCCTGGTGGACATAGATGGCACCCGTGTGGGCCTGGTAGTGGGTTTGCGGCGAGTCCATGGTCCCCAGGAGCGACCCTGTTTCGGCGTCAACGATGCTCACTGGACCGCCTCCGTCCGCCCGGAGATTCACCATTCCGGCGGCACTCTCCGGGTGGGTCCAGAACCATCCTGCAGGCCGCTTGCGCAGGTATCCCTGGACAACAAGCCGGTCCAGGAGTCCCTCGGAGGTCGGGCCGAAAAGATCAAGCTCGGCAGGCCCGATCGGCAGTTCTGCAGCCGCTGCACACAGGTGGGGTCCCAGGACGTAGGGGTTTCCAGGATCAAAGACGGTGGCTTCCACGGAAACGTCAAAAATGGCCTCGGGATGGTTCACCAGGTAGGTGTCCAAGGGGTCGTCGCTGGCCACGAAAGCGGCAATGGCATCCTGCCCCGCCCGGCCGGCCCGGCCAATCTGTTGGAAAAGGGAGGCACGGGTGCCCGGCCACCCAGCCACCAGCACCGCATCGAGGCCGGAAATGTCGATCCCCAGTTCCAAAGCGGACGTGCTGGAAACACCCAACAGCTGGCCGGACCTCAAAGCCTGCTCCAGAGCACGACGTTCTTCGGGAAGATACCCGGATCTATAGGCGGCCACGCGCCCTGGCAGACTTGGGTCCACCTCGTCGAGGAGCCTCTTGGTGATCGACGCAATGGATTCGGCCCCTCGACGCGACTTGATGAACGCGATGGTCCTTACACGCGAGGAAACGAGGTTGGCCAGGATGTCCGCTGTTTCGGCTACGGCAGTCCGCCGCTGTTTGGCACCGTTTTCACCTTTGACATCGGTCAGCGCGGGCTCCCAGAAAGCCACCGTGGTGGAACCGTGCGGCGAGCAGTCCTCGGAGACTTCCCTGACCGGAGCACCGATGAGCCGGCCAAAGGAAACACCGGGATCGGACGCGGTGGCCGACGCAGCAATGAACACCGGCTCTGGGAACGTGTTGCCTGCGCCGTAGTAAGCACAGATCCGCCGGAGGCGACGCATCAGGTTTGCCACATGGGAACCGAAGACTCCGCGGTAGCTGTGTGCCTCGTCCACAATGACGTAGCGCAGCCGCCGGAAAAACTTTGCCCACCAAGTGTGGTTGGGCAGGATTCCAAAGTGCAGCATGTCCGGGTTGGCCAGGATGAAGTTGGCATGGTCGCGGATCCAACGTCGCGACGCCACGTCGGTGTCGCCGTCGTATGTTTCCGCCCTTACGGTGGGAAGCTTCAGCGCACGGATCGCCGCGAGCTGGTCTGCAGCCAGAGCCTTGGTAGGGGACAGGTAGAGGGTGACCGCACCGTCGTCGTGGATCTTTCCGGGATCGGAGAGGACCCGCAGCTCGGAACGGTGAATCGCGTCCAGGGCAGGAAGCTGGTAGGCCAGAGACTTGCCGGATGCCGTACCAGTGGCGATCACTACGTGTTGTCCGGAATGGGCGAGCTCGGCTGCCTGGATCTGGTGCCGGTACGGTTCCTGGATACCCAGGGACTGGTAGGCGTCCACGACGTCGGGGTGAGCCCAGCCCGGCCAGGGCTCGTTAACGGCCTTCCGCGCAGGGATGGTGTGGACATGGCGCAACTGCTCCGGGTCCGGCGTCCGGCCCAGCAAGGAGATCAATGATTGAGGTGCAGCCACCGAATCATTCTGTCACTGTGCAGCCATGCCGACGGCGGCACCCGCGGGCGCCGCCGTCGAACCCAACACGACCGCGGGCAGTTACAGCCCCGAGAGATCAGATCCTTCGGTGCCGCTGGCGGACATCATGAGCACGTGCCCCACCACTTCCCAGCCGAGGTGGGAGTACAGTTTCTGACCGTCCAGGGATGCCAGCAGCAGCCCGTTCTCGACATCGTGGGAAAAAGCTTGGGCGGCCAGGGCCTTCATGATGAAGCTGCCCAACCCACGCCGTTGGAAGTCCGGTTCGGTGACGATTTTGTCGAAGACGGCGGTCCCGTCCACCACGAAGACCCGTCCGCTCGCAGCTACCTGCTCGCCGGAATGGACCACCGCGTAGTGGACCCCGTTGGATTCGGAGGTAGCCAGTTCCAGGTCATCGTCCGGGAGCCAGGGATCCTCGGCATCCTGGGTTTCCATGTCCACGATCATCATGGTTTGCGATGCGGAGGTCACGGTCAGCCCGTGCTGTTCCGCGAGGTACTTGTAGCGTTGGACGTCGTTGGTAAGGACCGTCAGGATCCGGGTGGGAGCTTCTGCGGTTTTAGCCGCCAGGGCGGTGAACTCTTCGTCCGAGGGATCATGGGCAAAATACTCCCAGTCACCGGTCTTGTCGGCGCGAAGTGCGGCAGGGAAGCGGCCTTCCTGGCGTGACTCGTAGCCCCGGCAGCCGGACCAGCCGGCTACCCAGACTTCCAAGAGGTGCGCAATGTCTTCAACCAAGGCGTCTGGACTCATGTAGAGAGAGTATGCCAGCACACCATGAAGCAACAGAGCCGGATCAGCGCCGGAATGGTTGCTTATGCAATTGTGACTTCTCCCCGCGGCAGCCACCGCAGAACATGCCCCGGCAGCAACCCCCGCAGCTGCCCCGGCACTTGGTCCGGCAGTCCTGCCGCCCGGCGATTTTACTGCACCAAGTACCCTTGAATAGTGGCTTTGAACCGAATTGTGCTCTTCTATGGCTTTACCCCGATCGCCGACCCCGACGCCGTGCGTCTATGGCAGCGTGCCCTCTGCGAGAAACTTGGGCTCACCGGCCGGATCCTCATCTCGAAGGACGGCATCAACGCCACGGTGGGCGGCGAACTGAACAACATGAAGCAGTACGTGAAGACCACACGCGAATATAAGGGCTTCCACGGGATCGACTTCAAGTGGTCGGAGGGAGGCGCCGCAGATTTCCCGCGCCTCAGCGTCAAGGTCCGCGATGAAATCGTGTCGTTCGGTGCTCCCGGGGAACTCAGGGTTGATGACCAGGGCGTGGTGGGCGGCGGCAAACACCTGCAGCCGGAGGAACTCCACGCGTTGGTGGATGCGAAGAAGTCCAGCGGCGAGGACGTGGTGTTCTTTGATGGCCGCAACGCGTTCGAGGCACAGATCGGCAAGTTCAAGGATGCGATCGTTCCGGACGTGGACACCACGCATGACTTCATCAAGGAACTCGACTCGGGCAAGTACGACGACCTCAAGGATAAGCCCGTTGTTACCTATTGCACTGGCGGAATCCGCTGCGAGGTCTTGTCCAGCCTGATGGTCAACAGGGGCTTCAAAGAGGTGTACCAGCTCGATGGCGGGATTGTCCGCTACGGCGAAACGTTCAAGGACAAGGGCCTCTGGGAAGGTTCCCTGTACGTCTTTGACAAGCGCATGCACGTTGAGTTCAGCGAGGACGCCAAGACCATCGGTGAATGCGTGCGCTGCTCCGCTCCCACCAACAAGTTCGAGAACTGCTCCAACCTCAGCTGCCGGACCTTGACCCTTTACTGTGCCGAGTGTGCTTCAAGCCCGGAAACGCTGCGCTGCCCCGGAGGCTGCGAAGCAGCGTAAGGCCGGGTTCAGAGCCGGCTGACCCGGTAGGCGAAGTTGGCATCGGACCTGGATCCAACGGTGATGGACAGGATGGCGTCTTTATCCAGTTGGACAACGCTCACCCTGGCGTTGGCGCATCCCAAGGTCAGGTCCACCAAGGCGACCCCGTTCAATGTGACATCGAAGGACACACGACGCGTGCCGCGGCATGCCAACGTTACGGCGTACGTTCCAGCGGGCAACTGCACAGTTTGCTCGGACTTGGACTCACCGGGGTTCAGGTAGCCGTTGCTGGAGTAGAACGACTGCCCTTGGGATTCGGGCAGCGCAGCTTTCGCCCATTCTTCCAGGGCCTCGCCGCTGACGGTTTCTTCCAGTGCCGGATCAGGCGGAAGCGCAATATTTCCCGCCGTGGAGGTGGCACTCGCTTCCGGCTTGCCGCCGTCCTCATAGGTGTACTCGCAACCGGCCACGCCGCCGCACAGGACAACAAGAAGCACGACGGCGGCCCTCGCCAGCCGCTGTGGCCTCACCGAGCAAGCTGCCTTGCTGCCCATGCACTGACTTTACGCCCGGGGGGCCTCCGTCTGAAGGCCCTGCGGAGCCAGGTTCTGGCGGGTCCTAGCTTGTGGTTGGAGCCAGATGGTAGGCGTAGATCAACGGGGCGTCAACGCTGCTGGTGGAGATGTTGATCGGACCAGTTGCGGGCACTTTGATTTTCACCACATCCAGGCTGCCGTTGCATGCAGCTGCGGCATCGGCAATCTTGTTTCCACTTGAAGAGACTGCGAAGTAAGCCTTGCCGCCGCCGTCGCAGGCCATGGTGAGCGTGTAGGTTCCGGCGGGGACACTGGTCGATTCCTTCACCAGCGGATCCCTGTTGAGGATCTTGCCTGAGTCCTCCAGAACCGCGCCGTTTGCTGCCGGAAGGACCTTTTCCTTCCAGGCAGGAACGTCTGCATCTGCGATGTTAACGGGCGCTTGGCAGGCGCCGGCCCCCAGCAGGACAGCAGCGGCCAGGGCAACAAGGCCCGCGCGGCGCCTTGTGGAGGAGAAGTTGAGCATGATTCCACGCTACCGGGTTCCAATGGGGTCCTTCGTCCACATAGCCCGGATCGGCCCCGCAAGGCCTTGCCCGCCGCACCTACACTTGCAAGGTGACTGACACAGCTTTCGCCTTTACTGCAGGCAATACCGATGATGCTCCCCGAAGCGACCAGCCCGGCCTGCTCCAGGTTCTCGCCGGGGACCTTCAGGCCATCTCCTACACCGTGGACGGCGTTGCTGCCCTCCTGGGGGAGTCGGCCTCAGCGGCCCTTGGCCGGGACCAGGTGGTGCCCGCCCTCTTGGCCACCGAGCGGCTGACGGACTCGCACGATCCCGCTGTCCGGGCACTGGCTGTGGTGGTCCGTCTCTGGCTGTTGGCCGTCCCGCAGTCCGTGGCGGAGGTTGACTCTGCCCTGCCTGGAATCCGCAGCCAAGGACTCGTGGACCTCGGCCTGGCCACGGTGGACGCCGGCGTTGTCCGGGTCACGGTTGATTTACGCCCTTACGGTTGGGATGCGAATGCCGACGGCAGCGGCGGTGCCGAACTTTGGGTAGCCAGTGATCTCGCTGCCCACCAGCAGCCGGGGGTCCTTCGTCATGACCATGTCCTGGGCATCGGGCGCGCCTCCACGACGCTGGTCCAGACGACCATCAGGGAACACACCCAACGTGCCCTGGACCTGGGGACCGGATGCGGGATTCAAACGTTCCACCTCCTGCACCATTGCGAGCACGTCACGGCTACGGACATCTCCGAACGCGCGCTGGCTTTCACCCGGTTCAACCTCCTGCTGAACGCTGCGGAACTTGAACTGGATCCGCAGGATCTGGAAAGCCGGGTAAGCCTGCGGCTGGGATCGCTCCTGGAACCAGTGGCGGGCGAAAAGTTCGGACTGGTGGTATCCAACCCTCCCTTCGTGATCACGCCAAGGAAAGGCGGGGAGTCCTCCTCGGACCAATTCACCTACCGTGACGGTGGGCTTCCCGGAGACGGAATTGTGGCTTCGTTGGTGCAGTCGATCTCGGGGGTCCTTGCGCCCGGGGGCACCGCCCAGATGCTGGGAAATTGGGAGGTCACTGAGGGAACGGACTGGAAGGACCGTCCCAAGGAATGGCTCAAGGACGCGGAACTTGACGTGTGGTTCATTCAACGCGAGCAAGTGGATCCGGAACAGTACGCCGAGACCTGGCTGCAGGATGCCTCTCAGAACCGTGACCGCGAGCAATACAAAGAGTCCTATGCTTCCTACCTTGATGACTTCGCGTCCCGGAACGTGGAGGGCGTGGGCTTCGGCATGATCTGGTTACGCCGCCCGGAGGCCGGGCAGCAGGCCATCATCAGCCGCTTCGAGGAGATTACCTATCCCATCGAGCAACCCATTGGACCCCATCTGGGTGCGGCCGTTGAACGGGCCGATTGGGTGGCGGCCAACGCCGTGCCCGAGGCGCACCTGCTGGTAGCGGAGGACGTGACCGAAGAACGACACCAACGCCCCGGTGCTGCCCACCCGGGCGTTATCCTCCTCAGGCAGGGTGCCGGTCTCCGAAGGACCAATCTGCTCAGCACGGAACTTGCAGGTTTCGCATCTGCCTGCGATGGAGAGCTCTCGGTCCGGCAGATCGTGGCAGCCCTGGTCTCCCTGCTGGGAGGCGGTGAAGACTTCGACGAGGATGCCTTCAGGGATGGCTTGTACCGCGACGTCACCAACCTCGTCCTCGAGGGATTCCTGCTTCCGGACCCAGCAGAGGCCGGCACATGAGCAGCGACGCGACGCCGGCGGGAATGAACTCCGCTGGTCCGGTTAGTGACCCTGACTACACTGATCAAGTGATTGCGAACAACGAGACATCCCAAACGTCAGGAGACGTTCCGCGGCGGAAGCGGGCCGAGAAGACGGTTGAGATCACCGACCCCAAGGCTATCCGTGCCTTGGCGCACGCTGCACGCATCGAGGTCATCTCCGAGCTCTACGCCACCCAGGTGAGCCACACCGCCACTGAACTCGCTGCGCGTACGGGCCTCACCCCCAGTGCCATGAGCTACCACCTCCGTGCCCTCCAGAAATGGGGAATCGTGGCACCGGCCGAAAATGCGGGGGACGCGCGCGAGCGGCGTTGGAAGGCAGCCGGTACAGACTTCACTATCTCCGGAGGCAGCGTCGCCAGTCCCGAGATAGCCGTGGTTGACCTTGAGCTGGATGCTTTCCGCCGACGGGCTTCGGCGTTCGCCAAAGCCCGTGGAGAACGCCGCCAGCGCGGTGAAGGGGGAGATGAACCGGTTTCGGTGGTCCTCTCCAGCAACCTGCTCTACCTCACCCACCCGCAACGGAAGGAACTTGCGGACAGAATCCGTGAGGTAGTCAGGGAGTACGAGCTGGAGGATCCGACGCAGATTCCCGAAGGTGCCGAACGTGTGGCAACCTTGTGGTCAATGATCCCGGATGATCGTGTGGCACCCGGGCAGTAACCTTCCGGCCGGGTCACCGAATGACCGCCCTGGTTTCCGTACCAGAACGCAGGATTCTGCAATCTATGGTGAACTAGGCCAATATGGGCACCAGCCCAATTACACATTTTTTCTGTAGGAGCACCGTGCCCAGCAAGGCAAAAACCGGCAAGAAACTCGTGATCGTGGAGTCTCCCGCCAAGAGTAAGACCATCGCCAAGTACCTTGGCGAGGGCTTCATCGTCGAGGCTTCCATCGGCCACATCCGGGACCTCCCGCAGCCCTCGGACCTCCCTGCAGAACTGAAGAAGACCTCGCTGGGCAAGTTCGCCGTCGACGTCGAAAACGGCTTCAAGCCGTACTACGTTGTCTCCCCGGACAAAAAGAAAAAAGTTGCCGAGCTCAAGGCGCAGCTGAAAGATGCTGACGCGCTCTATCTCGCGACCGATGGGGACCGCGAAGGCGAAGCCATCGCATGGCACCTCCTTGAGGTCCTGAAACCCAAGGTTCCCGTCTACCGCATGACCTTCGGTGAAATCACCAAGGAAGCCATCCACCGCGCCATGGACAACCTGCGCGATGTCGACACCGCCCTGGTGGACGCCCAGGAAACCCGCCGTATCCTTGACCGCCTGTACGGCTACGAAATCTCTCCTGTCCTGTGGCGCAAGGTTGCCCGCGGGCTCTCGGCGGGCCGCGTGCAGTCCGTGGTGACCCGCATGGTGGTGGACCGTGAACGCGAACGCATGGCCTTCCGGGCCGCGTCCTACTGGGACCTTACGGGCCAATTCGGTGCCGGCTCGGGGTCCTTTAAAGCCAAGCTTGCTGCCGTGGACGGTTCCAAGGTTGCCAGTGGCCGCGATTTCAACGACAACGGCCAGCTGACCTCCTCCACCGTGGTGCACCTCAACGAGGAACTTGCTACGTCTTTGGCTGCTGGACTGGAGAACGCCGAATTCCGCGTTCGTTCCGTCGATACCAAGCCGTACACCCGCCGTCCTGCCGCGCCGTTCACCACCTCGACGCTTCAGCAGGAAGCCGGCCGCAAGCTGCGTTTCTCCTCCAAGAGCACCATGCAGGTAGCCCAACGCCTGTATGAAAACGGCTACATCACCTATATGCGTACCGACTCCTCGGCATTGAGCGATGAAGCCCTCACGGCATCCCGTCGCCAGGCTGCCGAGCTGTACGGCCCCGAGTACGTACCCCAGAGCCCACGCGTGTACGCCAACAAGGCAGCCAATGCCCAGGAAGCCCACGAGGCCATCCGTCCCGCCGGTGACTCCTTCCGCACCCCTGCCCAGGTGGCCAAGCAGCTGAGCGGCGACGAGTTCCGGCTGTACGAGCTCATCTGGAAGCGCACGGTGGCCTCCCAGATGGCCGATGCCAAGGGCTCCACGGCCACCATCCGCCTCGGAGCCGTGGCTGCTGACGGACGCGACGCCGAATTCTCGGCTTCAGGCACCGTCATCACCTTCCCCGGCTTCCTGGCCGCCTATGAAGAAGGCAAGGATGAGAGCCGCGGAGACGATGAATCCGACGAAGCCCGACGCCTGCCCAACGTGGCCAAGGGCGATGAGCTCACCGCCTCCGACATCCTGGCTGTGGGCCACGAAACCTCACCGCCGCCTCGGTACACCGAAGCTTCGCTGACGGCTGAGCTGGAAAAGCGCGGCATCGGCCGCCCGTCCACTTACGCCTCCACCATTTCCACCATCCAGGACCGTGGCTACGTCCGTAAGCAGGGGTCCGCCTTGGTCCCCAGCTGGATTGCGTTCTCCGTGATCCGTTTGCTGGAACAGCACTTCACGGATTACGTGGACTATGAGTTCACCGCGGACATGGAAGGCGACCTGGATAAGATCGCCAACGGACAGGCCGTGGGTGCCGCCTGGCTGAAGCACTTCTACTATGGTGAAGACGCCGATCCTGGCCTGTTGAGCATTGTGAACAACCTGGGCGAAATCGATGCCCGCGAAATCAACTCCGTACCTATCGCCGAGGGCATTACCCTCCGCGTAGGCAAGTTCGGACCCTACCTGGAAAGCTCCATCCCCACCGTGGATGAGAAGACCGGAGAGGTAGTGGAATCCGCGCGTGCCAACGTCCCCGAGGAACTGGCCCCGGATGAGCTCACGGCCGACAAAGCCAAAGAACTCATGGAGACCGCTGCCCCGGAGGAACGGGTGCTGGGAACCGATCCCCACACCGGACACACCGTGGTGGCCAAAAATGGCCGCTATGGGGCCTACGTCACCGAGATCATTCCCGAGATGACCGAGGAACAACTGGCCAACCAGCCGGTGGAGTATTACAAGAACGGCAAGCCCAAGCCGCCGAAGAAACCCGTCAAGGCCAAGCCGCGCACGGGCTCACTGTTCAAGTCCATGACTGTGGACACTGTGACCCTGGACGAGGCCTTGCAGCTCATGAGCCTGCCCCGGGTCCTGGGCGAGGATGCCGACGGCAACCCCATCACGGTGCAGAACGGCCGCTTTGGTCCCTACCTGAAGAAGGGCACGGATTCCCGGTCCATCGGCTCGGAAGAGGAGATCTTCACGATCACCCTGGAGCAGGCACTGGAGATCTATTCCCAGCCCAAGCAGCGCGGCGCCCGTGCCGCTGTGCCTCCGCTGGCCGAGTTCGGTCCGGATCCTGTTTCGGAAAAGAACATCGTGGTGAAGGAAGGCCGCTTCGGTCCGTACATCACTGACGGCGTCACCAACATCACCGTCCCCCGCTCAACCTCGTTGGAGGAACTGACCCGGGAACGCGCCGTCGAACTTTTGGCCGAGAAGCGGGCCAAGGGCCCGGTCAAGCGGACCACCACCCGCAAGGCACCGGCCAAGAAGAAGGCCACCGCCAAGAAGTAGGCCGCGGCCATAAAGCAGCCACTATGAAGGCACCGGCCAAGAAGTAGGCCGCGGCCAGCAAGCAGCCACCATAAAGCAGCCACTATGAAGGCCGGGACAGCAAGCGCGAATTGCGTCCCGGCCGGCATCGTGGTCGAGTAGAACCATGACTGAACAGACCGTTTCACCGGACAACGAACCCTTGAACGACCTCGAGGCCAAGCTCGCCTCGGCCGAGCAGCCGGACGCCAACCCGGTTGATGTCATCCTCGCTTTCCTGAACAACGAGGTCTACCTGGTCAGCTCCGAAGCCGTGGACGGCCCGGATTCGTCGGTGGAGCCGTTGGTGCTCTCCAACGCTGACGGTCAGCCCGTCCTGGCTGTCTTCAGCCACCCAAGCCGCGTTGATGAGCGGTTCCTCGAAGCGGCCCCGCACGTCCTGGGCACCATGGGATCAGCGATCCTGGGAAACATCGGCGATGAACTCGGCATGGTCATCAACCCGGGCAGCGAGTTCGGCTTCGAAATCGACCCCGAAGGCATCGCCAACATCCGCCGTGACTTCAAGCGCGCAGATGAAGCAGGGGAGCCCACCGAATAGCCGGTGCCCAAACCGCCGGACATCAATCCGACGGCGAAACGTCGCCGCCAAGTTGCTTCACGGCCTTGGAATCGGTGAATAATGGCAGAATGCGTCTTGGCGTTCTAGACATCGGTTCCAACACCGTCCATCTGCTTCTTGTGGATGCTCACCCGGGCGCGCGCCCGGTGGCTTTCGCATCCCACAAGCGTCCCCTGTCCCTGGTGCAGTACCTCGACGGTGACGGCAACATCAACGACGCCGGCCAGCACGAGCTCATCGAGTTCGTACTGGAAGCCTGGGAGTTCGCCGCCAGCCACAAAGCCGAGGACCTCCTGGCGTTTTGTACCTCGGCAATCCGCGAGGCCACCAACGGTCCGGAGGTCCTGGCTCGGGTCAAGCACGAAACAACGGTGACCCTGCAGGAACTGACAGGCAGCGAGGAAGCGTCCATGACGTTCTTCGCAGTCCGCCGCTGGTATGGGTGGGGCGCAGGTCCCATCCTTGACCTGGACATTGGTGGGGGCTCCTTTGAAATGGCCTATGGAACCGATGAACTTCCCGAGTTCGCCACCTCGGTTCCCCTGGGTGCCAGCCGTTTGACACGGGATTGGCTCCACGATGATCCTCCGACAGCAAAAAGCGTCAAGGAACTGCGGCGCTACATCCGTTCCACGCTGAAGCCTGTGGTCCGCAATTTCCACGAGCTCGGCCGTGCGAACCTCGTGGCCGGTACTTCCAAGACCTTCCGGTCGCTGGCACGCATCGCAGGCGCGGCGCCGAGTGCGGCAGGACCCTACGTGAAGCGCGAACTCCACGCCGCGGACCTCGGCCTGTGGGCCCAGCGAATTTCGGCTATGACAGTGGAGGACCGGCTGTACCTGCCAGGTGTCTCGGACGCCCGGGCACGCCAACTGTTGGCAGGTGCGCTGGTGGCCGAGGCCGCGCTTGAGCTCTTTGAATTCCCCACCATGGAGATTTGTCCGTGGGCACTGCGGGAGGGCCTGATCCTTCGCCGGCTTGACCAGCTGGTCTTTGAAGAGGCCCTCGACCCCGCGCCGCATGTGGGCAAGCGGAAGAAGGACAAGTCCAAAAAGAAAGCAGCCAAGGACGGTGCCAAGACGGTGGATAATGATGAGTCCCACCCCGGGATCGATGAGTCCCACCCCGGGATCAAGGAATTTCCTGTCCCCGTGAACACTCCGTCCCCTGCACCAATCCCAGCCCCCGTGGCAGGCGGGCTGGCCTCCTGAGATGAGCAACGACGTCGAACCTGAAGTGAATGACCGCCAGATCCCCGTAGCGCTGTCCAGCGCTTCCGTCTACCCCTTGAGCGTCCATGACGCTTTCGCCGTGGCGCAGGACCTGGGTTATGAAGGCGTGGAGGTGATGGTCACCAACAACGCGGTGAGTCAGAACCCGGCCGCCCTGATCCAGTTGAGCCACCGCTACCACCAGGAGATCGTCTCCATTCACGCGCCCACATTGCTGCTGACGCAACAGGTGTGGGGCACGGCCTGGAACAAGATCGAGAAGTCGTGCCAGATGGCCGCCGACGTAGGATGCGACACCGTGGTGGCCCACCCGCCGTTCCGCTGGCAGTCCAACTATGCGGAGAACTTCGTGGAAGGCGTCCGGGAGATCGCGGCGAGGTACCAGGTGCATATTGCCGTGGAGAACATGTACCCGTGGCGTGTCCGTGGCCGCGAAGCTGTGGCTTACCTGCCGCACTGGGATCCCCTGGGACAGGATTACGACGACGTCACGTGGGATTTCTCGCACGCGGCCACTGCCGGGGCCAACAGTTTGGAAGCCATCAAGGCATTGGGCAGCAAGCTCCGCCACGTCCACCTCACAGACGGTTCAGGTTCCGGTAAGGACGAGCACCTGGTGCCCGGCACGGGAACGCAACAGTGCGCCGACGCCCTCCAGCACCTGGCGTCCACTGGGTTCGATGGCGTGGTGGTGGCCGAGATCTCCACCCGCAAGGCCAAGGTGGCGGGGGAGCGCGAGGAAATGCTGGCAGAAACCCTGCGCTTCGCGCGGCAGCACCTCAGCGCACCATCGCTGCGCAGCGTAGAGAACTAACGGCGTCGAGCCTGTTCTGAGCTTGTTGGCCTGACGCACCGTCTCACACGGTGTGTCGGGCGGGCGGCGCCAGGTCCGGCCGTTAAAAGCGAAAGCACCGGCGGCCGAATCGGGAAATGGGGGAAAACCCGCCCGGCCACCGGTGCTTGTGGCGGACATCCCCATGCCCGCCTCATCACTCGCACCCTCAATGAGGTAACTACTAAGTTACGGACCAACAATGAGTGCTGCCTGCAATAACCTTGGGAACAAGCTGGGAATCCGGAATCCGTTAGACCCCGTCCAAGGCCAACTGCAATGATGGAGCAATGAGCAACCGAATCGCATTCCTTGGCTGTGGATCCATGAACGAGGCAATCCTGGGAGGCCTGATCGCCGCCGGGACCGACCCCGCAGACATCGTGGCCACGGTCCGGCGGGCCGAGCGCGCCGACGAACTCGCCCAGCGGCACGGGGTTATGGCCATCGCCGGCGAAGAGGAGCCGGACAACAATAAGTTGGCTACCAAGGGCTCCGGCTTGGTCATCCTTGGCGTTAAACCGGTAGGCATCCTGGATCTGGCACGGGAGATCAGCCCGGCCCTGGCCAAGGACACGATTGTTGTCAGCGTCGCGGCGGCCGTTTCCATCGCCCAGCTTGAAGCAGCGCTGCCGGACGGCCAGCCGGTGATCCGCACCATGCCCAATACACCGGCCCGGCTGGGGCGCGGCGTCATCTCGGTCTCCCCGGGAACGCATTGCACCCCTGAGCAGCTTGAACGGGCCAAAGCCGCGCTGGCTGGTGCCGGCACGGTGGTGGAGATCCCGGAGGAACAGGTGGACGCGCTGTCTGCCATCAGCGGTTCGGGCCCGGCATACGCTTTCTACCTGGCCGAGGCCATGGCAGCGGCCGGCGTCGAACTGGGCTTGGACCAGGAGCTGTCCGTCATGCTTGCCCGCGAAACAGTGGCCGGCGCCGGCTTTATGCTGGCCGAACCGGGTGCGGACCCCTCAGCCCTGCGAATCGCCGTCACCAGCCCCAATGGCACCACTGAGCGTGCCATCATGGCCTTCGACGACGGCGGCATCCCCAAGATCATTGCCGACGGCGCCCGCGCGGCAGCAGCCCGCGCAGCAGAGATCACCAAGCAGCTCGGCTAACCTCGGCGTTTTTGTACAGCTAACGCCCCTAAGAGCGCGTCTAAAGGGCGTTAGCTGTACAAAAACTCCATCACGGTTACGGGCGTGCTGCGAAGCGCTCCAGCAGGTCCACGTGTCCGGACACGATCAACATATCGTGGCCGGACACTTTGGTTTCCGGCCGTGCGTAGGTGAAATCCTCGCCCGGGGTTTTGACGCCGACGATCGTCACGCCGTACTTGGAGCGGACCTTGGATTCTTCCAGGGTGAAGCCCACGGTTTCCTTGGGCGGGTACATTTTCACGATCGCGTAGTCGTCGTCGAACTCGATGAAGTCCAGCATCCGTCCGGACACCAGGTGCGCCGCCCGGACACCGGCATCGGCCTCCGGGTAGATCACATGGTTGGCGCCGATGCGGGTGAGGATCTTGCCGTGCGAGGGCGTGATGGCCTTGACCCACAGGTGTTGGATGCCCAGGTCCACCAGGTTCACGGTGATGAGCACCGAGGACTCGATGGACGTGCCAACACCCACTACAGCTGAGCTGAACTCCTGGGCTCCAAGCTGGCGCAGGGCATCGATGTTGGTGGCGTCGGCCTCCACCACGTGCGTGAGCACGGGCGCCCACTTTTGGACGAGGGTACGGTCGCGCTCGATGGCCAGGACTTCGCGGCCCTGCTTGACCAGCTGCTCAGCCGTGGCGGATCCGAACCGGCCCAGGCCAATGACCAGTACTGGTGCGTTGTGTGCGGGGCGGTTGGCAGCCCCCGTGGTACTAGCCAATGATTGGCCTCTCTTCCGGGTAGTGGTACAGCTGGCTTCGTTGGCGCAGGGCCAGTCCGGCAGCAAGGGTTACGGTGCCGACGCGGCCGGCGAACATCAAAGCGGTCAGGACATAAACGCCCGACGGCGGCAGCTCGGCACTGAGGTTGGTGCTCAGTCCCACGGTGGCAAAGGCGGAGATGGATTCGAAGAGCACCCGGTCCAATGATGCTCCGCTGATGGATAGCAGCAGGAACGCTGCAACGGAGACCAAGGTGGCGCCGGCAACGATCACCGAGATGGCCACGCGCATGGTGCCTTGGGGGATGGTGCGGCCATAGACCTTCACGTCGGCGTCGCCACGGGCTTCGGCCATGATGGCCAGGAACATGACGGCGATGGTGGTTACTTTGATGCCACCGGCTGTGGACGCCGACCCGCCGCCGGCGAACATGAGGGCATCGGTGAGGAGCATCGTGGTGGATTCCATGTGGTTTTGGTCCACCAGGTTGAAGCCTCCGGACCTGGTCATCACGGAGGCGAACAGGGAATGGGCCACCTTGTCGCCAAGGCCCATATGGCCGATGGTGCGCAGGTTGTCCCATTCCATCAGGCCCCACAGCACTGCGCCGGCTGCCAGCAGGATGAAGGAGACCTGGATGGTGAGCTTGGTGTGGAGGTTCCACTTCTTCCAATTGAGCCCGTTCTGCTGCAACACCATCACCACCGGGAATCCGAGGCTGCCGAGGAAGACCCCCAACATCAGCGGAACCAGGATCCACAGGTCGGTCTCATAGGGGACGATGCCATCGGAATGCGGTGTGAACCCGGCGTTGTTGAACGCGGAAATGGAGTAGAAGACGCCGTGCCACACGGACTGCCAGAAGCTCTCCCCGAGCACTATGAAGCGGGGAATCAGCACGATGGCCAGTCCGGCCTCAATCACCACCGAGGTCACGATGACGATCCGGAGCAGGGTACCCACCTCACCGAGGCGGCCAGCGTTGTTCATGGCTTCCTGGGCGATCAGCTTGCCGCGTACGCCCAGGCGCTTGCTGACCATGAGGGCCAACAGCGAGGCCAGGGTCAGCGTGCCAAGGCCTCCCACGAAGATGCCAATGAGGATCACCAGCTGACCAAAGAAGGTCCAGTGGGTAGCGGTGGAAACCACCGTCAGCCCGGTGACGCAGACGGCAGAGACCGCAGTGAACATGGATTGATGCAAGGGCGTGACCGTACCGGCAGCGGACGCCGCGGGCAGGGACAGCAGGCCCGTGAACACCAGGATGACCACGGCGAAGACGGTCAACGCCAAACGGGCAGGGGAGGTGTTGGCAATGTTGTCGATGAAGTCGCGCACGCGGGTGAAGATCCACAGACCTTCCCGCTCCTGCTGGTTGGGTTGCCAGTTGGCCGGGCTCGTGGACCGCGACTGGCTTTGAGACATGGCGCTCTTCCTCGGTTGAAACAAGCTTTCCTGAGTAGTAAACCACTATTCCCGCGGCGTAACCGGGCGTGGGGGCCCTCCAGCCTCAGGTAGCCTGTTCTGGATGAACTCCAGGCTTGGGACTACGGCTTCCAGCATTACCCGCTCCGCACTGCCAACGACGGTGGTGTGGGACCCAGCCATGACTGCCTACAATTTTGGCCCCGGCCACCCCATGGCTCCCCAGCGACTGGAACTGACAGCACGGTTGGCCGAATCCCTGGGCTTGTTTGACCATGAGCATGTGGCGGTTGAGGCACCCGAGGTAGCAACCGACGTCGAACTTCTAACGGTGCACAGCGCCGGCTACGTGGAGGCCGTCCGGCGCGTCAGCGAGGACCCGTCCACCCCGGAGGAAAGCCGCGGCCTGGGGACGGAGGATGACCCCGCGTTCGCCGGAATGCACGAGGCCAGTGCCAGGCTTGCCGGCGGTTCACTGCTGGCCGCTGAGAACATCCTCTCGGGCAAGGCGGTCCGGGCGGTGAACTTCAGTGGCGGGATGCACCATGCCGCACGCGAGCGGGCCAGCGGCTTTTGCGTCTACAACGACGTCGCGCTGGCAATCCAAAGACTGCTCGACGGCGGGGTGCAGCGGATCGTCAGCATCGACGTAGATGCCCATCACGGCGACGGGACGCAGAGTATCTTCTGGAACGATCCCCGTGTCCTGACCATCAGCCTGCACGAAACGGGCCTGACCCTCTTCCCGGGGACCGGCTTTGCCAATGAAACCGGCGGGCCGGACGCTCCAGGGACTGCGGTCAACGTCGCGCTTCCCACTTTTACGGGTGATGCCGCCTGGTTGCGGGCCTTCCATGCAGTGGTTCCGCAGCTTGTGGGTGCCTTCCAGCCGGAGGTCATCGTCAGCCAGCACGGGTGCGACTCCCACCGCGACGACCCCCTGACGCACCTCACCCTCAGCGTCGACGGCCAGCGTGAGGCTGCCTCCGCCGTCGCGAGCCTGGCGGCCCGTTACTGCGGGAACCGATGGATTGCCACTGGCGGCGGCGGTTATGACGTCACCGGTGTTGTGCCGCGTGCGTGGAGCCACCTGATCGGGATGGTGACACAGCGCCCGGTGCCACTCAGTGCGCCCGTGCCTGAAGCGTGGCGGACGTATGTGCGCGAAACCTATGGCGTGTGGGCTCCGGAGTCCATGGGCGATGACGTGGACGTGTGGTGGCGCTCCTGGGAAGTGGGCTATGACCCCGCCGATGAGGTGGACCGGACAGTCATTGCCACGCGCAAGGAAATCTTCCCGCTCTACGGGCTGGACCCTTGGTTCGACTGACGGAGGCCACGCTCCACAGGCCCTGCATCACAAAGAAACAGGGATGCCAATCGGCGTATATGTCGCTAGGGTGGGAGGCATGGTGACTGACGACGTATTTGCCGTCATAGCTGAGGCAACCAGGCGCGACATCCTGGTTTCCCTCCGCTCTGGGGATAAAGCAGTAGGCGAACTGGTGGAAGAACTGGCTGCGAGCCAACCCACTATCTCCAAGCATCTGAAGGTGCTCCGCGAGGCTGATCTTGTCAGCATGCGCGCGCAAGGCCAGAAGCGCTTCTATGCGCTCAATCCCAAGCCGCTTGCCGGCGTCGCGAGCTGGCTTGAAACGTTCGACGTCGGCGGCCCGGCTCCCGCCGCCGTCTTACCTGCCGCTGTGGCGCCTGCCGTGGCCGCGTCTCCGGCAGCCCCTGCGGAAATTCCCGCAGTCAGTACGCCTCCAGTTGAAGCTGCTGCACCGGTCCCGAACCGTGCCGACGCCATCAGCCAGGCCGTCAAGGTCCACGCGCGTGAAACGCCTGTTTCGGTTGACCCTGCCTCCGATGACACCGTTCCCCAGCAGATTGGCCGTACTGTTGGCCGCGCTGCCACTAAGGCTGCTGACCTCCTGGCCAACCTTCCGAACCTGCCCAACCTGCCAAAGTTTGGCCGTAAGCGGTAGCGCGCAACGACTTAACGTGATCCTCATCACATTGTGAGTTTTTGTTTACCTTCCGCTTCCTTGTGTTTTCAACGATTTTCTACAGTTGTGTTAACTCAGCTTTGAGGGTCACATTGTCTCCGGATGGAGATCCTATGTCCCTCGGTGCAACCATGGGCGGGACTAATCGTCTCGCCGCGGGTCGGCGCACTGAGGATAGGAACACGCATGGATTCAAGGCTCGAAGCTGTCCGCGACACCGTGTTGGCGCGGAACCCGGGGGAGAAGGAATTCCACCAGGCCGTCACTGAGGTCTTCGAAAGCCTTGGCCCCGTGCATGACCGCCACCCCGAATTCCTCGAAGGTGCCGTCCTGGAACGCCTTTGCGAGCCCGAACGCCAGATCATCTTCCGCGTCCCGTGGACCGACGACGCCGGTCGCGTCCACGTAAACCGCGGCTTCCGCGTGGAGTTCAACTCCGCCCTGGGCCCCTACAAGGGCGGGCTCCGGTTCCACCCCTCGGTATACCTGGGGATCGTGAAGTTCCTTGGCTTCGAGCAGATCTTCAAGAACGCGCTCACCGGCATGCCCATTGGCGGCGGCAAAGGTGGCTCGGACTTTGATCCGCGCGGGCGTTCCGACGCCGAAATCATGCGTTTCTGCCAGTCCTTCATGACCGAGCTCTACCGCCACATCGGCGAGTACACCGACGTCCCTGCCGGCGACATCGGCGTGGGTGGACGCGAAATCGGTTACCTCTTTGGCCAGTACAAGCGCATTACCAACCGCTACGAGTCGGGAGTCCTCACGGGCAAGGGCATCTCCTGGGGCGGCTCCCTGGTCCGCCCCGAGGCTACCGGCTACGGCACGGTGATCTTCGCCCAGGAGATGCTGAAGACGCGGGGCCAGTCCTTTGACGGCCAGCGGGTGGTGGTTTCCGGTTCGGGCAACGTGGCCATCCATGCCATCGCCAAGGCGCAGTCCCTGGGCGCCACCGTGGTGGCCTGTTCAGATTCGGCCGGTTACATCGTGGACGAGGCGGGGATCGACGTCGGGCTTCTGAGCCAGATCAAGGAAGTGGAGCGCGGACGCCTCACCGAGTACGCCGCGCGCCGTTCCGGAGCCAACCATGTTGCCGGTGGTTCCGTGTGGGACGTGACCGGCACGGTGGCCTTGCCGTGCGCCACGCAGAACGAGCTCGACGGCGATGCTGCCGCCAAGCTGGTCAGCAACGGCCTGATTGCGGTGGCGGAGGGTGCGAACATGCCCTCCACCCGTGCCGCGGTATCGGTGTTCCAGGAAGCCGGGATCCTGTTTGGACCGGGCAAGGCCGCCAACGCCGGGGGTGTTGCAACGTCTGCGCTGGAAATGCAGCAGAATGCCAGCCGCGATTCGTGGTCCTTCGAGCACACCGAACAGCGCCTCACCGAGATCATGGTGGGCATCCACGATCGCTGTGCCGAAACAGCGGACGCCTACGGTGCGCCCGGAAACTACGTGGTGGGTGCCAACATCGGAGGGTTCGTCAAGGTAGCCGACGCCATGCTGGCCCAGGGCCTGATCTAACCCTTTACCCAAACAACACAACAGCCCCTGTTCGCAATGGACGTCCATTGCGAACAGGGGCTGTTGCCTGCATGGGTGCTTTTAGCGCTGGAGCAACCGCACGTGGTCCGGGTTCAGGTCCTCCACCTTGCTGACGCCCAACAGCGCCATGGTGCGGGTCATGTCCTTCTCGAGGATCTGGATGGTGCGGTCCACGCCTTCGCGTCCGCCGGCCATCAGGCCATAAAGGTAAGCGCGGCCGATCAGGGCGAAGTCTGCGCCCAGTGCCAGGGCTGCCACGATGTCCGCGCCGCTCATGATGCCCGTGTCCAGGATGACCGCGGCCTCGCTGTTGTCCGCCTTCAGTGCTGTGGTGACTTCCGGCAGCAGGTGGAACGGGATGGGTGCGCGGTCCAGTTGGCGTCCGCCGTGGTTGGACAGGATGATTCCATCAGCACCGTGGTCAACAACGCGCCGGGCGTCTTCCACGGTCTGGATGCCCTTGACCACCAGCTTGCCCTTCCAGGTTTCGCGGAGCCAGTCCAGGTCCTCGTAGGTCAGCGTGGGATCGAACATGGAGTTGATGAGGTCGGCCACGGTGCCGGTGTAGCGCGAGAGTGAGGCGAACGTCAGGGGCTCGTGGGTGAGGAAGTTGAACCACCAGGCCGGGCGGTACGAGGCGTCCAGGACTGTCTTGATGGTCAGTGCCGGCGGGATGGTCATGCCATTGCGGACGTCGCGGAGGCGGGCGCCCGCAACGGCGGTGTCCACGGTGACCATGAGGGTGTCGTTGCCGGCTTTGGCGGCACGTTCGATCAGTTCCAGGGAGCGGTCGCGGTCCGTCCACAGGTACAGCTGGAACCAGTTCCGGCCGTTCGGGGCGGCGGTGGCCACGTCCTCGATGGAGGCGGTGCCCATGGTGGAGAGGGTATAGGGGATTCCGGCAGCTTCAGCAGCCTGCGAACCGGCATATTCGCCCTCGGACTGCATCATGCGCGTGAATCCCGTAGGTGCGATGCCGAAGGGCAGGCGGGATTCCTTGCCCAGGATTTCCGTGCGGAGGTCAATCCTTGAAACATCGCGAAGGATGCCCGGCCGGAATTCGATGTCCTGGAACGCCTGGCGTGCACGGCGCAGGGTGATCTCTTCTTCGGCGGCACCGTCGGTGTAGTCGAACGGTGCCTGCGGGGTGCGGCGCTTGGCCATGTCCCGCAGTTCCCAGATGGTGCTGGCGCGCTTGAGCCGGGCGGTCTTGCTGAATTCGGGCTTCTTGAACTGCATCAGCGGCGCGAGGTCCGAGACCTTGGGGATGCGCCGCTTCAATGCCGGAGGCACCAAGGATGGGTGTACGACGGCGGGCGCCGGCTGCTGCTGCCGGGTCACGTTCTGATCGCTCCCGGCATTGGCGGGCTCGGCGGTGATCTTGGGATCGAGGGTGTCGGTCATGCGGTTCTCCCTTGAATTCTGTGGTCCTGCCACTGTGGTCTAACCACACTGTAATCCATGTGGTTGGACCACATCAACTAGTATTTCGTTTATGCGTACCCACGAGCTGGTCCTGCAATGGATCGAGAAGCAGTTGTCCGACGGTGACCTTGCCCTCGGTGGCAGGCTGCCGGGCGAACGCACCATGGCCGAGCAGTTGAAGGTTTCCCGGACGTCGGTGCGCGAGGCCGTCAGGATCCTGGAGGCAATGGGAGTGGTCCGCGCGGGGGTGGGCTCGGGCAAGGATGCCGGGACGGTGGTCATCGCCGAGCCGGGCTCCGCACTGGGTTCCACCCTGAGGTTGCACGTGGCTACGCGGCACCTTCCCGTGGCGGACATCGTGGAGACCCGCGTCCTGCTGGAATCCTGGGCGGCCGAACGCGCCCACGTGGGTGTGCCGGAGCTGGAGGAGGCCGCGGAGCTCCTGGACCAGATGGACTCTGCCCAGGACATTGACTCGTTCCTGGCCCTCGATGCCCGCTTCCATGTGGCCCTGGCGCAGGCGGCAGGCAACACCGTGGTGAGCGCCATGATGGCCTCGCTCCGGGGTGCGATCGAGAATTACGCGGGCGAGCTGACGGGAAACCTTCCGGATTGGAACGCGACCTCAGGCAGGCTGCGGGCCGAGCACCGCGCCATCCTCACCGCCGTCAACAACCACGACGGCGCCAAAGCAGCTGAGCTTGTTGCCGCCCACATCCAGGGCTTCTACAAAGAGGCCGGCGTGGGCGCAAACCCTGCCCCGAACCAGGGCAACGCGGGGTCACTCAAGGCCCCGTAGAACCGCCTAAAGGGGCCATAAGTGACCCCGCGTTGCATCTAGGCGGGCTTGAGGGCCGGCGCCGCGGTGCTCTTGCGGATCTCCACCCTGGGCGAGAACTCGTCCTGCGCCTGGGTAGTGGCTTCGCCGGCCTGCTGGATCTGCTCCCGCATCCTCCGCCAGGCAAGGCTGCCGAGCTCGTTGATGGGCACGGCCGCGGTGGTCAACGGGGGCGTGGTGTATTTGGCGAACGGAATATCGTCAAACCCCGTCACGGAAATGTCCTCCGGGACGCGGATGCCGCGCTCGTGAAGGCCGCTGAGCAGGCCCATTGCCACGAGGTCGTTGAAGGCCAGGATTCCGGTGGCGCCACTGGCAATGATGGCCTCGGTGGATTCGTGGCCTGAATCGAAGTTGGAACCGCCATGGAGCATCTGCAAATCGATCTCCGGGTGCTTGGCGCGGAACTGGTCCAGGCCCACCAGGCGTTGGCGGTTGGAGGCGCTGTGCTCGGGACCGGAGAGGAAAACCAGCCGGCGGTGTCCCAGTGAGACCAGGTGCTGCGCCAGTTCCTGGATTCCCTGCCCGTAGTCCACGCTCAGGCTCGGAGTGTTGGTGGCGATGGTGGTCCGGTTGATGAGTACCAGGGGATGCAGGGTGGGGGCCAGTTCCTCGAGTTCGGCATCCGCCATGCGGGGTGCGCACAGAACCACGCCATCGCAGCGGCGACGGGCTTCCCCAGCAAGGATGGCTTCCTCACTGGTGACTTCGGAGGAGTCTGCGATGAGGACGCGGTATCCGTCCTGGGCAGCGGCAATGCTGAGGCCGCGGAGGATGGCCTGGAACGTGGGGTTGGCCAGGTCCGGGACAACTATTCCGATGGTGTCGGTCTTGCCCAGGGCAAGGCTGCGCCCCACCGGGTTGGGCTGGTACTTCAGTTCAGCGGCGGCTGCCCGGACCCGCGCTGCGATCCCGGGGTCCACTGCGGCGTTACCGTTCATGACGCGGGAGACGGTGGCGTGCGAAACGCCGGCCTTCTCCGCGACGTCAGCTATCCCGACGCGCCTGTTGGTGTTCCTGCGTGCCATGTGGCCCCTTCCCATTGGTCGTCTCCCGTATGCGCCGTCGTTGGTGCAGTGGTTGACGTGACCACCAGAGTCTTGATACAAAGCTTATAACGCTCTGAGAAAACGCTTTCTCATGATTCTTCCCACACGAAGCCGGGCCGTCAAGCGGTTCACTCCTGCCTTTTGAAAGGGGCATCCCACATGGTCACCGTCGACTCAGCCGAGACCCAGACAGAATCAGCAGCATCGGCAACACCCACAGCCCAGCCCGAAGGCGGCAAGCGGACCCGTATTGCCCTCATTGGAACCGGTGGCCGCTCCGAGATGTACATCCGGGCCATCTACGGCCAGCACGCTGACGTAGCCGAACTCATTGCGCTCTCCGACGTCAACCAAGGCCGGGTGGACTTCTACCAGGAGCTCATCCGCGAACTTGGCGGAACGGAACCTGTGGCATCCTTCGAGCCCGGCCAGCTCACCAGCTTCATCCAGTCCAACGGCATCGAGCGCGTCATCGTCACGACGCCCGACTACACCCACGCCGACTACATCGTCGAAGCGCTCGAGGCCGGTGCCGACGTCGTGGTTGAAAAGCCGCTGACCATTGACGTGGATGGCTGCCGCCGCATCACCGAAGCCGTGGCCAAGACCGGCAAGAACGTGGTGGTGACCTTCAACTACCGCTACTCGCCGCGCAACACTGCCTTGAAGGAAGTCATCCACAACGGTGTGATCGGCAAGGTCACGTCCATCGACTTCAGCTGGGTCCTGGACACCGTGCACGGCGCCGACTACTTCCGCCGCTGGCACCGCGAAAAGAAGAACTCCGGCGGCCTGCTCATCCACAAGGCTTCCCACCACTTCGACCTGGTCAACTGGTGGATCAACGATGTTCCGGAGCGCGTTTTCGCCTCCGGTGGCCTGCGCTTCTACGGCGACAAGAACGCTGCCGAGCGTGGCCTGGGTGCCCGCCCCGAACGCGGCACGGTTGATGGGCTGGGCCATGATCCCTTCCGCCTGGACATGCGCGATGACGAGCGCCTGAAGGCCCTGTACTACGACAACGAAAAGTTCGACGGCTACATCCGCGACCAGGACGTCTTCACCGAGGGCATCACCATCGAGGACAACCTGGCCCTCGTGGTGGACTACCAGGGCGGACCCACCCTGAGCTACTCGCTCAATGCGCACAGTCCGTGGGAGGGCTACCGCGTGACCGTCAACGGCACCGAAGGCCGCGCCGAGCTCGAAGTGGTGGAACGCGCCGCCGTCGAGTCTTCCACCGACAAGAAGACCGTGGTTGACCCCAGCGCCACGCCCATCGAGGAAGATGACGCCGTGCGCCGGAACGGCGAGCGCCTTGTAGTCCAGCGCCACTGGGAGCCTGCCTATGAGGTTCCTATCGTCAACGGCGAGGGCGGCCACGGCGGCGGCGACAACCTCCTGCTCTCGGACCTCTTCAACGGCCCCGGCATCGATCCCCTGGGCCGTCCGTCCGGCTACATCGACGGACTCCGTTCCGTCTCGGTGGGAATTGCCGGCAACCAGTCCCTGGATACCGACCTCCCGGTCCGGATCAGCGAACTTGGCCTCGGCGCCGATCTCAGCCGCAACCAGGCCTGACCCGTTCACAACCAAGCAAGGAACACACCATGAGCAGGATTTTTGTCACCGGAGGTTCCGGCCGGCTGGGGCGCAGCGTTGTTGCCGGGCTGGCGGACGCCGGCCACAAGGTGATCTCGGTGGACCGCGACGCCATCCCCGCCGAGCAATTGCCCGCCGGAGCCGAACAGCACACCGCTGATCTCCTGGCACCCGGGGAAGCGGAACGGCTAATCCGGGAAACAGCGCCCGACGCCGTCATTCACCTCGCTGCTATTGCCGTACCTTTCAGCGCGCCCGAGGATGTCATTTTCAGCACGAACACCCGGCTCGCCTATGCGGTGGTCAGTGCGGCCACCGACGCGGGCGTGCCGAAGATCGTGACGGCGTCCAGCCCCACCGCCCTGGGCTATGGCTCCCCGGCCGGGTGGCTGCCGCCGTCGTTCCCCTTGGATGAGCAGACGCCGCCCAAGCCGTGGAACGCGTACGCCTTGTCCAAGCTGATTGCCGAGCAGACAGTGCAGATGTTCGCCGCAGCCCAGGGCGACAGGATCCGGTATGCGGCCTTCCGCCCGTGCTACGTCCTTTCCCCGGAGGAGTGGGAAGGGGCCCTGACGCAGCAAGGCCACACCATCCGGGAACGCCTGGATGATCCCTCGTTGTCCGCGCCGGCTCTGTTCAACTATGTAGATGCCCGCGATGTGGCTGACTTCCTGGATGTGCTGCTGGAGAAGATGGACAGCATTCCCAACGGCCAGGTCTTCTTTGTGGGCGCCAAGGATGCCTTGGCTACCGCGCCGCTCTCGGAATTGTTCCCCCGCTTCCTGCCGGGCAGCGGACCCCTCACGGAGCACCTCACCGGGACCAGCCCGGCGTTCGCCATCGACAAAGCCCGTGAGCTCCTCGGTTGGGAACCGAAGCGGTCCTGGCGCACCGAACTGGCCCCGCCCTATGAAGGGGCCGACACAGCGGCAAGCGAACAAGCCGCACTGAACGAACAAGCCGCACTGAACGGCGCAGCACCGAACGGCGCAACGCCGAACGGCGCAACACTAAATCAGGCAGCACTAAATCAGGCAGCACTCAACGACGAGAATCCCGCCGGCCTGGTCCCGGCGGGAGCAACCAAGGAGACACCATGAACTTCGACGGCGTACTGTTCTTCCCCGTCACTCCCTTCGCCGAGGACGGCAGCGTCGATGTGGACCTGTTGAAGGAACACATCACCTCCCGGCTGCCTTTTGGCCCCGGCGGCGTTTTCCCTGCATGCGGCACAGGCGAATTCCATGCGCTCTCACTTGAGGAGATCCGCACCGTGGTGACTGCCGCCGTCGAGGCCGTTGCGGGAGCTGTTCCCGTGGTCTCCGGTGCCGGCGGACCGCTGGGTCATGCCATTGCCGCCGCGAAGGTGGCTGAGGAAGCCGGTGCGGACGCACTCCTGGTGCTTCCGCCGTACTTGGTGACCGGTCCCACCGATGGTGTGGTGGCCTATGTTGAGGCCATCGCCGCCGCGAGCAGCCTGCCGGTGATCGTGTACCACCGCGGCACGGCAAAGTTCACTGCCGAAGCCATCACGCGCCTGACCGCGAACCCGAAGGTGGTTGGCTTCAAGGACGGAATCGGCGACGTCGGGCTGGCGCAGGAAATCGTCTCGGCGATCAACGCCAGTGGCCGCACCGATTTCGCGCTCTTCAATGGCCTGTTGACGGCCGAGCTGACGCAGGGCGCCTACCGTGGCCTGGGGATCCCGCTCTACTCCTCGGCAGCGTTCGCCATGGCACCGGAGATCGCCAAGGCCTACTACGACGCGTACGTCTCCGGCGATGAAGAGCGCCGCCATGCGCTGCTTGAAGGGTTCTATGCGCCCTTGGTCCGGCTGCGTGACCAGACTCCGGGCTTCGGCGTTTCACTGATCAAGGCGGGCCTTCGCCTTGCCGGGCTCCCGGTTGGCCCGGTACGGCCGCCCCTGGTGGACCCTTCCGAGGAACAAATGCTGGAGCTCAAGTCCATCCTGGCCAAGGGCCACGAGCTGGCCGGCAGCTGATGCCGGCCCGCATCACGGGCCTCACCACCCGGCTGATCACGGTCCCGCTGCTGCGCAGCTGGGGTGCCGAGGCGCCCGAAAACCATGTGGTCGTCACCGAACTGACCACCGACGACGGCGGCACCGGCCACGGTTTCTCGTGGACACCCACCATTGGTCCGCAAGCGGTCAAAGCGCTCCTGGATTACGATATTGCCCCGTTCATCCTTGGCCTCGAAGCCAACCCTGACATGGTGTGGGACCAGTTGTGGAAACGGCTCCATGAAGCCGGCGGGGGAGGCCTGACCACCATTGCGATGGCCGGCGTGGACCTGGCCTTGTGGGACCTGAAAGCGCGGCGGGCCGGCACCTCGGTCGCAGGGCTGCTGGGCCAGCGCCGGGAATCGGTGGAGGTTTACGGCTCCGGCGTGAACCTGCATTACACCCTGGAGGAGCTCGTGGAGCAGGCGCAGCGATGGGTTGCTGCCGGGCATAACGCCGTGAAGATCAAGGTGGGCAAGCCCGAACTCCGGGAAGATGCCGAACGCGTGGCCGCGGTCCGGCAGGTCATCGGTCCGGACCGTTTGCTCATGATCGATGCCAACCAGCGGTGGGACCTAGCCCATACGTTCCGTGCCTTGGATATCTTGGGGGAGTACGGACTGGAGTGGCTGGAAGAACCGATCCGCGCCGATGACCTCTGGGCCTACCGGCGTCTGCGCAAGCAGTCCCCGGTCCCCATCGCCTTGGGGGAGAACGTCCACACCATCTACCGTTTCCGCGACTTCATCGAAGCCGAAGCGGTGGACATCATCCAGCCCAACATCGTGCGGGTGGGCGGCATAACCCCGTTCCGCAGGATCGCTGAATTGGCTCGTGCCAACAGCATCCGGGTGGCGCCGCACCTGCTTCCGGAACTCTCCGGGCAGCTGGCCCTCACCCTTGCCGATGCCGTGAGCGTGGAGGACGTGGAAGATGCGTCCTTCGGGCAGCTCGGAATCCTGGCCGGACCTTCGCCGGTGAAAATCAGCAACAGCACCGGCAGGAGCCTGCTTACCAGCACAGACCGTCCGGGGCTCGGCTTCGAGTTCGGAAAGCCGGCACAACTGCCCGCCACCGACAGCGCCGTTACCGAGAGCGCCGTCCCCGCCAGCGCCGTTACCGAAAGTAAAGGAAACCGCATTGAGTACAGCAACTCTTGACCTGACAGCCATCACCGCCGCAGCCACGGAAGCAGCCAAGGTGACCGCAGCAGCAACCGATGCCGAGCGCGCCGCCTGGCTGACCGCCGTCGCCGATGCCTTGGACGCGAACGTCACCGAACTGGTGGCCATTGCCGATTCCGAAACCAGCCTGGGCACCGTCCGGCTCGCGGGTGAGGTAGCGAGGACCAGCGGCCAGCTCCGCCTGTTCGCCAACGTGATCACCGAGGGCTCCTACCTTGAAGCCGTCATTGACCACGCTGATCCGACGTCCACCCCGCCCAAGCCGGATCTGCGCCGCATCCTTCGTCCCATCGGCCCGGTAGCCGTTTTCTCGGCGTCGAATTTCCCGTTCGCTTTCTCCGTGGCCGGTGGCGACACAGCCTCCGCGCTCGCGGTGGGTTGCCCGGTGATCGTCAAGGCGCACTCCGGCCACATCCGGCTCTCTGAGCGGACCGCCGAGGTTGTCACCGAAGCCCTTGCCAAGGCAGGGGCCCCGGAAGGGATCTTCGCCCTGGTCAGTGGCCGCGAGGCAGGCACGGCACTGGTTCAGGACCCGGCCATCAAGGCCGTCGGGTTCACCGGATCCATCCCCGGTGGCCGTGCCCTGTTCGACCTCGCAGCCTCGCGCCCCGAGCCCATCCCGTTCTACGGGGAACTGGGCAGCCTGAACCCCGTGGTTATCACCGCGGACGCGCTTGCGGAACGCGGACAGCAGCTTGCCGCGGGCCTGGCGGGCTCGTTCACCATGGGCGCCGGGCAGTTCTGCACCAAACCCGGGCTGGTCTTCATCCCGGCAGGCACGGACTTCGCCTCCAACCTGGCCGAGGCCAGCAAGGACAAGCCCACCGCGGCCATGCTCACCGAGCGCATCGCCGAGGCCTACCCGGACGGGCTGCGGAACGTCGCGGACCAGCCGGGTGTCGCCGTCGTCAGCGGTACGGTGCAGCAGGACAGCCTGGCCGACGGCGCCGCGCCCGTGGTCTTCTCCACCAGTGCCGCGAACGTCCTGGAACGTCCGGAAGAGTTGTTGGAGGAGTGCTTCGGCCCCACCACGCTGCTGATCGAGTACGCCAACCAGGAAGAACTGTCCGCGGCCCTGGCCAAGGTCCCGGGCAGCCTCACCGGCACGGTGCACGCACAGCCGGGCGAAGACGTATCCGCCTTGGTGGATCAACTCAGCGGGCTCGCCGGACGCGTCCTGTTCGACGGTTGGCCCACCGGGGTTGCCGTGAACTGGGCCCAGCAGCATGGCGGCCCGTACCCGGCCACGACGTCCCTGTTCACCTCCGTGGGCGCTACCGCGGTCCGCCGTTTCCAGCGCCCGGTGGCCTACCAGGACGCGCCCGAGTCCGTCCTGCACCCGGCGTTGCACGATGCCAACCCGCTGGGCATCCCCCGGCGCGTGGACGGCGTGCTGACCCTCAGCTAACCCACCCCAACGGGGCCCAATTGATTACGACCTACTTGGGTCGGGGGAGACAAAAAGGGGCGGGGTCACCATCACGGTGACCCCGCCCCTTTCGTGTGGGGAGCCAGGTGTTACGGGCGAAGCGTCAGCGGACGACGGCGGCCGTCAACGTCGGTGGTTGGCCAACGGTCGTCAGTGGTCAGGACCTGCAGACCGGATTCCGTGAGCAGCACAGTGTCCTCGATCTTCACCCCGGGGCCGGACGGGTTCCAGGTAAAGGGCTGGTTCAGCACAATCGTGTCAGTGACTTCAGCGGTGACTCGCGGATCACGGCCGGCATAACCAGCCGGGCCGCCCTGGTGGTGCAGCGTCCACTGGTCCTCGCCGAAACCATGCCGGGCGTAGGCCTGCCGGATTTCAGAGAACACCTGGTTGAGCCTTGCACCGGGGACGGTGGCACGGAAAATGTCGGCCTCAACGGCAGCGATGCGCGCCTCGGCGTCGAGCTCCTGGGGAGTACCGGCGTCGAACGCCACCCACCGGGTCACGTTGGCAACCAAGCCGTTCCGACGCGCGCACACCACAGCCATGGCACGGCGCCCGATGGGGGAGTGCGTTGCCAAAGGATGGCGGAAGTCGCTCCGGGACGAACCGTTGCAGAGCAGGACCAGGGGCTCGGCGCCCACTGAAACAATCCGTGCGGCCAGTTCAGCCACGAGCTCGAATTCCGTGGTTTCCGGGGTCGCAGCAGTGAGGACATCGGTCATGGCGGCTGCGGCATCGGCTGAGAGCATGGCATAGCGGGCGGCTTCGGCCGGGAGGAGCTGTTGGCGGGCGGCACGGAGTTCGGTGGTGACCGCCGCTTCGACCAACGGATCACCATCAACGGCCAACCCGGCGGCGACGGCATGCAGCTGGCCGTGCCACGGCACCGTGTGCAGGCTGACATCCCCGGGCAGTTCCTCGGCCGCGATCCGGCCGGCCTCGTTGTTGAAGGTCACCAAATGGTCGCCGTCGCGGTCCACCAGCAGGGCCGCGATGGGATCGCCGGCAAGGCTGATGTGTACCCGGCTCCCGTCCAGGTACCAGGTGAGGGCGGTGTTGGAGGTGAGCAGGAGTGAGTCGCGGCCGGCGGCATCAAGGATGTCCAGCACGCGGCGGCGCTTCACTGCGCGGTCGGCGGCGCTGGCGGGAGCAGTGCGTCCGGCCGGCGCCAATGCCGGCGTCGGGGCCTGCCCGGCCATGGGTGTCGATTGAGTAGGTGTGGTCATGCCTGTTCCCCCAAAGTTGAGATGAGTCGTTCAATGTCTTGTGTGGCCAGGAAGCCATCCGTGATGAGGATGGTGGCAGTCCTTTGGACCGGGTGGCCCGGTTCTGTGGTCACCGGAGCGTCCCAGGCGAGCGAAAGGCCGACGCCGGGGTAGCCTTCGTGCCGGACAAACCATGGGTCCGGTGCCTGCGGCGAGGCCAGGAACACGAGGGTCGCCGGGTGCCCCAGCCCGGGATCGGGATCGCCGGTGACATGCGCTGGATTGGCTGTTCCGGCGTCGAACGTCCCGGACCACGCCAGCCATGGCGACACGCTCCCGTGCACGGCGTCCTCGCCCCGCGCGTCGGGCGTCCATATCGTCGCATCGCCAACTTTGGGAAGCCGCCAGAAGAAGCCGCCGTAACCGCCCTGCGGCCGGCCATTGGAACCCGGGCTGCCCAGCAGCACAGGGCGTCCCGTGGCTGAGTCCAGCGTGAAGTCAAGCGCTAGTTTCCACGCTGAATCCCCGACGGCGGACCACCGCCACTGGCGCTGTTCGCGCAGTACCGGTGATCGGTCCGGCCCCAGCCAGCTCAACTGTTCGCGTCGCTGACCGTCGGTGTGCTCCACGGAATCAGTAACGATCATGCCGTGATCCTTGCGCCAGACGTAGGCGCCTGCGTCCCGGGTGTAGGTCCGGCCGCCCCAGAAGTTGATGCCGTCCACGTCCTGGAGGGCAACCCCGGCTCCCAGGTGCCAGACATGGTCCTCGGGGATGTGATCGGTAACTATGGTTCCGGCGAGCGTACGCACAGGGTGCAGGTAGGGCCGCGGCGAGGACGTGGGCCGGATCAGGGTGCCGTCGTGCACTGCAGCCACGGGGGTGCCGTTGACCTCCAAAGTGTCCGGAACGGGCCCGGCTGAAGCGGCCCACGGCGCGCCCAGCTCGGCGAACGTCGCCTGGCCCAAGGCTGCCCGGCGGATCAGGGACTCGATGCCGTGCACCACGGGGTGGGCGTCATCGCCCTCGCCTTCCCAAGTAACAAAGTCCGGGTGGATCTGCCGGGGCGGCTCGGCCGTGCGGATCGCCTCCAGCACCGAAACGTAGGCGCCCACGCCGCTGAGCGGGCTGAGCAGGTCTTCTTCCGTGCGTGCGGACAAGAGGTTTTCCAACAGGTCCGTCCGTCCGAACGACTGGCTCCGCGTGCCGTCGGCAGTGGTGAAGTCCACGCGGTCCTCGGTATAGAAAAGTGTGACTTGCCCCGAGGTGCCATAGATGGTCACGGTGGGCGCGGACTGTGCCGGCGCGCACAACGTCAGGGCGCAGGTTACTACCGGTGCGCCGCTGAATCCGTCTCCCCTGGAGGTCCGGACACGCACCACCGACGTGTCATCGCTTTCGGTGTCGTTGGCACGGTAGAGATCCGTCTCCACCGAGGCCACGTCAGAGACCGTGCGGGCGCCGGCAAGCCGCAGCCCTGTTGCCACGGCGTGCGCCAAGGCGTTGGTGACAACGCCGTCCACCACATCCGTTCCGTTCAGGCTGCGCTTCCCGGCCCACCGCGACCGTTTGAAGTAGGCCCGGTTCCGCAGCCACAACCCGGTGGCACTGATACCGCGGACCTCACCGATCCCACCGGAGGCCACCAAGGCGTCAATTGCGGGAAGGGCTTCGGAGCCCAGGCTTTGGAAGCCCACCTGCACCAGCCGGCCGGCGCTCGCAGCCGCGGCCATGACGTCCTGGTACTGCGCCATCGACGCTACGGGCGGCTTTTCCAGGTACACGTGGGCCCCGGCTTTGAGGGCAGCAAGTGCCAGCGGTGCGTGTGTCTGGATCGGCGTGGAAATGATGACGGCATCCGGCGCGGTTCCTGCCGCCAACAGATCGTCCAGGGAGGGGAAGACCTCCACGCCGGGGGCCAGTTTCCCCTCGGCGGGCGGGCGGGGATCGGCCACAGCCACCAGTTCCAGTGTGCCGGCAGCCGTGAGTCGGTCCAGGTTGGCAAGGTGCCTTTCGCCGAATCCGTGGACGCCCACCAGGGCTACGCGGGGGAGCCGGGAGTGAACCTCCGGAGCGGTTGTGGTCAAGGGCTGGGTCATGAGTCTGTCCTAGCGAGCTCAGGTGTCGGGGAAGTCCCGGATGGGGTAGGGCGCAGGGCTGCGGCGAGGAAGGCCGAAGCCTCCTCCTGCATGGCCCGGGTAAAGACGTGCGGTTCGTGCCACAAGCTGCCGGTGTAGCGTGCGGGCATGTGCTCCAGCAGGTGTCTGTGGGCATCGCGCATTCCCTGTTCCGGGAACAGGGGGTCGGCCAGCCCGTATTGGACCAGGACCTTTTCGACGGCCGAACGGGCGGCAAGGTCCGGCCAGTCGCCCAGCCTGGACAGGCCTGGGGAATGAAGCAGCCAGGAATGGGCGTCAAGGTAGGCCGGGAGCAGTGAGCCGAACGTGGTCATCATGCAGGTCACCACGTAGCTGCGGATCAGCGGACTCAGTGCGGCGAGGACCATGGCGCGCCCGCCGCCGCCGGAGAATCCCAGGCAGCCGAGCCGCTCGGCGTCCACTCCGGGGAGCATTGAAAGGATGTCCAGCGCGGCGAGGTCGTCATGCGCAACAGTGCCCGCGACGCTGCTGCCGAGCAGTGTTGCGGCTTTGGCCACCGTTTCCTCGTGGGCAGCGGCCGCTGCGTTGTACATCTCCGCCGCGGAAGGTTCGACGCCGGCCTCCCGCCACAGTGCCTGCCGGCCGTTGACGGCGGCGGCGGTCCGCCAGGGCGGGGTGTCCAGGCCAAAGCGGCGGCTTCCCCACATGAAGGTGTCGTGGGCCAGTACGGCGAAGCCCTGCTGAGCAAGCCAGGTGGCGAGTGCACGGCCGTCGTAGAGCTTTTCCCTCACCTCGGCCGGGATCGGGCCGAAGGGCTGCAGGTTGTGACCGGAGAAGACACCGGTGGGGGTTCCGCCGTCGTCAGTCTGTTTCCTGTCCGGAAGGGCGCCCTCCGCGAAGGGGCCGTCCGGAAGGGAGCGCTCCGCAAAGGGGTCATCCGGAAGGGACACGAGCCGCTCGGCTCCGTAGGCCTTTTCTCCGCCGTGGCAGTGGAGGGCAAGAATGCCGGGAAGCGGACGTGTTTCGCAGGTGGGCCGGACGAACCAGGCCGAGGTCCTGGGACCGAACCCCAGCTGCCACGACAAATGCGAGGTGGTAACGCCGTCACGATCGGCTTCACTATGCACTGTGTAGTCAAGATCCGGTGTTACGGAGGGCACGCCGAGTGTGTCGGCCAGTTGCTGTGCTGCGGGGGTGGCCGCGGTGAAGCGGTGGCGGACGGCATAGTCCGGCCAGTCTTCGTAGCGGGCCACAGCGCTGGGGCGGATGGGCGTATCTGCCATGTCAGCCGCGCTCATGGCAGTCGCAGTCGGTGGGGAACAATAGTGTCCTGCCTTATCGATGCGTCAAGGGTGTGCGGGGGCGCACGCCGGGCGTCTTCAGCGTGGGGAAATCAGATTCGGCGGCTTCATCAGAAAACGCTTTCTCAAAAATTAGCAAAAGGCTGTACATGGGTCAAGAAAACGTTTACTTTGGTACGGAGCCGCTGAAGCCCGGGACCCAAATCCTGGTCCCTCAGGGGAAGTGCCAGGAACACCGGCGCCCCCGAAGGCAAGCACCAACCAGACTCGAAGTCCGTGGATGGCCACGATGACCAAAGGAGACCACATGGCCGCTGTACTACACACGGGGACGCCGCAAGGCGTTCGCGGGCCGGCGAGGGGGAAGCGATGAGCGCCATAGGCGAACTCTCAACGATGACCCGCCGCAAGGGCCCCATGACGAAGGAAGAGAAGAAGGCCAACGGCCGCGACAACAAGGCCGCCTACGTCTTCCTTCTTCCCTGGCTGATTGGGCTTGCTCTGATCACCGTGGGACCCATGCTGATGTCGTTGTACTTGTCCTTTACGGACTACAACCTCCTGCAGCCCCCGGAATGGGTGGGCCTGGACAACTTTGTCCGCATGTTCGGCGACGCCCGGCTCCACAACTCCTTGCGCGTCACCTTCACCTACGTTTTGGTGGGTGTTCCGCTGCAGCTGGCAGTTGCGCTGGTGATCGCCCTGGTCCTGGACAAGGGACTCCGCGGACTTCCGTTCTACCGGTCAATCTTCTACTTGCCGTCCCTGCTGGGCGGTTCGGTGGCAGTTGCCATCCTCTGGAAGCAGATCTTCGGCACTACGGGCCTGGTCAACCAGGTCCTGGCGATGGTGGGCATCGAGGGGCCGGGCTGGATCTCGGATCCCAACACCGCGCTTGGTTCCATCATCCTGCTGCACGTCTGGACGTTCGGCAGCCCCATGATCATCTTCCTGGCCGGCCTGCGCCAGATCCCCACCATGTACTACGAGGCTGCCGAAGTTGACGGCGCCACCACACTGCAGAAGTTCTGGCGGATCACCCTGCCGATGCTGAGCCCCATCATCTTCTTCAACCTGGTGCTGCAGATCATCGGTTCGTTCCAGTCGTTCACCCAGGCGTTCATCGTCTCGGGCGGCAACGGCGGACCATCCGACTCCACCATGTTCTTCACCCTGTACCTGTACCAAAAGGGCTTCGGCCAGTTCGATATGGGTTACGCCTCAGCGATGGCCTGGTTCCTGCTGGTCATCATCGGTGCCTTCACTGCCATCAACTTCATCGCTTCAAAGTATTGGGTGTTCTACGATGACTAAACTCCAGACCCTCCCCGCAGCATCCTCCGACGACGCCAAGGCCGGCAGGTCCGGAAAAGGCCCACGCCGCCGCGAATCCCGCGGCAGCCTCGCGTTCAGCCGCAGCGCCCGCATCAAAGGCCTGGTCAAGCACGCCATCCTGATCATCGTGGGCGGCGTGATGATCTACCCGCTGCTGTGGATGGTGGTTTCTTCCCTGCGGCCCAACGACCTCATCTTCCGCGAACCGGGCCTGTGGCTGGAAAACCTGGAAATGAGCAACTACACCGATGGCTGGTCCGCGCTGACGCACCCGTTCGGTCACTACATGATCAACTCGGCGATCGTTGTCCTGGGCTCCATCCTGGGCAACCTGATCTCCTGCTCCATGGCTGCCTACGCTTTTGCCCGGCTCCAGTTCAGCGGCAAGAAGATCTTCTTCGGCATCATGCTCCTGACCATCATGCTCCCGTTCCACGTGGTGATCGTGCCGCAGTACATCCTGTTCTCCCAGATCGGCTGGGTAAACACGTTCTGGCCGCTGATCGTGCCCAAGCTCCTGGCCACCGACGCGTTCTTCGTGTTCCTGATGGTCCAGTTCATCCGCGGCATTCCCAAGGACCTCGATGAAGCAGCACGCATCGACGGCGCCGGCCACCCCAGGATCTTCCTCCGCGTGATCCTGCCCCTGATGGTCCCGGCTCTGGCCACCACCACCATCTTTACGTTCATTTGGACCTGGAACGACTTCTTCGGCGCACTGATCTACCTCACGGATCCGGACATGTTTACCGTCCCGGTGGCACTGCGGGCCTTCGTTGACTCGCAGTCGGCCACCAGCTGGGGATCGCTGTTCGCAATGTCCATCGTGTCCTTGCTCCCGGTGTTCCTCGTCTTCCTGTTCGGCCAGCGGTTCCTCATCAAGGGCATCGCCACCACCGGCATCAAATAGGCCGGAACCATCTCCGGAAGGGGGTGGCGGTTGCCTCCCCCTTCCGATGGATGCTGCCAACTGCCGGGCGTTCGACGCCGGAGCAGCCAATCGACGGCGGACGGTCCCGCCGACGTCTGGCGGACCGCCGCTGGTGAGTACCGACGTCGGGCGAACCGCCGCTGGTGGGTACCGGCGTCGGGTAATCCAACAACTAGGACAAGTTTCTATCTTGTAATACAAGATTGTGACTTGTATCATAATGAGCAGTAAGAAAACGCTTTCCCATTCGCATCAGGATCAATGAAGATCGGAGACAACAGTGCCGGAACATCACAAGGGTGAAGCAGTCGCCCCCGCAGCGCACACCCCCGCAGCACACACGCCCGCGGTGCCGAAGGCCCGGAGGACCAAGCGCAAGCTTCGCGCCTCGGCCCTGGTAGCTGCCACGGCAGCAGCCGTCCTTGCCCTCACCGCCTGCGGCGGCGGAGGAGGATCCGAAGCCAAGAGCGCCGACGGCAAGGTGGAGCTGCGGTTCGCATGGTGGGGCGGCGACAAGCGCGCCCAGGTCACCCAGGCAGCCATCGCTGCGTTCGAGGCCGAGAACCCCAATATCAAGATCAAGCCCGAGTACGGCGACTGGAGCGGCTACTGGGACAAGCTGGCCACCCAGGTGGCAGCAAACGACGCCCCGGACATCATCCAGATGGACGAGAAGTACATCACCGAGTACTCCACCCGCGGGGCCTTGCTTGACCTTTCCAAGTACAAGATCGATACCTCCAAGCTTGATGCGGCCGCATTGGAAGCAGGCAAGGGCGAGAAGGGCCTGACCGGTATTGCCGCCGGCATCAATGCCGCCACCATCCTTGCCAACCCTGCGGTGTTCCAGGCGGCAGGGGTTGCCATCCCCGATGACAAGACCTGGACGTGGGAAGACTTCGAGCGCGTTGCTGCCGAGGTCACCGCCAAGTCGCCCAAGGGCACCTACGGCGCTGCCGCCTACGGCACGGACGAAGCGTCTCTGGGAGTGTGGCTCCGCCAGAACGGCAAGTCCCTCTACACCGAAGACGGCAAGCTTGGTTTCGAGCCCTCGGACATCGCCGAATGGTGGGGCTTCCTGAAGGAACTGAGCGAGAAGAAGGCTGTTCCGTCGGCCTCTGAAGTTGTTGAAGCCGAAGCTGCTCCGCTGGACCAGAGCGGCCTGGCCACCGGCAAGAACGGACTGGCCTTCTGGTGGTCCAACCAGCTCCCGGCCCTCGAGAAGGCTGCCGGCGGTGAACTGCAGATCCTGCGCTTCCCGTCCAAGACCGGCAAGGCTGACGACGCCAAGCTCTGGTACAAGGCTTCCCAGTTCTGGTCCGCATCATCGCGCACCAAGCACCCGGAGGAAACCGCCAAGTTCATCGACTTCCTGACCAACAACGTCAAGGCCGGCGAGGCACTCCTGGCAGACCGCGGCGTGTACCCCAACTCGGAGGTCCGCGAGGCCATCGCCCCCAAGCTGGCCAAGGCAGACGTCAAGGTTGTCAGCTTCATTGACGGGATCAAGGGTGAGCTTGGCGATGCCCCGGCGGCTCCGCCGAAGGGTGCAGGTGCCATCCAGGAAATCATCAAGCGCTACACCTCGGAAGTCCTGTTCAACAGGCTTTCCACTGAAGAGGCAGGCAAGAAGGCTGTGGACGAAATGAAGTCCGCCATCAGCTGACTTTCCTGAAGCACAACCGCGCCCCGGACGGATCATTCGTGATCCGGCCGGGGCGCGGTTTTTTGCGTGCGCCGGCCTGAGTGTGCTGGCCGGACTGCGCCAGTTTTTGTCTGCCGACCAGCCTGGCGACAGCACATGGGGCTTTGGGGACCCAATGCCCATGTGCCGTCACCTGCTTTGGTTAGTCCTCCGCGATGATTGCCACGGCGCCGGCGGGAACCACGCCCGTGAAGCGCAGTCCACTAAGGAGCTCGGCGCCGTCGGCCTTGACCGTGACATCCTCGCGGCTGTGGTTGATGGCGAACAGGAACGTACGGCCGTCGTCGGCGCGCCTGCGGGAAAGTTCGACGCCGGCGCTCGTCTCGGCCACGGCTCCCACCCCCGCTTCCTCCACCAGCCGGGCGGCCAGGGCATCGATGCCGACGGCATCCGGGAGCGTGGCGAGGTACCAGGCCGAACCGTTGCCGACGGATCGGCGCGTCAGGGCTGGAACGCCGTCGAGCGGGTAATCGGTGAAGGTCGCAAGAACCTCCGCCGAATCACCGGCGGACCCGGCAACGTGCACGTGCTCGCTCCACACGGAGCCCACGGTTCCATCGCTCAAGGTCACCGATGTGCCCGGGAACAGGGGGTGGAATTCCTCGCTGCGGATCCCCAG
This sequence comes from Arthrobacter sp. StoSoilB20, assembly GCF_019977295.1. Taxonomy (NCBI): domain Bacteria; kingdom Bacillati; phylum Actinomycetota; class Actinomycetes; order Micrococcales; family Micrococcaceae; genus Arthrobacter; species Arthrobacter sp. StoSoilB20. The sequence goes on along the minus strand of NZ_AP024651.1, from coordinate 3,795,603 downwards.
CAAGTCACGGAAAGCACCCGGGTAGCCGCCGAGCCGGACGTGGTCCCGTTCGTCGACGATCCCGCTGAAGTAGCTGACCAGCACCGTTGCGCCACGTTCCGCGGCGGCGGAAATCGAGGCGGCCGCCTGGTCCGTCACAGAGTACAAAGTGCACACGAGGATCAGGTCGTAACCGGAGAGGTCGCCGGTGGGGTGAACAAAATCCGCAGTGATTCCGCGCAGGTACAGTGCGCGGTGGAAGGCGCGCATGGTGTCGAGGTATTTCAGGGAATTGTTGGGGTGGGAGTCCAGTTCGGAGGCCCACCAGGCCTCGTAATCGAAAACGATCCCTACCCGTGATTCCACCCGGGAGCCCTTGAGCGGTTCCAGCCTCTTCAGTGCTTCGCCCAGGTCCACCACGTTGCGCCACACCTGCGTGTCGCGGCCGCCGTGGGGGACCATCGCCGAGTGGAACTTCTCCGAGCCGGCCTTGCTCTGCCGCCACTGGAAGAACATGACGGCGTCCGCACCGCGGGCCACATGGGCCAGGGAATTGCGGAGCATTTCGCCGGGCATTTTGGGCTGGTTGTGGGGCTGCCAGTTGACCGCGGACGTGGAGTGTTCCATGAGGATCCATGGCTGACCGGATGCTACGCCACGGGTGAGGTCGGCGCTGAAGGCGAGTTCGATTTCGCGTTCAGGGTCCGCGGCCACCAGGTAGTGGTCGTTGGCGACCACGTCCATGTCCTTGGCCCAATCGAAGTAGTCCAAAGCTTTGGTGGCGCTGGAGACCATGAAGTTGGTGGTGGCCGGGACATTGGGGGTGACCTCGCGCAGCACTTCCAGCAGCTCGCGGTAGTAGTCCATGAACACCCACGAGTTGAAACGGGCAAAGTCCAGTTGCTGGCCCGGGTTCAGCGTGGTGGGAGCCGCGCCGGGCGGGATGATTTCAGCGAATGAGGCGTAGTGCTGGGACCAGAAGGCTGTTCCCCAGGCGTCGTTAAGGGCCTCGATGGTGCCGTAGCGTCGCTCAAGCCAGGCCCGGAAAGCGGCGGCATCTTCGTCGCCGTGGAACTCACCAACGTGGCAGCCAAGTTCGTTGTCCACGTGCCAGAGCGCCAAGGCGGGGTGGTCCTTGTAGCGTTCGGCGATGACGCGCGTCATGGTGGTGGCGTACTTGCGGTAAACGGCCGACGACGGCGTGTAGTGGCGTCGCGAGCCTCGCTCCAGCCGGACTCCTTCCGCCGTGACGGGCAGTATTTCGGGGTGTTTGCGGGCCAGCCACGCCGGGGGAGAAGCGGTGGCCGTCGCCAGGGCCACCTTGATTCCGGCCCCGTTGAGGTTGTCCAGGACATCGTCCAGCCAGCCGAAGTCGTAGTTGCCTTCGGTGGGTTCCAGGAGTCCCCAGGAGAAGATGGCGACGCTCAGGAAGTTCACCCCGGCTTCCTTCATCAGTTCGATGTCTTCGAGGCGGATGTCTTCCGGCCACTGCTCAGGGTTGTAGTCCCCGCCGTAGGCGAGGCCATCAATGGCGTTCCAGACAGCTGGACTGCCGGTGTTTTCGGGGGAGGTCAAGGGGACTCCTTCGTCATGTGGCGGGTTCAGTCTTTGTGGTGGTCCGAGGGTATGCAAGCAGCGTAGCGGAGGAAACAGGCGGGAAAGAGCTCCATTGGAAAACGCTTGCCCAGATTCACATTTAGGGATATTGTATCGATTCAGAACGAGTGTAAGCGAGATCACTGCCACGTTGTAGAGATCCCGGAAGCTTGCACCAACTGAGCAAGGAGGCTCTCATGATTGATAGAAGGAAATTCCTCGGAACCGTGGCACTCGGCACCGCATCTGCCGCGTTCCTGGCTGCCTGTGGCCAGTCCTCTTCCCCGGCCCAAACCGGCTCCGCGGACAACCCCGTCACCATCACCTACACATGGTGGGGCAACGACGACCGGGCAGAACGCACCCGCAAGGCGATTGCGCTGTTCGAGTCCAAGAACCCGGACGTCAAGGTCAACGGCAACTTCTCCGATTTTGCCGGATACTGGCAGAAGCGCGCCACCGAAGCCGCCGGCGGCGGCCTCCCCGACGTCATGCAGTGGGATCTTTCCTACCTCCGCGACTACGGCCAGCGGAACCAGCTCCTTGACCTGGGCACCGTGAAGATCAACACGGACGCTTTCGACAAGTCACTCCTGCCCTCCGGCCAGATCAGGGGAAAGACCTACGGAATCCCCACCAGCACCAATGCTTTCGCTGTGTACTACGATCCCGCCAAGCTCGCTTCCCTGGGCATCGCCGAGCCGGATGGTTCCTGGAACTACAAGGAATTCAACGCGTTCCTTTCAGAGGTTGGCCAGAAGGGCAACGGGACCTTGTTTGGAGGCACCGACTACACCGGGGTCTGGTGGAACTTCAACATCTGGTTGCGCCAGAACGACATCAAGGCCTTCACCGAGGACGGCAAGCTTGGTTTCTCGAAAGACGACCTGAAGAAGTGGTGGAACCTCAGCGCAGACCTGCGCGGCACAGGCGCCATTGTGGGAGAAGACAAGACCACACAGCTGTTGCCCAAGTCCCCGTTTGGTTCCAACGTCACTGCCACTGAGGTTACCTGGGACAACTTCATGGCCGGGTACCTCGCTGACAGCGGCGCGAAGGAACTCAAGCTCGTGCCCGTTCCCTCGGATGATCCGGAGAACCTGGGCCTGTTCCTCAAGCCCTCCATGCTGATGGTGGCCAGCGCCAAGACCAAGTACAAGGACGCTGCTGCACGTTTCATCGACTTCATGGTCAACGATCCCGAGGTCGGCCAGATCTTCAAGACCTCCCGCGGCGTGCCGGCGTCGAAGACCCAGCGCGACGGCACCACCTTCGAAGGCACCGACAAGCTGGTGGTGGACTACGAGAAATCCATCGAGAAGTACCTCAAGGACGCCCCGGAGCCGCCCATCGTTGGTTTCGGCACGCTCGAATCAACGTTCAAGCGCGTCAGCTCGGACCTGAACTACGGAAAGCTGACCATCGACGGCGCAGCTGATGCGTGGTTCAAGGAAGCCGAAGACCTTATCAAGCAGAACGCCTGATCCAGGCTTTCATGACTGACGGACTACTCTCGTGACGCAAAGCCCAACCTTGAGCAGGCGCGCCGCCTCCGCTCCCTCGCAGCCGCGTAAATCGCGGCGGCGGGGAGCGGACATCCGCGCCGGCTACACCTTCCTGCTGCCATGGCTGCTGGGATTCATCGCCCTGACCGTAGGACCGATGATTTCCTCGCTGTACCTCTCCTTCACCAACTACAACCTCTTCGACGCCCCCAAGTGGATTGGCCTGGACAACTACACGTCCCTCTTCCAGGACGAACGTTTCCTGCAGTCCGTAGGCGTGACCATGCAGTACGTGGTCTTCGGTACTCCGTTGAAGCTGGCGGCGGCGTTGGCGATCGCGATGCTCCTCAACAGCAAGCGCCGCGGCCAGGGCTTCTACCGGTCCGCGTTCTATGCTCCGTCATTGATCGGTGCGTCGGTGTCGATCGCCATCGTCTGGAAGGCCATGTTCGGCGATTCCGGACCGGTTGACCAAGGCCTGTCCTTCTTCGGAATCAACCTGGGCGGGTGGGTTGGCAACCCCAACATGACCATGGGCATGATGATCCTGCTGACCGTCTGGCAGTTCGGCGCTCCGATGGTCATCTTCCTGGCCGGCCTTAAGCAGATCCCGGTGGACCTCTACGAGGCAGCCTCGATGGACGGCGCGGGTCCGGTCCGGAAGTTCATGAACATCACCTGGCCCATGCTGTCCCCGGTGATCTTCTTCAACCTGCTCATGGAGACCATCCACGCCTTCCAGATCTTCGCGTCCGCCTACATCATCTCCAACGGTGAAGGCGGCCCGGCAGGCTCCACCCTCTTCTACACCCTCTACCTGTACTTGCGCGGTTTCTCCGATTTCCGGATGGGTTACGCCTCGGCGATGGCCTGGCTCCTGGTGATCGTGGTCGGCATCATCACGCTGATCTTCTTCAAGACCTCCAAGTCCTGGGTCCACTACAGCGGTGATTCGAAATGACAACCATGGCAACCCCCACCCAGCCCGCTCCCACGAAACCCCCGGCGGCGCAGGCTTACAACCCGAAGTCCGAGTCCACCACAGCCAAGCGCATCAAGAGCACCATCTTCCACATTGTTGCCTTGGCACTGGTGGCCGTGGTCCTCTACCCGGCCATCTGGATGATCTCGGCCTCGTTCAAGCCGAACTCCGAGATCGGCGGTGGCAACAACGCCCTGTGGTCGGCCAACTTCAGTTTCGACAACTTTGTCACTGCCATGGACGGTATTGGCGGGGTCTCCACGCTGACGTTCTTCACCAACTCCCTGATCCTGGCAGTGGGCGCTGTTGTGGGAACCGTCCTCTCGGCATCCATCTCGGCCTACGCCTTCGCCCGGATCAACTTCCCCGGACGTGGTCTGTTCTTCGGCATGATGATCGCCACCCTGCTCCTGCCGTTCCACGTGGTGATCATCCCGCAGTACATCGTGTTCCAGCAGCTTGGCCTGGTGGACACGTACGTGCCGCTGTTGATCGGCAAGTTCCTGGCCGCCGACGCATTCTTCGTCTTCCTCATGGTCCAGTTCATGCGGGGCCTCCCGGCCGAACTGGATGAGGCGGCCCGCATCGACGGCGCCGGCCACGCCCGGATTTTTGGGTCCATCATGCTTCCGCTGATGAAACCTGCCCTGATCTCCACGTCGATCTTCTCCTTCATCTGGAGCTGGAACGACTTCCTGGGCCCGTTGCTGTACTTGAACACTCCCGAAAAGTATCCGCTTCCCTTGGCGTTGCGGCTCTTTGTTGACCAGACCCAGAGCTCGGATTATGGAGCCATGATCGCCATGTCCGTCCTGGCGCTGCTGCCAGTGCTGGTCTTCTTCCTCGTCTTCCAGCGCTACATCGTAGAAGGCGTCTCCACACAAGGCCTCAAAGGCTGACGGACACGGAAGAGAATACAGAAATGAGCACCATGAACGCCACAGGCAAGTCATCGCCGAAGTCCGGCATCCCGGTCAACCGCTTCGCCCTCTTCGCCGAGACCATCCTGGCCGGGGTCATCGTGCTCCTCCTCTCCGTCCCCCTGGTGACGGCGCCGGCTGCCTATGCGGCCGGCGTCGCACACCTCGAAAGGCACCTCAGCGGCAGGGATGACTCCCTCCGCAGCTTGTGGGGGAATTTCCGCCGCGCGCTGCCCGGCAGTTGGAAGCTGGGAATCACGACGGCGGCAGCCGCCGTCGTGATTGTCCTGAACCTCTTGCTCGCACTGGTGGGTCAACTGCCCGGGCGTGCCTTTATCCTGCCGGCGACGCTGATTTTGGCCGCTGCAGGTGCGGTTCTGCTGCTCCGCACCGCTGCCAACTGGAGCGGCAGCGTCACTTGGGACGGCGATGCCGATCTCCAGCCTGCCGACGTACCAGGCCCCGAACGTTGGGCTGCAGCCTATTCACAAGCCAAAGCCGATTCTGTGCGCGATTGGACGGGTTCCTTGCTGCTGCTCGCGGCACTCTTCATGACGGTGGTCTTCGTGTGGATGCTGCAGGCACTGTTCGTGATCGTTCCCGGGACCCTGGTCCTGGCAGCCGCAGCCATCAAGATCCGCTCCCATCGCTGAGTTTTTGTACAGCTAATGCCCTTTAGGAGCCTCCTTAAGGGCATTAGCTGTACAAAAACTCCATAAGAAACCGACCCCAAGAGCTGAATCGAGCACTCCACCCCGTGTCGCCGCGCCCGTTCCCACTGCGCCCCCAATCCGCTAAATCCACCAAGTCCACCACACCGGCCCCACGGGTCGGCTCCACCGAAACCTGGCACTATCCACTGCGGCACCACAACTACCGGATCTTCGTGGCCCTGTCCCTAGTGGGAAGCGGCGGGGTGTGGATGCAACGGCTGGCGCAGGACTGGCTGGTTCTCCAGCTCACGGGAAGCCCGGCCGCTGTGGGCCTTGCCGTCGCCCTCCAATTCCTGCCCATGCTGGTGGTTGGGCCTCTCTCCGGCGTGCTGGTGGATCTTTTCCCCAAGCGACGCATCCTCCTGGCCTGCCAAGCGGTTGCGGCGTTGCTGGCAGCTGGACTCGCGGTGTGGAATGCCATGGGCGGCACCGACGTCTGGGTTGTCTACGCCTCCTGCATTGCGCTGGGCATCACCAGCGCCATTGACGGCCCGGCCCGGCAAGTTTTCGTCAATGAGGTTGTGGGCGACGCCGGACTTCCTGCCGCCATTGGGTTGAACAGTGCGGTGGCCCAGCTCGGTGCCATGGCCGGTCCCGCGCTTGCCGGGGTGGTCATTGCCCAAGCAGGTCCGGCGGCGGCCTTCGCGGCCAATGCCGGCATTGGCGCAGCGGTGATGGTCATGATCGTCTCCATCAGGCCAGGTGAGCTGCACCATTCGCCGGAGGTCCGTGGGCAGGAACCGCGGCGTGGCCAGATCCTTGCCGGGTTCCGCTTTGTCCGCGAGCGGCCACCCCTGCTGTTGACCATGCTGCTGGCTGGCTTGCTGGGCGCTTTCGGGATGAACGGCCCGGTTGTCCTGGCTGCTTTCGCGGACAGGGTCTGGCACAGTGGTCCCGCCGGTTTCGGCCTGTTCAATACCGTCAGCGCTTTGGGCGCGCTGGTGGGCGCATTGGTGGCAACCCGGATCAAGCGGTTCGGTCGGAAGGGGATCGTGGCCAGCGCCGGGCTCTTCGGGCTGACGCAACTGCTGGCAGCATTGATGCCCACGCAGGAGTGGTTCGTGGTGATGCTCATGGTGGTGGGCTTCATGACGTTGCTGTTCCTGACCAGCGCAGCCACGGCCGTTCAGCTGGAAGCCGGGGCCAGCGTTCGCGGCAGGGTGCTGGCGCTGTACTTCCCGTTGCTCCTGGGCGGCCACGCGCTGGGTGGTTTGTTGGCGGGATGGCTGACGGAGGACTTTGGCGTCAGGGCAGGACTGGTGGTTACCGGTGCGCTCGGCATGGCGTCGGCAGCTGTGATCGGGTTCTTGCTGTGGCGTTATTCGGTGCGGCGTGCCCGCACCGCGGCCTGAGCGCTTTTGTTATAAGTGATAGCTCAAACAAACAAAAACTCCCTTGACTGGTGATGTAGAGCACACCTAGGCTGAGAAAGCGTTTTCTCCGACGTGCATCTGCAAGAGCCCACCCTGCCCAGACAAGGACCCCAGATGTCGATTCGTGCAACAAAGAAGTTCGCGCTCAAAGCTGCAGCCGCCGCGGCCGTTGTGGCCATCACCATGACCGGATGCGGCAGCTCGCCGCAGGCCGCCTCCGACGGAACAGTCACCCTGCGCTTCAGCTGGTGGGGTTCGGATGTCCGCCACAAAATGACCCAAAAACTTATCGATGCTTTCGAAGCAGAGAACCCCACCATCAAAGTCAAAGGCGAATACGGCGACTGGTCCGGGTACTGGGACAAGCTCGCCACCCAGGTGGCCTCCCAGGACGCTCCGGACCTCATTCAGATGGATGCCGCCTACCTGGGTGAATATGCCGAACGCGGCGCCCTCCTGGAACTTAAGGACGTAGACCTCGGCAAGTTCGATTCCGCCGTGGCAGATGCCGGGAAGGTTGATGGAAAACAGTACGCCGTCACGGCCGGCGTCAACGCCCAAGTGGTCCTGGCCAACCCCTCGCTCCTGACCGCCAGCGGTGTCAGCTTGCCCGATGACAAGACCTGGACCTGGGATGAATACAACAAGGCTGCGGCAGCCATCACCGAGGGAAGCAAAAGCGGTGTTTATGGCTCCGGAGCTGTGAGCGGCGACGCCCCCATGAATCTCTGGTTCCGCCAGCACGGCAAGTCGCTGTTCACCTCCGACGGCAAGTTTGGCTTCGACGAGGAAGACCTGGCGGGCTGGTACGAGTACCAGGCCGAGCTGCGCGATTCCAAGGCCGTGCCTCCCGCCTCGGTCATGACCGAGGACGCCACCGCTTCGGTGGACCAGCAGGGCCTGGCCACCAACAGGTTCGGGCTCGCCTGGTATTGGTCCAACCAGCTAAGCGCCCTCACCAAGGCCTCGGGCCAGCCGCTGGAGATCCACCGGCCGCCGAGCACGGACGGCAGCGCGGCGAGTGCCAAGCAGTTCTACAAGTCCTCGCAGTTCTGGTCCGCCAGCTCCCGTACCAAGCACCCGGCCGAAGTCCAGAAACTCATCGACTTCCTGGCCAACAATGTGGAGGCCGGAGAGATAGCCCTCGCGGACCGCGGTATCCCGGGTAATTCGGAGGTCCGTGCTGCTGTCCTTCCCAAGTTGACCCCCGAAGACGCAGCCACGGCAAAGTTCATCGACGAGATCTCCTCCGAACTGGGAGACGCCGTCCCGGTGCCGCCGGCAGGTTCCAGCTCTGCCGTCGAAGCTTTTGGCCGCTATGGCCTGGAAGTGCATTTCAACCGGATGTCACCTGCTGACGCCGCCAAAAAGGCCATGGACGAGGCGAAGACCGCACTGAGCTAGGTCCCGTTCACGCCCGCGAGGTGGCATTTGGTAACAGTTCCGGGCGGGAACATTGTCACTAAATGCCATCCCGCGGGGTGAATCGCCACGTTCCCGGACCTGCCGCGACGGTCCGGTCCGGAAGCACCACCTGCGCACTGATGCCCGCGGGGACAGTGCACTCCAACTCCATACCGTCGGCCGTCCGCTTCCAGGACACGGCAACCGCTCCGCGTTGGGTGGGCACGCTACCGGAGGCCTGTTCCAGGCGGCACACGGGCGGTTGAATCACGACGGCGGACGCCCCCGGTGCGGTCACCCGGACACCGAGGAGGTACTCAAGGATCTCCCGCACCACCGAGGCCGACCACGCGTGTGACTGGCTGTAGTCAGTGCCTTCCTCCAGCTCCCAGGCCTCCCAGGTGAAGGACCCTCCGGCCTCCAGCAAGCGTGCCCACCCGGGCTGTGTGGGATTGGTCAGGAGATCCAGGACAGCATCCAGCTGGTTTTGTGAAAGCAGTGCACGGAGCAGTCGGTGCACGGTCATGGGACCCTGCCGCATGCCCATTCCAGCGAGGCGCCCGGCGTCCTTGGCCGCATGCTCGGAAGGGGTGATGCCCATGGACAACGGGAACGACGTCGCATGCTGTGACGCGTTCAGGCTTGGCCGGCCGTCAGCGTACAGGCCGTCCACCATGACCCCGTCCACGCGCAGCCGGGCGTTGATATGCCCTGCCAACTCATCCGCCGCGTCCCTATGCCTGGCCGCCTCACGCTCAAAGCCCGCTGCCGCACAGAGCCGGCTGACGGCGTCGAGCACTGACCAGCCCTGGGCGTTCACGGTGGTGCGGGCCACGCAGTCCATGTCGTACCCGAAGCGGCCCTGCGCCGGCCAGTCCACGATGCCGTGCAGGTACGGACCCGCGCCGCCCCCGAGATCGGTAACCAGCCCGGCGGTGGGGCCACTGCCGGGAACGTGCCGCAGCACGTACCCGGCCGTGTCCAGGAGGCAGGGAAGCAGCTCGTGGAGCAGCGCGTTATCCCCGCTGAGCCGGTGGTAGTCCTCCACCCATTCGGGCATCATGAGCGAGAAATCGGGGATGTCCCGCTTGCCATCGCCGTTGGGATAGACAGCGTTGTAGCGCCCCCGCTCGTCGGGTGAATCCCAGTAGCGCTTGGCAGATCCCGCGAACTCCCGCAGGGCCTTGGCCGTGAAATGTCGCTCGCCGAACAAAGCCATGGTGGCGTAGGAGATGTTCACGGCATCGCCCAGGAACTGGCCCTTCTCACGGGTGGGCGTGTCCACGAACTGTTCCTGCGCACCGAACAGCGCTGAGTCCCTCAGGAGGGTGAAGACCCGGTTCAGGGTGTGGTCGGAGCTTTGGAAGCTGCCTTCGGAAGGGTGCCCGGCGTGGATAACCCGTGCCCCCACCGCACCGAGCTCCTCCATCTGGACGCCCGGAAACTCAAGGTAGCGGAACCCGAGATGGACAGCCCCCTCATAGCGCTGGGGTCCATCCTTCTGCGTGTAAGGGAAGGTCATATCCGTGTTCTGGCTGGCGGTTTTCCCCCTATCCACGCGGCCATCCGGTTGCAGGGTATACCCCGCGCGGAGCATCACGGTCCGGCCATGATGGCCCTCGCGGAACTCCACCACCGGTCTACCCGGAACCACCCTTCCAAAGTCCGCCACCGGAGTGCCGTCCCCGGCTGTGAAGAGTTCGACGGCGGAGACCTGGTTCCGTGCGACGCCGGCGAAGTTCGGGGCCAGCACGGGGAAGTCGGCCGCGGGGTGGGCTCCGAGTGAAAGCGCCGGGTACCAGTTCTCCGGTGCCGGCCATGCTGTGGCATCGAGGTGCTCGATCGGATCGCCTTCGTCGTTGCGGTATCCGCCCTGGCGGTAGGGTCCCTCGGCCACCATCCACTGTGGCCCGGATCCAAACACGTCCCGGGTGCCGTCGTCGTACTCCACTGTCAGCTGGGCCAGCAGCCCCGGCCTGCCCGCCGCGCGGCCCTGGCCAGGTCCGTACCAATGCGCGACGGCGGTCAAGGCGGCGGTGCTGCTGGAACGCAGTGCATCGGTGACGTCGGCGGCGTTGTAGAAGTGTTCGCCCGGGTAGCCGAAGTTGGTGGTCTCCAGACAGGGAGTGCCGTTGAGGGTGAACGCAGCGTGGTGGCTTGCTGCAGCGTAGAGGCGGGCGCGGACCACGGGACGCCCGAGGGCGAAGGTTGCCTTGGCGAGGGTCCATTCGTCGGGCTGGCGGAGGGGAGTGGCGGTGTTCCAATCGCTGAGGGCTCCGGGGGCGGCGAAATCGCTGCTGAGGACGGTCTTTCCGTCACTGCTGACGTTCACGGACAGGTATTCGGACTGGCTGCGCGGTGCCTGGTGGAAGGCGATGCCTGTTCCGGTGCTTGTTCCGGTGCTGGGCGCAACGTCCGTCTCCAGGACCGTGGCGCCGTCAATGGTGATAGTAATCCGCCGGTTGTCATCGGTGACCACCAGGTCCTGCCAGTCCTCGCCGGCCATGGCACCGGCGCGCGACACGGGGGTCGCCTCAAAGGCCGGGGTTTCAGCAACCACTTCCGTTGCCGGCGCGGTCATGGCCCCGATCTCCCAGTCAGGTGCCATGCGGAGGACGGCCGTGCGATGTGGTTTGAGTTCCAGCAGCACACCGTTGCCCGGCCCGTTGCTGCGGAGGATGATCCCGGCCGTACCAAGCCGCAAACGGAAGCGGGCAGTGATGACTGTGCTGCCGCCTGCAGAAACAGGCCAGGGCAAGTGGGGTGATCCGCTGACGCGCAGCGACCCGTCCACCAGTTCCATCGGAGCACGTCCGCCTGGATTTCGGTGGATCCATTCCGCAGCCCAACCGTTGCCTGCGTCGTCGAAGATCCCGGTACTGAACCGCGCCGGAGGGCTGGCGCTACCTAACACACCCCCGGAGTCAGTAAGTTGCACGGTCCACTGGTAGTCACTGTCCTGGCGCAGCTGGGGGCCTGTGTAGGGAAGGTGGTGCTGCTGGTCCGCGACCACAGTGCCGGAGTCCCATACTTCCGCCCCGGCGCGGTCCATCAACCTGATGCGATAGGCACTTTGGAACGATTGCCCCGCGCTCGCAGAGGGGCCCGCATCAAGCAACCAGCCGAAGTTTGGCGAGGGCGGTGCCATCAAGCATTCCGGGGATCCCTCGACCATGAGGTTTGTGGCGACCAGTGGTGAAGCCGGGGTGCCAGCGGTCATCGGGCGGCCACCAAATCCTCGATCCCGGCCATATCCAACGTTCCATCACTGATCCATACGGTCACGGAACGGGAGAGGGACTGGTTCCCTGCCAGCTCGACGGCGGTATCCCAAGCCAGCGCGGAGCCGACCGCCGGGTAACCGCTGCAGCGGACAAACCAAGGATCGGGCGATTCCGAAGGTGCCCCAAACACCAGCGTTGCAGGGCCGCCGTCGAACTCTCCGGACCAAGCCAGCCACGGCGTCACTGAACCGTGCACCGCATGTTCGCCGACGGCTGTGGAGGAGAAGACGCGGGAATCTGCGTTGGCAGGCAACCGCCAGAAAAAGCCGCCATACCCGCTGCCGGCCGCGCCATGGGACCCCGGACTCCCCAGCGAAACATCAACGACGGCGGTGAGTTCCGTGGTGATATCCAGTCGCCACGTGCGGTGGTCGAGGAGCGTGCGGTGGTCAAGGAGCGTACGACGGAAAGTGCGCCGCTCCTGGAGCAGCAGTCCGCCATCGGCACCCAGCCACTGGAGGTCGGCCGTGGTCTGGTCCGAACCGTGGGTAATGCCCTCGACCACGATCCTGCCGTGATCGTTCAGGTCCACGTACTTCCCTGCGGTCCTTCGATAGCTGCGGCCGCCCCAGAAGTTGCTGCCGTTGACATCCTGGAGCGCGAAACCGGCGCCCAAGTGCCACACATGGTCGGATGCCATATGGTCCGTAACCACGATGCCACCCCGGGTGGTCACCGGATGCAGGTAAGGGCGCGGCGACAACGCTGAATCAAGGCCGGTGCCGCGGCGGAGGACGGCGGCGGTGTCGGCGGGAGAAGCGTCGTCAGGGGAGCTGACGGCGGGCGTGGCAGCGTCGTCGGCGACGGGAATGGCAGCGTCGGCAGCGGCGTCGGCGAACAGTGCCTCGGTGGAGGTTGTGTCAGGTCGAGCCCAGGGGAGGGCGAGCTCGGAAAACGTGGCATGGGCCAACGTGGCCCGTTCCAGGATGTCCTCGATCTGTGGGATCACAGCGTGGGCCTGGTCTCCGTCCCCTACCCACGTGACGAATTCCGTGGGGATCAGGGCAGGAGCTTCAGCTGTGCGGATGGCTTCGAGAACCCTCATGAAGGCGCCGCTGTGGTCCAAGGGGCTGAGCAACGCGGTGCCCTGCGCGAGGTGCTGGAGCAGATTCTCCGTGAGATCGTCCCGCCCAAAGACATGGCTGGTCTCGCTGGACTCGGTTCGGACGGTCACACGATCCTCGGTGTAGTGGAATACAGCAGTGCCTTCGGTGCCGTGCAGTGTGACGTACGGTTCCACGGATTCGGAGGCGCACAGTGTGAGGGCGCACGTTATGGGCAATCCGCTGGTGGTCTGCATTCGGATCACGGAGGTGTCGTCCGCTTCGATGTCGTTGGCCCGGTAGAGATCCGTATCCACAAAGGCAAGGTCTTCGGCCTTGCGGGCTCCGGCGATGCGGAGGGCAGTGGCGATCGCGTGGGCCAGGGGGTTGGTTGCAACGCCATCCACAACGTCCACGCCGTCGAGGTTCCGCTTGCCGGCCCATCGCGAGCGCTTGTAGTAGGCGCGGTCCCGCACCCAGCGGCCCGTAGCGGAAATGCTTTTGAGCGTGCCGATACCGGGCAGTTGTTCCGATGGTTCGCCGGCGGCCAACTGTGCCAGCGGGGCGAGCGCGTGGGAGCCCAGGCTTTGGAATCCGATCTGGACACGGCGCCCAGCTGCGGCGGCCGCGTCCTGGAGGCGGAGGAAATCGGCCATGGAGGCCACCGGGGGCTTTTCGAGGTAGAGGTCCGCGTTGGAGGCAAGGACGGACAGGGCCAGCGGTGCATGGGTTTGAATCGGCGTAGCCACGATGATGACGTCCGGGCGGTGGTCCCCGGCCAACAGGTCGTCGAGCGTGGCGTGAACAGCGGTGGTTTCAGGCAGGGCACCGGCTGCCGGGGGATTGGGGTCCGCCACTGCAACGAGGTCAACTGCTCCCATACTGGCCAGCCGCTGGAGATTGTTCAGGTGGTGTGTTCCGAAACCGTGGACTCCCACCAAGGCAATCCGCGCCGGTGCGTTCTTGGGCGCCGGGGCAGCCCGGTGCGGGTCAGGGCTGGTGATGGACTCGATGGAAGGGGTGTCCATGGCTCTCCTCTGCTGGCGCTGCAACGAGGGCGGCGACGCCTTCGTCGGGGTTGTTACGTAAGTGTTCAGGCTGGTTCAGGCTATACCTAGCAAGCGCTTTCCCAGTTCCGGTTCCGCCCAGTGTATCGCGGCTTCAGCCCGAATGTAACGATTCAAGAAACGCCTTGACTGGACCCCTCCCCGGCGTCTAAGTTGCTGGGAAAGCGTTTACTTTAGTGACATGGCCCACTGGGGCCTACCCCAACTGACTGGCGACCACGGTTGCTCCGAAGCTCTTCGGCGAATCCTAGCGGCAGTCATGCGGGCCTGTTCTGCAACGATGGAGAAAGGGGGGAGCGCCATGGCCTCTGGAGGATTTGGCTTCCGCGCTTACACGCTCTTCGACACACTCGTGTGGATTGCCTGCCTGAACATATTGTGGATGACCTTCACAGTGCTCGGGGGAGTTGTCCTCGGGATCGGGCCCAGTACTGCTGCCGCCCACGTCCTGGTGCGTGACAAGGTGCGGGGAAATGCTGCACCCTTGATGCGGCGCTTTGCCAGGGAGTACTTCAAGAACTTTGCCAAGGGCAACGCACTGGGTTTGCCCTTGATTGCCGTGGGTGTCGCGCTGTCCTTGAATTGGGGCTACTTCTCCGCGGGCTGGGATTTTGGTTCGCAGATCGCTTCGGCCGGGATCCTGCTGGCCGCCCTCTTTGCTGCAGGGACGGTCTGCTACCTCTTCCCTATGTTCGCCCGCTATGAACTGTCCCTTCCGCAGTACTTCCTGATGTCCTCGCGTTTTGCCATGCGGCACCTCGCTGGAACCGTGATTCTCCTGTTCGTGACCGCCGCGGCCGTGTTCGTCTGCCGGTCGGTTCCGGGGCTGATCCCGTTCTTCGGCGTGGGCGCCTGGTTGTACGTCACGGGCTGGCTCTGCGACCGCTTCTTTACTGCCAACGACGAAGCGATGTCAGCCGACGCCGGTGCAACGCCAGGCCCTGTTTCTACGTCAACCCCCACCGCTGCAGGTGCAACGCTTGCCACCCTCGCGGTACCCGCCGCCGTCCCGGTGCCCGCCGCCGTCCCGGTGCCCGCCACCCCAAGGGCTGGCCGAATGCCGGTAGCGGCCGGCGGCCCTGTTTCCACGTCAACCCCCACCACGGAGGCCAGCCTTGCCTGAGCTCAACCGTCCTCGACCTGCCTTTGGAGGCCCGCCCGTGCTTCACCGTTCCCTTGATGTCCAAGGAAGCAGTGAGCTGGTAGCCCATTCCTCTGGCGCGAGTACTAATGAAACGTATCAAGATGCGAGTGGGCAGCACATATGGAGCCTCAAAAGGTTCCCCGGTGTGCCGTCAAACCAAGAGTCGAAAGACACCAACCCCGATGAAGTGGAGCAGGTAAGACAATGATCCGTAGAAAACACACGTTGGCCGCCGCCGTCGTAGTTTCCGCAGCCCTGGCGCTGACCGCCTGCGGTGGCGAAGCGCCGGCGTCGGACCTTTCCTCCGTCAAGATCATGGCGCCGTTCCTGGAGGCGCAGCCGCCCACCGCCGATGGCGCCGTCCAGAAGAAGCTCGAGGAACTCACGGGCAAGGATGTCAATATCACCTGGACGCCCAACGCGTCCTATGAAGACAAGATGAACATCACCTTGGCGTCCTCGGAGATCCCGCACGTCCTGGTGGTCCAGGGCAAAACCCCCGGCTTCGTGAAGAACGCCGAAGCCGGCGCCTTCTGGGACCTGACGGACAAGCTCAAGGACTACCCGAACCTGAAGACCACCTTCCCGGAAGTCCAGCAGAACGCCAGCGTCAACGGCAAGGTCTACGGGGTGTACCGTGGCCGCAACCCGATCCGCGCTGCGGTGATGTTCCGCCAGGACTGGCTTGACAAGCTGGGCCTCAAAGCGCCCGAAACCACCGAAGACCTCTACAAGGTTGCCAAGGCATTCACCGAACAGGACCCGGATGGCAACGGCCAGAACGACACCTACGGAATCACCATCCCCAAGTGGGGCGCGCTGGGAACCAACAGCCCCTATGACCTGATCGAAACCTGGTACGGCGCCGGAAACCGCTGGACCGAGCGTGACGGCAAGCTGGTTCCCAGCTTCGAAACCGACGAGTTCCTCGAAGCCAACCGATTCGTCAAGAAGATGGTCGATGAGAAGCTCATCAACCCCGATTTCGCAACGTTCGACGGAACCAAGTGGAACGAGCCGTTCTTCAACGGCAAGGGCGGCATCATTATCGACGTCGACTCCCGCGTCAGTGTGCTGATCAACCTCTTCAAGCAAGCCAATCCGAACGACTTTGAAAACAAAGTGGGCTTCGTCGGCAGCCTCAAGGGCCCCGACGGGGAACTGCACGCGCACCCCACCGACGGCTACTCCGGCTTCCTGGCCATCCCTAAGTCCAGCGTCAAGACCGAGGCGGACCTGAAGAACGTCCTCACCTTCCTGGACAAGCTGAACAGCAAGGAAGTTGCCGTCCTGATGAACAACGGCATCGAAGGCGTGAACTTCACCGTGGAGGACGGCCTGGCCGCCACCATCAAGCCCGAAACCCCGGAGGGCAAGGTGGTCAACACCGACATCAAGAGCTTCGCGCAGCTGGGCACCAACGTTACGGGCAACAACTTCTACCCCGTCAAGCAGGCCTCCGCGTACGAGCAGAAGGTCTTCGATGACCGCGTATCCGTCATGGCCGAGGACCTCAAGAGCGCTGTGTACAACCCGGCAGCCGCTTTCGTTTCACCCACCTACGTTGCCAAGGGCGCGCAGCTGGACAACATCGTGGCCGATGCCCGCATCAAATACCTGGCCGGGCAGACCGACGAGCAGGGCCTGAAGGACGCCATCAAGCTGTGGAACACCAGCGGCGGTGACAAGGTCAAGGAAGAAATCAATAAGCTCTGGCAGGAAAACAAGAAGTGACTGCCCCGGTTGTAGAAGCCAAAGCTTCGGAGCGGGTGGCCACCAAGCCGCCCGCCCCGTCGCGGCGGCGCGGGTTCGCCGTCCACTTCGCGCACTACAAGTGGCTGTATCTGCTGCTGTTGCCCGGAGTCCTGTACTTCGCGATCTTCCGGTACGGGCCCATGTACGGGGTGTCCATCGCCTTCAAGGACTACGTTCCGTTCCTTGGCGTCAACGGCAGTCCCTGGGTGGGTTTCACCAACTTCACGGACTTCTTTGCCAACCCCGACTTCCCGCGGCTGCTCGGCAACACGCTGATCCTGGCGTTCCTGAACCTGGGCATCGCGTTCCCGTTGACCATCATCCTGGCGTTGCTGCTTAACGAGGTCCGTCTTTCGGTGCTCAAGCGGACCGTCCAAACGCTGGTCTATATCCCACACTTCCTGTCCTGGACCATCGTGGCGTCACTGAGCTTCCTGCTCTTCGCCCTGGACATCGGACCGTTGTTCCAGTTCGTGAACGGCCTGTTCGGGACCAACGTGGACATCCTGTCCGATCCCAACTGGTTCCGGCCGTTGATCGTGCTCCAGGAAATCTGGAAGAACACCGGCTGGGGCACCATCATCTTCCTCGCCGCGCTGGCCACCGTGGACCAGGACCAGTATGAGGCAGCGATCATCGACGGCGCCGGCAGGTTCCGCCGCGTCTGGCACATCACCTTGCCCGGCATCCGGTCCACCATCATCGTGATGCTCATCCTGGCCATCGGGCAGATGCTCAACACCGGCTTCGAGCAGATCTACCTCATGACCAACGCACTCAACCGCAGCGTGGCAGACGTCTTTGATACCTACGTGTACTTCGTGGGCATTACCCAAGGCGCCTACAGCTACAGCACCGCCGTCGGGCTCTTCAAGTCCCTGGTGGGAATCGTGCTGATCTTTGGCACCAACTGGCTGTCCAAGCGGTTCAACCAGAGCGGACTGTTCTAATGAAGATTCACAACACCCGGGGCGGGCGGGTCTTTGATGCCGCGAACTACGTCTTCCTGAGCCTGATCGGCATCATCACCCTGTTGCCGTTCATCTACGTGATTGCAGGGTCCTTCGCCAACGAGGCCGAGATCACCCGGCGGGCGTTCTTCGTCTGGCCCGAGCAGTTCACCCTTGGCGCCTATGAGTACATCTTCTCCACGCCCGCCTTCACCAGGGCGCTGATCACCACGGTGCTGGTGACGCTGGTGGGCACGTTGATCCAGCTCATCCTGACAGTCACCATGGCCTACCCGTTGGCGAAGAAGAACCTGCGCGGCCGGAAGCTGATCATGTCCCTGGTGGTCTTCGCCATGGTCTTCTCCGGCGGCATGATTCCCACGTTCCTGCTGGTCAAGGACCTTGGCCTGCTGAACTCCTACTGGGCGTTGATCCTGCCGGCGGCCATCAACCCGTTCAGCCTGATCATCATCAAGAACTTCTTCCAGGAACTCCCGGCCGAGCTGGAAGAGTCTGCCAAAATGGACGGCGCCACTGAGATCGGGATCCTTTGGCGGATCCTGCTGCCGTTGTCCAAACCGGTGCTGGCCACGTTCGCGCTGTTCTACGCGGTGGGGATCTGGAACGACTTCATGTCGCCCCTGCTCTACCTCAGCGACAACAACATGTGGACCCTGCAGATGTACCTGCGCCAGGTCACGGCGGCGTCTGACCTCCTGGGCACCGGCAACGTGGATCCGTCCTACATCCCTCCCGAGCAAGGCATCAAGTTTGCCGTGATCGTGGTGGCCACCTTGCCCATCCTGATCTTCTACCCCTTCCTGCAGAAGCACTTTGCCAAGGGCATGCTGATCGGCTCGGTCAAGGGCTAGGGACTGCTGTTTCCATGAAAGGACAACCATGAAAATCCTCCTCGCGGGCGACTCCACCGTTGCAGCCTGCCCCAGCTACGAATATCCGATGAGCGGCTGGGGTGCGCACCTTGCCCCCGGGACGTACTGGTGGGCTGCCGTCCACAACTACGCCAAGGGCGGTGCCACTACGGAGTCGTTCCGGGAGGAGGGTCTTTGGTACCAGCTCATCAACCAGACCGTCCAAGGGGACGTTGTCCTGATCCAGTTCGGGCACAACGACCAGAAGCGTGAACACCTGGCCGCCCGCACCGGCTACACGGACAACCTCAAACGGATGGTGGCCGAGGTCCACAGCAAGGGTGGCATTCCCATTCTCTGCACGTCCGTGGAGCGCCGGCATTGGCTTGATGGCACGCTGGAAGCCACTTTGGGGGACTACCCGGCGGTGGTCCGGGAACTTGCCGAGGAGCTCGGCCTGGACGTTATCGACCTCAATGAATGGACACGTGGGCTTTACGAGGAACTGGGGGAGGAAGGCTCCAAGGGACTCTTCTGCCATTTCGCACCAGGGGAGCACGCGCATTGGGCCGGCGGACTGGAGGACAACACGCACTTCCACGAGAAAGGCGCGCAGCGGATCGCAGCCTTTGTGGCGGAACAGTTGGAGGCCCTCGGCTACGGCCTGTCGGCAACCCTCACAGCGGGGGCGCTCAACGCGGGGGCGCGTGCGTGATCCACTCGAACCCGTTGCGGGGCCCTGCCGACGTTGCTGATTGGATCCCCGAGGGGCCGGTCCAGTTTTCTGCGCAGGTTTTCGGAGCGGCCGACGACGGCGGGCGCGGCTTGGGTGCCGACGACGGCGGGCGCGGCTTGGGTGCCGACGACGGCGGGCGCGGCTTGGGTGCCGACGGCACCAGTGCTCTGGTCCTGTCGGGCTCCCTTGACGCGGACGAGCACGGCGACCACGCCCATTGGACGCTCTGGTGCCCTGAGGAGTTGCCGGACCACGTCAGGATCAGTTGGGAGTTCCTTCCCTTGGAGGAGCCGGGCCTGGCCATGGTGTTCTTCGCTGCACGGGGTCACAGTGGCGAGGACCTGTTTTCTTCCGCTTTGGCTCCGCGTACCGGCTTCTATCCGCAATACCATTCGGGAGATATCGACGCCCTCCACATCTCGTATTTCCGGCACAAACATGCCTCCGAGCGGGCCTTCCGAACCTGCAACCTCCGCAAGAGCGCCGGCTTCGAACTCGTGGCCCAAGGGGCGGATCCTTTGCCGCCTGCGGTGGATGCCGATGGGTTTTATGGCATCGAGGTGGTCAAGGACGGCCCGCATGTGGCCTTCTCCATCAACGGGCTGCCGCTCTTTGCCTGGACCGACCCATCCCCGGAACCGCTCGGGGGTGGATATTTCGGGATCCGCCAGATGGCACCCCTAAAAGCCGCCTACAGAAACCTGTCCATCGCACCTCTTTAGCGCGCCCGCCCCTGTGACGGGGCACACGAAACCATGACGTAGGATGTCCACATGCCCCTCTTTGACCTTCCCCTTGAGCAGCTCCGCGACTACACCTCAAGCGCGGTTCCGCCGGCAGACCTTGATCACTTCTGGGACCTCACCATTTCCGAGGCCAGGTCCCTTCCGCTCGATGCCGTGTTCGAACCCGTGGACAACTACCTCTCCGTGATCGACACCTTTGACGTGTCCTTCTCCGGGTTCGGCGGAGACCGCATCAAGGGTTGGCTGCACTTGCCCGCGCAGCGTGAGGCGGAGGAACAGCTTCCCGTCGTGGTGGAATACATTGGCTACTCCGGCGGCCGTGGACTGGTCAACCAGAACACCCGCTGGGCACAAGCCGGCTACGCCCACTTCATCATGGACACCCGCGGCCAGGGGTATGGCGGCGTCTCAGGGGACACCCCGGACCCGCACCCGTCAGCGGGCGGGAACAATTATGCCGGGCTCATGACCCGCGGCGCCGACCACCAGGACAACTACTACTTCCGCCGGGTCTACGTGGACGCGTTCCGTGCCGTGGAAGCGGCGCAGAGCCATCCCGCCGTCGACCCTTCCAAGGTAGTTTTGGCAGGCGTCAGCCAAGGTGGCGGCATAACGGTCGCCGCCGCAGGGCTGACGGCTGGAAGGCTCGACGGCGTGATCGCCGCGCTGCCCGACGTCCCGTTCCTGCAGGATTTCCCCCGCGCGATCGACATCACCCCGCGCGGCCCGTACCCGGAAATTGCCGGGTTCCTGGGGCGTCACCGCGACAAATATGAGCCGATGCTGGCGGTGTTCAACTACTTCGACGGCGTGCACCTGGGCCGTGCTGCCACCGTGCCTGCACTCTTCTCAGCTGCCCAAATGGACGACATCTGCCCTCCGTCCACCGTTTTCGCGAGCTACAACAACTACGGGGTTTCCGGCGGTGCGCCCGAAAAGGACATCGAGGTGTACCGCTTCAACAACCACGAAGGCGGGCAGGAACACCACTGGATCAAGCAGTTGGAGTTCCTTCGCAAACTTTTGTCATCATGACGGACGCGATTTGCCCGGTCTGAAGAACCGCGGTTATGGTGTGGCTATGACAAACCGTTGGTATGCGTATTTTTCGTTGGCTCTGGAGGGGCCCGCGTCTAACTGACACGCATCCAACTTTCCTTCAGAGCCAACAGGGCAGAGATCATTCTCTGCCCTTCGCCATATCCGGCGGGTTCTGAAAAGGGGCCCGCTCCGCATCCCGGAACAGGACCCAGACATGACCAGCATCGCTGCAGAACCCACCGACTCGCTTGATTCCGCCTCCGATCCGGATCAGCCCGCTACATCCAACCTGCGGGTGGCCCGCTTCGAGCCGCTTCCGGCGCCCCAGGACCTCATCGCCGAGTTGCCGCTGGACGCCCGCTCAGCAGCCGTCGTCGACCGCGGCCGTGACCAGGTCCGCGCCATCATGGACGGTGTTGACGACCGCCTGCTGGTGATCGTTGGCCCGTGCTCCATCCACGATCCCAAGGCCGGCCTCGAATACGCCCGCCGGCTGGTCAGCCAGGCCGAAAAGCACAAGGAAGACCTGCTGATCGTCATGCGGACCTACTTCGAGAAGCCCCGCACCACCGTTGGCTGGAAAGGCCTCATCAACGATCCCCACCTCGATGGCAGCCATGACATCGCTGCGGGCCTGCGCGCCGCCCGTGGCTTCCTCAAGCAGGTCACCGCTTTGGGTCTGCCCACTGCCACCGAGTTCCTCGAGCCCATCAGCCCGCAATACATGGCTGACCTCGTGTCCTGGGGTGCCATTGGTGCCCGCACCACCGAAAGCCAGATCCACCGCCAGCTTGCCTCAGGATTGTCCATGCCCATCGGCTTCAAGAACGGCACCGACGGCGACCTCCAGGTGGCCATTGACGCTTGCGGCGCCTCTGCCGCGGAGCAGGCCTTCCTGGGAATCGACGACGCCGGCCGCGCGGCTCTCGTGGCAACCTCCGGCAACCCGGACACCCACGTCATCCTGCGCGGTGGCCGCAAGGGGCCTAACTACTCAGTGGACGATGTTGCCGCTGCTTCCGCCAAACTCGCCTCCAAGGGACTGAACCCACGCCTGATCGTGGACGCAAGCCACGCCAACAGCGGCAAGAGCCACCACCGCCAGGCAGAGGTAGCCCTGGAAATCGGTGCGCAGCTGGAGGCAGGGGAGACCTCGCCCATCGCCGGGGTCATGTTGGAGAGCTTCCTGGTAGGCGGAGCCCAGAAGCTCGACACCGCCAAGCAGCTGGCCGGGGAGCAGGAACTCGTATACGGGCAGAGCGTCACGGATGCCTGCATGGAGTGGGACGTCACGGCGTCGGTGCTGGAGCAGCTCGCGGCTTCGGCCCGGAAGCGCCGGGCAGTGGTTGCCCTGTAGCATCCCCGGCGCGGCGGTAGGTTGGGCCGGCTCCGTTTCGTGGCTTTGCTGCGCAACATGCCGTGCGCCCGGCACTCCCGGCAGCGAGCCCACGAATCGGGCGCTGCGGGTGAGTGGTGGGGGCATGGCAGGTCGGCGGCAGGTCAGCTGCGGGGGAGGGAGCGTGTTCCCACTTTGCGGAAATGCTTTCACATTGGCCCCATCAGCCTCTAGAGTATCTAGCACATGGTTGTTGGATGGCTCAGCATCGGCACACCGTTCTACTGGGGGTGTCCTACTGTCTGAGAGCAAAGGAATATGGGAAATGTCCGCAGAGACTAACTTCTCGAATGCGCGTTTCATGACGGTGGCCGAAGTGGCCGACGTCCTGCGTGTTTCCAAAATGACCGTGTACCGCCTGGTCCACTCAGGGGAAATGCCCGCCGTCAGGTTCGGCCGTTCCTTCCGGGTTCCTGAAGAGGCCGTTGCCCAGTACCTTAAGGGTGCTGTGGTGGACGGACAATCCGAGACCGCCTGAGGCCTCCCGGTCCGTCCAGCGGACCGTGGTCACAGGGTGCCCCTTTGAAGCGGTACTCTGTTAAGGAACGTTTTACGTCAATGTAAGAATCTGTCAGTTGTACTTGTCTGCTTCCGCGGATCTGTTCCAACAGACAGGAACTTCTAGTTTGTAAGGAACTTTCGTGGGTTCAGTTATTAAGAAGCGCCGCAAGCGTATGGCCAAGAAGAAGCACCGCAAGCTGCTTCGCAAGACCCGCCACCAGCGCCGCAATAAGAAGTAGAGATACTTCATCAAGCGTGAATGCCCGCTGCCTTTCGAGGTGGCGGGCATTTTTGCATCCGGACGGTCTCTCACGTCCTCCGGGGTTTAGACCAAATGTTCTCTCACGTCCCCCGGGGTTTGGGCCGGTCCCTCTCTCACGTCCCCCGGGGTTGGGCCGGACGGTCTCTCATGTCCCCCGGGGTTGGGCCAGACGGTCTCTCACATCCCCCGGGGTTTGGGCCGGTCCTTCTCTCACGTCCCCCCGGGTTTGGGCCGGACGGTCTCTCATGTCCCCCGGGGTTGGGCCGCACGGTCTCTCATGTCCCCCGGGGTTTGGACCGGACGTTCTCTCATGTCCCCCGGGGTTTGGACCGAACGTTCTCTCACGTCCCCGGGGAAAAGCCCGAAGCAACCGCGGGATCCTGCCATGCTGATCGTAGAGCGCCTTTAATCTGCCGAGTGGCGGACGTAAAGTTGTCCGCCAAATCGTCTTTCCCGAATTTGAGGACGGTCCAGCCCGCTGCCTCGAACGCCTTGTCGCGTCTCCGATCGCTGAACATCTGTTCCCGCCCAAGGTGATGACCGCCGTCGTACTGTATTGCTATCCGACGATCACGGAAGCCCAAGTCTGCCGACGGCGAGAACGGGTCGTTAGGGCGGAGCTGCACTTGGAGCTCGGGTTCGGGAATGCCGGCGTCCAGCATCGCCAAGCGAAGCAACGACTCGGGCGCAGAATCCGCCCCGACACGCATCAGGTCCAAAGCTTCCCTTGCGCGGACAACGCCCTGCAGGTTCTTGTGTCTGTCCACCAACTGTCGAAGAGCCTCCAGGGTGGTGAAAGGCGTGTCTCGTTCTTCGAATTCCGGTCTGGGCCTGCGGATGAGTTCGTCGCCCATGCAGATGAGATCGCGGACCGGCAGGCGCCTTGCCAGATCCAACCAAGTCCGGGACCGAGTACTCATCCAGATGCCTTCGACGCACTCGATTTCGTCATCAAAGGCAACCACAGTATGTCCGATTACTCCCTTGCGCCGCACAGATGGCAGCTGCCTCGGCTTGCTGAGGTGCAGCTCATTGGAGTCCGACAACCACGGCGGAAGACACGCACCTTGCAACCTCGCTGCCGTTACATGGGAAATCCAAGCGCCAGGACTTACCGCTGACAGCGTTCTAGCGGCGGCTGACAGCTCAAAATTCCAATCCGATGGCCGGTAAATGCCACGGCTGACCCCATCTACCGTGGTGCGGTTCCAGAGGTTTCTTAGCCCCAGACCTGCCGTCTTCGCTTCTTCGAGCGTGAATGGTGCGTTGGTGAGGTGAGCCGGAAGAGGCATGGCATTCTGCATACTTGGCATTCTTGCCCAGAAACGCTTGTGTCACCGGAAGTTATCCACAGGCTCGGTGGGGCCTCCGGGGGATGTGAGTGAGCGTTTGGGTTGGGGGCAGGGGATGTGAGCGAGCGTTTGGGTTGTGGCCCGGGGGATGTGAGTGAGCGTTTGGGTTGTGGCGCGGGGATGTGAACGAGCGTCAGATGCGGGGGCCGCGGAACCGTGAAAATCCGCGCCAGAGGCCGTAGACCGCCCCGCCCACCGTTGCGGCTTTCAGTCCCAAGGTTGCCGCCCGACGACCGGAACGAAAGTCGTACACGGGCCAGTTATTCTCACGAGCATGCCGGCGCAGCTTTGCATCCGGGTTGATCACGACAGGGTGCCCCACCATGGTGAGCAAAGGGATGTCGTTGGCGGAATCGCTGTAGGCCCAGCAGTGATCCAGATCCAGGCCCTCCCTGTCGGCCACAAGCTGGACCGCCACTGCCTTTGCAGGCCCGTGAAGAATGTCGCCCACGAGTTTTCCCGTATACATGCCGTCTTCCACTTCACCCACGGTGCCAAGGGCGCCGGTTAGTCCGAGCCGGGTGGAAATGACCGTGGCTACCTCTATGGGTGTAGCCGTGACGAGCCAGACCTTGCGTCCAACCCTGAGGTGCTGTTCCGCGAGTGCCTTGGTCCCCGGCCAGATCCGCGACTCGATCATTTCGTCGTAGACCTCTTCGCCCAGGGCCTTGATGTCATCAACAGTGATGCCGGCAGCAAGGGTAAGCGCGGAGTCGCGGACAGAGTGGACGTCTTCCATGTTCTCGCCCCGCATGACGAACTTGAACTGCTTCCACGCGAATCCAGCCGCTTGCGAAAGTGTGAAGGCCTTACGTTCGTACATTTTGCGGGCAACGTGGAAGAGGCTTGCACCCTTCATCAAAGTGTTGTCGACGTCGAAGAAGGCGGCTTCGCCCGTGCGCTTCTGCACGGCGTCCTTCTGCACAGTGTGCTTCTGCACCAAGGCATCTGCGACCACGGCGGCGTTCTTCTCCTCGGGCATGTCTTGAGTCTAGTCAATCGCCGGGAACCGCGTTGGGGGCGCACGGGTGAACCGCTTGAAGGTGGGGGATGTGAGAGAGGGTGCGTCCGGTGGGTGGGGGATGTGAGAGACGGTTGGACGGTACCTTTGAGGCATGGCTATTCCCGACGTCGTCCTCCTCACCAAAGCTGACTGCCACCTGTGCACGGAGGCGCGTGCCGCCGTCGAGCGTGTCACCACAAGCCTGGGCGTGCAATGGACTGAACAACGGATCGACGACGATCCCCGGTTGCAGGAACGCTTTGCCGAGGAGATTCCCGTAGTGCTGGTTGATGGTATCCAACGTGATTTTTGGAAGATCGACGAGGACCGGTTGACCCGCACCCTGAAGAAGGTCCTGGAGGGCTGAAAGCAGGATTACCCGCAAGTAATGGCTTTTGTTCAGTCCGGCCGGGGGTCATAGAGTGGAACAACAAAGCGACGCAATGGAGAATACCGTGACTGCGCTGGAACCGTCCCCGGAAGCTGTAACCGGGGACAACGAACCTGCCGCCAAGCAGATCCCGCCCGCGGCTGTGGCCCGGATGACCCTCTATTTGCGCGCGCTCAACTCTTTGCTGGCCGAGGGCGTGGAGCGGGTGTCGTCGGAGGCGTTGGCGGAGGCCTCAGGGGTCAGTTCGTCCACGCTCCGCAAGGACCTTTCCTACGCGGGATCTTATGGGACACGCGGTGTCGGCTACGAAGTCCAATACCTTAGCCGCCACATTGCGGCCGCCCTGGGCCTGACCCATGACTGGAAGGTCGCCATTGTTGGCGCCGGTAACCTCGGCAAAGCCCTGGCCAGGTATGGCGGGTTCGAGTCCCGGGGCTTCGACGTTGTAGCTATTTTCGACGCCGACCCCATGGTGATCGGCAATGAAGTTGGCTGGCTGCGTGTCAGCGACTCCGCCGAACTTGAGCGGGTCCTGGAGCGTACACATACCAACATGGTGGTGCTGGCGCTGCCGGCGACCGTGGCCCAGGCTGTGTGCGACCGCGTCATTGCCGCCGGCATCCGGAGCATCCTCAGCTTCGCGCCGGTGCTGTTGCAGGTCCCTCCGCACGTGAACCTCCGCAAAGTGGATATGGCCACGGAACTGCAGATTTTGGCCTATCACGCACAACGGGCGCAGACACCGGGCCAGGCTGTATAGCCTTCGCCGGGTCCGCGCCCGCAGGGTTGTCTAAGGCTGCGTCTTTAGCGGCCGTAGGGGTTCTGGTACGTGTTGCCGAACGGCTGCGCCTTGCGGAAATAAGGAGCCGACGCCGGCAGGTACAGCATGACGATCGCCGCAACACCCAGCAGGATCACGATGAGCTGCAAGATGCCGTAGGTGGCGCCGAACTGGAACAGGCTGGTCAGGCCCAGGACGGAGATCGCCGCGAAGACGGTGCCGAGGATCCTGGCCCAGTTCTTGCCCTTGCGGACGGGGAAAGCGACCAGCGCGTAGAGGCCAAGGCCCACGATTGCTCCGACGATGGCGCTCACACCGATCACGCCCCGCATGCCTTCCAGGGACCCTTCGGGAAGCTCAGTGCCTTGCTGGCCGGCCTGCTGGTTCATGGCATTGATAAAGGCGTCAGCACCAGTGGTAGCCAACAGCAGCGAGCTGATCGCG
Organism: Arthrobacter sp. StoSoilB20; assembly: GCF_019977295.1. Lineage (NCBI taxonomy): Bacteria > Bacillati > Actinomycetota > Actinomycetes > Micrococcales > Micrococcaceae > Arthrobacter > Arthrobacter sp. StoSoilB20. Next base: position 3,768,363 of record NZ_AP024651.1, on the reverse strand, counting down.
GAGAGAATGCCTGCCGCAATGATCATCCAGAAGGCGTAGTTGACCATGGGCGGCACGGCGGTGGGGCCGGGCTGCTGGCTGGGCCAGTTGGTGTCCTGCCCGTACTGCGGTGCGGCAGGAGCCTGGCCGTAGGGAGAAGACTGTTGGCCGTACTGCGGTGCTGCCGGGCTCTGCTGGCCGTACTGGGGCGCGGAAGGCTGCCCGTACTGCGGTGCTGCGGGGCTCTGCTGGCCGTACTGGGGCGCTGACGGAGCGGCGGGCTGGGTGTCCGGCTGCTGGGGCTGGTTGGCATCGCCCGGGTTTGACGGCGGGTACGGAGGGTTGCTCATGGCATTCCTTTGCTTGTTCGACTGCTGGTGCGGCCGCCGGGATCAGCAAAATGACCCTGCCCCCAGCGTGGTTCTGCTTCCACCGTACCTTCCGGGTCTGACGCTGAAGGTGATCCCACGCAGGTATTTCCGGCGGACGGCAAAAATCATCATGTTGGCTTACGCCTTCATGATGAAGGCCGCGCATGATGAAGGCCGCGGCGATCCGGAGGATTTACCGCGGCCTTCTGCTCCAGGTGGCCGTTCAGCGAACGACGACGGCAGTTGCGTCAGCGCTATGCGTGACCCTTGACTGCCTTGAACCAGAGTTGGGAATTGGGGAGCCACATCAGCACCACGGCTACCGCGCTGACGAGGAAGCCGAACCAGTTGCTGCCGAGGCCTGTACTGGACCCTCCGGCGCTGGCGGCACTGAAGATGGTGAGCAGCAAGGAGATGACGGCCACGACGGTCAATGCCAGGCGGGCCCACTCTTTTCCTTCCTTCATCTTCATGGCCAGAATTACCTGCGCAGCGGCCACGGCGAGGGAGAGGATGAGGATGATCAGCAGGATCGCGGCAACTCCGGGGGCGAACGCGAAGAGGGCGATGATCGCGAAGAACCCAATGAGTCCAAACAGCAGGCCCAGGAGCCCGGAGATCACCCAGATGAAGTAGGAAACCTTCAGTTCGGTGGGAAGGCCCTGGGTCTTGAACATTCCCGAGAAGCCGCCCTGGGGCATGACGTCGTTGAAGTTGCGGGGACCGTCGGTTGGCATTTCGAAGTGGAATCCGGGCTGCCCGGGACCGGGTTGCCCTGGACCCGTCTGGGGCGGGCCGGCCTGTCCTTGGTTGGGCTGTGAATACTGCCCGGGTTGCGACGGCGGCTGGTAACCCTGGGGTGGCTGGTAGCCCTGCGGAGGCTGGTAACCCGCAGGAGGAACATTGCCCGGCTGCGGAGGCTGGGAGCCGGGCTGCTGTGGCTGTGGTGCTTCGTCTGGGGTACTCATGGCATCACTGTAGACCGCAGGTTGAAGGTTGCATAGGAACTTCGCAGCCAACTCGCAGCTGAATACAGGCTTTTTGCCGAACAATTGCGGGGTGACTTCCGGATATGCGAAACGGCGCCACCCACAGCCGGCCAAAGGCGGGGACTGTGGGTGGCGCCGTCGTGGTGGAACCGTGCGGAAAGCCCTAAGACTATGCAGCTGCCGGTGCGATGAATGCGAGTTCCAGGTTGATGACCACCTTGTCGCTGACCAGGACGCCACCGGCTTCGAGCACTGCGTTCCAGGTAAGGCCGAAGTCCTTGCGGCTGATGGTGGTTTCGCCGGAGACGCCGGCGCGGGTGTTGCCGAAGGGGTCCACTGCTACGCCGTTGAATTCGGTCTCGATGGAGACCTCCTTGGTGACGCCCTTGATTGTGAGATCGCCCACGAGGTCGAAGCTGTTTCCGTTGGCCTTGACGTGGCGGGAAACGAAGGTGATCTCGGGGAACTTCTCGACGTCGAAGAAGTCTTCGCCCTTGACGTGGCCGTCGCGGTTGACGTCGCCGGAGTCGAAGCTGGCGGTCTGGATGGTGGCGGTGACCTTGGAGTCGGCCAGGGTTTCGCCGACCTCGAGGGTGGCCGATGCGTCCTTGAACTGGCCGCGGACCTTGCTGATGCCTGCGTGGCGGACGGTGAAGCCGATCTCGCTGTGGGAAGCGTCGAGGGTCCAGGTGCCGGTGGTGACGGAAGCGGGAAGAGTCATCATGGTGTTGCTCCTATATCGATTGGTAGGTACTGCGTGCTTGCCCGGTCTGGTCGATTGCTTGAAACGTCAACCGAGCTTCGTGTCCAGTATAAACATGCATATGCATCTTTTATTCCAACTCCGGGGAACATTTCGGAAAAACTTTGAGTTCTACTAGCGGTAGAAGATTTCGGATCGCCCCGCTTCTTTGAGAAACTGGTAAACATGCCCCAAGCAACTGTCCACCTGCTTCGCCATGGCGAGGTCCATAATCCCGACGGCGTCCTGTACGGTCGCCTGCCGGAATTCCACCTCTCCGAACGTGGCCGGGAGATGGCCCGGATGCTGGCCGACCACTTTGTGGCGCGCGCCGGCCAGGGTTCCAAGATCGTCCATTTGGTGGCCTCGCCGCTCACCCGCGCACAGGAAACGGCCATGCCTACTTCAGAGGCTTTGAACTTGGAGATCACTACCGAGCCGCGCATCATCGAGGCAGAGAACCACTTCGAGGGACTGCACCCCACCAAGAGTGAGTTCCTGAAGCCCAAGCACTGGATCTACTTCCGCAATCCACTGCGTCCTTCCTGGGGCGAGCCGTACAAACAGCAAGCAGCGCGGATGCTGGCTGCCGTTGAGGACGCCAGGGCCAAGGCAATTGAACTGGGCGGTGATGGCGCCGAAGCCATCCTGGTGAGCCACCAGCTCCCTATTTGGTCCACCCGTTTGACCGCAGAAGGGCGCCGACTGGCCCACGACCCCCGCAAGCGCGAGTGCACCCTTACCTCCCTGACGTCATTGACCCTGGACGGGGACGGCAAGATCGTGCGGGTCGAGTACACCGAACCTGCTGCCGTCCTGCTTCCCGGCGCGGCCAGCACCCCGGGGGCATAACAATGGACAACAACCTTTCACGCCGTGGCGCGTTGGCTGCCGGCGGCGTCCTCCTCGCAGGACTGACCATGGGCCTGTCCGCGTGCGCGCAGGAAGATTCCCTGGCCAAGCAGGCCAAAGCCGGCGACAACAAAAACTACGTGGCCGGCGACGGCTCGGTGACGGAGTTCGCCAGGGCTGACCGTGCTGCACCCGTGGCCCTCAAGGGCACCCTCTTTAATGGCCAAACGGTAAAGCCCGAGGATCTCCAAGGCAAAGTCACCGTCCTGAACTTCTGGTTTGCCGCCTGCGCTCCGTGCCGCATCGAAGCTCCCCAGCTTGAGGCCCTCCACCAGGACTTCAAGGACCAGGGAGTCCAGTTCTTCGGCGTCAACCTTCGCGATGAACAAGCCACGGCTGAAGCGTTCGACAAGACCTTCAACATCACCTACCCGAGCTTCAACGACAAGGACGGGGCAGTGCTGCTGTCCGTATCCGGGATTGTGCCCCCGGGCGCGGTACCCACCACCCTTGTCCTGGACAAGGAAGGCAAGGTTGCCTCCCGCGTACTCGGGGAGATTGAGAAGAGCACCTTGAAAGCCCTCATCACTTCAGCAGTGGCTGAGTAGCGCCCCATGAACAGTCCCTTCGCCGAGACGATCCTCAACGGATCGCTGCTGCTGGCTGTGCCGGTGGCCTTGCTGGCCGGGCTGGTCTCCTTCCTTTCGCCGTGCGTGCTGCCCCTGGTGCCCGGGTACCTTGGCTACGTCACCGGACTCACCGGCGTCGACCTCCAAAAGCAGCGGCGTGGCCGCATGCTTGCCGGTATCGGGTTGTTCGTCCTTGGTTTCTCGGTGATTTTTGTCCTCCTGGGCGGCGCGTTCGGGCAGTTGGGTACCTTGCTGACCGGTCCGCAGAATGCCTGGATAACCCAACTACTGGGCATCCTGGTGATCATCATGGGCATAGTGTTCATGGGTGGCTTCGGCTGGCTGCAGCGTGATGCGAAGATCCATGCCAAGCCTCCGGCCGGACTGTGGGGCGCACCGCTCCTGGGGCTGACCTTCGGCCTGGGTTGGGCGCCCTGCATTGGCCCGACGTACTCCGCGGTACAGTTGCTGAGCCTGTCCGGTGGTTCATCGGCGGCAAAGGGTGCGCTCCTGGCCTTCGTCTACAGCCTGGGATTGGGCATCCCGTTCCTCCTGATCGCCTTGGCCGTCCGCCGTGGCATGGGAGTCATGTCCTTCTTCCGGAAGCATCGGCTGGCCATCCAGCGGATTGGCGGGGGCATCCTGATTTTGCTCGGCATCCTGATGGCCACCGGCGTGTGGGGAACCTGGGTGACCGAGTTGCAGTACTGGTTCCAAAACGATGTGAAGTTGCCAATCTGATGAGCGAGTCCGTGAAAGCCAAGAAGAAGTCACCGTCCGCTGAAAGCGCCACTGGGAACGCAGCGGATGGCAAGCTCCAGCAGGCCAAGTCCGAGGCAGCCCTGCCCGCCCTCGGGTTCAAAGACATGCTCCGGTGGGCATGGACCCAGCTGACCAGCATGCGCACTGCGTTGTTCCTGCTGCTCCTGCTTGCAGTCGGCGCGGTCCCGGGGTCCCTGTTCCCGCAGCGGCCGGCAAACCCGTCAGTGGTGACGCAGTACATCAAGGACAACCCGTCCTACGGTGAGCTCCTGGACGCCCTGCAGCTTTACGACGTGTACTCGTCGGCATGGTTCTCCGCCATCTACATCCTGTTGTTCATCTCTCTGATCGGTTGCGTCACTCCGCGGGCCATCGCCCACTACAAGGCCATGAAGTCGCAGCCGCCGCGCACCCCCAAGCGCCTTTCGCGGCTGCCGGAGTACGGCACCCTTGCGCTGCCCGCCGACGCCGGGATCCCGGCGTCGAAGGCCATCAACGATGCCGCCGGGCTGCTCAAGAAGCGCGGCTACCGCGTTGAAGTCAGGGACGTCGACGGCGCCCTGCCGTCCTTGGGTGCCGAGCGTGGCTTCCTGAAGGAAGTGGGCAACCTGGTGTTCCACACGTCCTTGATCGGCGTGCTGGTGTCCGTGGCCATTGGTGGCCTGTACGGATACAGCGGCCAGCGGATCCTTGTGGAGGGCGAGACGTTCGTCAACACCTTGGTGGGCTATGACCAGTTCACGCCGGGAACCAACTTCCAGAGCAGCGCACTCCAGCCTTACTCCATGCAGTTGGACAAGTTCCAGGCCACGTTCGACCGCGAATCGCCGGGCAAAGCGGGCCAGCCGATCGATTACACGGCCGAGGTGACCACCAAGGAAGGCCCGGACTCTCCGGCCAAGAAGGAAACGCTGAAGGTCAACGATCCCGTGTCGCTCGGCGGTACCAGCCTCTACCTCACCGGTAACGGCTACGCCCCCATGATTACGGTCCGCGACGGGGAGGGCAACGTCTCCTTCCAAGGCCCGGTCACGGCCAAGGTTCAGGGCGACAACTATTACTCGTCCGTGGTCATCAAGGTCCCCGACGCCAAGCCGGAACAACTTGGTTTTGTCGGCTTCTTCCTTCCCACGGCGTTCGTCAGCGAGAACGGAACGTCATTCAGTGCCTCACCTGAGCTGTTCAATCCGCAGTTGAGCCTGAACTCGTTCTACGGCGATCTCGGCTTGGACAAAGGCGTGCCCCAGAACGTGTTCGAACTGGACGTCAAGGACCTCAAGCCCCTCAACGCCCGCGACCTCGCCGCCGGTGGCATCACCCTGACCCCGGGCGCCACCGCCAACCTGCCCGAGGGTAAGGGCAGCATCACGTTCGACGGCGTCAAGAAGTACATCGGCGTGGACATCCACCACAACCCCGGCCAGCTCTACGCACTGATCTTTGGATTCCTCGCGGTCGCCGGCCTGGTGATGTCGCTCTACATCAACCGCCGCCGGGTCTGGGTCCGCAGCGGAACCCATGCCGATGGCCGCACCATGGTGGAGTACGGACTGCTGGCCCGCGGTGAAGACCACCGCCTGGCCGGCGAATCAGCAGCACTACGCGAGATCTTTGCCCGGGAATGGAACATCCCGGATGCGCAGGACACCGCTCCGACAACAGCAGGATCTTCCTCAACCTCGAAGGACCAGTAATGCCAGCCATCAACGAAACCCTGGGCCAGTACAGCGAGCTGTTCATGCTGTTGGCCGCCGGCACGTACACCGTGGCGTTCATCGCCTTTGCCTGGGACCTGGCCAAGAGCAGCAAGGTGCTCCGCGCCGTGGACCTGAAGGCCGCGGCCAGCACCGTCGAGGAAAAGGTCACGGTTTCAGCAGGCCGGGTCAGGTCAGGCCTGGGAGGTTCCGACGCCGGTGGGCCGGCAGGCCGCGCCGAGCGCCCGACGTCGGGCCTCACCTATGAGGGCGGAACCGCCGCCGGCGACATGAAATACGGCGGCGAACGCCGGGCACCTGCCCGCGTGGCGGTAGCGCTGACGGTCCTGGGTGTCCTGATTCACGGGGCCGGCGTTGTGACGCGTGCCTTCGGTGCAGGACGTGTGCCGTGGGGCAACATGTACGAGTTCCTCACCACCGGTGCCTTTGTTGCCGTTGCCGTGTTCCTGATTGTCCTCATCCGCCGCGACCTGCGCTTCCTGGGCACGTTCGTGATCGGCCTGGCCATCATCATGCTCGTTGCAGCCTCCGCTGCTTTCTGGACCCCGGTGGGCCACCTGGTTCCGGCGCTGCAGAGCTACTGGCTGATCATCCACGTCTCCATCGCAGTGCTCTCCTCAGCGTTGTTCACCCTGACGTTCGCGATGTCCGTGCTGCAGTTGCTGCAGTCATACCGCCAGAAGAACCTCGCCGCCGGCCGTGCGGACAACCTGGGCTTCATGCGCTTGGTTCCCAACGCGCTGAGCCTGGAGAACCTGTCCTACCGCATCAATGCCATCGCCTTCATCGGCTGGACGTTCACCCTCATGTTCGGTGCCATCTGGGCCGAGAAGGCCTGGGGCCGCTTCTGGGGCTGGGACCCGAAGGAAGTTTGGACCTTCGTGATCTGGGTGGTCTACGCGGGCTACCTTCACGCCCGCGCAACAAGGGGCTGGACCGGAACCCGCGCTGCATGGTTGTCGATCGTTGGCTACGCCTGTGTGATCATCAACTTCACCTTGGTGAACACGGTCTTCAACGGCCTGCATTCGTACTCCGGGCTCTAAAACGGGGCTTCAAATCCGGGCCCGGATCCGAATCCGGCCCCTGGGTCCCAATCCGGGCCTGAGCAGGGGCGTTGTCCCAGGCTCGGGCCCGAACCTCTGAGAAACGTCAAAACGGTGCACTAAACAAGCCTTTTTCCTGTCCAAAGCTAGTGCTAACTTGTTCAGAACCCGCTTGTGATGCAGTCCGCCAGCGTTGCGCCGTGTTTCTTTCGAGGTACCCATGAGCTATGTTCTCGCCATTGACGTCGGGACGAGTTTTACCGCTGCAGCCCTTGCCAGGCCCGATCAAGGCACGCCACCGGAAGTCCTGCCGCTGGGTTTGCACGGCAGTGCAGTACCCTCCGTGCTGTTCTACACCGACGACGGCCGCGTGCTGGTAGGCGAAGCAGCCGAACGTCGGGGTCTGGACGAGCCCCACCACATGGTGCGTGAATTCAAGCGCCGGATCGGGGATTCCGTTCCCCTCGCTGTTGGCGAGGGATGGCTTACCGCCGAGGACGTGTACGCCACCATGGCGGCGTGGGTAGTGGACAGGGCCCGGGAGCGTGAGGGTTCGGAACCGTCGTCGATCATCATGACGCACCCCGCCGCCTGGGGCGCGCATCGTGTCTCTTCAGTCCTGGCTGCCCTGGACCTGGCGGGCTTGTCGGACATCACGCTGATCAGCGAGCCGGAAGCGGCGGCCCTGCACTACGCCTCCCAGACACGCGTGGAAGATGGCAGCATCATCGCTGTGTACGATCTGGGTGGCGGCACCTTTGACACCGCCATCCTCCGTAAAGCCGGAGCCGGGAACTTTGAGTTGCTGGGCCGTCCCGACGGTATCGAAACCCTTGGCGGGGCTGATTTTGACGCAGCCGTCCTGCGCCACGTCATGGGACACGTGAGCCCTGCGGTGGACATGGATCCGATGGCACCGGAAACCCTGGCAGCCCTGGCGCGGCTGCGGCGGGAATGCCGTGAAGCCAAAGAGGCGCTGTCCATGGACAGCGAGTCCAGCGTGGCCGTTTCCCTTCCAGGAACCCAGCAGTCCGTCCGCCTGGTCCGGGCCGAATTCGAAGAGCTGATCGAGGCACCCCTCCGGGAAACGGTGGAAGCCTTGGAACGAAGCCTGCAGGGCATCAACGTGGACGCGCATGATTTGCGTGCCGTACTGCTCATCGGAGGCTCATCCCGCATTCCCTTGGTGGCTGAGATGATTTCGGTCGAACTTGGCCGGCCCATCGCCGTCGACGCCGATCCGAAGTCCTCCATCTGCCTCGGCGCGGCAGTGGCTGCTGCGGGCATGGCGGCTGCGGCGGGCATGGTTGAAGCCACAGGCCCGGCGGCTGCGGCGGGCATGGTTGAAGCCACAGGCCAGGCGGCTGCCACAGCGCCGGCGGTGGGGCCGGTACCGTCCGATGACGCGCTGCGCCGGCCGTCGGGGATCATGCGACCGCCGGCTTTGGCCGCCTTGAGGAACGCCTCCAGCTCACCTACCCGGCACACAACGTCACGGCCTCGCGTTCGGATGGCTGCGGCAGCCGCAGCAGCTGCGGCGGTGCTGACCATTGCTACGGCCACTGCTGCGCAAAGCCCCGATGCCCGCGGGCTGTTGGCAACGATGTTCGGCAACCAGGCTGCCGATGTCATGCGCGACGGCGGTCCGGCAGCCTCCGGTGGCGGGGGCAGCGGAGCGGGAGCAGGAAGCACCGGTGAGACACCGGTGGTACGTAACCCAGGACCGGGACTTGAAGCCAGCGCCAGGAACGGCGCCACGAGGGCCGGAACGGGGAGGGGATCCGTCCGGCCTGGGACCGGAAGCGCCGGGACGGGCACAGGATCCGCCGGGGGATCGGCCACTGGCAACCCAGCCGGTGCGGGCTCTGGCAACTCACCGGGTGCGGCCACGGGCGGAACGGGCAGCACCGCCACTCCTGCCCCGGGCACCGGAACCCCGGGCACCGGAACCCCGGGCGCCGGAACCCCGGGCGCCGGAACACCCGGCACCGGAACACCCGGAACGGGTACCCCCACCACGGGGACGCCCGGCACTCCGGGAACCGGCACCCCTACGCCCGCACCTACGGGCGGCGCTGCCAGTGGTCCCACCGATCCTCCTCCCACCTCGACTCCCACCACTCCGCCTCCGGTCACTGAACCCAGCATTCCGCCTGCCACACCCACGGACCCGGTCAGCCCGCCGCCTCCACCACCACCTCCACCGCCGTCGCCGGAGCCGACGCTGCCCCAGCCTGAGCCGAGCATCACCCAGGCCCCGCCCCCGGCATCACCGGAGCCCGCGCCGGATCCGGTACCGCCGCCCGCCACAGCTGATCCCGCACCCACGCAGACCGTCCCCGTTGCGGATCCAGCGCTGTTGTCGGCGGTCTAGCCCATGACGGGACATGACCATCAGCCACGGCACTTTCCGCCCGGGCTCCACGATCACCCCCTCATGGATTCCCTCCCCAATGATGAAGTCCCCCCGCACCTGACGGAGTTGTCCGGCGGGTCTGCGATGGTCCGCGAATTGTTGTTGGCCCTGTCCGTGGGGTTCACCCTTCCCTCGCCCCTGCCGGAGCGATTGGAAGCCCATGACGGACTGGAAGGGGTCATCACCGCAGCCAGGGACGCAGGGTTGCTGCTGGCCGACGGTTCAGTGGTGGGTACGGCGCAATACGCCTTGCTCCAAGGGACCCCGACCACCCGCATCCGGGCGCTGCAGAGGGAGCTGGTGGACAAGCACCTCCACGAAGGCCGGCCCTTGGGCGACCTCGCACGGGACCTTGCCAGGAGTGGGCTGCAGGACGCCCGCGTTGCCGCGGAACTTGAAGCGACCGCCAATGATCTCCTCGACAGTGATCCGCGACTTGCCGTGGATCTCTACGCCGAGGCAGTACTCGCAGGAAACAGCAAGCTGGAGAACGCCGCCAAACGGGCCCAGGCGTTGGCCGCCACGGGAGACCTGGACGGTGCCGGAAGGATTGTGGACAGGCTGCTTGCCCTGCCGGAGCCACCTGACCTTCGATTGGGGGTGGACGTGGCCGCCGCGGTATGGGCCCAGCGCGGCATGTTGAACCGGAGTGCTGATACCTACAGCTGGCTGGGACCGGACAGGCTGGAGGGGTCTGCGCCGCTGGCCGCTGTGGCCCTGATCGGTTCCGGAAACGCGGTACAAGCCGAAGAGATGCTGGCATCCGGCAGGACTGGGGGGTCCCCGACCCTCCTCGCGGTGGCATTGACCCTCACCCAGGAAGGCCTTCGGCAGACCCTTGGACCCGCGCCCCACCTGGCGCTGCCGGAGCTCATCAGGGCGTCGGACATGATGAATGCCTCAGCCGCCGCTATTCCCTTGCCGGAGACTCCGGGTGCTTTGGCCGCTCTGTGCGCCCTCCACAGCGGGGAACCTGCGGTGGCGGACAACGTGCTCCGGGCCGCCTTGGCCGCGGGCCAGGGCGGGGATGTCGCGCGTCCACGGCTGTTCCTCCTGCAGGCATGGTCCGCCATGCAGCAGGACAACGCCGACGAGGCACGATTGGCCATCAACGAGGCCGTCAAGGCGAACCATTGGCCCTTGGCGCCCCGCGATGAGCTGCTGCTGGCAGCGCTGGAAGTGGGGTTGGCACGGCGGGGCACCGAAGTGCACGGGCTGGTCCTGGCTTGGGACAGGGCCCGGGAAGCCATGATGCACGTATCGGTGGACCTGTACAGCCTGCTGCCATGGGGCGAGCTGATGATTTCCGCCGCGCGGTTGAGGGAGGCCCACCGGGTCTCACACTATTTGGATGGTGCGTGGGAACTCCTGAGGAGGCTGGGAAATCCGCCGTTGTGGTCGGTGCCGTTGCATTGGGCGGCGGTCCAGGCTGCGCTGCTGAGCGAAAGTCCCACAGATCTCGCGCCGCACGCTGCTGCGCTGGTCCGGGCTTCCGAACACAGCCACCTGGCCTCTGTTCTGGCCGCTGGTGGCAAAGCGTGGGTTTCGGTGCTGGCCGGCCGGTTTGAAGCGCCCGACGTCGAAGAGGCGGCCCGCGGGTTGGCCGCCGTCGGGATGCCCTGGGAAGGGGCCAGGCTGGCAGGCCATGCTGCGGCGCACGCAGAGGAGCGCCGCGACATGGTGCGGTTGCTGGCCTGTGCCAGGGACCTCCATCCCCAGGGCGTCCAGTCGGGTGGGAGCAGCGAGCGGGCGGAAGAACTCCACCGTGACGTTGCGGGAACCACCGTTCCGGACCCCATCAACCAAGGGGATGCTTCAGGGCTCAGTGCCAGGGAACGTGAAGTGGCGCGGCTTCTCCTGGAAGGGAAAACCTACCGGGAAATCGGTGAGGCCATCTACATTTCACCCCGCACGGCAGAGCACCATGTGGCACGCATGCGGCGGCGCCTCGGAGCAGAAAACCGCTCGGAACTCCTGGTCCGCCTGCGCCTGGCATTGGGGGAGGGGTACCCGCCTCCCTGACCGGCAACCCCCTCCACCCCCTAACGGGAATCACCGCAATCCCCTAACGGTGTTGCCGGCAGTAGGGGGACCACCCCCGATTCCCCGTTCCCCGCCCCGGTCATAGCTTGAAGGGGAGCCCGGCAAAGGCGCCGGGCCATTCACCACCCATCACAGAATTTGAGGGAGCACTCCAATGCCAACACTCGCACAACAGCTCGTGCAGTTCCTGATGAGCCTGTTCAACGATCCCGACGCCGCAGAGGACTTTGTCCGGGACCCCGAAGCAGCACTTGCCGCTGCGGGCCTCCGTGACGTTTCATCCGCCGACGTCGACGCTGTTCGTCCCGTAGTCCTGGACTACGCACCCATCAACGCCCGTTCATCGTTCGACCGCGAATACAACACCGGCGGCAACCACGCCTCCACGGGCGGTGGCAGCTGGGGCGGCCAGCACGACGACGATGACGATCACGGCGGTAGCGGTGGCGGTGGTGGCTGGGGTGGCCAGCACGACGACGATGACGATCACGGTCACGGCGGTAGCGGTGGCGGTGGTGGCTGGGGCGGCCATGACGACGACGATGACGATCACGGTCACGGCGGTGGCGGCGGCGGTGGCCATGAGGATCACGACGACCATGCCCATGCCGTTCAGCAGCTGGTCCACGTGGTGAACAACTACTCCTACACCACCACCATTGATGACCGCGACACGATTGTGGACCAATCGGTCAACCAGAACATCTGGGCCGACGGCGACGTCACGCAGCTCTTCAACCAGGACGCCGTTACGGCATCGGGCGACGGTGCCATTGCAGCCGGTGACGACGTCAGCCATTCCGGCAACACCACCACCACGACTACAACCACCAATACCGACGATCATTCGACCGACAACTCAATGACCATCAACGAGTCCGGCCCCGGGGACGTTGAGGTGGGCAACACGGACATCGAGGTCAAGGATTCCTTCAACGACAATTCGGACAACTCGGTGACCAAGGACTCCTACAACACCGATGTTGATGTTGACGTGGAGATCGAGGACTCCTTCAACGAGGACAACTCCACCCACACGGACAACTCGAACAACTCGGTCAACGTCTCGGATTCCTTCAATGACAACTCCACGGACGTGGACGTGGATGTTGAGGACGTCCAGCTCATCAACGACTCCGTGGTGGTCCAGGACAACGAGCTGGATCTTGAGTACTCGCCGGACAACTCCACCACGGTGAACGTGGAGGACGTCCAGGTCAACTACGACTCCACCGTGATCCAGGACAACGAGTTGGATGTTGAATACACCAACATCGAGGACAACGTGGTGGTTGCGGACAACGAACTCGAGTTCGACAACTCCACCAACCTGGAGGTCGAAGACGTGGACGTGGAGTACAACGAGATCACGGATTCCATTGTCGTAGCGGACAACGACGTAGAAATCGACTAGCTCCGAAGATCCAGACACCGCAGCGAAGGCTGCGACGCGAAGTACCCCCAGCAGTGCCCGGCAGACAGTTCACCGTCTGCCGGGCACTTCGTGGCCTCACAAGGCAGCACCGGAACAGAACGAACAAAGGACCTACGGTGACCGAAGCAGCACGGATGACCACGTTGGTGGAGCAGGCCATGGCGCTGGTGGGGGATCGGAACGATCTTCGACGCCGGCTGGAAAGCACCCGCGACCGCCTTAAGGATCCCAGCGTCCGGGTGATCGTCGTCGGAGAGTTCAAGCAGGGCAAGAGCCAACTGATCAACGCCCTGGTCAATGCCCCTGTGTGCCCGGTGGATGACGACATTTCCACCACTGTGCCTACCGTGGTGCGGCAGGGGGACCCGGCGTCGGCCGTTGTCCTGGTTTCCGCTGCGGAGGATGACCCGTCGGAGCACGCAAGCGAAGTGGCTGGACATGAGGGAACCCTTGAACGCCGGCCCGTTCCGCTGGACCATCTGGCCCACTATGTCTCCGAGAAGGGGAACCCCGGCAACGCGAAGCACATTGTGGCAGCGGAAGTTGCCTTGCCCAGGAAACTGCTGGCCGGTGGGCTGACGGTAGTGGATTCGCCCGGGGTCGGCGGGCTCGGGTCAACGCACACACTGACAACACTGACGGCGCTTCCCTCGGCGCATGCCGTGGTGTTCGTCTCCGATGCGTCCCAGGAGTACACCGAACCGGAGATGCGCTTCCTGGGCCAGGCCATGCGCATCAGCCCCAACGTGGTGTGCGTGCTGTCCAAGACCGACCTCTATCCCAGCTGGCGGCAGATCGCGGACCTTGACCGCAAACACCTGGCCGAGGTGGGACCGGACATTCCCCTGTTCCCGGTTTCGTCCGAGCTGCGCCTCCAGGCAGCACGGCTGCAGGATACGGAATTGAACGCCGAATCAGGATTTCCGGATCTGATCCAGCACCTGAAGCACAACATCGTGGGGGAGGCCGCGGCCATCCAACGGCGTTCGGTCGGGCACGATCTTTTGTCCGTTGCGGAAAACCTGAGGCTCGCCCTGCAATCGGAGCTCGGTGCCTTGGAGAATCCCGAAGGAACGCCGCAGATGATTGCCGGCCTGAACGCGGCCAAGGAGGACGCCGACGCGTTGCGCAAGCGGTCCGCCCGCTGGCAGATCACCCTCAACGATGGGATCGGGGACCTTATAGCCGACATGGAGTACGACCTGAAGGACAGGCTGCGCCGGATACAGCGCGAAGCCGAATCAGCCATTGACCAAGGGGATCCCGGACCCGCTTGGGAGCACTTCACCCAGTGGCTGGAACAGAGCACCGCCGCTGCCGTCTCGGATACGTTTGTCTGGACCAGCGAGCGGGCCCAGTGGCTGGCCAGCCAGGTTGCGGATCACTTTTCCGAAGAAGAGGTGGCCCTGCCGGCCTTGAAAGTAGCCGATACCGGTGGGGTCCTGGACCCCGTCGCCGGGATCCAGGACATGGACAAGGGCGGGCTTGGGCCCCTCCAGAAGGTTTTGATCGGCATGCGGGGTTCCTATGGAGGTGTACTGATGTTTGGCCTCCTGACAGGCATCTTCGGGATGGCCCTCATTAACCCGCTCTCCGTTGGGGCCGGACTCCTGCTGGGGCGCAAGGCGTACCGGGAAGACAAAGCCGCCCGGCTGAAACAACGGCAAGCAGAGGCCAAGATCCTGGTCAGGAAGCACGTGGACGATGTGGTGTTCCAAGTGGGTAAACAGCTCAAGGACAGGCTGCGGCTGGTCCAGCGCGCCACCCGGGACCACTTCACCGAGATCGCCGAAGAACACCATCGTTCCCTGGCCGAATCCGTTGCAGCCGCGCAAAAAGCCGCCGCCATTTACGCAGCGGAGCGGGACATGAGGATCAAGGAGATCCGGAACCACATCAAGGCCCTGGACACCCTGGCACAGCAAGCGCAGCAACTGCAGGAAAAGCAGCCAACGCAGGAAAAGCAGCCGGCGCCGGATATGCAACCAACCGGGCCCTCCACCTCGACGGTCCCCGCCGGCTGATGGAATCCGGAATCGCCGGAGCCTCGGAATTGCTCCGGCACGCACGGGACGTCTTCTGCGATGACACCGCTGCCCTCGCAGTGGTGGACGAGTTGGACCGCAGGCTTAAGGGGCCGCTGCGCATTGCCGTTGCAGGGATGGTCAAGGCCGGGAAATCAACGCTCCTCAATGCGATCATCGGTGAAGAGATTGCCCCGACGGACGCCGGGGAATGCACCCGCTTGGTCACGTGGTACCAATACGGACACGCGCCCAAAATCACGCTCTACCCGTTCAGGGGCGGACCCCGGAACCTTCCGGTGACCCGTGAAGACGGCCGCCTGGTCCTGTCCCTGGGTGAGACGCCGGCCGAGGACGTGGAGCGGCTGGTGGTGGAATGGCCGTCGGCCTCTTTGCGCCCACTCACTTTGATCGACACCCCCGGCATAGCGTCCTTGTCCGAGGATGTCTCCGTGAGATCCACGGCTTTCCTGCTGCCGGAGGACGAACCTACGGCCGCGGACGCCGTCATCTATCTCATGCGGCACATGCACGCCTCCGACGTGAGGTTCCTGGAATCCTTCAAGGACACTGCGGCCGGCCGATCCGGGACTGTCAATGCCTTGGCTGTCCTGTCCAGGGCCGATGAGATCGGAGCCGGAAGGATCGATTCCCTGATTTCGGCAGCAGTCATCGCCGACAGGTACAGCCGGGACCAGAACCTCAAACCACTGGCACTGGGGGTGGTGCCCGTCGCCGGTCTGCTGGCACAAAGCTCACGGACCATGCGCCAGGGGGACTGTGACGCCATGATGCTGTTGGCGCACATGGACCGGAACCAGCGGGAACGGATGATGTTGTCCGCAGACCGTTTTGTGCGCGGTACGGGACCGGAGGGATTGCAGCCGTCCATCAAGGCTTCCCTGGTGCAACGGTTCGGGCTGTTCGGGATCCGTTTGGGTGTTGCCCTGATCAGGGGCGGAACCACGGATCCCACGGAGCTGGCCCACGAGCTCGCCCGCCGCAGCGGGCTCGGTACCTTGCTGGACAGCATCAGTTACCTGTTCCAGACCCGCGCCGACGCACTCAAGGCGCGGGCCGTCGTCGTGGGTTTGGAATCATTGGTGCGCGGCGCGCCCCGGGAACGTGCGGCGTCGCTGGAAGCTGCCTTGGAACGGCTTCAAACCGGCGCCCATGAGTTCCGGGAACTGAAACTTCTCGCCGCGCTGCGTACGGGTGGCGTGGGACTGGACGAGGAGCAGGAAGCTGAGGCGGAACGGTTGGTGGGCGGCCGCGGCAGCACTTCCCCGCTGAGGCTGGGCCTGGCGCCGGACGCAGATGCCGGGGAAGTCAGCGAGGCAGCCAGGACCTGCCTGAACCGTTGGCGGCTGATCGCTGAGAATCCCCTGACCGAGTCCTCCGCGCTGGAGGCCTGCCGTGTGGTGATGCGAAGCTGCGAGGGGATGCTGGCTGCTATGCCGGCCGTTCACCGAGCCGTTCGCTGAACTTCTCGCTCAGCAGCCAGACGGTGGTGGTGGGGAAAAACAGCAGGATCAGGCCCGCTGCAGCAAGGATGAACTGGGCCGCCAACAGCACTGTGGCCAAAACGCCGTCCGCTCCGGGAGCCACCACGAAGTCGGCGGTGATCACTGTCACCACTGCGTGCAGGAGTACCAGGGGAGCCAAAGCCCACCGTGCCCAGACACGGCGTTTGAAAAGCACCGCGAGCAGCACCGCTTCCATGGCCACAACCAGGGCGATCATGGCCAGGCTGCCCAGGAATACGACGGCGGTGGCCCCGTCAACGGCTTGGGCGTCACCGTCGGCAACCATGCCTGAAATGACACCCTTCAGGCGCTCAAAGTGTGCATCACGGTCAAGGAAGCCGAAGACCACCACGGCGATTCCTGCCGCGAAGCCGGCAATCCACAAGGAGCGGGCGAGCCGTGCGATACCGGGTGGCTGGACAGTTGCGGCGATGGGCGGTGGAACGGAAAGGGAGATACCCGGCCGGGGTGGCGGTGGGGGAGGCGCTGATGGCCCGTTGGCTGATGGCGTGGTGGAAGGTGACTGCCGTGAACCATCGGCTTGTTGGGCCATGTTTACCTACTTCAGCTCGTCGGTGTCATGGGGATCCGGCTCACTGCGCTTGGCATCGCCAGGCTTGAAACCGTTGCCCGTTGCCTCACCGGAGCCATCGGAAGGTTTGTCGCCGAGTTCGCGTTCCTTGGCTTCGAGCTCGGCCTTCAGCTTCTTCAGGCGATCATCCTCGGCTTGGTTGCGGCGGCGGGTTTCCAGGTTGCGGAGGAATTCGGGGTCGTCGTCCGGTGCTGTGGGATAGCGGCGAACGGTTTTGGCGGTGGGCTTGCCATAGGGCCGGCCGAAGATGAACCAGAGAACGGCACCCAGCAACGGCAGGACGATCATCACGATGATCCACGCGGGTTTGGAAATACCGCGTGTTTGGTGTTTGTCCGTGCGGATAACATCCACCAGGGCATAGACGAAGATGACCAGGACAACGACGACGCCTACAACGCGGAGCATGCACCAAGTCTAGTCGCCGGAAGCCATTCGCTGGACGCCCTCTTTTGCCCGTGACCAGAGTGCAACCATTGGGGCGGCTAAACTTGGATGGTGGCTTTCCTGAAGTATTCCCTCATTCGTCTGGCGCTGTTCGTGCCGTTGCTCGTGCTCTTCTACTTTTTGGGGGTCGGACTGATCCCGGCGGTGATCTTCGCCGGCTTGATGGCGTTCGCCATCAGCTATTTGTTCTTCCAGAAACAGCGCGACGCCGCCACGGCAGCCATGCGCGAACGTTTCTCCGGGAGGGCCAAGCCCATCAGGACTGCCGGCGAGGTTGAGGACGCCGAAGCGGAAGATGGCCTGGTGGAAAAGAACCCGGACATCGCCGTGAACAACGACAAACGCCCGGGTTCCCTCTAGGAGTTTTTGTACAGCTAACGCCCCCAAGAAGCCTTCTTGGGGGCGTTAGCTGTACAAAAACTTAGAAGCCGCGGCTCAGGATCAGACCCAGCGAGAACAGCAGGCTGTATCCGAGGTTGATCATGCCGGTCTGCTTGAGGACGGGGATGAGGCTCTTGCGCTTCTTCCCGTTCACCATCAACCAGGCCGGCATCAAGCATGCCGGGATCAGCAGCAGGACGATCAGCATCCACGGTTTGGTGGGAGCCAGGACGATGACCAGCAAAATGGCGACGGCCAGCATCAATACGTAGCTTTCACGGGCGTGCCGGTCCCCAAGACGCACCGCCAGGGTCCGCTTTCCCGCAGCCGTATCCGTGGGAATGTCCCTGACATTGTTGGCCATCAGCAGGGCGCACGCGATGAGTCCCGTACCAATCGCACCGATCACCGCGGCCAGGCTGACCTGCCCGGCCTGGGTGTAGGTGGTGCCGAGCGTGGCTACAAGGCCAAAGAATACGAACACGAAAACGTCGCCCAATCCCATGTAACCGTAGGGATTCTTGCCACCGGTGTAGCCCCAGGCCGCCAGGACGCAGCCGATGCCCACCAGGATCAGCCACCACGCCTGGGTGATGATGACCAGGATCAAGCCGCATATCATCGCGGCGCCGAACAGTCCGAACGCTGCCCACTTCACTTGCTCAGGCAACGCAGCCCCGGATCCCACAAGGCGCAGTGGGCCTACCCGGTCTTCATCGGTGCCGCGGATGCCATCGGAGTAGTCATTGGCGTAGTTGACGCCGATCTGGAGCAGCAGCGCGACGAGCGCAGCCAGGATCGCGTTGGGCAGCCGGAACGCATGGAGCTCGTACGCCGCTGCCGAACCGATCAGGACGGGCGCGATCGCCGCGGGCAGTGTGCGGAGCCGGGCTCCTTGGATCCATTGTGCAGCTGTCGCCACGTGTAGTACCTCGTGTATTTCGCGGTTGTCTTGAGTCGGTTCGGGGAGGGAAGAACGTGTCTATTGTCCCTGATGCAGTTCGGAAAGCTGTTCAATCATGGCCAGCCTGTCCGGTTTTCCGTTGGGGAGCATGAGCAACTCGTTCTCCGCCAGGACTGTCTTGGGCGCCAGGACGCCCAGTGCTGCCTCGCGCCGGGACGTGAAGCCCTTGATGCCTTCGGGGCTCGGATCCGTCACCGCCACGTAAGCTGCCACGGCCTGTCCCCACTCGCGCGACGGGACGCCGGTCACGAAAGCCGCGGTGACGCCGTCGAGCTCTTCCAGCTTGCCTTGGATGAAGGCCGCGGAGGCTTTGACGCCACCGGTGATGATCACGTCATCGGCCCGTCCCAGGACGGTGAGCTTGCCGTCGTCGGACAGCTCCCCGAGGTCGCCGGTGACGTACCAGCGGACGCCGTCCTCCTCGAAGAAGGCTGCTTTGGAAGCCCGGGCCGCATCGAGGTAACCGGCAGCAACGGTGTCGCCGCCGAGCAGGATGCGTCCTTCCAGATCACCTTCGCCGATCCGGACCTCGACGCCGTCCAGCGGCTCGCCGTCGTACACGCACCCGCCGCAAGTCTCGGCTGAGCCGTAGGTGGTCACCACCTTGAGTCCCTGGGCGTGCGCGGCGGCGAGGAGATCGGGGGAGGCGGGAGCGCCGCCGAGCAGGATCGCGTTGAAGCGGCGCAGGACGGCAAGGGTTTCCGGCGCGGGGGAGTCCAGGAGGCGCTGCAGTTGCGTGGGTACCAAGGACGTGAAGCGGATCTTGTCCGTGAGTTCCTCCGCGGCAGCGGTAAAGGCCTCCGGTGTGAAGCCGTTGGACTGGTCCATCACCAACGGGCGCGTGCCTGCATAGAGCGAGCGGACCAGCACCTGGACACCGGCCACGTACTGCAGGGGGAGCGCCAGCAACCACTGGCCTTCACCGCGCAGGGCCATGGCAGTAGAGACCGAGGATGCTGCAAGGGCGTCGATGGTCAGGATGGTGGCCTTGGGCGTCCCGGTGGAACCGGAGGTGCGCACCACCACTGCCGCGTCCTCGACGCCGGTCTCCACCGGCACTGCTTGCGGCGCGCCGCTCTCGTCCAGGACGATTTCGACGGCGGGACCCTCGCCGTGGAGGGCGGCCATCAGGGCTTTGAGTACGGGATCAATGTCCACAGGGTGAGTCCTAGAAGTAGTAGGGGAAGCTGGACCAGTCGGGATCGCGTTTCTGGAGGAACGCTTCCTTGCCTTCCACGGCCTCGTCCGTCATGTACGCCAAGCGGGTGGCTTCGCCGGCGAAGACCTGCTGGCCTGCCAGTCCGTCGTCGGCCAGGTTGAAGGCGAATTTGAGCATGCGGATGGCCTGCGGCGACTGGCGGGCGATGTCAGCGGCGTATTCCAGGGCCACTTCTTCCAGCCGGGCGTGGTCCACGGCCTCGTTGACGGCACCCATCCGCACCATGTCATCGGCTGAATATTCGCGGGCCAGGAAGAAGATTTCCCGGGCGGCCTTCTGCCCGATCTGGCGGGCCAGCAGCGCAGAGCCGTATCCGGCGTCGAAACTTCCCACCGTGGCGTCGGTCTGCTTGAACTTGCCGTGCTCGCGCGAGGCGATGGTGAGGTCGCTGACCACGTGCAGTGAGTGGCCGCCGCCTGCCGCCCAACCATTAACGACGGCGATGACCACCTTGGGCATGGTCCGCATGAGCCGCTGGACTTCCAGGATGTGCAGACGGCCGGCGCGGGCGGGGTCGATAAACTCAGCTGAATCACCCGCAGCGCCTTCTACTTGGTAGCGGTAGCCGTCGCGCCCGCGGATGCGTTGGTCCCCGCCTGAGCAGAACGAGTGGCCGCCGTCCTTTTCCGAAGGTCCGTTGCCGGTGAGCAGCACGGTGGCGACGTCCGGAGTCATGCGCGCGTGGTCCATGGCGCGGTACAGCTCGTCCACGGTGCCCGGGCGGAACGCGTTGCGGACCTCGGGGCGGTTGAAGGCGATCCGGACCGTAGGGAGGTCCTTGACCGTGCCGTCAGCGGAGCGCTCTACCTGCCGGTGGTAGGTCATGTCCTTGAAGTCGTCAAAGCCGGAAACCATGCGCCAGCGTGAGGGGTCAAAGACGTCGGAAACCTTGGCAGGGAGTTGGTTGTTCACACTCCGAGTCTAGTAATGGCCTTAGCTGATGCAGAACTCGTTGCCCTCGGGGTCTGCCATGGTGTGCCATTCGTGGGGTCCCTGATTGGCGGTCCACAGGTGTTTGGCGCCGCGGGCTTCAAGTTCTTTGCGCACCTCATCCTTGTCCCGGCCGTCCAGCCTGACGTCCCAGTGCACGCGGTTCTTGACGGACTTTTGCTTGGGGTCTGTCTGGAACAGGATGCGGCGGCCGGTCTTGGGATCGGTGTCCTCGGCAGGCACGATCGCACAGCCGTCGGCCCAGACCAGCTTGCCCTTGTGGGTGATGGTCTGGTCCTCCGTGGCGAACCCCTGCTCGATCATGGACCGGATGAAGGCCTCATCCTGGGGCTCCACGTTCCATTCCAGCGTTTCGGCCCACCAATCGGCGAGCTCATGCGGCTTGTTGCAATCGACTACTACCTGGATGTTCAGTGTCATGCCCACCACGCTATTCCCGGCGACGGGTGGCCGGTAGGTGGATGCGGTCATTTTTGGTCCGGATTGCACGCCTGGGGCGCATTCAAGCGTGTTTGAGTCGCGTTCAAGCGCGCTTGCCACGCTCAAAAAGGTGACTTAGTTGGGCAACATTTCGGGCGGGATGGCGTAGATGAGCACTACTGCCATGAGGTTCTTCGCCGCATGGACAAAGTAGGAGAACATCAGGTTCTTCCCTGTCCAGACATACACCGCCACCAAGACCACGGCCATTCCCAGGTACGGCGCCAAAGCGGACAACACCAGTCCTTCACGGCCCACCACATGGATGGAGGCGAAAACCACCACGGAGATCACGCAGCAGATCCAGATGTTCACGTACTGCGACAACTTGCCGATCAGTAGGTGCCGGAACAAGTACTCCTCCACGAACGGGCCCAGCAGCACCAGCAGCGGCACCATCAGCCATGCCGGTACTTGCTGCAGCAGGCCTTGGATACCCAACTGGTTTTCGGAGCTTTGTGCCGTACCGAATGCCGCCACCAGGACGGCCGTGAGGATCAGCATCACCACGATCGCCAGCGGGATCATTCCGAGGGTGAACCAAGGGCGGGTGGCCAGGATCTTGAGGTCGCGCCCTGCGACGCGCCACGCGGAGGCCACTGCAAATATTCCGACACCGGCATAAAAGAGGGCATTGACGGCATAGGAGGCGGTGGCCGGCTCGGGGAACAGTTGGAGCATGAACCGCTCCACCGCTTCGCCCGCGAAAGTGAAGTAGGCAGTAAAGCCGAGGTAGACCGCTACTGCCAGGGCGTCGAGGGCGGTGAACCTGTACAAACGTGCCTTGGTGGAAAGTGGTGTGCCCATGTGAACAGCCTAGCTTTGCGTGGCCCCGGCATTAGTGCGGGCCCAGTCAGGACTGGCCCGTCAAAGTCAGCGTGATGAGCACGCAGTTCAATCCCACGATCAGCACGGCACTGGTCCAGCCGGCGATGCGAAGGGGCATGGAGTCCGTGTGCAGTCCCATGACCTCCTTTTTGCCTGTGAGGCGGATCAACGGAATCAGGGCGAACGGGATGCCGAAGCTGAGCAAAACCTGGCTAAGTACCAAGGCCAGCGTCGGCTCGATGCCGGCACCCAGGACTATCAGGGCGGGGATCAGGGTGATGACGCGCCGGGTCAACAGCGGAATGCGGACTTTCAGGAGGCCACCCATGATGGTCGCCCCGGCATAACACCCAACGGACGTGGAGGCCAGTCCTGAGGCCAGCAGGCCAATCGCGAAAATGACTCCGATCGCGGGGCCCAAGGCCGATGTCACCGCTGCATGGGCGCCTGCGA
This sequence comes from Arthrobacter sp. StoSoilB20, assembly GCF_019977295.1. Classification (NCBI taxonomy): domain Bacteria; kingdom Bacillati; phylum Actinomycetota; class Actinomycetes; order Micrococcales; family Micrococcaceae; genus Arthrobacter; species Arthrobacter sp. StoSoilB20. Next base: position 3,745,519 of record NZ_AP024651.1, on the reverse strand, counting down.
TGGTATCGGTACCTTCGATGCCGCGGAGGCTTGAGGCAGCAAGGAGCAGCATCGAGATGTTCACTACCCCTGCCAGCAGCAGGGCGCCAACAACGTCCGTCCGGGTGGCCCGGATCAAACGGTTCCGGACCAGCGGGTCAGGTGAGAACCCGTGCCGGTCGCGGGCCAGTGCCGAGTGGAGGTAGATCGCATGGGGCATCACCGTGGCCCCGAGCATGCTGGCTGCCAAAAGGATGGTGTCGGTGCCTTCAAAGCGCGGAACCAGGCCACCCAGTGCGCTCGCGGCATCGGGCGGGTTGACGAACAGCCCGGAGACGAACCCCACCGCGATCACTCCCAGCAACACCAAAATGGCGTACTCGAAGGACCGTTGCCCACGCCGGGACTGGAGAGCCAGCAACATCATGGAGGCGATGCCCACAATGACTCCGCCGGCCAACAGGGGGAGCCCGAACAACAGGTTCAAAGCCACAGCCCCACCAATGACCTCTGCCATGTCCGTGGCTCCGGCTACAACTTCGGCTTGCACCCAGTAGAGGCGCCGACGCGTGTTTCCCAGCCGCTTCCCCAGGATTTCCGGCAGGCTCATCCCGGTAGCGAGGCCAAGTTTGGCCGACTGGTACTGCACCAGGACGGCCATGGCGTTCGCCACTACCAGTACCCAGACCAACAGGTATCCGTAGTTTGCACCTGCGGTGAGGTTGGCGGCGACGTTTCCCGGGTCAACGTAGGCGATCGCGGCCACGAAGGCGGGCCCCAGCAGTAAAAGCCGTGACCATACTTTGCCGGGTGTGGCACGTTTTTCCAGTGCGGGTGCAGCCATTGGGGATCCTCATCGTTGGGGGTTCTCCTTCTGAGAATACCGAAATTTAGGCATACCGAAAAGTTTTATTTAGGGCATCCGGTTTTCGTGGGACATCTCAGCCGCGAACTTGACGCGGCCGGCATCCATGGGCAGGCTTGAGCCATGAAGTCTTGAGCGCAGCCCCCTTCCTGCGGCTGCATCCCCAGTACCCACATGGCTTTAGGCCACCCACTGCGGACTTGCGAGGATTCCTCTTGACTGACCACCTTTACCTTTCCGGCGTTTCCCATGGCTATGGGGACCGCGAACTTCTCCACAACGTTGACCTCGCCATCCACCACGGCGAGCATGTAGCAATCGTCGGCGAAAACGGCGCTGGAAAATCCACCCTGCTGCGACTGCTGTCCGGGGTGGAAACCCCCGACGACGGCGCTGCCGGCTTGAGCGGTAACCCCGGCTATCGCGTGGGTTACCTCGCCCAGACCCACGGCTTCTCCGAGTCCGTGACCGTTGGGGACGCCATCGATTCCTCCCTGGCTTCGCTGCGTTCCCTTGAAGCCCAAATCCTCGACCTCGAATCAGGCCTCGCAGATGCCGGCAGCGAAGAACTTGAGCTCTACGGAAGCCTGCAAACGGAGTACCAACTCCGCGAGGGCTACGCGGCCGAATCCCGGGTGGAAGCAGCGCTGGACAAGTTGGGGCTGGGAGGCTTGGACCGGCGTCGAACGCTTGGATCCTTGTCCGGCGGCGAGCAGGAACGCGTGGCGCTGGCCTGCTTGCTGGCTGATCCCGCAGAGGCGTTGCTCCTGGACGAGCCAACCAACCACCTGGATGCGAACGGAACCGCATGGCTTGAATCGCGGCTGGCCGCGCACCGGGGCACCGTGGTGGTGGTCTCGCATGACCGTGTCCTGCTGCGGAAGGTGGCCACCACCATCATCGAAGTGGACGCCGATCGTCGCTCCGTGAACCGCTACGGGAACGGCTATGAAGGCTACCTCCATGAGAAGGCCGCAGAACGTGCACGGTGGATCCAGCAATACGATGAATGGCTCGATGCCATGGCCGCCGAACGCCTCCAGGCCGCCACTGTGGGTGACCGCATGGGCTACGGACGCAAACGCGACAACGACAAGATGGCTTTCGGGTTCAAAGCCGGCACATTGCAGAGCGCGGTCTCCAGTAAAGTCCGCAACGCCCAGGAACGGCTCCGCAGGCTTGAAGAAAACCCCGTGGACCGGCCGCCGGTGCCACTGAAGCTGGCGGCACCTGTGGGAGCCGCTGCGGTGGCAACAGGGGATCCTGCGCTCGAAGCCCGGGGCGTCAGTGTTCCGGGGAGGCTCGAACGCACCGACCTGAGGGTGGAGACCGGTCAAAAGGTGCTCATCACCGGGCCCAACGGCGCCGGTAAATCCACGCTGCTGTCGGTGCTGACGGGGAACGTGGAGCCATCCGAGGGGACGGTATCGGTCCGGGGCAGCGTGGGTTATCTGCAGCAGGAGTTGGAGGTCCCGACGCGCCCGTCGCTGCGGTTGCTTCCGGCGTTCGCTGCAGGCTTGGGTGGAAACATCGATGAACACGCTGAGGGTTTGCTCCGCCTGGGCCTCTTCCGGCCGGCCGAATTCCATGTCCCCGTCGGTGGCCTCTCGGCAGGACAACAACGCCGGCTCGCCCTCGCCCGGCTCCTGCTGGGCGGATACGAAACAATGATCGTGGACGAGCCCACCAACCATCTGGCGCCCGTCCTGGTTGAACAACTGGAGTCCGCGCTGGCCTCGTTTGCCGGGACTTTGGTGATCGTGAGCCATGACCGTGCCCTCGGGGAGTGGTTCGATCACTGCGCCCGCGTTGGCGGGACTGGCCGGGACTCTTCGGCGGGTTCATGGGTCCGCTACGGGATGCAGGGCGGCGAACTGCGGTAGCCGCTTTGGCTGGCTTCACAGTGGGGCTCCGCCGTGGGGCTCCTTGCTGCGCGTCCCGTGCTGCGTGTTCCCTGCTGGGCATCCGGTGCGGCGCGTTCCTTGCCGTGTGTCCCGTGCTGCGCGTCCCTTGCTGCGCGTTCCCTCACTGGCCTGCCGCGTCGGTGAGCTGTTGGCAAAGTGATCGTTACCCTCTGTCCTGCCTTCGGAAACACGGCGGCGGACGTCCTGAAACATCGGCGGAGCACCATGGAAAGGGCACCGGCCGAAAGGACTTGTCCCCGTGATCATCCAGAACCTCTTCCTGCAGGGCATCTACAACTTCGAAGGCACGGGGCTGGATAAGCCGATTCCGCTGCACGCCGAGCTTTCACACTTTGTTCCGGACGGTGTGATCAACCAGACGCTCTACTTCCGCGGCGGTAATTCGAGCGCGGAACTGATCACCGTGGTGCTGATGCGCGACCGCCTTCCCCTGCGCTATTTTCCGATCGGGGCCAAGAGCGATGTCCACATTCCGCTGCGGGTAGTGGAGGACACTGAGGGCGGCTCGGTGATCGAACTGTTCATCGTGGCCCCGGCCGGCGTTCGGGGTTACGTGGTGGTGGACCTTGGCATGGTGGAGCACTGATGAAGAAGCAACTGGTGGTGGTCGGAAACGGTATGGCCGGCGCCCGGGTTGTGGAAGAAATTCTGGCAAGGGGCGGTGCCGATCTCTTTGAGATCACCATGTTCGGCGAGGAGCCCTATGCAAACTACAGCAGGCTCATGCTCAGCCATGTCCTCTCGGGGGAGGAGAGCGTGGCGGACATTTTCCTCAACTCCCTGCCCTGGTACCAGGCGAACAACATCACCCTCCATGCCGGGGTCCGGGTGGACCGGATCGATAAGTTCAGCCGGCACGTCTTCGCCGCCGATGGCCGGGTGGTCCAGTACGACCACCTGATCATCGCTACCGGCAGCCGCCCTTACCTGCCATCCATGGAGGGGCTGTATTCGCCCAGCGGAACGCTCCGGCGGGGCATTTTTACTTTCCGGAACATGGAAGATACCCGCAGGATCATGAAGTTCGCCGGGCTCGGGCAGCGCAGTGATGAGCAAAGCAGGGCAGTGGTGGTTGGTGGCGGTTTTTCAGGTTTGGCGGCAGCCCGGGGACTGCGTGCAGCCGGCATGGATGTCCGCGTGGTCCACTCGGGCAGCCACCTGATGAGCGCGCAGTTGGGTCCCGACGACGCTGCAACACTGCGGCGAAGCGTTGAGGCGCTGGGAATCAGGGTGCACACAGGAAGCCGGACCACCGCGATCCGGGGGGCGGACAGGATCACCGGGGTGGGGCTGAACGACCAGCCGGACCTCGACTGCGACATGGTGGTGCTCGCCGCAGGGAAAAGACCCAAGGTCGATGTCGCCGTCGTGAGCGGTTTGGCAGTGGAGCGGGGGATCGTGGTTGATGACCATATGCGGGTTTTGGATGAGGAAGGAATCCATGCCGTGGGGGAGTGCGCGCAGCACCGCGGTGAGGTCTATGGGCAGGTGGCACCTGTGTGGGAGCAGGCCGCCGTGCTGGCTGACCAGCTCACGGGTTGGGATTGGCGTTCGATGTATCTCGGGTCCTCCGTCCTTTGTCCACAGCCCCCTGTTGCCTGCGTCACGGGCATTCCGGTTAATCCCGTAAGATAGACGGGTTGCGCGAAGCTTCGGCGTTCTGCGTTCTTTGTCACACTTCGGGTCCTCAAAGGAGGGAAAACTCGAATTTTGTGTGCCAAAGCCGCCTGTGTTCCGGCATGGGCGTAACACCTACAGCAATACCCCAACCCACAAGGAACAGCTGTGCCGCAAAGTACTCCCACAGATCTCCAGAGCTCCAAGGCCTCATCCGCCGCCTCGGGCTCAACCCTCAGCGCTGAGGGATACCAGAAGACCCTGAGCCGCCGCCATGTCACCATGATCGCCATGGGCGGCGCCATCGGCGTCGGCCTCTTCATGGGTGCCGGTGGGCGCCTGGCCTCCACCGGTCCGGCCCTGATCTTCTCCTATGCCATTGCCGGCGTCATCGCTTACCTGCTGATGCGCGCGCTCGGTGAACTCATCATGTACCGCCAGACCTCGGGCTCTTTTGTGAGCTACGCCGGTGAAATGTTCGGCAAGAAGGGCGCGTTCCTTTCAGGCTGGATGTACTTCATCAACTGGGCCATGACAGGCATCGCCGAACTGATTGCCATTGGCCTGTACTTCCAGTTCTTCTTCCCGAATGTCCCCATTGAACTGTCCGCCATCGCTGCGCTGGTGCTGCTGGTGGCCGTGAACCTGTTCAGTGTCAAGGCGTTCGGCGAGTTCGAATTCTGGGCGTCCTGCCTCAAGGTCGCCGCGATCCTGATCTTCCTTGCCGTGGGCACTTTCATGGTGGTCACCAACGCCAAGGTGGGCGATGGCCATGCATCCGTGGCCAACCTCTTCCACGAAGACGGCGGCATGTTCCCCAAGGGTGGCCTGGTGATGATCCTGGTCCTGAACGCCGTGATCTTCGCTTACAACGCCATCGAACTGGTCGGCATTACCGCAGGCGAGATGGAAAACCCGGAACGCGAAGTTCCCAAGGCGATCCGCGCCGTCGTGATCCGCATTGTGGTTTTCTACGTCGGTTCGGTGACGCTGCTCGCCATGCTCCTGCCCTCTGACCAGTACGTTGCCGGCACCTCGCCGTTCGTTACCGTCTTCGGCCAGATGGGCCTGGGCTGGATGGGTGATGTGATGAACATGATCGTCATCACCGCAGCACTGTCCTCCTGCAACTCGGGCCTGTACTCGATCGGCCGCATCTTCCGCACCATGGCCAACAACGGCCACGCACCCCAGTGGCTCACCAAAATGTCCACCCGCCATGTGCCCTATGCTGCCATTCTTGCGATCGGCGGCGTCTACCTCGTGGGCATCCTCCTGAACATCTGGCTGGGTGGTTCGCACGCCTTCGACCTCGCGTTGAACACGGCCTCCATCGGCGTGATCTTCACGTGGGGTTCGATCTTCGCAAGCCAGATTGCCCTGCGGAAAAAGCGCGGCAATGTCTCCAGCCTGCCGATGCCCGGTTCGCCGTGGACCAGCTGGCTCGGACTTATCGCGCTGCTGGCCATCACGGTGCTGATCGGGTTCGACACCATGACCGACAAAGCCACCGGCGAGGTCTTCCTGCTGGGTCTGTGGACCCTCGCCACCATTCCGTTCTTCGCCCTGGTCCTGTGGCTCGGGTGGCAGAAGGTCAAGAACAACCAGCCCAAGAGCGAGCTTTTCAGCTAAGACTCTGCTGGGTCCTGCGTTTCAAACGTACGACGGCGCGTGCCTCCTTCCGGGGGCACGCGCCGTTTGCGTTGGTGGGACCTCGCGTTGTGGGGCCCGCTGTGCTGGGTAAACGGGGTGTGATGCGAGCAGAGTGGGCCTCGCAAGGATCGGGCCTCGCGTTGCGGGGCCTGCTGTGCTGGGTAAATGGGGTGTGATGCGGGCAGAGTGGGCCTCGCAAGGAACGGGGCTCGTGTTGCGGGGCCTGCTGTGCTGGGTAAATGGGGTGTGATGCGGGCAGAGTGGGCCTCGCAAGGATCGGACCTCGCGTTGTTGGGCCTGCTGTGCTGGGTAAACGGGGTGTGATGCGGGCAGAGTGGGCCTCGCAAGGAGCGGGGCTCGCGTTGCGGGGCCTGCTGTGCTGCCTAACCGAACTTGGGGATCAACACCGGAGTGCTCTTCTTGTACTCCTCGTACCCGGCCTCGCCGCCCCAGGTTTTGTCGGCCTTCTTTTCCAGGAGGGGGATGCCGCTGACTTTGGTGAGCAGGAGGGTGACGAATACCGGGGAAATCAGTGCCACCCACTGCCAGCCTTGGAGCACGGGGATGGCGATAATGGCCACGCCGGTCCACAGGAGGATCTCTCCGAAGTAGTTCGGGTGCCTGGATTTGGCCCACAGCCCTGTGGAGATGAACTTGCCCTTATTGGCGGGGTCGGACTGGAAGCGGCTCTTCTGCTTGTCGGCCACGATCTCAATGGCGAATCCTGCAGCCCACATCAGGAATCCGAGGATCGCCAGCCAGTCGAGCCCTACCCGGTTGGTGCTGGTGATGGCCACCCATGCCGCAGCCGCCGTGAAGACTACCCAGAGTCCTTGGATGGTCCACACGTTGAGGAAGCGAACCAACGATGGCTTGATGTCGTCGAAGCGGTCGTCCTTGCCGGCCTTGTGGATCCGGCGGGAGAGGAAGGTGCCCAGCCGCAGCGCCCAAGCGGCAACCATGGCGGCGAGGAGGAGCGAGCGGGCATCGATCCCGGGCGTGGCAATCACCAGAAGAAGGGTGATGGCCACGTATGTCAGGGAGCCGGTGAGATCGAAGTACTTCTCCGTCTGGGCTTTGAAGGAGGGGATGAACACCAGCCATTGAATGATGAACGCTCCGGCGACTGCTGCCGCAAAGAGCGGAATTCCGGCCACGCTTGCCCCATTGTGGCTTCCGGCCACGGCGACGAGCGCGCCCAGCAGTACCACCACGGGAAGGGCAATCAGGCCCTTCCTGTCTGAATCCTTCACGATGGGGCTCCCTTTTGCTGGCTGAAAGCGCTGCCTTTTGCAGACGCTGATACCTAGCCTGTTTGATGTTCAAACTTATTTGATTACTATATAACCATGCAAAACGATGAAAAGGCTACCGGCGGGTTCGGCCATCCAGCCTCCGGGACCTTGCAGGGCTTGTTTGGGCTCGCCAATGAGACCGAGCGGAAAGTAGCCCGCGCCTTGGAGCTCAACCTCACTGATTACAGGGCTCTCACCGTGCTGGCCGACTCCGGCCCGGTCACGGTCGGATCCCTCGCCTCGGAGTTGGGTTCGACGGCGGCCACCACCACGGCCTTGGTTAGTCGCCTTGAGTCCCACGGCTACGTGGAACGGCTCCGCAGCACCGAGGACAGGCGCCAAGTGCACGTCAACGTCACCGAGGCCGCATCACGCCGGATCAAAGACCTGATGCGGCCCCTCCTCTCTGCCGCCAACGCCCAACTGGACGCTTTGCCCACCGACCAGCAGGTCGTCGTCGTGGAATTCCTGGACGCCGTCCGGAACCTTATGGAGGATCACTTGCAGTCCCTCTCCATGGCGGACACCCGTTGAGGGAATTTACATCGCCGCCGCTGGTCGACACCGCCAACCACCGCAATGCCACAGAACTCCTGATGCACCGCTTCCGGACCAATCCAGGCCACATCGCCTTCGAGGTCCGGGAGGCGGCGATCACCGGGCCGTGGAGGCAGGTAACCACCGGGCAGTTCGTGGACGAAGTCCGGGCGCTGGCCAAGGGATTCATTGCTGCGGGAATCCAGCCGGGTGAGTCTTTGGCCATCATGTCCCCCACCCGGTACGAGTGGGCACTGGCCGACATGGCAGCCTGGTTCGCCGGCGCCGTCGTGGTTCCTGTCTATGAAACCTCAGCGGCCCCGCAGGTAACGGCGATCCTGGCCGATGCCGATGTCCGCCTTGCCGTGGGCGGCAGCGCAGAGCACGCGGCCTTGCTGGAACAAGGGTTCAACCAGGCAGGCATCCATCCGCTGGGGATATGGACCCTCGATGCCAGCCCTGGCGCCGACATTGCTGACCTGGTGTCGCGCGGTGTTGAAGTCCCGGACAGTGTTGTGGAGGATCGGCGCCTGCTGGCCGACCTCGATTCCGTGGCCACCATTGTGTATACCTCCGGCACCACCGCGGCCCCCAAGGGCGCCCTCATCACGCATGGCAACTTCGTGGGACAAGTGCTGAACGTGGCAGGTGCCTACACCGAGGTAGTCCGCGAGGGCGGCAACACCATCATTTTCCTGCCCATGGCGCACGTTTTGGCGCGCGGGCTCCAACTGATCTGCCTGGCCAACGGCATGAGGATCGCGCACCTTTCAGATCCCCGGGACGTCGTCCCTGCGCTGGGAGCCCTGAAGCCCACGTTCCTGGTGGTGGTCCCGCGCGTGCTGCAGAAAATCCAGGCGTCCGCCGCTGCCGCTGCCACGCAGAAAAAGCTCGGCCGTGTGTGGGCCGCGGCCCAGCGAACCGCTGTGGAGTGGGGACGGTTCGCTGAAGCGCACGACGCCGACCCTCGCCTGCGTGCCACCGCCGGCCTCCGCATCCGGCGGGCTTTGTTCGACCGCCTCTTCTATGCCCGGCTCCGGAACCTGGTGGGTGGGCGGCTCGGCTACCTGCTGTCCGGCGCCGGTGCGCTCGATGCTGAACTGTCCCTCTTCTTCCGTGGACTGGGACTTCCGGTGATCGAGGGCTACGGCCTCACCGAAACAACGGCCCCGTTGACGGGAAACCTGCCGGGGTCCATCAATTCCGGATCCGTGGGCGTCCCGATGCCCGGAACCACCGTGCGCCTTTCGGCTGAGGGGGAGGTGCTGGCCCGCGGCGTTGGTGTCTTCGCCGGCTACCGCCGGGCGTCGGACGATGCCGAAGCGTTCGTGGACGGGTATTTCCGGACCGGTGACCTGGGCGAGCTGGATCACTTGGGAAGGCTCACCCTCAAGGGCCGGATCAAGGATGTGATTGTCACCGCCGGTGGAAAGACCATTTCGCCATCCATCTGGGAAGGCTACGTTGAAGGCGATCCATTGGTAGCCCACGCCGTGATGGTGGGGGAGGGCAAACCATATCTGGGCGGACTGGTGCTGCTGGACCCCGAATCGTTGGCAGCGTGGGCGGAGCGCGAGGGCATCGCCGACCTCAAGGGGCTGCGGATTCCAGAGGACGGCGGCGCTGTCCAAATAGAGGACGTCCGGCTTCTTGCGCTCATTGGCCAGGCCGTTAGTGACGCCAATTCGAAAATTGCCCGCTCGGAGCAGGTGAGGCGGTTCGTCCTGCTCCTGACCGACCTCACGGAGGCCAACGGGATCGTGACACCCACCATGAAGCTCAAACGTGGCGCCTTTACCGAACGCGCCAGGCACATTGTGGACAACCTCTACGCAGACCCCCGGCGCCAAGGATGAACGCGGGCCTGAAACGCTGGCTTCTGTCCTACGCCCTGGCCGCGGCGGTCTTTGCCGCGATCGACGTCGTCTGGATCCTCACGGTGGCGCAACGGCAATATGAAAGCCAGATTGGGCACCTCCTGGCGTCCAGCCCGCACCCGGTCGGGGCAGTGCTGTTTTATCTGGTCTTTGTCTCCGGCATTGTCCAGTACGGGGTGAGGCCGGGGAAAGCTGACATCACCCTGCGCAGGAGGATCCTCGGTGGAGCCCTGTTCGGATTCTTCACCTACTCCACCTGGGCTTTGACTGCGCTCGCCATCCTTAAGGACTTCCCTGCACTGGTGGCCGTGACGGATATCCTCTGGGGCGTGGGAGTCTGCGCCGTTGTCACTTGGCTGACTGCCCTGGTGGGGACTGTCAGGGGTCGGGTCTAGGCTCGATGTATGGAACTCACCACCACCCTGACGCAACACAATAACGGCGCCCTGCCCGGCAGCTCTTCTGCGAAGGCGGTATCCCTCTGATGGCGGCTGCGAAGATTGCAGCACCCAAAATTTCCCCTGTCCGCCTGGAAGAACTGCGCGACGACGACGCCCCCGACTTCCAGCGCGGCGAACGGTATGACGGTGTCCGGTGGACCAAGGTCTCCGCTGACGGGGAGGAACTGAGTGGTTCGGACTTTATCGAGTGTGAGCTGAACGGTGTCTCCTTCAATGAAGCCCAGCTGCGCGGGGCCACGTTCCGTGAGTGCATTCTGGCCGAACCTTACGCGCCCATCTTCACAGCGGCGCGAAGCTCGTGGCAGGACGTGGAGATCAGCAACCCGCGATGGGGTTCGGCCGAACTCTACGAGGGAAACTGGCGCTCCGTCCGGATCGACGGCGGCAAGCTGGACTATGTAAACCTCCGGGGCTCCAAGCTGATGGATGTGCAGATCTCCGATTGCATCATCAATGAGTTGGACCTCGGTGCCTGCGCCGGGACCAGAATCGCGCTGAAGAACTGCACCATCGGCACCTTGGATGTCACGGGAGCCAAGCTGAAGGACGTGGACCTGCGGACCTCCGAGTTCCGGGGCATCAACGGACTGGCTGGCTTGGCGGGCGTCATTATTGACGACTATCAACTGAGCCTCATGGCGCCCCTTTTGGCGGGCCACCTGGGGATCCGGGTGGTTTGATCCGGCTGTGGGCCGGTGCAGCAGATGACGCCAGCTGTTGACCGGTCCGCCTGGCCGTGTAACCTTTATAGAACGAACGGTCGGTATATTATTCCGCGCCGGTCCCTTTCACTTTTCGCGAAGGATGTTCTCATGGTCGAGGCTTTTCTTGTTGGCGGCGCACGAACGCCTGTAGGTCGCTATGGCGGGGCTCTGTCCTCGGTCCGTCCCGACGACCTCGCAGCACTGGTGGTCCGGGAAGCAGTGGCGCGTGCCGGCGTCGACCCTGACTCCATCGATGAGGTGATCCTCGGCAACGCCAACGGCGCCGGCGAGGAAAACCGGAACGTTGCCCGCATGGCCACGATCCTGGCCGGACTTCCCCTCCACATCCCCGGCATCACCGTGAACCGCCTCTGTGCCTCGGGCCTCAGCGCGATCATCATGGCCAGCCACATGATCAAGTCGGGAGCGGCGGACATCGTGGTGGCCGGTGGCGTTGAGTCCATGAGCCGGGCCCCTTGGGTGCAGGAGAAGCCGACCACCGCGTTCGCCAAGCCCGGCCAGATCTTCGACACCTCCATCGGCTGGCGCTTCGCCAACCCGCTCTTCAGCAAGGGCGAGCTCTCCCGGGACGGCAAGATGACCTACTCCATGCCCGAAACGGCGGAGGAAGTGGGTCGTGTGGACAACATCTCCCGGGAAGACGCTGACGCCTTTGCTGTCCGCTCCCATCAGCTGGCCCTCGCAGCCATCGCCGGCGGACGGTTCAAGGATGAAATCGTTCCCGTGACCGTCAAGACGAGGAAGTCCGAGACCGTGGTGGACACCGACGAGGGCCCCCGCGAGGGCACCACCATGGATGTCCTGGCAGGGTTGCGACCCGTCGTCCCCGGTGGATCCGTGGTCACGGCCGGCAACTCCTCCTCGCTCAATGACGGCGCCTCAGCCATCATCGTCGCCTCCGAAGCGGCCATCAAGAGGTTCGGACTGACACCGCGCGCACGGATCATCGACGGCGCGTCTGCCGGGTGTGAGCCCGAAATCATGGGCATTGGCCCGGTTCCGGCCACGCAAAAGGTCCTGGCCCGCACCGGCCTCACCGTGGACCAGCTGGGGGCCGTGGAACTCAACGAAGCCTTCGCCACGCAGTCGCTTGCCAGCATGCGCCGCCTCGGCTTGAACCCGGAGATTGTGAACAACGACGGCGGCGCCATCAGTTTGGGTCACCCCCTCGGTTCCAGCGGCTCACGGATCGCAATCACATTGCTTGGCCGGATGGAACGCGAGCTCACCTCTACTACGGGACCGAAGCTTGGACTGGCGACGATGTGCATCGGCGTTGGACAGGGAACCGCGATGCTGCTGGAAGGCATGTAATGGCACTGAACCCGGAAGACTTCACCACCCTCTTGCTCGAGGACCGCGAAGACCGCCTCACGGTTCTGCTGAACCGCCCCGAGGTCCGTAACGCGATTGACCAGACCATGGTGGACGAACTCCACCAGGTCTGCGCCGAGCTGGAGAGGAACCCCAAAGTACTGATCATCGCCGGGACCGACGGTGTTTTCGCCTCCGGAGCCGATATTGGGCAGCTGCGCGAACGTCGCCGCGATGACGCCCTGCAAGGAATCAACTCCACCATTTTTGTGCGCATCGCCAAACTTCCCATGCCCGTTATCGCGGCCTTGGATGGCTATTGCCTGGGTGGTGGCGCTGAGCTCGCCTATGCAGCGGACTTCCGCATTGGTACTCCGAGTGTCCGGATTGGAAACCCGGAGACGGGACTGGGGATCCTCGCCGCGGCGGGTGCCAGTTGGCGACTCAAGGAACTCGTGGGAGAGCCAAAGGCCAAGGAAATCCTCTTGGCCGGGACTGTGCTGCGGGCAGAAGAAGCCCTCCGGATCAGCCTCATCACAGAGATTCATGAAGCTCCGGAGCTGATGGATGCGGCGCACAAGCTGGCCGACCGGATTGGACGCCAGGATCCCTTGGCGGTCCGCATCACCAAATCCGTCTTCCATGCCCCCGCCGAGGCCCACCCGCTCATCGACACTCTCGCCCAGGGAATTCTCTTCGAGTCCCAGGCCAAGTTCGACCGCATGCAGGCGTTCCTCGACAAAAAGTCGGCCAAGGCTTCGCAAGATTCCGCAACCGATGATGCCGACCCGACTCACGACAGGACCCAGAAATGACCGTTGTTCCAGCCATCCCGCACGTCGTTGGAGTCCTCGGTGGTGGCCGGATGGGTGCCGGAATCGCACACGCATTCCTCACTAAAGGTGCCACCGTGATCGTGGTGGAACGCGATCACGAGGCAGCAGCCGGAGCGCAGGATCGCGTTGCTGACGCCGTCACCAAGTCCGCCGCCCGCGGCACCCTGAATGAAACTCATGAACAGGCGATGTCCCGCTTCAGCACCTCCACGGACTACACATCGTTCATCCACTGCGGACTGGTGGTGGAAGCGGTGCCGGAGGATTACGATCTCAAAGTCAAGGAGCTGAAGGCTGTGGAGGAACACCTATCCGCCGATGCCTTCCTGGCGTCGAACACCTCCTCGCTTTCCGTCACTGGACTGGCCAACGAACTTCGCCGGCCCGCCAACTTTGTGGGGCTGCACTTCTTTAACCCGGTGCCCGCATCCACCCTCATTGAGGTGGTGCTGGCCAAGGAGACGTCTCCCGAACTCGCTGCTGCGGCCAAAAACTGGACTGAGGCACTCGGCAAGACCGCCGTCGTCGTCAATGACGCTCCCGGCTTCGCGTCCTCAAGGCTCGGCGTCGCCATTGCCCTTGAAGCTATGCGCATGGTGGAGGAGGGCGTGGCATCGGCCGAGGACATCGATGCCGCCATGGTCCTCGGTTACAAGCACCCCACGGGCCCGCTGAAGACCACGGACATTGTGGGCTTGGACGTCCGGCTGGGCATTGCCGAATACCTGCACTCGACTCTTGGTGACCGTTTCGCTCCGCCGCAGATCCTCCGGGACAAAGTGGCTCGCGGTGAACTCGGGCGCAAGACGGGCAAGGGTTTCTTCGACTGGAACGACTGACCTCCGGCTTGCCCCGCAGGCGGTTAGGCTAGCCGGGTGACTTCAATTGAACCCATCACCCTGACCGGAAAATTCGTGACACTGGAACCCTTGAGCCAGGAACACCATGACGGGATGGTGGAGGCGGCCCGTGATGGCGACCTTTGGAAGCTTTGGTACACCTCCGTGCCGACGCCGGAGGGCATGGCTGCTGAAATCGATCGCCGCCTGGGCCTCCAAGCGGAGGGGTCCATGCTGCCTTTTGCTACGCGATCCAACGCCACGGGCAAGCTCATCGGCATGACCACGTACATGAACATCGACGCTGCCACTCCGCGGTTGGAGATCGGCTCCACCTGGAACGCCGCGTCGGCGCACGGTACGGGGACCAATCCGGATTCCAAGCTGCTGCTCCTGGGGCATGCCTTCGAAACGCTGGGTTGTGTAGCTGTTGAATTCTGCACGCACTGGATGAACCAGCAGTCCCGCGAAGCCATTGCCCGGCTCGGCGCCAAGCAGGACGGCGTGCTCCGAAGCCACTCCCGCAGCAAGGACGGCGCCCTTCGCGACACCGTGGTGTTCTCCATCCTCGAGCACGAGTGGCCCGCTGTGCGCAACGGGTTGGAGTTCCGGCTGGCCAAGTACGCCGCGTAGGTTCTTGTCGCCCCGCCGAGGGGTGAGCTCTCGCCCCTTTACGTGCTCTGAGGGGTGAGTTCTCGGCTTTATGGGGTTGGGGATTGTGCTGGGATCTAACCCCTCGGCGAGCGTGGTGGGGGAGTACGTGCGCCGAGGGGTGAACTCTCGCCTTTATGGGGTTGGGGATTGTGCTGGGATCTAACCCCTCGGCAAGCGTGGTGGGGGAGTGTGCGCGGTGAGGGGTGAGCTCCCGCCCTTTACGTGCGCTGAGGGGTGAGCTTTCGGCTTTATGGGGTTGGGGATTGTGCCGGGATCTAACCCCTCGGCGGCCATGTGGAGGGGGTTGTATGTCGAGGGGTGAGCTCTCGCCCCTTTACGTGCGCTGAGGGGTGAGCTCTCGCCTTTATGGGGTGGGGATTGTGCCGGGATCTAACCCCCTCGGCAAGCGTGGTGGGTGAGTGCGTGCGGTGAGGGGTGAGCTCTCGCCTGTATGGGGTGGGGATTGTGCCGGGATCTAACCCCTCGGCAAGCGTGGTGGGGGAGTGCGTGCGGCGAGGGGTGAGCTCTCGGCTTTATGTGTGGGGCTATGTGCTGGGATCTAACCCCTCGGCGGCCAGGGAGGTCTGTTCGCAGCTCTCCCGCAGGCGTACTCTGGCCACACATTGCCCCGGTATGCGGCCGAATGGTGGGGCGAGCCGTGACCTCCGCACTTTCGGAGTGCCGGAGCCCCATTTGAGCATTATGAAGGGGAAAATCATGGCAACTCATCAAGCACGACGACGGCTGGCTGCTTTGGCGGGCGGGCTCGCTGTCCTGGGACTTTCGCTGGGGTTCGTGGGGAGTCCGGCTACCGCGGCTCCGCCGCCATCCGTTGACTATGTGGCCCTTGGCGATTCTTACACTGCAGGTACGGGAGCTGGTGGCCTGTACAGGGACGCGCCTTGCTGGCAGAGCCACCCTGGCTATGTGGACGTGGTTGCTGGTACTGGCCGGGTCAATCTACTGTCCAACCTCGCCTGCCACGGGGCACTGTTGACCTTTGATCCGGAATTTCCGAGTCCCTTCTATAACGGCGCACCAACGGTTCTGGAGCAGATCGCACTGGGCCAGACCGCACTCCACAACGCAGAACTAGTGAGCATCACTGCCGGGGCCATAGATGCTGGGAGCCTTCTGGCGCTCCAGGCCTGCGCGTCGCCGGATACTGTGGGTTGCGCAGGGACCGTTAATGCGATCATCGCCAACCTCCCGGTGCTCGAAGCCGGCCTCGAGGGTATCTACCAGACCATCCAGGCAACAGCCCCGCAGGCAACCATTGCTGTGGTGGGTTATCCGCGGCTCTTCGATCCTGCCAATGGTCTGCCGGTCATTCCCGTGGAGAACCAGGCCAACGTCAACAAGGCCACTGACGCCCTCAACTCGGCCATCGCCAAAGCAGTCGCTGACAGCCGGACCAACGCCAAGTTTGTTGACGTTACCAAGAGGTTCGCCGGGCATGCAGCGAATTCCTTGGATCCATGGATAGTGCTGGACTTCCGGCTGCCGCTCCCTGACGCCAACTTCCATCCGAATGTCGCCGGGCACCAGGCATACGCCGCGGCATTGGTCTCGACGGTCAAACCCGCCCAACTCGCGAAGCGGTAAGACCAACCCGTTCGCCGAGGGGCGGGCTCTCGGCAGTATGCGAGCTTGAATGTGCCGAGAGCTAACCCCTCGCGGGCCTCAAAGTGCCGAGAGCTAACCCCTCGGCGGCCAGGAGGGGTGAGAGCTAACCCCTCGGGGGCCAGGCGGGGTGAGAGCTAACCCCTCGCGGGCCTCAAAGTGCCGAGAGCTAACCCCTCGGCGGCCAGGAGGGGTGAGAGCTAACCCCTCGGCGGCCAGGAGGGGTGAGAGCTAACCCCTCGGCGGTCAGGAGGAGTGAGAGCTAACCCCTCGGCGCGCCTCATCACTCACGCACCCACTCGCGCATGTGCTTAGCTGGCTCCTATGGAGGGGACACCTGAAGCTCAACAAAGCGTCCACTGGGACGGCGCCGTGAATGCGTGGCGGATCGCCGGCGATGTCTACAGGATGGGCCGGCACGAGTGGGTCACCCAAGCCGGTTGGCAGCAGATGTACGACGACGGCGTCCGCACCGTGATCGATCTCCGTGCCGACCGCGAACGTCACCAACGCGACACCGATCCTGAGGTGCCGGAAGACGTGAAGGCGCGTATCGACGTCGTACATTGCCCTACGGAGGATCCGGACCATCGCCGCTTTAGCGAGCTGTTCGGCCCGTATCTGAAGGACCCGGCGCAGTATGGCGACTACGTGGACCTGTTCGCGGACAGGATCGCCCCGGTCTTCAAAGCCATCGCGGCCTCGCCCGGCAAGGTGGTGGTCCATTGCTCGGCGGGGCGGGATCGCAGTGGGGTGATCGCGCTGATGCTGCAGCGGCTTGCGGGTATGAGCGATGAGGCCATTGTGCGGGGCTATGAGCTCGCAGCCAGGGGAATCAATGAGCGGCATCGCACGCACGGAGCCCCGCATGCCCATGATCCGTTCCTTCCTGAGGACGAGCTCGAGGCCATCCTGGAACAGAAGAGGGCGGGCCTGCTCAGGTTCCTCGAAGGGCTGGATGTCCTGGAATTCCTGAAGGCCAACGGGGTCTCGGAACACGAGGTGGGCGCGTTGAAGTCCAAGCTCGGTTCCGGGGCCATCGCCGCTGCTAACATGCAGGATTGATCACACTTTCCCAACGGAATGGACCCGCCATGAACGCCGGTGCCCGCGTCACCATCGTGACCCGAACCAAGAACCGCCCAATCTTCCTGGCCAGGGCACTGGATGACATCTTCGCCCAGACGTTCCAGGATTTTGAGTTGGTGATTGTGAACGACGGCGGCAACCCGGCCGACGTCGACCATCTCACCGCCCAGCGGGCGGATGACGAGCGGAAGCGCATCACCACGCTTCACCATTCCGCATCCGTTGGCATGGAGGCGGCGTCGAATGCGGGAATCAAGGCCGGTTCGGGCGAGTTCATCGTGATCCACGACGACGACGATTTTTGGGCTCCGAACTTCCTCGAAAGCACTGTGGCGTACCTGGATGAGCCTGCCCATGGGGGCGAAAGCGGTGTGATGGTCCGGACCGAGATCGTCATTGAGGAGCTGAAGGGGGATCGCATTGAGCCGATCCGCCGGGAGATCTTCTGGGCGGACATGCAGCAGATCACCCTTGCGGACATGTTGAAAATCAACCGGGCCGTTCCCATTTCCTTCCTGTACCGCCGGGAACTGCACGACGCCGTGGGCTACTACAACGAAGACCTACCCGTGGTGGGTGACTGGGAGTTCCACTTGCGCGTCCTTAGCCACTCGCGTGTTGGCTTCCTCGACGGCGAACCCCTTGCGTTTTGGTCGCAGCGCCCCGAATCCCAGGGGCATGACGGCAACAGTATTTTCGCAAAGGCCGCGGAGCACGCCCGCTACGATGCTCTGGTCCGCGACCAGCATCTCCGGGAAGGTGTTGCCCAGGGTGGGCTGGGCGGGATGTTGTACCTGACCCGCGTCCTGGCTGAGCAGGAGGAGCTGATCCGGGACCAGCAGCGTCGCCTCGACGAGACCGGGGCCAAGCTTGACCATGTGCTGGAGCGGCTCGATGCCTTAAACCAGACTGTCATTTCGCGGACGAGCGTGGGGGAGTTCCTGAAGAAGCCGTTGTTGCTGGCGAAGAAGCTGGGCGGCCGGAGCTAAGGTCCCTCACGAAATACCTGCTGTACTCTTCCGGGCATTCATGTACCCTGTATATATTACCGAACGGCCGGTCAGTAATGTTGGCTCCAGTCAGCAGGGACCGTGCCGCTTTCACGTGCCTTGGAAGGACCCGTCGACGATGACCACTACAGCAGTCGCCCCGGAAACCACAGCCGTTGCAACCGTGCCCAGTTACGTTCAGGATGCCTGGTGGACGCCGGCCCCTGACGCCAGGAAAGTCCCGGTCCGCGATGCCAGCACCGGAGAAGTCCTGGCCAACGTGAGCACCGACGGTCTGGACCTCGCCGCCGTCGTAAATTACGGCCGGACCACGGGCCAAACCGAACTCGGGAAGCTGACCTTCCACCAGCGCGCCCTCAAGCTCAAGGAGCTTGCCCAGTACCTCAACGGGCGGCGCCAGGAACTCTACGAATCCTCTTCGCAGAGCGGCGCCACCAAGATCGACAACATGATCGACATCGACGGCGGCATCGGCGTACTCTTCACGTTTGGCTCCAAAGGCCGCCGTGAACTGCCCAACTCGCAGGTGGTGGTGGACGGCCCCATGGAGGTGCTCTCCAAGGACGGTTCGTTCGCCGGCGAGCACATTTACACCCGCATTCCGGGCGTTGCCGTGCAGATCAACGCCTTCAACTTCCCCGTGTGGGGCATGCTGGAGAAGTTCGCGCCCGCGTTCCTCGCCGGCGTCCCCACGATCGTGAAGCCAGCGACGCCGACAGGCTACGTTGCCGCCGCCGCGGTCAAAGCCATGGTGGAATCGGGCATCCTCCCTGACGGTTCCCTCCAGCTGATCTCCGGTTCCGCGCGGACCATCCTGGACGAACTCGACTACCGCGACCTCGTATCCTTCACAGGCTCGGCGTCCACGGCGAACTCGCTGAAGGGCCACCGGAACGTGGTTCAGGGCGGCGTCCGTTTCACCTCTGAGACCGACTCCCTGAACGCCGCGATTCTGGGGCCAGATGCTGTTCCCGGTACGCCCGAGTTCGACGCCTTCGTCAAAGCCGTGGTCACAGAAATGACCGTCAAGGCCGGCCAGAAGTGCACCGCCATCCGCCGCATCATCGTTCCGCAGGCCCTGACCGCAGACGTTGCTGCCGCCGTCGGAGCCCGCATCAACGAACGCGTCGTCGTAGGTGACCCCCGCGCCGAGGGCGTCACCATGGGTGCGCTTGCATCCCTGGAGCAACTCGCGGATGTCCGCGCTGCAGTGCAGTCAATGCTTGACGCCGGTGGGGAACTTGCGTACGGATCCCTCGATGCGCCGTCGGTCACCTCGGTTGGCGGTGCCGTGGGCGTAGTGGAGGACGGTGCGTTCATGTCGCCCGTGCTCCTGAGCTGGTCCAACGCCGAAGCCAAAGAAGTCCACTCGCTCGAAGCCTTTGGCCCGGTTTCCTCCGTGATGGGTTACTCGGACCTGGCCGACGCAGTCCGCCTCGCAGCCCGCGGCTCCGGTTCCCTGGTGGCCTCGGTATGCACCAACGATCCTTCAGTTGCCCAGGAGCTCGTGCTTGGCATTGCCGCCCACCACGGCCGCGTGCACATGCTCAACCGGGAAGATGCCCGCTCCTCCACCGGTCACGGTTCCCCGGTGCCGCACCTGGTTCACGGCGGACCCGGTCGGGCCGGAGGCGGCGAGGAGCTGGGTGGCATCCGCTCCGTGCTGCACCACATGCAGCGCACCGCCATCCAGGGTTCGCCGAACATGCTGACTGCCGTCACGGGCCAGTGGCACACCGGCGCCGACCGCAACTTCACGCTGGAAACCGAAGGCGAGCACCCGTTCCGGAAGTCGTTGGCCACCCTGCGGATCGGTGATGCCGTTCGCTCCGGGCTGCGCGAGGTGAAGCTCGAGGACATCACAGCCTTCGCCAACTCCACCGGCGACACGTTCTACGCCCACACCAACCAGGAAGCAGCCGAAGCCAACCCGTTCTTCCCGGGCATCGTGGCCCACGGCTATTTGCTGCTGAGCTGGGCTGCCGGGCTCTTCGTGGAGCCGGCTCCGGGCCCCGTGCTGGCCAACTACGGCTTGGAGAACCTGCGCTTCATCACCCCCGTGGCTGCGGGCGACTCCATCCGGGTCACCCTGACGGCCAAGAAGATCACGCCTCGTGAGACTGATGAGTACGGCGAGGTGGCCTGGGATGCCGTCCTGACCAACCAGAACGAGGAAATCGTGGCCACGTACGACGTCCTCACCCTCGTGGAGAAGTAGCCTTCTCTCATGTCCCGCGGGGTGTGGGGGATCGCTCTCTCATGTCCCCCGGGTTTGGGGGGGTGACGCTCTCTCATGTCCCGTGGGGTGTGGGGGATCGCTCTCTCATGTCCCCCGGGGTTTGGGGGATCGCTCTCTCATGTCCCCCGGGGTTTGGGCCGGTCCATCTATCACATCCCTCCGGGTTGGCCGGTCCCTCTTGCAGCAACGACAAAACGCCTTTCCCCTTCAATGGGGAAAGGCGTTTCGTCGTTCCGCCTGAAGGTAGTCAGGAGGAACAACACGACGACGACGGCACCTGGCTTCGCCACGCCCGCCACCTTGGGGGATGTGGAAGAGGGTTTGGTTCAAGCCCGGGGGAGGTGGAAGGGGAAGGGGGTCACGCTCAAGCGTGGGGGATGTGGAAGAGGGTCACGCTCAAGCCCGGGGGATGTGGAAGAGGGTCACGCCCAAGCCCGGGGGATGTGGAAGAGGGTCACGCCCAAGCCCGGGGGATGTGGAAGAGGGTCACGCCCAAGCGTGGGGGATGTGGAAGAGGGTCACGCCCAAGCGTGGGGGATGTGGAAGAGGGTTTGGTTCAAGCCCGGGGGATGTGGAAGAGGGTCACGCCCAAGCCCGGGGGATGTGGAAGAGGGTCACGCCCAAGCCCGGGGGATGTGGAAGAGGGTCACGCCCAAGCGTGGGCGGCCGTCAGGAGGCCGTGTGGAGGCCCTCGAAGGCCATGGTGATGACGTCGTCTGCCAGCTTCTCCGGCGACAGCGAGCCGCCGGGCTTGTACCACTCCACGATCGAGTTGATGGTGCCGAACAACAGGCGCGTGACAGTGCGGGGATCGATGTCCTGGCGCAGGGACCCGTCCTCGCGGGCGGCGGAAATCAGGGCAGCTACCTTGTGGTCGAACGCACGGCGCCGTTCCAGGGCATCGCGCTCGATCTCCGTGTTTCCACGCAACCGCAGCAGCAGGGTCACGAACGGGAGGCGATCCACCAGCACGGCGATGGTTTGCCGCAGGACGAACTCCAGGCGCGCATCTGCTGGTCCGGAGGTAGCCGAGGGTTCCTCGAGAATGGCTTCCAGGCCGCCCAACGCGTGGTCCAGGGCGAGCTTCAGCAGATCGCCCTTGGACGGCACGTGGTGGTAAATGGCTGACTTCGAGATCCCGAGGTTTTCAGCCAGGATGCCCATGGACGTTGCGTCGTACCCGTGGCGGTTGAAGACGTCGACGGCGATGCGGAGCACCGACTGCTGGTCGTAACCGGGCCGTCCGCGCTTGGTGGTGGTCTCAGTAGGCATGCTGGCATTTTCTCACGATCTCAGGGATGGTCAGCCCTTGGGGCGCAGGTCGTAGATGCGGCGGAGCTTCCCGTTGGACCGCTCAAGGGAGCCCGGCTCCACCACGTCTACTACGCACGATGACCCGACATGAATCTTGATCTGCTCCCGCAAGGTGTGGGCCGCCGTCGTGCTTGACTCGGGGGACACTGCCTCACGCCGCTCGATCCGGACCGTCAGCGAATCCATGCGCTTGCCCTCGGGGCGGGTGATTTCGAGCTGGAAGTGCGGGCTGAGTTCGGGGATGCGGAGGGCGATTTCCTCGATCTGGGACGGGAACAGGTTCACGCCGCGCAGGATGATCATGTCGTCGCTGCGGCCCGTGATGCGGCCCATGCGGCGGTGTGCCGGGCGCGCGGTGCCCGGGAGCAGGCGGGTGAGGTCCTTGGTGCGGTACCGGATGATCGGGAGCGCTTCCTTGGTGAGGGACGTGAAGACGAGCTCGCCGGGTTCGCCGTCGCCCAGGACTGTGGAGTGATCGAAGGGGTCGATGATTTCGGGCCGGAAGTGGTCTTCCCAGATGTGGCAGCCGTCCTGCGTTTCAACAGCTTCGCCGGCGACGCCCGGCCCCATGACCTCGGAGAGTCCGTAGATGTCGGAGGCCTTGATGTTCATGGTGACTTCGAGCTCGTGGCGCATTTCCTCGGTCCACGGTTCGGCGCCGAGAACAGCGTATTTGAGTGAAGTGGATGTGGGGTCGATGCCTTGTTTTGCCATGGCGTCGGCGATGGTCAGCAGGTAGGTGGGCGTGGCCAGGATGGCGTCCGGTTTGAAGTCCTGGATGAGCTGGATCTGGCGTTCGGTCTGGCCGCCGGACATGGGGATGACGGTGCAGCCCAGCGCTTCAGCGCCGGCGTGCGCTCCGAGGCCGCCGGTGAAGAGCCCGTAGCCGTAGGCGTTGTGGACCTTCATGCCGGGGCGGACTCCGGAAGCGCGGAAGGAGCGTGCCACCAATGTTGCCCAGTTGGCGAGGTCCTGCTTGGTGTAGCCAACCACGGTGGGGCGGCCGGTGGTGCCGGAGCTGGCGTGGATGCGTGCTACCTGGTCCTGCGGGACGGCGAACATCCCGAACGGGTATTCCAGGCGCAGGTCTTCCTTGGTGGTGTAAGGGAACTTGCCGAGGTCGCTGAGTTCGCGGAGGTCGGTAGGGTGCACGCCGGCGTCGTCGAACTTGCGCTTGTACAACGGCACGCGATCGTAGGCGTAGGCCACGGCGTGCTGGAGGCGGGTGAGTTGGAGGGCCTCGAGTTCGTCGCGGGAGATGGTCTCTTCACGGTCCAGCACGGCGTCAGTTGCCTTGGTGGGGGAAGCTGCGGGTGCGGCCACGGTGTTCTGCGTCATGGGATTTTCCTACTTCTTGGAGATGGTGCGGCTGCGGCCACGGAACTCGGCAATGAGCTCCCCGGGCTGGGTGTCGGTGTTGGAGGGGGCGTCGGGCGAGGCCGCATAGATCTGGATGTCGTAGAGGCCGCTTCGGCCGGTGCTCGCGCGGCGGTTTGCGACGGCGGTGATCACCTGGCCTTGGAATGCCGGCTTGATGAAGTTGATGTCGACGCCGGACGCCACCGTGATGTTGGCGGCTTGCTGGGGCGTGGGGTTGGCCGGGTTGCAGGCCAGGGCGAAGGCTGTGTCACCGAAGGCGAAGATCATTCCGCCGTGGGCCATTCCGAATCCGTTGAGCATTTCCTGGCGGAGGTGCATGCGGATGGTGGCGTGGCCGTCGTCGAGCTTGAGGACCTCGATGCCCATCCATTCGGACGCGTAGTCGTTCGTCAGGATGTGGTGCGAAGCACCGGAGAGGGTTGTTTCAACCATGCGTCATTGCCTCCAGCTTTATTTACCGAATGTTCATTAGGTAATCCCAGATCGCGCCACGTGTCAAGACTGGACCAGTATCTGCTCCCACCTAGTAGCCTCGAAGACATGCCCGAAATTGAGCTCCCCATCATCACAGACCGACTCATTCTGCGCCGTTTCGACGCCGAGGACCTTGAGAGATTCCACGGCTACCAGTCCCTTCCCGAAACGGCCCGCTTCCTTTTCCGCAACGAACTGAGCAAGACCAAGGCCATGGAAGTCCTGGGCCGCTACGCGAACTTCGAGTTCAAGCAGGAAGGCGACTGGGTGTGCCTGGCCATCGAGCGGAAGGACCAGCCTGGCCTCCTTGGCGAGGTAGTGCTGAAATGGCTCGAAGGGACCGGACAAGCCGAGGTTGGCTGGATTCTCCACCCGGATGCCCAGGGCCACGGCTTCGCCACAGAGGCAGCGGAGGCGGTCCTGCGGCTTGCCTTCGAAACGCTGTCATTCCACCGGGTTGACGCCAAACTGGACGCCCTCAACGAAGGATCGGCCGGAATTGCCACGCGCCTGGGCATGCGGCTTGAAGCCACCCTGGTGGATAACTGGCATTACAAGGGCCAGTGGGCAACGGAAAATATCTACGCGATTCTCGACTCCGAATGGCGCACCCGGCACCACCCCTGGACCCGGACCATCAACTGACGGGCCAGGTCTTGTGGTGCTTCAGCTGCTCGGTCAGCTGCGCCTCGGGCAAGGGCCGGCTGAAGTAGTACCCCTGGCCGCTGGTGCACCCGATGCTGAGGAGATACTCGGCCTGGTCGGCAGTCTCTACGCCTTCCCACACTGCAGCGAGGCCACAGGCGCGGATCAACTGCAGCACGGCGGCCAGCAGCGCGGGCTGGGACGGGTCGCTGCCCAGCGCCGAGAGCAGGGTCCGGTCCACTTTGACCGTATCCACTGGGAGCTGGCGCAGGTAGCTGATGGAGGAGTAACCGGTGCCGAAATCGTCGATTTCCAATCCCACCCCCAGCCGGCGCAGGCTGTTGAGCGTGTAGCGGTCAAGGTCGTTGCCTTGGATGACGGCGCTCTCGGTAAGCTCCAGGACCAGCAGCGACGGGTCCAGACCAGCCGACGCCAAGGCCTCGCGGACGTCTTCGATGAACTCCAGCCGCTGCAGGTCCGCCGCTGAAACGTTGATGCGCATGCTGAAGTTGTGACCCGCCGTGAGGGGGTCGGTACGCCATTGCTTCAATTGCTCGACGGCGGTGCGGAGCACCCAGCCGCCCAGGTCGGAAATCATTCCCGTTTCCTCGGCAATGGGAATGAACTCGTCCGGCATGATGAGCCCACGGGTGGGGTGGTTCCAGCGGACCAACGCTTCCACACCTTCGATTTCGCGGGTATCAAGCCGGATGATGGGCTGGTAGAACAGCACCAGTTGCGAGCCGGTGATTGCCTCTTTGAGCTCACCCACCAACTGGTTCCGCATCTGCCGGGCATGCAGCATGGCTGGCTCGAACACCTTGAGTTTGCCGCGACCGTCAGCCTTGGACTCGTACATGGCGATGTCCGCTTCCATCATCAATTCCTCGGCGCGGTGCCCGGGGTCCGCCATCCGCAGGCCCATGCTGGCCCCACAACGCAGGTGTTGCCCTTCAATCTCCATGGGGCCTATGACGGCAGCGAGGATCCGGTTGCCAATGGATGCCGCTGCGGCCGGGGTGACGTCGGGAATAAGCACGGCGAACTCGTCCCCGCCCATGCGGGCCACCATGTCCTGCTCGCGGACGGCCCCGGTGATCCTGGTGGCCACCGTTTCCAGGACCTTGTCCCCAATGGTGTGCCCCAGGGAGTCGTTGATTGTTTTGAAGCCGTCCATATCCAGGAGGAGGATGGCTGCTTTGAGGCCGCTCTCAACACCGCGTGCCTGTGCTTCGCTAAGCGCCGTGGCAAAAGCTGATCGGTTGTTCAAGCCGGTCAGGGGATCCGTCATGGCCATGTGCTGCATCGCCAAGTGGGCTTCGTTGAGCTGCCGGGTGCGCGCCTGGACCCGCTGCTCCAGTTCCTCGTAAACGATCTGCAGGTCCTCAGCCAGGAGGTTGGTACCCATGATCACGGCGTCGATTTCGTCGCGTGCGTTTGAGACTTCGATCCTCGTGTGGAGGTCACCGGCTGCCAGCTTGACGATGCCTTCCAGGAGGAGTCCCAGGCGCGGGTCGTTGCCGGAGTACATCTTTCCTTCGGACATGCTCACTCCCCGTGTGGCCCGCCTCGTTGCTCGTCGCTATGACGACGGTACTCCCTGACGGCCGCGCTGCGGTCAGGCAACGCTGCCTGCTCGAACAAAGTGGCGGCTTCCTCGAACGCAGCCAACGCATCCTCCCGTCGACCGGAGGCGAGCAGTGTCTTTGCCAAAAGGAAATGTGCTTCCGCCGAGGTTTGCGTTGCCAGAATGGAAGACCGGGCGCACAAGGGTTCAAGGATGGCGATGGCCTGCAGAATATCGCCGCCAAGGAAATACCAGTGGGCGCGGACCAGCGACATTTCCAGGTGGTCCCGCTCGGAGCCGCCCACAATGTCCGTTGCCAGCTCAGCCCTTTCAATGCAGCGAAGGGTTGCGGCGTCACTGAGTTTGGCCTGAAGGCGCATTTCCGCTGAAGCCCGGTTGAATCGAGCCCACAAATCAACGTCTTTGGACGGCGACAGCCTTTCGGCCGCGAGGTCGTGATATCGGCCGCCGTCGGCAACGCGATTGACCAGGAATGCCACATTGCCGATCACCCAGTAGCCCTTGCCGGCGGTGTCTTCATCGACGTCGTCGGTCAGCAGGGTTTCCAGAACCAGGGATTCGCGCCAGGCATCGTCCAGGAGCCGGCTCTCGGCCAACGCCGCGATCAGGGCACGCTGGGCCAGGATTTGGACGTACAGCAATTCGGGATCCCTGGCCGCGAGTTTCGCCGCATCAGCAGCCATGGTGGCCGCTTCGGGGAGCCTGCCCAACCCTTGGAAAGCCACGGCAACCATGGTTCCTGCCTTGGCTCCAAGCTCGGGCGAGGACGCGGTCAGGGCGTGGTCGTTCAGTTCCAGGGCGACGTTGAGGTATTCATCGATCCGGCCCTGGTCGCGGAGGCACTCTGCCTGCAGATACCGCATGTTCCACCAGGACTCGTCATCTCCGGCGATGGTGGCCAGCCCTGCAGCGTCTCCGGCAAGGCGGTAGGCCTCGTCGAAGTCCCGTTCCTTCCATTTGGCGCGTGCCGTGAGACCGGCAACGAGGTGGGAGGCGAGGTGCGGACTTTGCATGTGCCCATTATCCATGTCATTGCGGAAGAAAAGCTCGTATAGTTTGCAGCGTGACTTTATTCAAGTCACAGACAACAAATTCGCATCAGTACGAAAGGGCATAGCGGATGAAAAAATTTGCGGCAACCCTGCTCATGGCGGCGGTTCTGGCAGTAACGGGATTCGCTGCCCCGGCTAATGCCGAGCCTTCGCAGGACAGCACGGCAATCGGCTGGTGGCCGAACAGCATCACCACCACCAAGACGAGCACAACAAGCATCGGTTGGTGGCCAAACTAAACATTGGGGGAGAGCCTCTCAAGGCCAAATAACGTCAATTGATGCCCCGGGCTGCTGCCCGGGGCATCAGTTTTTGTTTAGCAGTATGTCGAGCATTAGTGACCACAGCGCACTAGCGCCGGCCCCGCGTTGACAGGGCTGTCACAGCGCGGGGCGGGTGATTACGGACCGCCCACGGGCAGCTCCACGGACACCGTGGTTCCGGACCCCAGGGTGGAATCCAGGAACATGCGGCCCATGTGCCGGCTGATGATGTCGTGCGCTATCGCCAGTCCCAGGCCACTGCCGGGGACTGCCGCGGACGTAGCATTGGAGGCCCGGTAGAAGCGGGTGAAGATGTGGGGAAGATCGTGCTCGGGGATGCCCAGGCCGTTGTCCGCGACCTCCACCAGCGCCAGTCCGCCGCCTTCGGAGTCCGAGACCGAACTGGTGATGCCCACCCGGCCACCCTCGGGGGTGAACTTGATGGCGTTGGCAACGATGTTGGTAAAAACCTGTTCCAGCTTGGCCTCGTCAGCTGTGACTTCGATGTCGTCCGTCCCCTCGGTAAAGGACAAGGAGACATGGCGGGATTCGGCCAGTGGCCGGAGGGTAGCCACCACCACCTGGAGGAGTTTGGCGATGTCCACCGGCTTGAGGTCCAGGTTGCTGCCATCCTGCATGGACACCGTGAGCATGTCCTCAATGAGCCGCCGGAGCCGGGTGGAGTTCCGGGCGATGACTTCAAGCATCTTCCTGATTCCGTCAGGAACCGGCCCGCCGGATCCGTCCTGGATCATGTCCAGGTAAGCGGTGATGGAGGTCAAGGGTGTCCGGAGTTCATGGTTGACCGTTGCGAGGAAATCGGTCTTTGCCTTGTCCAGCTGCCGCAGCTGGTGCAGGACCCGCTGTTGGGCGCTGATGAGGTGGCCTTGGATGAGCCCGTGCGCCACGTTTCCGGCTACGTGCTGCATCAGCGCGATCTCGGGGCGGGTCCACTCATGGCGTTCCTGGACGGTGGAGAGCAGGATGATGCCCATAGCGGACGCGCCCTCACCCACGGGGAGCAGGACCGTGGACACGGGCTTCAGCTCGCCGGACCATTCACGCAGAGCCTTGGCAATGCCGGAGTCCGGGTCTTCGCGGTGGTCCTCGACCGCCAGCACGTCCGCGTCGGCCCACAATCTGTTGGCTGCCTCGGCAATGGCGTTTTCGCTCTCGCCCAGCCTTGCCGGAAGCATCGAAAGACCGGGGCGGTTCCACTGTGCACGAATGCTGGGAACGCGTTCATCGCGGAAAGTAGCGAACCAGACGTGGTCCACGTCCAGAGCCTCCCCGAATCCACTCACCACGTGGTCAGCTATCAACTGGGGATCGTTGGTTTCCCGGATGGCCGAGGAGACGTTCCTGAGGCTTTCGCGCAAGGCTTCAATCTCGCTGCGGGAGCGTGAGCGCTCGGCGGCCAGGCCGATCAGCGTTTCAACGCGGTGGACCAGTTCTCCGGATCGGATGGGACTGACGACGTAGTCCGTCACGCGCCAGGATTCCACTTCCTGGAAGTCCAGGGATTCCTGCGGGGCAAGGATCAGCAGTATGGGAACCCCGGGGTTGCGCAGTCCGTGGGCCAGCGGGCTCTCAGCCACCACTACCGATGGGGTGGTGTGCTGGAGATGGGCGGCCAGGGCTGCCGCATCCGGGGCATGGGAAACGTTGAATCCCGCTTCGGCAAGGGCGGCCGTTGTCGCGGCCAAACGGTCCTTGTCTGAATCCGCCACTACGGCGGAGCGGGCATGCTGTACGTCGGCAACGGTCTCGCCCACTGAGCCCCTTCCGTTCCAACGTTTCATTCGCGGTGTTTCACGATGTGCCAACACACTATCAGCGGCTTTGCGGACAAAGGTGCCTGTGCGTCCATTGTGCCTGATGAGTCCTGGTCCATACCTTTACATTGCCCTTGGGATTCGACAGCCTTGAGGATGTCAGCAGGGGAGCATCGCCCGCCTCCCTTGCAGCAGGATCAATATGCAAGGAGCACTGTGGACCACCCAGCAACACCGCAGGATCACCAGAACGTATCGTTCGACCTTGAGCTTGAGGAACCGGGCATCCTTCGCCTGACGTGGCCCCGCGGAGCCCGGATCCAGGAATCCGATGCCCAGCGGGCCATGGACCGGGTGAACGAGCTCTGCGGGGAAGACCGCCATCCGATGATCGTGGACATGGCCACCACCGATGATGTGACCCGCGGTGCCCGCTCGGTCTTTGCCAAACCATGCCAGGCAAACCGGATCGCGCTCTGGGGCTCTTCGCCGGTGGACAGGGTCATTGCCAACTTTTTCCTCGGGATCATGAAGCCCCCGTGCCCCACCAAGTTCTTCACCTCTGAAACAGAGGCGTTGGAGTGGCTGGTGGAGGCCTAGCGCCACTTATATTTGGAGGATGTTTAGCGCGCTGCAGAAGTACCTGCTGATTCCCCGCCTCATCAGGCTCTCTTCCGCCGCCCCCAAGGATCCCCGCACTGCCTGGGATCGGTTCTGGGGCGATATTGGTTCCACCGGTGCCACGGGCGATGTCTTGTGGGATTCTGGCAGCGACCACGAACTCAACGGCTACCTCCCCAAACTGGCGCAGCTGGACCGTTCTTTGCCTGTGGTGGACGTCGGATGCGGCAATGGCAGCCTCACCCGTCTGCTGGCAGGCCACTTCCCGCATGCGCTGGGGCTTGACTACTCCGCGAACGCCGTCGAGCGGGCGCGGCAGGAATCAGCGGGAATCCCGACGGCGTCCTACGCCGTGTGCGACATGACGGCACCTGACGCCGCACTAACGGTGGCAACGGCCTTGGAAGCAGCGGGCTGGACCGGGGATGCGAACGTCTTCATCCGTGGGGTCCTGCACGTTCTGGACCGAAACGGCCGCTCTGCGTTCGCTGCGAACCTGTTGCCCGTCGTCGGGACCCGCGGCGGCGTCTTCCTGGCCGAAACCAACTTCCCCGGCACTCCGGTGGATTACGTCAGCCACCTTGGGGCCACCCGCAAATTTATCCCTGGCCCTTTGGAGTGGGCCATTCGGGGGCTGCCAATGCCTGGCCGGTTCGGGGCGGCCCAGCGGAGCAAGGCCTTCCCGACGGCGGACTGGACCCTGGTCGAGGAGGGCGCCACGAGCATTGAGACGCGTCCGCTGAGCAGCCCGTCCACCCCGGACCTGATCCCGGGATACTTCGCGCTGCTCCGGGCCCGCCGAGCCTAAGAGGACAAACTCCTACCTCAGGCCGGCGCCAGGCAGGAGTTCGGTGGCTCCCACGGAGTCGGCCACGAACGCATAGTCCCAGGCCCGCTCACGCCACTGCACGTACCTGCCCGAGGCTCCGCCGTGCCCGCCGTCCATTTCGATCTTCATGATGATTGGTTCCGAACCCGTGGACACTGAGCGCAGCGCCTGGACCCACTTGGCAGGCTCGACGTACAGCACACGGGTGTCATTGAAGGATGTCACCGCAGCGATCTTGGGATAGGCCGCAGCGGCCACATTCTCGTACGGAGTGTAGGACTTCATGTAGGCGTAGGCCTCGGGATCCGTGATCGGGTTGCCCCACTCCTCCCATTCCAGGGCGGACAGGGGAAGCTCGGGATCAAGGATGGTGGTCAGGGCATCCACGAAGGGCACCTGCGCTACCACTGCAGCGTATTTTTCCGGAGCCATGTTCGCCACGGCGCCCATGAGCAATCCGCCGGCAGACCCACCCATCGCTGCGATGCGCGACGGGTCAACCCAGCCCGACCCGGCCAGCCAATCCGTTGCGGCGATGAAGTCGGTGAAGGTGTTCTTCTTGGTGAGCTTCTTGCCGTCCTCGTACCATCGGCGGCCAAGTTCGCCGCCGCCACGGATGTGGGCGATCACCATGATGATGCCGCGGTCAAGAAGGGACAGCCGGGCCACCCCGAAGCCCGGATCCATGCTCATTTCGTAGGAGCCATAGCCGTACACCAGCCCGGCGTTCCTGCCATCCTGCCGGACCGAGGCGTGACGCAGCACTGACAGCGGGACCCGGGTGCCGTCGTCGGCGATTGCCCATTCGCGCGTGGCGACGTAGTCCTGCGCGGAGTAGCCGCCCAGGACAGGGCTTTCCTTGCGGAGGAGGAGCCGGCCCGCGGGCAGTTCGGAGGTGGGAAGGACAAAATCGTAGACGCGCGACGGCGTGAAGTAGGACGTGTATCCCATCCGGATCACGGGGGCCTCGTAGTCGGAACCGGCCACCCCGGCGGTGTAGAGCTCCTCGTCGAAGGCCGGCTCCACCGGGCGGCCCTGGGCCCCGGTGCCAAGCCCGGCCAGTGGCAGCACCTGGACCCGTTCAATGGTGTCCTTGCGGACGGACAGCACCAGATGCGTGGACGTCACGCCGGCGCCGTTGACGCGGACGTCGTCGGAATGTTCGACGACGGTACGCCAGTCCTGCTCTGCCAGCGGCTTGCTGAGCTCGGCCGGGTCCACCAAGCTGACCATCGAGTTGATGGCGTCCTTGTTGTGGGTCAGGAGGAGGGTTTCCTTCCCGTCCAGGACGAAGGGCTCGGCCTCGTACAGAAGGTGGTGGTCGCGGGAGATCACGGTGCTGAGGCCGGCGTCGTAATCGGCGAAGCGGAGCAGCCGCGTCTCGCTGAACTCCGAGCATCCGATGCTGAGCACCAGGTGGCGGCGGTCCGCGGAGAGATCGAAGCCCAGCCACATGGCGACGTCGTCCTCCTGGTAGAGAACCTCGTCCTCGGCCACAGGCGTACCGAGAACGTGGGCCTTGACCTGGTATGGCCGCCATGAATCATCCACCACTGTGTAGAAAAGGCGGGTGCCGTCGGGGGAGAAGGCCACCCCGTAAAAAATGTCCTCAATGACGTCGGGGAGCAGTTCGCCTGTCCGCAGGTCCTTGATCCTCAGGGTGAACCGTTCATCGCCTGAGTTGTCCACGGCGTAGGCGTAAAGGTTGCCGTCCACCGTCACCGCAGCACCGCCGACGCTGAAGAACGGTTGGCCCTCAGCTTCGATGTTGCCGTCCAGGAGGATCTGCTCGCCGTCGATTTCCACGCCGGGCTCCACGGACGGGGGTGTCCAGTCAGCTACGGGGTCTCCGGTGTTCGAAGCCAGGACGCGGCACTGGATGTTGTACTCCTTGCCTTCCACCGAACGGCTGTAGTACCACCAGCCGTCCTTGCGGCTGGGCACGGAGAGATCCGTTTCCTGGGTACGGCCCTTGATCTCCTGGAACATGGCCTCACGTAAGGGCTCCTGGTGCGCGGTAACAGCTTCCTGGTAGGCGTTCTCTGCCTTCAGGAGGTCCACCACTTCGGCGGATTCCTTGTCCCTGAGCCACTCGTAGTTGTCCACGAAAACGTCACCGTGGTGTTCACGGCGTGTGGGGATCCGCTTGGCGACAGGAGGCACTGCTGTGGATTCCGGAGCAGCGGCAGGGACCGAAGATGTGTGGCTCATGTGGCCACTCTATAGACGGGCCCGGACAACGAACCAGCAATTTCGCTCAGAGCGCCGGGCACGGTTTCCGGTATTGAGAGTGGCTTATGACTTGGAGCACTACGGCTGGGATTGGCGTCATGACTTCCGGGGTGCCCCCACTGCTTATATTGCGAGCACGTTTTTGTGCCGTACCCGGATATATGGAGGTTCAGATGGTCCTTCTTCAACAGCACAGTGTGCACATAGGCAAGAGAGGGAGTCTTCAAGCACGCCGACATTCAGACTCATTGCGCCGCTCGAGCGTGGACCTTGAGGTAGTCATTCCTGCCTACAACGAGGCCGCGAGGATCCCGGACACCCTGAAACAGACCGTCGATTTCCTGGCCGGACAGCCGTGGTCGTCGCGGATCGTCGTGGTGGACAACGGCAGCGTTGATGAAACCGCCGCAGTGGTCCGCCGGATCTCCCAGGAAGAGGGAGACGCCGTACCCATTTCCGTGGTGGGGTGCTCCCGTAAGGGGAAGGGCGCCGCAGTCCGCCGCGGCTTACTCAGCGGAACGTCCAGGTTCACTGGCTTTTTCGACGCCGACCTCGCCACACCCTTGGAAACCCTCACCGAGACCATGGCGCACCTCTCCGATGGCGCAGCAGCGGTGATCGCTTCCCGCCACGCACCCGGCTCAACCCTGGTCCGGCCCCAACACCTTGGACGCCGGGTGGGAGGCACTGCCTTCCGCGCGCTGACCAAATCAAAGGTCAAGGGCATCCGGGATACCCAGTGCGGATTCAAGTTCTTTGAACGGGATGCCCTCACCGCAGCGATGGTGCAGTGCCGCAGTACCGGGTTCGCCTTCGACGTTGAGCTTCTGCTGCGCCTGCAGGACAACAACGCCAGCATTGTCGAACTTCCCGTGGCATGGACTGATGGGGCAGCATCAACGTTCCGCCCCTTCCAGGATGGGGTAGCCAGTTTTGCCTCGGTGATCCAACTTCAGCGGGCAACCCCATGACGTCCGGCCTCACCGCGTTGAATTCTCCCGACCTCCTCGCAGGAAAGCACGTGCTGGTCCTCAACTGGCGCGATGTCCAGCACTCGCAGGCCGGGGGCGCTGAGCAGTACATCCATGAGATTTCCAGGAGGTGGGTGCAGAACGGCGTCCAGGTCACCTGGTTTACAGGTCGCGACGACGGCCAGGCGCCGGAGGACGTCATCGATGGCATCCGTATCCTGCGGGGAGGCGGAGCCCTGTCCATCTATGGACACGCCGCGCTCCGCCTTCTGCGGAGCGGCGGCCAATTTGATGCCGTGGTGGATTGCCAGAACGGGATACCGTTCTTTTCGCCGTTGTTCCTTCCCCGGGAACTGCCGATCATCCAGGTGATACACCATGTCCACCAGGAGCAATTCCGCACCAGGTTCTCACCGCCCCTGGCTGCCGTTGGCCGGTTCCTGGAAAGCCCGGGAGCCAAAGCAGTGTACGGGCAGCGGTCCATCGTTGCGGTCTCGCCCTCCACCCGTCTGGAACTGCGGAAGCTCGGGTTTTCAGGTCCTGTCCATGTGGTGCCCAACGGCACCATCGACATTCCGGATGCCGTTGCCGATCGAGCGCCGGAACCGACCGTCGCCGTCGTCAGCCGCTTGGTGCCGCACAAAAGGCTGGACCTGCTGGTGGGCCAGTTCGCTGTGGCGGCGCGCAGCATTCAGAACCTGAGGATGGACATTGTGGGGGACGGTCCCGAGCGTGCCAGGCTGCAGCAGTTGGTGATGGACCTTGGCCTGGACCACGCAGTAACCTTCCACGGCTACCAGCCCAATGACGTCCGGGACAGATTGTTGAGCCGGGCCTGGCTGACGGCCTCCACCTCGGCCTCGGAAGGCTGGGGCTGCTCGGTGATCGAGGCCGCTGCGTGGGGAGTTCCCTGCCTTGCCCTGCGGGTTCCCGGGATACGGGATTCGGTAGTGGACGGCAGGACCGGCTGGCTGGTGGACACCCCCAAGGAATTCGGAGTGGCGCTGGTTGAGGCGCTGGTGGCCATGAGTGAGCCCGACGCGGCGCTGGACGTTTCGGTGGATTGCCGGGAATGGGCGCGCTGTTTCACCTGGGACCGTAGCACCAGACTGCTCACTGGAGCCCTGTTGGAAGAGGAAAAGATCCGGCGTGATGGCGGGGACCCTCGTTCATGCCACTCGGACCTGTCCACCCTGGTGCGCTTCGAGCAACCCGAGGGTGTCGATCTTCAGTCCATCCTCCACAGGACGGACGAAGTTGCTGTCACCGAGGACGGACACCTCGCTGTCCTGATGAAGGGACGGGACGAGTTCGAGGCCTTCGCGGCCATGCAAAGAATTGGCGTGACGTCTGCAGAAGCCCGTTCCGCCGGACGCACTGCTTTGCTGGCCGGTCCCGGGAGCGCCTTCACTCCCGCCGACGCCTTTGACGGCCAGTAACGGGCGTACATCCATGGATCCATCCCAGAAAACAATGACTCTTGATGTACAGGAAAGGCCCAGGGCAAACCGCAGGGCGTCGGACAAAGACCCGGGAATTGCCGCGAACAGCGGCTTCCTTGCCGTGTCTGCAGGGGTTGTGGGCGTCATGAGTTACGCCTGCACCCTGCTCATGGCCACCAAGCTGGACACCGCGGACTACACCATGTTCGCCGCAGCGGCCATGATCCTGGGGGTTGTGGGAATCGTGGCCAATGCCTTGGTCCCGCTTCCTTTGTCCCACGTTGTTGCCGTTCACCCGGCAGGCTCCGAGGAACGCCGTAATGGCGTTGCGTTCTCGGTCTTCGTTTCCTGCCTGGCGGGACTTGCCGCGGCAGCGATCTCAGGCAGCGTGACGCTCGCGCTCGCGGACCCCGGCCTGGCCGCAGTGGTGGCGCTTGCAGCCTTTGTCATCTTCATGGCGAATGCACCCGCGGGGTGGTTGCAGGGTGAACTCCGTTTCAGTTGGTACGCAATCTCCACCGTTGGTGAGGTTCTCCTCAGACTCATCTTCAGCGTCGTGGTGATCGCCATGGCCTGGGGCGCGGGGGGAGCGGTCTTGGGCTTCGTCGTGGGATGCCTTGCGCCCCTGGTGGTGCCGTGGTCCTTCTACCGGGACCTGCGGTGGCGTCCGCGGGTTCTGCTGGAGAAGTGGAGATGGGCCGAAACCAGTGACATCGCCTCCGTTCTCGGCGTCGTCTCTGTGTTGGTGGGCGTCGACGTCGTGGTGGTCGGCTTCCTGGCCGGCGGCTCGGCCGATGCCGCGGGCTTCCAGGCGCTTGCGACCATCGCCAAAGGGCCGGTCTATGTGGCAGCCGGAACCGCATTGGTGGCCTTCCCGTTGCTGCGCACGCCCGGCGCCAAAGCAGGTGAGGTCCTGGGTGCAGCCTTTGCCTCATTCGGGCAACTTGCCGTGGTGGCCTTCGCCATCATCGCTACAGCCCCGCCGTTGATGGCCGGATTCATTGTTCCCCAGAAGTACCACGGCTCCTTGGGGCTCCTGCCCTGGTTGGCTGCTTCCGGCCTGGGGTACGCGGTCCTCATGGTTCTGTCCACGGTCCTGCTTGCTTTGCGGGCCTATCGCCGATGCCAGATTGGCTTGGCCTGCGCGTGTGTGTTGGTGGTGGGTGGCCTGTGGGTTGGCTGGCAAGTCAATGCAGTCACCGGCATGGCTGTGGGCTCCGCAGTGGGAGCCGTCATGGCCGGTGGTGTGCTGGCTCTCCTGGCACGCCCGGTCCTCATTGCGGCTCACCCCGGCCGGGGCGCCGGCCCGTTCCTGCTTCTGGCCGGCGCCTTGATAGTGGCGCTCGCTGTGACCGCCCAGATCCAGCCCTTGGTGTGGCTGGCCCTGGCCACTGTCAGCGGCCTCATGGTTCTCGCCCATCAACGGGGGCTGCTGCCGCACAGAAACGACTTCAAAATTTCACGACGACGCCGGGCCGGCACATCCGGCCAAACCATCGGCCGCCGGGTCAAGCCTCAAGCACCTTCAACGAGCCTCTGGGCCAGTTGGGTCGCACGGGCGCTTTCGGGCAACCTGACCGCATTCATTGTGGTTGTTGCCGCCGCCTTCGGTGTCCGCGCGCTTGGCCTTGAGCGGGGCTTCGAACTGTGGGTGGACGAGATGCTGTATGTCCGGCTCGGTGAATCCGTCAGCGCCGGAGAATTCCCAACCTTGCCTGATGGGCCGTTCTTCCTCCACCCACCGGGGTACTTCCTGCTGGAGGCCGGGGTCATCAAGGTTTTCGGAATTACCGGCGAGATCATCGAGGTGACGCTCCAACTGCGCTGGCTCAACGGCATGATGGGTGCCCTGACCGTTGGCCTTGGTTTCCTGCTGGTGCGCAAGCTGTCCACTCCCACCGCCGCGTGGCTCGCTGCCGTGCTCTTAGCCTTCGAACCATTCATCCTGAGGAACAACAGCCATGCGTTCCTGGAGACCTCGGCCATGGTGCCGGGGCTGGCAGGATTGCTGCTTCTGGTGGACCATCGGCAGCCAAAGAGCAAAATGCGTTCGTTTCTGCGGCTGGCAACGGCCGGACTACTTCTTGGCTACTCCATCCTGTGCAAGGACTTCTTCTTCATCAGCACCGTAGCCCCCGTACTTGCGGCCATCGTGTGGAAGAAAACACTCCAGTGGCGAAAGGGACTCGTTGTTGCCGGCTTGGGCTTCGTGCCCTATGTGATCTACCTGATTGTCGTGGCCGGCCACGGTCACTTTCCCAGTTGGGTGTGGGCCAAGAGCAACGGGCTGCTGCGCATGTCAGGTGTAGAGAAGAGCACAGGCTTCACCTCCGAGGGCTCACCGAGCCTGGTCTCGCGGCTCATTGAGCAGAGCGGACACTTCGCTACCAGTTACATCCTGCTGGGCTTGTGCCCAGTGGTGGGCTTGCTGCTGTGTTTCAGCCATCATGCCGGGCGGCGACTCATTGGGCTGGGAGGCCTGGCACTGGGCGCCGCCGGTGCTTACAGCGCCGTCTTCGGGACGTTTGAGGAACAGTACGGGTACGGCGTCATGGTGTTCGGAGTAATTTGTTCGGTCCTGGCGGTGGTGGAACTCCGGGAGAGGTACCCCAAGGGCCGCAATGCACTTGCCATCGTCAGCGTGATCTATGTGGTGTTGACCGTAGTTTTGGGACTCCGGACCGCGCTGACAGTGGACAACGGCTTTGTCAGGGCCAACGACTGGGTGCGGGCCAACCTGCCTGCCGATGCACGGATCAGTGTCACCAACAGCACCGGGCACTTCGCGTACATGCATGATCCCCGGTTCGGCATTTGGCCATCGGCGCCGCTGATGAAAGAGCAAGGGGTGAGCTACATCCTCACCCAATCCAAGCCCACCAGCCAGGGCTATGGTTACGCCAACCCCACCATGCTGGCCTGGTTGAAGGACCATGCAACTCCCATGGTCACCACACTTGGTCCCACCAACGGCGAGACCACCATTTGGTACGTGGATCCCGTTGCTTTGGAGGCAGCGGCTACGGCCAACGTTGGGGTGCCCTACAAGGACTACGGGACGGAACGGTAACAATGAAAGTTCTCCATTTGGGCTTTGAAGATCCACGCATGCCCGGGGCGGGCGGGGGTTCAGTAAGGACCCATGAGATCAACAGGCGGTTGGCTGCCCTTGGCTTCAGTGTGACGGTTTTGACCACACGGTATCCCGGTTGGCAGGAACGGGTGGAGGACGGCGTGCACTATGTACCCATCGGCTTCGGAAAGGGCGGCAACCGTTTGACCAGGTTGCTGGCGTACATTGCCTGGCTGCCTGTGGAAGTACGTAAGCGCCGGTCAACTGTTGAGTTGGTGGTGGAGGATTTCTT
Source organism: Arthrobacter sp. StoSoilB20 (assembly GCF_019977295.1). NCBI lineage: Bacteria > Bacillati > Actinomycetota > Actinomycetes > Micrococcales > Micrococcaceae > Arthrobacter > Arthrobacter sp. StoSoilB20. The sequence continues at coordinate 3,707,030 of NZ_AP024651.1, read as the reverse complement.
CGCTCCCTTTTCCACCATGGCCGCCCCCCTGTGGACCAAGCGACCCACGATCGGAGTTGTGCAGTGGCTTCATGCCAGGGATAAGGCACGGCAGTACAAACTCCCAATGCATTGGATTGAGCGGCTGGGTGTCCGGAAGCACCGACGCCTCATCTCGGTTTCGCAGGGAATCGGCGACCGCTTGAAGGCGCTCAACCCGGACCTTCATGTTGACGTGATCGGCAACGGTGTGGATCCCGCCGTCTGGAACAGCGAGCCCCTCGTGGGGAAGGATGTCCTCTTCATCGGGCGTCTGGAGTACGGGCACAAGGGCTTGGATCTGCTCTTGGAAGCCTGGGCGCACGCCTGCGGCAGGGTTGACGGGAACCTGCTGATCGCCGGCGCCGGTCCGGACGAGGATCGATTGCGCAAGGCCATCCGGGACGCCGGCCTTTCCGGGCGCGTGCAGATGCTCGGGTGGCTGTCCGGGGACAGGAAGTTCCAAGCGCTCAGCGAAGCCCGGCTTCTGGTGGTGCCTTCCCGGCACGAGACATTCGGCTTGGTGGCCATTGACGCCCTAGCAGCGGGCACTCCGGTTATTGCCTTCGATATCCCATGCCTGAGGGAGATCATTCTGCCGGGCACAGGATGGGTGGTTGAGGCCTTCGACGCCCAGGCGCTGGGAGACGAGATCGCCCGCCGGTACCCGCAGGCAGATCTGGCGGACGTTGCTGCGCAAGGACGGACGTTCGCCGCCGGTTACAACTGGGATGCGCTCGCTGACATGCAGGCACACGCTTATAAAACGGCAGTCAAGGAATTAAAGAAACCTCCAACCCGGCGGTCGAAAGCCCGTCACCCTGAAAGGGCTTGAATGCACGTGCAATCCAGAGTTGAACGTTCCATGGCAGGGGATGCGCCTTGGCTGTTCCTCTCACCCCACTTGGACGACGCAGTGCTGTCCTGCGGCGCTCTCATGGAAGCCGAAGCACAGGGACGCGAGATCATCGTCGCTACTCTTTTCACAGAGTCAGGGCCGGCACCGCACACGCGGGCCACCCGGTCCTTTCTGCGCCAATGTGCCGTGCCCGACGCTGCGGAGCTCTACCAAGCCAGGCAGTCGGAAGACCGCGCCGTACTGGCTGGCATGGGAGTTCAATCCATTCATCTTGGCGAAGTGGATGCGCTGTTTCGACGCCGCCGCAAGCCACCGATGCTGGGGAGCAGTGCTTGGGACAGGCTTCTGCCGGAGCTCAACCACCGCTACGCCACCTACCGGTTCGACATCGCCTTGGGCAGGATCGCCAGGGGCGATCAGGCGCTCATCCGCCAACTCCGGGGCGATGTTGCCGGGCTCATGGCGCAAACGCAAGCCGAGCTGCTCTTCTGCCCCGCAGGAGTAGGAAGGCACGTGGACCATCTGATCACCCGCGAGGTAGGTAAGGGGCATCCGGACAACGTGGTGATGTACTCAGACTTTCCCTATGACCTGACGACAGCTCCGGACCAGCCGCATTTGTCGAAAATGGGGTTTGTTCCGTGGACCTGGGATACGGGACTGGACGCCAAACGTGGGCGGATCAGAGAGTACGCTACACAGTCCGACGCCCTTTTCCCTGGCGGGGAGATTCCACGGAAACCGGAAACCTACTTTGTGCCGGGGCCCACCCAGAATGCCGCATGACGACTCCGCGGACCCTATCCACAAGTCAACGCCCAGCGTTTTTCCGGTACGTGCGCCCAAATGTAGACTCCAGCCGACGACGCCGACGGTGCGTCCTGGCACCTGGGGGATCGCAGTGGGAATAGCCGAGAACGACTCGGGACAGTCGCTACGCCGCGCTTGGGCGAAGCTACGACGGCGGTGGTCAGCTTTGGTGGTTGCTGCCGCCGCCGCGTTGCTGACCTTGGGCGGGTTCTCTACTGCTCCGGCTGAGAACATGCCGCCGGCAACCCCCGGCCAGGCACCTTCTGCATCAGCAACATCCACGGCCACGAATGCGGCGGCAGCATGCACGAAGAGCGGTGCGACGGGCAGCAGTGCGACCACGGCCTACAACGTCTCCACCACCGTAAACGATGCAACGGACGACACAAGCGCCATACAGAACCGCATCAACGCCGCAGGGGCAGCCGGGGGCGGTGTCGTCAAACTCGTAGCCGGAACCTACATCATCAACGGCAAACTCCGGATGGCGAACAACGTCAAACTGCAGGGCGCAGGTCCCGGCACTGTTCTCAAGGCCGGCCCCAGGTTCCTGTCCACAAAGGGCCCGTCGGGTGGCTACCCCATCGTGACGACCAACAGCGCGACGAACACCACGATCACTGATCTCACGGCGGACCATTCAGGAAATACCCTCCCGGCCAGCGTCAACCTGAGGGGGCGCCTGGACGAGTATGTTGTTGATATCCGGGGCGGCTCCAACAACCTCGTGGACGGAGTGCACGTCCGAAACCCCTTCACTTACTCCATCGTCGCCGTCGGTACCACCAGGTTCTGCGTGAAGAACAGCTCCACCATCGTCGCGACAAGCGGCAAGTACAACCAGCTCGATGGCATCCATGTCCTGGACTCATCGTTCGGCGACGTCATCGGCAATACCATTGACCAGCGCATTGGAACCGACGGCGACGACGGCCTTGTGGCCCACACCATCAACGGAACAACCCACGACATCAACTACATCGGGAACAAAGTCCGGGGCGGACACCGGGGCAGCAGTATGCAACTTGCCGTCGGTAACCACTCCATCTACAACCTGAAAATCGCCGACAACGAGTTCTATGGGGCGCCGTACGGTATCCGCACCGGGTACTACGACGACGGGACCGGCGCGGTCAACGGCGTGACCCTGAGCGGTAACTACATCCACGACCTCGAAGTCGGTCACATATTCTTCGACGGCAGCTACGACGCCATCCACATCGGCGACTTTGACGGCCAGGGCCCGATCACGAACGTGGTTGCCACCAACAACAGGGCGTGTGCAGCAGGGAATGTCCACGTCGCACCCGGCCCCGGCAACATGACCCAGAACAACACCGTTCAGACAGGAACATGCTGAGTATGGCAAGAACCTACCGCCGCAGGAATGAAGGCTTGGAATGCCTGCGTTGATGGTCAGTACGCCGGTTGTTGGCCCGGCACCGACGGGCGGAACTTATCCACAGGTCAATGCAGCAGGTTTTCCCCAGAATGCGTGTCAAACATAGACTCCTGCCAACGGCGCGGACCGAGCGACCTGGCACATAGGGGATTGCAGTGGAAACTGTTGACATTGGTTTGGGACCGTCCATACGCCGCACCTGGGCGAAACCACGACGGCGGCGGTCCGTTTTTGCAGTTGCTGCCGCAGCCGTGTCACTCGCACTGACCGGGGTTCCTGCGACACCCGCCACGGCGACGGCATCAGCTGCGGCCACAGCCACCAATGAGGCGGCGGTATGCACGAAGAGCGGCGCGACGGGCAGCAGCGCAACCACGGCCTACAACGTCTCCACCACCGTCAACGACACCGGGGACGATACGAGCGCCATACAGAGCCGCATCAACGCAGCAGGGGCAGCTGGCGGCGGGGTAGTGAAACTCGTAGCGGGAATCTACATCATCAACGGCAAACTCCGGATGGCGAACAACGTCAAACTTCAGGGCGCAGGTCCCGGCACGGTTCTCAAAGCGGGACCCAACTTCCTGTCCACAAAGGGACCGTCAGGTGGCTATCCCATCGTCACCACCAACAGCGCGACGAACACCACGATCACGAACCTCACAGCGGACCATTCAGGAAATACCCTCCCAGTGAGCATCAACATGGGCGAACGCCTGGACGAGTATGTCGTTGATATCCGGGGCGGCTTCAACAACCTCGTGGACGGAGTGCACGTCAGGAACCCCTTCACTTACTCGATTGTCGCGGTGGCGACCACCAGGTTCTGCGTGAAGAACAGCACCACCATCGTCGCGACGAGCGGTAAGTACGACCAGCTCGACGGCATCCATGTCCTGGACTCATCGTTCGGCGACGTCATCAGCAACACCATCGATCAGCGCGTTGGAACCGACGGCGACGACGGCCTTGTGGCCCACACCATCAACGGAACCACCCACGACATTAATTACATTGGGAACAAAGTCCGGGGCGGACACCGGGGTAACAGTATGCAACTTGCCGTTGGCAACCACTCCATCTACAACGTGAAAATCGCCGACAACGAGTTCTATGGGGCGCCGTACGGTATCCGCACCGGGTACTACGACGAAGGTACCGGCGCGGTCAACGGGGTGAGCTTGACTGGTAACTACATCCACGACCTGAAAGCCGGTCACGCGTTCCCCGACGGCAGCTACGACGCTATCCACATCGGCGACTTTGACGGCCACGGCCCGATCACGAACGTCGTAGCCACGAACAACAGGGCGTGTGCAGCCGGGAATATTTACATCGCACCCGGAACCGGCAACATCAACCAGAACAACACCATACAGACAGGAACATGCTGACTATTGACGAGGACCACGCCATAAGGCCATCGTCACCCAGCTACCATCCCTGTCCGTTCATTCCGCGAGGGCATCGGCCAGAGTCACCCGGTTTCGGCCGGAGGCCTTCGCCGCGTAGAGGGCAAGATCGGCTTCACGCAGGAGTTGCTCGCTGCCCGCCCGGTGCCCGTCCGTGAAGGCCGAGACTCCGGCGCTGATGGTCAGGACACCGTCTGGATCCCCGGAATGCTCGATCCTCAGGGCATGGACGGTGGACCGGACACGTTCCATGACGGCCGCGGCGGTTGCCGGGGACTGGTCGTAGAGGACCAGGAGGAACTCCTCGCCACCAAAGCGGTAGACGGCGTCGGCTTTCCGGACTTCGCGGGCAAGGGTTGTTGCGATCGCCACCAGCGCGGCATCACCGGCCTGGTGCCCGTAGATGTCGTTGTAGCTCTTGAAGTTGTCCACGTCCACCATCGCAAGGCAGTAATCGTGATCGTCGAGGCTGTGCAGGAGGCCCAGGTCCTCCGTGAGTTTCAGGCGGTTGCGCAGCTTGGTGAGGGGGTCCGTGCGCGCTTGCTCGGTCAGTGCCGATCGGTAGCGGGCAAGGTCTGCGTGCAAGGAAGTGATCCGCTGGGCAGCCAGGAGCCTGATGTGAAGGCTGAACGGGTCCAAGGGCTTGGTGACGTAGTCGTCCGCACCGGCCTCCATGCCTGCCAGCACATCCTTCCGGGAACCGTGTGAGGTCACCAGGATGAGGTACGTGTAGCCGTCCGCCTCGGATGCACGGATGGCGCGGCAGAGGTCCAGGCCGTTGAGGCCGGGCATCATGAGGTCCGTAACTACGGCTTCGGGGCCGTGCTCCTGGTACAGCTGCCAGGCCGAGTCGCCATCCTCCGCCACGATGCACTCATGGCCGGACTGCTCGACGGCGGCCTTGGTGATCATCCGGGAGATCTGGTCGTCGTCGGCGATCAGGACTTTCATGAAGCTCCTTGGAGAGTGCGTTCGAGGGCAACGTCCACCTGCTCGAGTTCTGACTGCAACCGCGTCAGCACCGGTATGCCGAGCGATGCCAGGTCCGGCACTGCCTCGCGGCCCAGCCGTTCCAGATCCTTGCAGAGTGCTGCGGCGCCGGCGGCTCCGATGTTGGAGGCTGCGCCGGCGAGTTTGTGGGCGGCCGCTTCGACGGCGGACGCTTGCCCGGCGCCCAGTGCGGTACGCAGGGCTTCCATGGTGGTTTGGGAGTCCTGTCGAAAGGCCCGGACTGCCTCGGGCAAGAGGCCCAGACCGTCGGCGGGACCGAGCTCGCGGAGGATCTGCAGTCTGTCGGCGTCAAGGACCACGGCGTCAAGAACAGCGGCGCCAGCAAGGACGTCACCGTCAACACCAACGCCGTCAACGCCAACGTTCGACGCCGATGCTGCCGCCGGCACCTGCGCGACGCCCACCGCAGCTCCGGGCGCAAAGCCGCCCACCGCCGTCGACGTTTGCTCTTGTTCCGGAACCCAGCGCGTCAGCACGGCAGCGAGCTTGGCGAGGTCCACGGGCTTGCTGATGTAGTCGTCCATGCCCGCGGCGAAGCAGCGCTCGCGGTCCTCGTTCAAGGCTCCAGCGGTCATGGCGATGATGGGAATCCGGGCCGCGTGACCGTTCCTGGCCCGGATGGCCCGGGTGGCATCAAATCCGTCCATGACCGGCATGTGGCAGTCCATGAGCACGGCTGCGTACTTTCCGGAGAGGGCTGCGGTCACTGCTTTGGCGCCGTCGTCCACGATCTCAACGTCGTAGCCCAGCCTGTTCGCCATGCCGCGGGCCACCAACTGGTTGACCTCGTTGTCCTCTGCCACCAGGAGTTTGCCCAGGCGCGGGACCGGCTCTGTCAACGCAACTGCCTCCACTTGCACCGGCTGTGCAGGGGAACCCGGAATCCGGGTGGCCATCAGGCGCAGGAGCCGGTTGTAGAACTCTGAGCTTCGCACGGGTTTGGTGAGGTATTCGCGGATCCCTGCGCTGAGGAGGTCGCCCCTTTCCACTTGCATGGTGGAGGTCAGCAGGATGATTCCCGGCGACCCGGCGCCGTCGTTTTCGTCCTTGATTTGGCGTGCCAGTTCCAAGCCGTCGGTGTCGGGCATGCACATGTCCACCACGGCAATGTCATAAGGGTGGTGTGTTAACACGGCTGTGCGGTACTCGTCCATGGCGGAGGCGGCATCGGCAACGGCTACCGGCTCCATGCCCCAACTGGCGAGCTGCTTTTCCAGCACCAAACGGTTGGTGGCGTTGTCGTCCACCACCAGGACCCTGCGGCCGGCCAGTGTGGCGGGCAAGGTTCCTGTGTCCGTTGGCGCCGGACCGATGGGAAGTTCAAGGACAAACCAGAATTTGCTGCCCGAGCCCGGTGCGCTTTCCAGACCGATCCTGCCACCCATGACCTCGGTGAGCCGCCGGGAGATCGCCAGCCCCAGCCCGGTGCCTCCGTAGCGGCGGGTGGTGGAGGCATCTGCCTGGGCGAACGATTCGAAGAGCCGGTGATGGTCCGCGGCGCTGATTCCAATGCCCGTGTCCCGGACTTCGAACCTCAGGGACGCGTTGTCCGAATCGCGGCTGACCACGGAGATCTGGATTTCGACCTCGCCGGCGGGGGTGAATTTGACGGCATTGGAGGACAGGTTCAGGAGGATCTGCCGGATACGGCCGGCATCGCCCATCAGGCGTTCCGGGACATCAGGGTGGCAGTAGGAGATGAGTTCCAGGTTCTTTCCCTGGGCTGCCTCTGCAACCAACCCGGCCACCTCGTCCACCAGGGCCCGGGGATCGAAGGCGTTGACGTCCAGATCCACTTTCCCGGCCTCCAGTTTGGAGAAGTCCAGGATGTCGTTGATCAGCGTCAGCAGGACTTCGCCGGCGCCCTTGACTCCTTGGGCGTACTGCCGCTGACCCTCGCTGAGGGGCGTGTCCATCATGAGGGAGGTCAGCCCGATGACGGCGTTGAGGGGAGTCCGGATCTCATGGCTCATGGTGGCCAGGAACTCGGACTTGAGCCTGCTGGCTTCCAAGGCTGCTTCACGTGCCGCCAGCAGTTCAACTTCGGCAGCCCGGCGTTCGGTAATGTCGCGGGAGATGGTGGCGACGCCGCGGATTCCGTTCTCGCTGCGGACGGGGGACAGGGTCACCGAGACGGGGATGGTGGCACCGTCACCACGCTTCCGCTCGGTTTCGTAGTTCTGCACTTCGCCGCTCCGGGCAGTGGATTCCAAGGCTTGGCGTTCTTTTTCCAGCAGGTTGGCCGGAACAAAGAAGTCACCCTTCCTGCCGATTGCTTCCGACGCCGGATATCCGTAGATGCGTTCGGCTCCGGGGTTCCAACTGGTGATGACGCCCTCCGGTGTTTCGCCAATGATGGCGTCGCCGGAGGAGTTGACGATCGCCCCGAGTCCTTCCAGCTGGGCAGTACGTTCTGCCACTTTCGATTCGAGATCGCGGGTCAGCGTCACATTTTCGACGACGATCAGCACCTGTCGCACAATCACGAAGACCACTACCACCAGCCCGGTGACCAGCAGGATGGGGTCCTCGCCAATGGGACGCGTGCGGGAGAAGAACACCGCACTGAAGACGGGCACGTAGGGGAGCAGCTCAAGTGCTGCGGCGTAGGCCCGCCCGTCCTTCCGCGTGCTGTCCGCTTCGGGGAGCAGGGGGCTGAGCCCTACCAGCAGGAAGGCCAGCACCCAGCCCAAGGCCAAGGGGGAACCTGTAACCCCGGTGATGCCCTGGAGGGTGAGGCTCATATATGTCAGGTCGGTGATGGCCAGGATCCAGAAACCGAGGGCCATGCTCAGCCACGGCAGCCGGCGTCCGCGGGCCGCTCGCATGGTCAGGACGATGACCACGGAGACCATGAGGACGTCCGCGATGGGGTACGCCATCTGGGTTATTCGGGAGAAGGCATCCTGGTCCGTGGCTGACGCCAATGGCCCCAGAACGGAACTCCAGGCGATGAAGAAGGTGGAGCTGGCCACCACCCCGGCATCCAGGATGGTGCGGCGAAGGGGCAAGCGCAGCCCCTGGCCCCTCAAGAGGAGGACCAGGCCAATGGAGGTGGGCAGGGCGTACCAAACAAAGCCGATATCCGCGAACGACGGGAAGGGATACTGGTGGTCCAGGGCGATGCCGTTGATGGTCCACACACTTTGCCCGGCGCTCCAGGCGGCCAGACCGGCCACGATGAACCAGCGGCCAGCGGAGTTGTCCTTCCGGCGACGGGCCGCGAGCGTGTGGGTGGTCAGCGCGGCGAGTGCAGCGAGAAGGATCGCCAGGTCACCGGCGAGTTGCGCCGTCGTCGTTCCTGATCCGCTTGCCAATCCGACGGCCAGCAACACCAGGCACAGCATTACGGGCACCAGGAAAAGTAGCCATCCGTGCCGTGCTGTCGAGCGCATCGGAAGAACCCCGTGCTTCACTCCTGCCACTGAACCCCTGCCTTAGAAAGTGGCCCCACCAAAAGCGAACAACGCGTCTTGCCTGCGCTGAGGAGAGCATACGCCGAAAACGCCCGCGGAGAGCAGGACAGGCCGGAGGAAACCCTGGGGGCAGGGGCAGGACCTATAGTTGATGGCTGCAGGCACGCGCGATCCGGAGGAGGTTGGTGGTGGTTTACCCGAAGATCGCCCATCGGTGGATCCAGGCCTCGTTCGGCGTATATCTGGTGGCGTTGGCCTTGGTGGTTTTCCTCCCGGCGCGTGAAGCCAGCACCGTGACGGGGTTCGTGGGGGTCATCGCCGGTTGGCTTTCGCTGCTGGGCCTGCCACTCGAAACCGCTGCAGTGGGCGTGGAGTTTGCTGCCAACATTGTCCTGTTCATCCCGTTCGGAGCGTTTGTGCGCCTTCTTGGGCCCAGGCTGTGGACCTGGTGGACAACGGGGCTGCTCGCCGTCGGGTCATCGGCGTTGATCGAAACGGTGCAGCTGGTGATTCCGGGCCGGGTGACGGCGATCTCGGATGTCGTGGCGAACACCGCCGGGGCCTTGGTGGGCCTCTGGTTGATGAAAAGACTTGCCGCCTAGAGGTGTTTGCGCAGGATTTCCGCGACCTCGTTGCTGTGGCCGGCGATGCGTCGGGCGACGTCGCGGTGCACAGCTTCGGTGGCGTTGATGGGATCGGGAATGTCGTCCTCGTCCCGCAAGCCGGCCGTTGACCGGACCGCTGCAGCACGGCTGACTAAGCCGGCCAGGGGTGTGTTTGTCGCTGCGCCGGTCACTGACGCCCAGCTGGCGGCGGCAGGAGCTGCCGTGCCTTCGCCCGCCGGGAGGTTCGCTGCCGAGCGGGCGAACTCGGCCATGGTGAACGCGCGCTGCGCGGCGCCGGGATATTTCTTCACCAGCTCGTCCCGCTGCTTTCGGGTCATGGTCAGCACCAGGGCGGCGGCGTCAACCATTTCGGCAGAGATCTGCCGGCCCACAGAGCCCTCCGGGTTGCCGCCGTACTCCCTGGACAGGGCGGCGGGAAAGGGCTCCATGGGTGCCCCAACGGCCGCATGCAGGCCGGCGCTGACTACCTCGAAGGTGGTCACTCCGAGGTCCTGGAGCCGCGTACGGATCAGTTGCCCGGCCAGCGGTGACCGGCAAATGTTGCCGGTGCAGACGGTCAGAATGGACGACGGCGGCTGGGCACCTTGGCCGGTCACGCTCACAGGGCGTTGGTACTTTCGCGGCGGCGGCCACGACGCTGGTCGGTGAGTTGGACCTGCTCCGTGGCAGCCACTGGAGTGGACTCAGCTGCTGGAACGTGATTGGCCTTTGCAGCTTCCTCGCCGGTGTCCTTGCGGTTGTAGTACGTGTAGTACTGGTACCCGTAGTCCTCGCCCTTGGAGGATTTGCGCGAAACGCCGTTGATGATCAGACCCAAGGGCCTGCCCTTGACTCGTTCGAGGTTCTGCAGTGCACGCTTGAGTTGGTCGTAGGTGGTTTTGCCTGCGCGGCTGACCACCAGGGCTCCGTCCGTGCGGGCAGTAAGGATTGCTGCGTCCGTCACCGGCAACAGCGGCGGGGCGTCCACCAGGACGATCGCGTGTTTGGCGATGTCTTCCAGCAGCGTCCGCATGACGTTGGAACCCAGAAGTTCGCTGGGGTTCGGGGGTACTGAGCCGGCACCGAGCACAAAGAGATCGCCACTTTCGCCCCATGGCTGCAGGACGTCGTTGAGCGTGGCCCTGCCGATGAGGACATCGGTGAGGCCTACGTTGGTCAACAGTCCGAAGGTCTTGGCAACGGTGGGGCGTCTGAGGTCGCCGTCCACCACAACGACGCGCTGGCCGGAGGCTGCGATGGTTTGGGCCAGGTTGGCCACTACCGTGGTTTTTCCTTCACCCGGAAGTGCGGAAGTGACAACGATGATTCGGGGCGGCTCGTCAACGTCCATGAACTGGAGGTTGGTCCGGAGCTCGCGGATGGCTTCGGCTACGGCGTAGTCCTGGTGGTTTTTGTTCTCAAGATCGTTGCCACCGCGGGACATCACGAGGCGGTTGACGCCGTCGAAGTTGTTGTGGAACGGGACGGTTCCAATAACGGCGACGCCGGTTTCGGCTTCCAGCTGGACCGCGGAACGGACCCGGCGGTCAAAGATGTTCCTGAGCAGTGCGTACCCGATTGCCAGCAGCAAGCCGGCAACTACGCCAATCATCAACGCGAGCCTGGTGTTGGGGGAGGTCGGGGTAGTGGGAAGCTGTGCAGCATCCAGCGAGCGGAAGCTGACAATGGAGGTTTCGCTGCTGTTGCTGCCCTTTTCAAGCTCGGCAACCTGCTTTGCGACGCCCCTGACCCACGCCTCTGCGAGGTCGCGTGCACCTTCCGGGCTGCTGGCTTGCGCGGAGAATTTCAGGGTGGCGGTGTCCTGCGGATTCTGGGCGGAGATCCGGCTGATCAGCTGCTCAGGGGAGGTTCCTTGGAGCTTGAGGTCCTGGATAACGGTTTCTGCCACTGACCGTGATTTGGCGACGTCAAGGTAGGACTTTGCCCGGGATTTGGAGTAGCTCTCACCGGCCATGGCCGTTCCCAGATCCTTATTGACACCCACTGAAATGATGCCGCTGGCATCGGCGCTGAAGACCTTGGTTTGAGTCAAAGTCCAGCCGAAAGCGACTATTCCACCCAACACGGTAATGGCAATCACTGAAATCCAGTGCGCCCGCAGGACCTTCCAATAGTCCGTGAGCTCCATGAAATTGTCCCCCTGATGCAGTGTGGCGTCGACACGTCGACACAAAAAGAACGCAGTTCTTGCACTGCGTTGTAAGTATCGTAACGTGCTGACCTAAAGGGGATACCCACCTTACGGTGGGATGGGGGGTTTATGAAAAATGCAGGATACTGACTTTCTCCAAATGGGAGCGGTGTACTTCGCGCAGGATCAACAGGGTCTTCAGCGGCATGCAGAATGCGTGTTCGGCGAGTTGACTATCAGTTCGCTTTCCGGGGATTTCAACGCCCTCGATGTCGGTTTAGACGACACTGTGGACATTTATTTCGTAGCGTCCGGACTCATTCGGGACCCCCTTTCAGGGGCGCAGCTTCCCGCCAGCCAGTCGGTTGTTGTGGTCCCCGGCGGCAGGGGATTGCCGTCTCCGTTCATCGGCGAAGCGGACGCCAAACGAATCAGGATCCAGAGAAGTGCGGCGGAGACCTTCGTCCCGCACGCGCTGGACAGCGTCACCATCACCCCCGTCCGCTCACGGCTCGATGATGCTGCTGAGGCCTTTATCGGGGCAATTCTGAACCAACCCGCCCGGCACGGTTCAGCCATTGAGCTCTATGCCACGGAGCAGATCCTCCTGGAACTCACGGGCAGCCTCCTGCTCGATCATTGCGGTGTTTCCTGGAATTCCACGTCATTGACCTCAGTGCTCCGCGACCAGGCCATGGCGGTCATTGCCCAGCGCTGTGCTGATCGGGAGCTGAACCCCGAAGCTGTGGCCAAGGCCGTCCAGTCGTCGCTGCGGCGGGTCCAGGCCGCGTTCGCGGAAGTGGGAAATTCCATCGCTGCGGAGATCCGCAGGCAGCGCGGCAGGCTGGCGCGGACGCTGCTCACGGATGCGCGCTATGACGTTCTCAGCGTCCAGCAAATCGCCGAGCAGACCGGCTTCGGGACAACGGCTGCCCTGCGCAGGGCCTTGGATGAGCTGTATGGCTGCGGGCCGCGGGACCTCCGGGAACGCCGTGGGAGTGAGGCTGCAGCGTCCTGAGCGCCACGTACCGGTAACGGCAGAGGACGTTTCGCGCAGACCTTGAACCGTTCAGCGACAAAGTTCCCGCAAGGGGTGAATCTGTCGCTTTCAGCCAAAAAGGCGTGGGTAATGTCTATTCCTGATGGGGGAACTCGGCATGTGCTGGATTCCAACCGATGGTTTTCATTCCGAGTTGAAAGAAGAGCAATGAGCGACGAAGTTACCGTTTCCAAGCCGCACTCCCGCCGCGCAGTCGTCAAGGGCGCCGCCTGGTCCGTGCCCGTTATCGCCGCCGCCGTGGCTGCTCCGGCCGCTGTAGCGTCCGTGAACACGCTGAGCGTGGCCTTCTCGGCCTCCTCGACCAGCCTCCTCAGCCTCAACCTGCTTGACGGTGGCGGCACGCTCACCGCTCAGGCCTTGGTTACTGTCCCGACGACGGTCACCTACACCAATGGCCCTGGTGCAGTTTCCCAAACCGCCACAGTCACCGTAACCGTTGCGCGTCCCTTGGGCATCAACCTTCCTCTAGGACGTGCTCGCGGCTTCGGTGTCTACTCCTACGACGGAGTCGTGACAAGCGCCGGTCAGAGGACCACGACTTACCAGACCACTCCGATTATCGGTACGCCATACGGTTTCCCGATCACGACGTGGACCGGCACGCAAACCGTGACAATTGCCAGCGACGGCAGCCTGTCACTCCCGATTGTTTTCGGTCTTGCTGGCACCAGCGATCTCCTTGCCATCAGCGCTCTTGCCACGTTCCCCGTGACTATTTCCGTGAACCTCGGCACAAGAACTATTACGGGCAGCGGAAGCATTTCCGTACCTGTCGGGGCCGGTCTGCTCTAGTTCACACTCCGGTACATTTCATGCGAAAACGCGTGGGCCATTTGGCTTACGCGTTTTCGCATGTCCGGATTGTCTGAAATATGATCGTTCCGGGCCTGGTGCTTGAATTCTTCCAGTACGCCGGGCCGATGAATTTGGGGTGGATACATGCAGACCAGTGACATGCTGGTGAATGCCTTGGGTGGCTTGGTAAGGATCCGCCTTGATCTTGCCGGACATGCTTTTGATATGAATTTGGCCAAGCAACTTCAAGAGCCATGGAAGGATGCTGAGGTTGGACGCGAAGCCGTGATTCAGGGTACGGAGAATGACATATCGGAGTTGCTATGGCCCTTTCCTGATCAGGATGGATTTGCGGGCTCGGTGGCTGAGTTGTCGACCCACACAACCTTGGCTGCCATTGAAGCCCAACGGGGCACCCTTCTTATGTTGCATGCAGCCGGAATCGCGGATGATTCCGGACACGTCCTGGCCTTCATCGGTCCATCCGGCAGGGGCAAGACAACCTTGGCCCGAGAGCTCGGCGCGGTGTACGGCTATGTCACCGATGAAACTGTGGGAATAGACCTCGACGGCACAGTCCATCCGTACCGCAAGCCGTTATCGGTGATCCAGCCCGGCGAAATCTACAAGGCGCAGGTGGCACCTTCTGACCTGGAGCTCAAGGGGCTCCCGGCCAGGCCTCTGCAACTAGCTGGTTTGGTGCTTCTTTCGCGCGTTCAGGAAATAATCGCCAAAGCCGACGTAACAGACGTGGGTCTTTGTGAGGCGCTTGCCGCGCTGGTACCGGAGGCCAGCTATCTGGCTGATCTAGACAAACCGCTTCAAACCATCGCCAAGCATGTGGATCGGTGCGGAGCAATCCAGCGATTGACTTACACAGACGCAGTGCAGGTCCTTCCTGTCATTTCAAAGCTCATGCGGCGGTCGGTACCGGAGGCTTGGGTTGCGGTTCTTCCCTCTGACTCTTCCGGGGTCCGGAATCCCTTCGCGGCAGAACGCTTCGTACCGGCGCCGGTCATGGATGCGGTGGAAGCCGACGGCCAGACAGCCATCCTGGACGCTGACCGCGTGGTCCACGTCCTTGACGGTGTTGGCCCTTTGGTCTGGAGGCTGCTGTGCGAAGGCTTCGATTTCGAATCCCTTGCATCAGAGGTGGATCACAGGTTTGGATCGCCGCCGGAACAGTCGCTCAACCGAGCTGTCGTTGGAGTCTTTGATGCCCTGGTGGATGCTGGCCTGGTTGTCCGTGTTTCGGTGCCAGCTCCTTGAGCCCTGAATCAGTGAAGGTAGCTACTCGTCGTCGACGGCTACTTCGCTCGCCATGGATCCACGTGCTTTTCTCCTTGATTGTCGTAGCGCTGATTCAAGGCTTCCTAGTGAAGATTTATCACGTTCCATCAGCGTCCATGGAGCAGACATTGGAGATTGGTGACCGTGTTCTGGTGAACCGTACGGCGTACTTCTTCTCCGAACCGCAACGCGGGGATGTGGTGGTTTTCCGTAAACCGGCCAGTTGGGGATCTTCGCCGGAACACGGAGCGCTGCGGACAGCTGTCGGCTGGTTCGGCGATCTAACGGGCATTGGCCCGGGCAACACCGAATTTCTGGTCAAGCGTGTCGTGGGCTTGCCGGGGGATACCGTGGAATGCTGCTCGGATCGGGGACAAGTCAGGGTCAACGGTGAGGCGATCAACGAACCGTATGTGTTCAAGGACCTGGCCTTCGAAGCCACCGCATTTGATTGCTCATCGCAGGCAATTTCACCCCGTTGTTTCGATCCCATCAGACTCGACCAAGGCCAGTATCTGCTTCTGGGTGATCACCGCTCCAACTCGGAGGACTCTGTCTCAGGGTGCCGAAGCGCGGACGCGGCGGGCGCATGTTTCAAAACGGCTCATCGATCCGATCTGGTGGGCACGGTGGATGGGTTCCTCTATCCGTTCAACAAATGGGGCAATGACGAATACCTGACGATCAGCCATGGGGGCACGCAATGACAATTGGCCTGCAGACCACGCTGGGCGGCAAGAAACGGGGAAACGGCTTGGGTAACTTCAACCGGTTGGTGGCCGGGCAAGCGGCGCCCACCCTGGTCACCGCACAACGACGGTTGCTGGGGTTGGAAAAACCAGCCAAGACGGCTCCGGCACGCACCGCGGTCCTCTCTCCAGCGAGTTACGGCTCCTTCGGTGATGAAGGAATGATTCAGGGGAGCCGTGACAGCATTCTGGCTGCCTCCGGAACCCCACATTTGCTGACTCCCGGCTCGGCGGAACCGTGGTCGGAAATGGGAGTCGTCGGAATGGAGACCTTTGACGATGTCATTGGGCTCGGGCGGATGCACGTTAATGCACGAAAACTGAAGACGCTGACGGACGCCCAAAGGATCGTCGTCCTGGGGGCCGACTCCGTCGATGGGGCCTATGGGATCCGATCCATCACCCAGAGGGTCAGCCTCCTCAACGTTGCTGCGGCCCAAGGCCGGAACGCGGAACTCGCCAATTTCAGTTTTCGCCGCAACGCCAGCCAAGATGCCTTGGCAGCCTTGCGTCGTCTGGACCCACGAGTCCGGTTGACCGCAAGAGATACGAATTCGCAGGCCCGGGTAGTCGAGGCGCTTCAAAGGAAAGTGAATGTCTTCCCGGATGTCGCGGCCTACATGAAGCCCGCATCGACGCCGGCTGTTGAACAGTTGGGCGCATGGGTCAGTGCGCAGGATGGACCTACAGCCATCGTGGTTCCCAATGCGCACCTTGCGGCGTTCAATGGGATGGGTATCCACGAGGTCACTTCACGTTTCAAGGCCTACACGAATGCATTGTTGGGGGCCGGTTTTTCTGTCGTCGTCCTCGCGCACGATGTCCGGCAAGATCCGGGCGATATTGCCTTGTCCGAAACCATGGTTCGAGGCCGGTCCGGTGAGAGGCTGATATCGGCCGTCCCCCGGAATGCCCAAGAGGCCAAGGGCATGTTGGCTTTGGCCACCGTGGTGGTCACAGCGAGGATGCATGCGGGCGTGGCCGCCCTTAGCCAAGGCGTGCCGTGTGTGGGCCTTGATTACGTGGACAAGTTCTCCGGCCAATTCAAATGGTACGACGCTGACCGGTTCGTGCTCTCCTGGGAAAGCCACCCTTCTGCCCAACGCATAGTGGAACTCGCCAAACAGGCCGTGGGCGACGCAAGCCATGCTGCACGGACCACCCCGGCTTTTGTGAGCCGTCCCCCATCATGGTTGCTCTAGCAACTGTCAAGCGCCGGCACCATGTGATGAATGCACTGGGCTCGGTGCTCGTGCCTCTAAGCTCGTTGCTGGTGGCTCCGCTTCTTACTCGATCGCTGGGTCCCTCTGGTCAGGGTGACTTTGCAACCAGCCAATCGATCATCGTGGTGGCCGCATCGATCCTAGGACTGGGAGCCTCTGATTCACTGGCCGTCTACGGCAACTATTGGCTCCGAAGGTTCCGACTGGGTGTCTGGGTTGCCGTGATACTGGGTGCGTTCGCCATGGCGTTCTGCGCAGCGCTGGCATTTGCTCAAGCCGGTTTTCTTCACTCTGAGTTGTTGTGGGTGCTCGGAACCGGGGCGGTAATCTTTGCTGCCGCGGTGCTCCAACGCGGGATGGCCCTGAACCGGAACATGATCCTGGCGATTTCCATCGAGAAGTGGGTTACGGCTCTATCCCGCCTGATGTTGACCGCGGGGCTCTTTATATCGGGTCATCTCACCCTGAAAAACGCGGTAGTGACACTGATTCTCCCGCAGGTACTCGGACTTCTCTATCTCTCCTTCGCCGCAGTCAGTGTTCGCCGGGCTGGATCGTTTGAACCAGCCAGGACCATGCGAAGGGCCACCATCAGGCCCCTGAAAACTCTCAACTGGGCCGTGATAGGCGGACTTGGCGGAGTGCTGCTGGTTAACCTGGACCCGATTGTCCTACGGCCTCTTATCGGCGCTGAGCAACTTGGGTACTATGCGATCGCCCTGCTGGTAGCGGAGCTTTTTACTGTCGCAGCCAAGCCGTTCCGGGATGCAGCCATGGCTGGCAGCAACGGACTGCGGAAACCTGCTGAATTCGTTACGGTCGTCAAGTGGTGTTCTTTGGTCATGACAGCCGGCGTGTTGCTGTGCATTGGAACGCTGTGGTTCATCATCCCGTGGGTCTTCGGGCAGGAATTCCAAGGTGCTGTAGTACCCGCGGCTATCTTGGCTCTGGGGGGATGGGCTAAAGGGCTGGGCTTCCTGGTCAATGGAATTCTTGTTAAGACCGGTCATGCCCGTATCCGGGCTTTCGCCACACTGACCGCGGTTTGCTTCAGCGTTGTGGGAATGGTGCTGTTGTCTCCATGGGGAGCCGTTGGTGCCGCCGTAGCCGGAACGGTTGCATATGCCGTAATGCTGGTACCGGGTCTTGCGTTCCTCCGGTCAACACGGACAAGCAGAAAGGGACGAGCTTAAGTGATGGAACCGGATGCTGACGTCGTTGACGAAGTTTCTGTGACGCTTCCTGTGGCGGTGGCTACTCCTCTTGCCTACGCCCTCGTCGATCGGATTGCCACCGTGCACGGGGTGAGGGTCCTGGCCATCAAGGGGCCGCTCCTAGAAAAACTGGGACTTCGCACTCACAAGATTTCCACTGACGCCGATATCTTGGTGGAACCCGCAAAGATGTCCGAATTCTGCGAGATCCTGGCCCGGCATGGGTGGAACGACCGCGATGTGCGGTTTTCTCCCAGCATTTTGGAACCGCACTCGAGAACACTCATCCATGAAAAATGGCCCAGCGACATCGATGTTCACAGCTACTTTCCTGGCTTCTTTGGACCGGCGGGCGAAGTCTTTGATCTTCTGTGGGAGACCCGTACGCAAGTCGAGTTAGCCAATGTCAGGGTCAACACCGCCAGCCGGGAAGCAAATGCTGTGATCGCTCTTCTCCACCTTCACCGGAACTCGCCCAACGTTGAAGAACACAGGCAACACGATGAGATTATGACTGCCTTGCGAGCGGACAAAGTCCCCGCTCAGGCTGCGGCATTGAGCCTGTTGGCCGACGTCGGGCGCTTTAGAAGCATCCTCGAACGCGAGTTGAGGGAGTTGGGCGTCGGCGGAACGTTCGATGATCTGACGCCCCAGGAACAGTCACGCTGGGAAATTAACCGGCAAACCAGTTCGGAAGCCACCACCGGCAGCTGGTTGTATGCGATAACTGTGGCTGGCTGGAAGTCCAAGATAAAGGTGTTCTTCCGGGCTATCTATCCCAGTAACGACGAACTTCGCAAGGATCCAGGCATGGCGGAATCGGATTCTTCCAGGCTCGTCGCGGCCCGTGTGAGAAGGCTTGCCAGAGGTATCAGGACATTGCCCTCAGCTGCCCTCAGTATTCTCAAGAACATGGGGACCAAATGAACAAATGGTATAGGCCTGTGGACGTGGCTTTCGAAGTTCGCGATGGCGCCGTCTACGTACTCGATCTCCGTGACATCGACGCTGAGCTTTCGCCCCGGGCGCTTCAAGGAGCGGCTGGGGCCATATGGCTTGCTCTTGGGACTGCTGATGCGCCAAGAGCCGAACCGGACATTGTCCGCAGCGTTGCGGACGAATTCGGAATCGAGCCTGAAGAGATCACGGAACAAGCGATTGCCTTTCTCACCGAATTGAAGTCAGCGGGTTTGGCTCACGTGATTTGATAGGTCCGAAGAAAATGACACGAATAACGTAGAATTGCCAAGGGGACCAGATCGCGGTTGTCCAGTATGTCGGCCGGAAAAATGATCTGTCCACGCCGGCCAATTTCATGGGGGAGAAATCTATGAAAACGAAGCTCCGGCACCGCCGTGCCCGAAATGCTGAGTGCATAGGGGTAGTAGGCCAATGAGTACCTCGCTCACGTCCGGTGCCATCGCCGCGGGGGAGAAGTCCCCGGTTTTTGTGAGCTGGATTGATTTCCATGGCAGAAGTGAAGGAATCGCTCGTACTCTCGGCATCCGTGAGTGGTCTGACGGTGGAGGAACAGGGCCGCTGCCCCTGAGGTATCTGCGTCTGTGGACGTCCACCTGGAAGTATCTACGTAGCCAAAAGCCGTCTGCCGTGATCGTTATGCAACCGCCGGTTGTTGCCCTTCTCGCGGTGAGGGCCGCCGTCGGAAAGAACGTGCGCATCTGCGGAGACCTGCATACCGGGACCTTCCACGATCCCAAGTGGAAATGGTCCACCAATCTTGTTGCCAGGTTGCTGGGCGGATCGAATCTCGCGATCGTCACCAATGAATCATTGGCCGGCAAAGTACGGAACCAAGGAGCTGAAGCTTTGGTTCTTCACGACCTCATCGAGACGTACCCGGATGTCGACAGCCTTGGAGCGTTCGAAGACCCGGCACTGACGTATCTCGTTCGCGGCAGCTACGCGCTCGTTCCCATCACATACTCCTACGATGAGCCGCTCGATGAGCTCGCCGCCGCAACGCACCTCGCAACTGATATTTCATGGGTTTTCACTGGCCGGGCACCCAAGGACTTCGTTGAGGCCTGCAATCCGGCCAACACTGTTTTCCCTGGATTCGTCTCACGGGATGAATATCTGAGGCTCCTGGGTCACGCCAATGTTTTGCTGGCCCCGACAACCGAGGAAGAGACCATGCAGCGGGCAGGCTATGAGGCCATGTGCGCGGGCAAAGCTTTGGTCACTTCTGACACCGACGTGCTGAAGGATTTTTTTGGTGAATCGGCGTTGACCGTCTCACCTGAGGCCGAACGATATGCCAGCGCTGTTCTGGAAGCGGCCCACAGGCAGGCCGAGTTTGAAAAACGAATTACTGAGCTGAGGACCGACAGGGTGTACGAGCAGAGCAGGGCTCTCGCCCGACTTTCGGAATGGATTCACGGAGATGACTGAGCAGCAACTGACGGACGCGGTTCACGAAGGACAGCGGAAGCGCGTCTTCGACCTGCCCCTTGATACCTTGACCATGAGTGAATCCGTTCAACTGTGCCATCGGCTCATCGCTGAACGCGGGCACTGGCGGGCAGACCTGAATGCCTCCATTGTTTTGGCAGCATTGGAAGACCAGAGACTCCGGGAATATGTGGAGACCAGTGCCATCAGCAATGCCGATGGCCAGTCGATTGTCTGGGCAAGCCGCCTGTTGGGAGCACCAGCTCCGGAACGTGTTTCCGGAATTGATCTCTTTTTGGAGCTCATCAAGTCCGCCCCTGAGCGCGGCGACCGCGTTTTTCTGCTGGGTGCCCGGCACGATGTGGTGCAGGCTGTGGCTGGGATATTCACTACCCGCGGCGTGGATGTGGTGGGATTCCGTGACGGATATTGGACCCCGGCGGATGAACTGGACGTGGTGAGGGAAATAGCCGCGGCCAGACCGGACCTCCTTTTTTTGGCACTGCCCAGTCCCAGGAAGGAACACTTCGTCCTTGAGCACAAGCACCGACTCAACGTCGGGCTGGCTTTCGGCGTCGGCGGATCGTTTGACGTGATCTCGGGGCGGCTGAAACGAGCCCCTCTGTGGATCCAGAAGCTGGGTCTTGAATGGTGCTACAGATTTGTTCAAGAACCGCGCCGGCTCTTGAAACGATACCTGGTGGGGAATACTCAATTTGTCCTGCTGACCCTCAAGACCAGAATTAGCCAGCGCTCCTAGAATCCTCAGGGGGTCAGCGTCGTCTGACCAACGGTGCTTCCGCTGCTGAGCTTTCAGGTTGGTCCTGTGTGGCCGCAGGCTCAACGGCCTTCTTGCCGGCGCCGAATGCAGCACCGACCAGAAGCCACAGCGGGACAGTGGCGTTCATGGAGCCCGCAGTCTCCGCCAACATGGCGATGACCAGTGCTCCGAGTGCGAGGTAGAACTCCCACCTCCGAGGCTGTCTGAGTATGGCGAAGATGGCTACAAATAGCGCCGCGGCGTAGATGGCGACGGTAACCAGGCCCGCTGCAGAGAAGGCAATCCCGGCAAGGCTTTCAGATGCTTCCTGCAGCTCACCGGCCCTCCCGGCAAAGTTCCCGACGTAGCCGAACCCACGTCCTATCAAGGATTCAAATGCGTGCTCAATGCCTACGGTCAGGCCATCGACGTGGGAGTCCGAGTTACCCAAGTCAGCGATGTTGTTGCCAGCCATGAGAACCGGGACGCCGAGCAAGGGAAGCGCAAGCAGGGGATGGATCTTGCGGGCGAGCAAGGGACCTACGATGGCGATCAACATCAGGAGGATGCCGGCGCGGCTAATGGTGGCAACTGTGGCCAGTCCTAAGGCCACAACCAAGAGCATCCGCCCCCGTAAGCGGAGTGCATGGAAGGCCAATGCAGCAGCAGCCCCTGTGGCGATGCCGGTGGTGGGTGGATTGAGGTAGAGGCCGCCTGCGCGGACGGCCAGCTCACCATTTAGGTCGAACGACATGTAGTAGCCGGGTAAGCCGTTGGGATAAATCGCGGTCTTACTCAAGACGGCAAATGGGGTGGGATCCACCAGACGAACGCCTAGAGCCTCCAACCCGATGTAGGCAGCATTCAGTGTTCCAATGGCAAGGACCACGAAAAGAATCCACCGCCATTCCCGACGGGTCATCACCAGGCCGCAGACGATGACCAGGACCGGCATGCATACCTGACGGAAGAGGAAGAAGGCTGAATCTCCCGGGATGATGCTCTCGTCACTAGTCCGCCAAAGAGCAATTATGCAGGCAATGATCCAGATGACGGCCAGCAGGGCGGGGACATTGAAGCGGTTCGCGAGGCGCGTGAGGGCGACAAGGAACATCAACGAAATGAACACGTCATCCATGAGGTTAAAACCCCCGAAGGATGAGTAAGTAAGAAGGACGTTTTGTCCCAGTCCCGTGATCAATGCCCCAATTGCCAGCACCCCAACCAACCAGCCTGGCTGCGCTGGGGTAAAGGTCAATCCACGGAAATAAGCGATCCTGCTTGAGCGCTCCGGACGTTCGAACGTCAAATCTGTCCATCCCCTCGTCCGCTGCGTGAAGACCCTTGGCAGCCTGCGGACATTAGTAAGCGCCGTCTCGTGCGAGCACGGCCCGGAGTGTCCGGAACAGGATCATCAGGTCCTGCGCCGGAGACCAGTTTTCCACATAGTAGAGATCAAGGCGGATTGATTCCTCCCATGACAAGTCACTGCGCCCGCTGACCTGCCACAAGCCGGTAATTCCGGGTTTGACCATGAGTCTGCGATGTTCGTGTTGCTCGTAGGCTGCCACCTCTGTTGGCAGTGGCGGACGTGGTCCTACCAAACTCATGTCCCCCTTCAGCACGTTGATGAGCTGGGGAAGTTCATCGATGGAGTACCGGCGGATCCACTTGCCTACCCGTGTAACGCGGGGATCATCCTTCATCTTGAAAAGTACGCCGTTGCCCTCGTTCTGCTGGGAGAGCGCGTGGAGTTGGGCTTCTGCATCAACTCGCATGGAACGGAACTTATACATCTTGAACGATTCGCCGGCTTTGCCGATGCGCTGCTGAAGGAAGAAGAGGGGTCCGCAGCCATCGAACTTGATGAGGAATGCTACGACGGCCATCGGAAGGCAGAGCACCGCGAGGATGGCGGCGGATGCGACGATATCAAACCCACGCTTCGCGATGGACTGCAAGCCTTCAAGCTTTGGCGTGGTGACGTGGATCAGTGGAAGTCCGGCAACGGGCTGCATGTGAATTCGGGGGCCGGAGATATCCGTGAGGGCCGGGGCCACGATCATCCCGATATCGCGGGCGGAAAGTGCCCAGCCCAGCTGCCGTAGGAAGGCGGGGTCAAGGTGTGCTCCGCCGCAGACCGCCACTGTGTCCGCTCCGGTCTGGTCGATGGAGCTCAGGACCATGTCCACGCTAGGAGAGGAGCCAAGCACGGGCAAATTGGTGGCGGCAGTCGACACTGAATCGGAGAGCAAGGCTGCCACTGGCTTGTAACCGGAAACGATGTGCTGGTTCAGCTTGTCTGAGAGGTGGTTGACGTTGTTCGGCGCACCGATCAGGAGGACCTTGTGAAGATTCTGTCCTTCGAGCCGGCTCCGGTGCAGGCTCCGGCGTTGAGCGAAGCGGACCGTTAGAAGGAGAATGACGCCCAGGGGGAGTGCCACTGAGACGTATCCCCGGGCTGTTTGCAGTTGAAAGACGTAGGAGACCACGGCCAAACATCCAAACAACCACAGGGATGAAACGGCCACGCGTTTGTATTCGTCACTGCCTGTGCCAAGGACCTTGGGGTCCCTCGTCCCGCCGAACTCCAGCGCGGCCGTCCAGGTCAGGATCAGGACGACGGACAAAGTTGTGTAGGACAACTCCGTGTCCCCGCCGGCAACGGTGACATCAGCAGTGCCGAATCGGAGCAGGTGGGCCCCACCCACCGCGATGACAATGCAGGCGAGATCAAGGAATCTCATCTTGATGCTTTGGGCACGCAGCCATGTAGAGCCTGGAGCAAAAGCGACTTCGCGAGTGGCGGAGACAAAGGTGGTCATGGGGTTAGCCCTGGAATTGCAGGGTCGTATTGCCGGGCTGCCTTGCGGCTGACCGCGATATCTCGTTCCACAGCACAACGGTTTTAATCACGATTCAGCCCCCATAGCCATACCCCCAACGCCCCAATGGAGCGAATGAAACCAAAGACGCCCGGAACACCTGATGGTGTGACTTGACGTTTCAAAGGTAATCGTAAAGGGGCGCCAGAGGCATCCCAAATTAGGCGAATTGGTAATGGTCGATTCGCATCTGAATCTCGACTGCAAGGCTGCTGCCAAGATCCATTATGCGCAGAAAGACCTACTAATTGCGCAATCCAAGGCTGCTGATAAATTGGCTGACGTGCAATTCGGACCATTTATCCGGGGCTATAGGGTCTCGCCGATCCATTTCGCGCAAACTTTAGTAGTTTGCGCGCAAACTTGGCTGATGGGCAACGACAGTGCCTGGAGCAACCCCGCGGCACCCCGGCCCGTGAGGGCTCAGTTGCCCTTTTCGAGCCCGTGAGCCGTCACATACTGGCCCAACTGGTCCTTTGACAGGGCAGTTGCGATTTCGGAGATCGCGTTGGTGTCCGCCACCACAATGGACTGTCCGTCAGCTGAGGTGCCCGTTCCCAGCGTGGGGAGGGTGAACATCACGGTATCGGAGGCCCGGAGATCCTTCATGCCTAGCGCGAGGCTTCCAATCGCGGCAGCGTCCAGGCTCTTATCTACGCTGATGAACGGTGATACTGAGGAAACCATGTTGTTGACGGTGACCGGATTGGTCAGGGTCTCCCGGGCGATGGTCTTGCTGATGATCGCCTTGAGATAGGCCTGCTGGTTGCGCACCCGCTGGTAGTCCCCGTCGCTGAAGGATTTACGTTCGCGGACAAAGGCGAGGGCCTCGTCGCCATTGAAGGTCTGTTTGCCTGCCGCGTACACGTGCCCCTTCATGGGGCCGGAGTTGGGCGAGAACGGGATTTTGACATCGATTTCCACTCCGCCCAGGGCGTCTGTCAGGCCTTTGAAGCCCTCGAAGTCCACCATGGCCACATGGTCTATGCGTTGCTGGAAGAGGGATTCCACCGTCTGGACCATCAGCGGGACGCCGCCATAGGCAAGGGCGGCATTGATTTTGGACTCGCCCTTCCCGGGGATATCCACCCAGAGATCCCGCATCAGGGACACGGCATAAACGTTCTTCCGGTCAGCGGGGATATGCACCAGCATCAGGGTGTCGGCCCGTTGATCGGTGGAAGCGTCGGTTTCCACGTCCACTTCGGAGGACCCCCGGGTATCACTGCCCATCACGAGGATATTCATTGCAGCTGTGCCGTTGATGGGTTCGGTCTTTTGGGGGCGGGTGGACTCGTCCGGGAATGCGACATCGATCTTGGTAGTCCCGGAGTTGAAGGTCTGTGCCAGGTTGAATACATAGGCACCTGCAACAAGGCCGATCACCAGTACCGCGGCGGCGAATCCAATCAGGACGTTCCGTGCGGTCTTTTTGCCACTTTTCCGATGTCCGGAAGGGGACACCTCAGGGGAATTGTCAGTATCAGTGGGGAGAGTCATGTGTTCCTAGGTGTCGGCATCAGCAATGTTGATTCTATCAAGTGCCAAACCCGCGGCTTCAGCTGGAATGTATTGGCACAGCTGGACCCTGATCCCACTTCCCGGCAAATTGCCCTATTGGTTGAACCTAATGCGGTCCCGGCCCCGGACAATCAGCATTCGTCCGGGGCCCACCCAAAGGAATATTCCCTGCTCAGGCCTGCGGAGTAAGTGCTTTTGAATACAACACCGCACCCTTGGCATTGCGGAGGCTCACGGTAAACGTGCCATCCGCGGCCAGGTCCACGTGCCCGAAGTACTGGTTCTCTCCATCGCGCGGTGATTCTCCCGGGAAGCGCCCGGCCTTGGCAAAGAGGACCTCAGGCCCGAACGTTCCATCCATCTCGTTTGGCCCGAAGGAGCCGGCGTTGATCGGTCCGGCCACGAATTCCCAGAAGGGGTCGAAATCCGTGAAGGAGGCCCTTTCCGGGGAGTAGTGGTGGGCGGCGCGGTAGTGGACGTCTGCCGTCAGCCATACTGTGTTCTTCACGCCAAACTTCTTGAACGCCGAAAGCACGCCCGCGATCTCCAATTCGCGGCCCAGGGGAGCGCCGGGATCACGGTTGGACAGGCTTTCCTGGTTCACGGCGCCGTCGGGGACGATGATGCCCAGCGGGAGGTCTGCGGCGATCACTTTCCAGGTTGCCTTGGACCTCCGTACTTCCTTGATCAGCCAGTCCACTTGCTCCTGGCCCAGGATGTTGGTGGCGTAGGGTTCCTTGCCGTCGGTGTTGGGTGACTTGAACGTCCGCATGTCCAGGCAGAAGATGTCCAACTGCGGGCCGCGGGAGATCTTCCGGTAAATGCGGGCAGGCTGGTACTGGCCGGCGTCGAACTTTCCCGGGCGCCAGAGCGCCGCAGCGTCGGCGATCGGCATGTTCTCCTGCCACGCCTGGCGTCCGCGCGCGGCCAGGACGTTGACGTTTCTTTCGGTGTAGCGTGGGTCGTCCAGAATTTCGCCGGGATACCAGTTGTTGGTGGTTTCGTGGTCGTCCCACTGCGCAATCACAGGAACGTCGGCGAACATGGCGCGCATATTGGCGTCAAGGGAGTTGTAGCGGTGGCGGCCGCGGTATTCCTTGAGTGTCTCGGCCACCTTGCTGACTTCTTCGGTGACGATGTTCCGCCACACCTGGCCGTCCTTTTCAGTGACAGTGGCGGTGATCGGTCCGTCGGCGTAGATGGTGTCGCCTGAATGGATGAAGAAGTCGGGCCGGGTGTCGTGCATGGCCTTGTAGCCGCGCATTCCGCCCAGTTCCTCGTTGATGCCCCAGCCTTGGCCGGCGGTGTCGCCGGTCCAGACGAAGGACTGCGCGGACGACGGCGACCTGCCGCCTCCGCGCCCGTCTTCAGTGCCGCCGTCGTACTTTCCCCGGGGGGATCCGGGCGCTGTGGTGAACGTGCCACGGACGGCCTCGCCGGCTCCGTTTTCATCCTCGAAGTTCAACTCCAACGCGAACCTGGTGCCGGAGGGGAGACCGGTGGCGTGGATTTTGGCAGTGAAATCGCTGGCTTCGGTAGCAAGCGGGCCGCGGATGGTCCGGTTGAAACCGTAGCGTCCGCGCAGGATGTCCCCGGCTTCATCCACGGCCTGGAGGGTGGCGGTTAGCCGGCCAGGGCCGGAGGCGCGGGACCAGAGCACGGCGGAGTCGGTGGTGACGTCCCCCGTGGCCAGCCCGGTGGGGAGCGTCAGGCGTTTGCGGACCAGGGGCACAGCCGAGGGGGCCCTGGTAGCGGCGGATGCAGGGGCTGCGCTGGTGGCAAGGCCGGTCAGTGCCAGGCCCGCGAGGGACGTCTTGACGAGGGTGCGGCGGGTGAGGTCAGTCATGCGGTCCACTCTTCTCCGCGGTGGTAAACGGAGAGTGAGGTTGAGGTAAAGGGCGCCGGACCTTGACTGAAAACGTCCGCTCCGCATATTCTGAACGAACGGTCGGTAATTTATTAGGAGCAACCATGGCATCGCAGAATCTGCAGTCAGTGCCCGCTGAGCTGTCCCCGGAAGAGCAGGAGCGGGAGGCAGCCGGAGAGGCGTATTTTGATCGCATCATTTCGGAGGACTCGCGCATCGAACCGCGCGATTGGATGCCTGCGGCTTACCGCAAGACTTTGCTGCGCCAGATCTCGCAGCACGCGCACTCTGAAATCATCGGCATGCAGCCGGAGGCAAACTGGATCACCAGGGCGCCGAGCCTGAAGCGCAAGTCCATCCTCATGGCCAAGGTCCAGGACGAGGCCGGTCACGGTCTGTACCTGTACTCGGCTGCCGAGACCCTGGGCCAGTCCCGGGACCAGATGATGGAAGACCTGATCGCCGGCAAGGCCCGGTACTCGTCGATCTTCAACTACCCCACGATTTCCTGGGCAGACATGGGAGCCATCGGCTGGCTTGTTGACGGCGCGGCCATCTGCAACCAGGTGCCCCTGTGCCGTGCCTCGTATGGTCCTTATGGTCGCGCAATGGTGCGCATCTGCAAGGAAGAGTCCTTCCACCAGCGCCAGGGTTTCGAGATCCTGCTGGAGCTCTCCAACGGCACGCCTGCGCAGAAGCAGATGGCCCAGGATGCCGTGAACCGCTGGTACGCGCCGTCGCTGATGATGTTCGGTCCGCCGGATGACGATTCACCTAACTCCAAGCAGTCCATGGCCTGGAACATCAAGCGCTTTTCCAATGACGAGCTGCGCAGCCGGTTCGTCGGCATGATGGTGGAGCAGGTGCGGGTCCTCGGCCTGACCCTGCCCGATGAGGACATCCGTTTCAACGAAGAAACCAAGAAGTGGGAGCACGGACCCCTGGACTGGAACGAGTTCAAGGAAGTCCTGGCCGGCCGCGGTCCCTGCAACTCGCAGCGCATCGAGCGCCGCCGCGAGGCACACGAAAACGGTGCCTGGGTTCGCGAAGCCGCAGTGGCCTACGCCCGCAAGCAAGCACAGAAGGAACACGCAGCATGAGCCCTCACGGCAACCCGGAAGCACCGGCCAGCGCCGCCAGCGAAATCAACCGCGAGGCCCCCAAGGTAGCGGCAACCAACGCTGAAAGCACGACGACGACACCCGCCTCAGCCCCGGCCGTCACCCCGCGTGGCGCCCATGAAGAGTCTCCGTGGTCCCTGTGGGAAGTCTTCGTCCGCTCCAGCCGCGGCCTGTCCCACGTCCACGCAGGTTCCTTGCATGCGCCCGATGCGGCCATGGCCCTCCGGAACGCCCGTGACCTTTACACCCGCCGCAACGAGGGTGTCTCCATCTGGGTTGTCCCGGCCGAGGCGATTTCCTCCAGCGATCCCGACTCCAAGGGCTCTTTCTTCGAGTCGCCGCAGGGCAAGGACTACCGCCACGCGACGTACTACACCAAGAGCGAAGGCGTGAAACACCTGTGAGCACTCAAGAGACTGCTAAAGACACCGACTTCGCCATCGAAGGCCACGGCGACATTTCCGTTGGCGTCCACGGCGCCGGTGCTTCCGGCGACGGCTCGGCCAGCGCCACCCGCATTACGCCGGGCAACGCACTGCGTCCGGAGGACATCGCGCTCGAGATCAGCCGCGGGCAGGTCAAGCCCAGCGAGGATGTTGCAGAGTTTGCCCTGCGCATCGGCGACGACGGCCTGATCCTCGCCCAGCGCCTGGGCCACTGGATTTCCCGTGCTCCGGAGCTTGAGGAAGACATTGCGCTGGGCAACATCGCGTTGGACCAGTTGGGACACGCGCGCTCGTTCCTGACCTATGCCGGCGCAGCCTGGGGCAAGTCCGAGGACGACCTCGCCTACTTCCGCCGCGAGCACGAGTTCCGTTCTGCCCACTTGTTCGAGCAGCCCAACGGCGACTTCGCAGTAACCATCGCCCGGCAGTTCATCGTGAGCTACTACCAGTACCAGCTCTACACCGCACTGACCGGGTCCTCGGACGCCACCCTGGCAGCCATCTCCGCGAAGGCCGTCAAGGAAGTGGATTACCACCGCGATCACAGTGCTCAGTGGGTGCTTCGACTTGCCGGCGGCACCGACGAGTCCCGGGAACGCATCATCCAGGGCTTCAAGCTCGTATGGCCGTATGTGGACGAACTTTTCGAGGACGACGAGCTCACCACCCGCCTTGCCGAGGCCGGCGTTGCGGTTCAGCCCTCCAGCCTCCGTGCTGATTTTGATCGCCTTACAGGTGAGGTCATGGCCGAGGCAGAGCTGGAGATTCCGGGCGTCCCGCAGTCCCTCGGCGGCGGACGCCGCGGCAAGCACTCCGAGTTCCTGGGCTACATCCTCGCCGAAATGCAGGTCTTGGCCCGCGAGCACCCCGGCGCGAGCTGGTGAGCAGCATGGCTACGCAGTCGCACACGCAGTCACGAATGCAGCTGAACACCGCAGAGCAGCGGGCCTGGGACATCGCGTCCACGGTCTGCGACCCGGAAATCCCGGTCCTCACCATCGAGGACCTGGGGATCCTGCGCGGCGTGCGCGTTGTTGACTCGCCTGAGGCGGCCGCCGAGCATGGCCGGCACGACGGCGGCACGTCACGTTCCGCCGTCGAGGTCACCATCACGCCCACCTACTCGGGCTGCCCGGCGATGGACGCCATCGGGGACGACCTGCGGACGGCCTTCGAAAAGGAGGGCTACGCGAGCGTGCACATCAACCTGGTGCTCTCCCCGGCGTGGACCACTGACTGGATGACCGATTCAGGCAAGGCCAAGCTGGAAGAGTACGGCATTGCCCCGCCCAGTGGCATGGCTGCCGCGGGTGGCCATTCAGGTCCTGTCCGTTTGAGCTTGGCCGTGAAATGCCCGCAGTGTTCGTCGTTGAACACCAAGGAACTCACCCGCTTTGGTTCCACGTCCTGCAAGGCGTTGTTCGTCTGCCAGGACTGCAAGGAACCGTTCGACTACTTCAAAGTCCTCTAAGGAATTCCATGACCACCGAAACCCAGACGGCCAGCCGCCGTCGTGCGTCTTTCCACAACCTGACCGTCTCGGAAGTCCGGCGCCTGACGGACGATGCCATTGAGGTCACCTTTGGTGTTCCCGCCGAGCTGGCAGGTCAGTACGACTACCTTCCCGGTCAGTACGTGGCACTGCGCACCACACTGCCGGATGAGCAGGGCGAGCCGCACGAAGTCCGCCGCAGCTACTCGATTTGCGCAGAGCCGCGCAGCTTCGAGGACGGCAGCAGCGAGATCCGCGTGGCCATCAAAAAGGACCTCGGCGGCCTTTTCTCCACCTGGGCCAACGCCGAACTCAAAGCCGGCGATGTCCTGGACGTCATGAGTCCACAGGGTGCGTTCATCTCCCGGCATGGCAAGGACGGCGCCTCGGTCCAGCACAACGTCATGAACTCCATGAACCACCCGGAGGAATTGGCAGGGGAGCCTGGCAACTTCGTGGCGATCGCTGCTGGCTCGGGCATCACGCCGGTCATCGCCATTGCACGCACGTTGCTGGCAGCCAACCCGGAGACCACGTTTGACCTGGTGTACGCCAACAAAGCGGCCATGGACGTCATGTTCCTTGAAGAGCTGGCGGACTTGAAGGACAAGTATCCCTCACGCCTGGCGCTGCACCACGTACTGTCCCGTGAGCAGCGCATCGCTCCGCTGATGACCGGGCGCATTGACTCGGAGAAGCTGCAGGCCCTGCTCAGCAGTGCCATCCGTTCCGAGGATGTGGACGAATGGTTCCTGTGCGGGCCGTTCGAGCTGGTCCAGCTGTGCCGCGACACGCTCGCTGCCCGCGGCGTCGAGCCCGAGCACGTGCGTTTTGAGTTGTTCACTACCGGCCGTCCGGACCGTCCCGAAGGCAACTCCGGACGCCCGGTTGTGGAGGACGAGTCACAGGACACGTACAAGATCACCTTTACCTTGGACGGACTGACCGGCGACGTCGCCAGTCCCACCCACGCCCGCGAATCCATCCTCAACGCGGCCTTGCGCGTACGGCCCGACGTTCCCTTCGCGTGTGCCGGTGGCGTCTGCGGCACCTGCCGCGCCAAGTTGATCACCGGTACGGTGACCATGGATGAGAACTACGCCCTTGAGCAGGACGAGCTGGACAAGGGCTACGTCCTGACCTGCCAGTCCCACCCCACCAGCGAAGAAGTTACCGTCGACTTCGACGTCTAAGGAGTCCCCATGATCGAGCTCTCCATTGCCAACGGCATTGCCGAAATTGTCCTGAACTACCCGGACAAGCTGAACTCCCTCAACGAGGACGCGCTTGCCGAACTGGATAAAGCGTACGACGACGCCGCTGCCGCCGCCTCACGCGGCGAGGTGCGGGCGTTGCTTCTTCGCGGTGAAGGCCGCGCCTTCTGCGCCGGCCGCGACATTGCTGCCGTTACTCCCGAAACCGACGACGCCCAGGCCTACCTCGGCGGACTCGTCGAGCCGCTGCTGAAGAAGATGGCTGCCTTCCCCACGCCCACGTTCGCTGCCGCGCACGGTGCTTGCCTGGGGGTGGGGCTGGGGTTATTGCTGGCCACGGACGTTGTGTATGTGGCGGACAACGCCAAGTTCGGTTCACCCTTTGCCAAGCTGGGGGCCACCTTGGATTCCGGCGGGCACTGGTACTTCACCGAACGCCTTGGGATGCACCGTACGCTGGACCTCATCTATACAGCCGACCTCATTTCAGGGGCGGAAGCTGTGGAGCAGGGGATGTTCAGCCGGGCGATGCCGGCGGATTCCCTGCTGCCGGTAACGCGGGAGATCGTTTCCCGTGTGGCCCTCGGAGCGACCGAGGCGTTCAACGCCTCCAAGGAACTCGTAGCGCACATCCGCGACCAGCGCCTGGGCCTGTGGGCTTCCATGACCGAGGAAAACGCTGAACAGGCCCGGCTGTGCAAGACCGACGATTACGCCGAGGGTTTCCGGGCTTTCCAGGAGAAGCGGGCGCCCGTTTTCAAGGGGTAGCTCCCGCTTCCGCTTCCGCGCCGGATCCCGCCCTTGTTCGTCCCCCTCGCAGTAGTGCGCTGAGTGGGACGGACAAGGGCATGTTTCGTGGGGCCAGGGCCTAGACGAAGTCCTTGAGGAGCTTGTACCCGGCCACTTTTCCTTCCAAGGAGATGACGGCAGTGTCCTGCTCCGGGGTGCTGACGTCAGTGAGTGCGCCGTACGTCAGTGCCGGCACCGCCGTCCCGCCCTTAGTGCAGGGAAATGCCGTGTACGAGCCGGAGCCCGGGCTATCCGTGTAGGGGCCGTCAGGAGGCATGACGTATGTTGCCGCCTTCAAGCAAACAAAAACGTCTTCGAACGTGGTGCCCCGATATTTACCTGTACGGGTATCCAAGAGGTTTGCGCTCCAAAACGTGCCGGCGATGACCTGATCTCCGCGGCCCGCCGAGGGCAGGAGCCCGTACGAGTCCCAGGTCCGCGACTCCACGGGTTTGATTTCCCAGGCGACTTCGCCCGTAAGGGGGTGGTAGCCCACCAGTTTCGTTTGAGCGCTCCGGTACTTTCCTGCGGGAAATTCAATGAAGCCCTCTGTGTATTCGCAGCGGACGGGAAATGCATCGCCGTCCTCCAACTTGGTGCCCACGGTTCCGATCGTCTCGGCGCACTGCACCTGCGTGCCGTCTGCCGTCCATAGAACCCGTCCGCTGGAAGCCCGGAAGCCCACCGTTTTGGTGGTGTCGCGAAGGTTCATTGAAAAGGTTTGTTCAGCGAACTTATCCGGAGAGAAATCGGTGGGATTGATGCCGACCGATCCTATGTAAAGGTCCAGCTTTTCGGAGTAGATGAAGTGCCTGCCAAAATCGGTGGAGGCACCCTTGCCAAAGACCTTCTCTATCTCCACTTCCCACAGGACCTCGCCGTATGCCACGTGGGCCAGCTTTTCAACTCCGTCCGTCACCACCGAGTACAACTCTTTGCCCACAGGCTGGAAAACCCCGGTGAGCGGGTTGATGTCAGCACCCCCGGACTCCTCACCGGTTTCAATGTCCACCCAGTGCTCAACTGACTGGGTGTTCTCATCAAAGGCTATAAAGCACAGGTCGAGGAGTCCGTCGCAGGCAAAAGGACGGGTGCTGACCAGCTCCGGCCGTCCGCGGTACAGCTCCTTGCCGGTGCTGAGGTCAAAGGCAACAGGCGCAGTCCACCAGGCCACGTCACTGTCGAGCCCGGCTGGAACAGAAGCCGCCTGCAGGAAGATCGCGGCGCTCCGGCCCGAGGCTGTCTTGCTGACAACAGGCTCCAAAGGTACTGAAGGAGCTTCGTATCCCGGATGAACGGGCTGCGTCCACAGTTGTTTGCCGTCAGCAATTGAGAAAGCATGGGCATTTACACCAGTGGGCGTCGACGCGTAAACCAAGGCAACGCCGTCGGCAACCACAGGCTGGCCGATCGGAGTCAGCGCAACTTCCCACGCCGCCGTCGCGGTTTCTGTATTTCTCGCCGCCGGAGCCGCGCTGGCTGGAGGCGTGGTTGCTGTGGGTTCTACCGGTAGGGGAATCATGGTGCATGCCGACAGCATCATCGCGGCGCTCACGGCGGCTATCCGGAATCCAATTGACGTGATGCCGGCAAGGGCCCGCGAGGATCGGGACTGAATCATGGTTCCCCCAGGAACGTCAATGGTTCAGCACCTTTAGGGCGTGGTTCCAAACCAAAAAAGGCCATCAAGATGTGGCTCAAGTAGAGAATACAGCTCGTCCCATCCGATGCGCTTTTGCTTGCCTTCCGGCCACGCTAAATGCGGGGGAGCGTGCAGTACGGGTGGTTCTGAAAATTGCCTGCACCCAAGGCCGGACGGATGGGTCCGGCGGTCTGCCAGCGGCAGGGCCGTTGAGAAGGGAATGCTGCTGTGACTATTCTGAGAATGGATCGTTGAAACGATCAGGTCCAGCAAGCGGCCTAAGCCATTGGGCGGGAACGTTGATCCCGCGAAAGGTCTTTGTCTTATGTCCCAGCAACTTCCCCTCGACGAACTCACCCTGACTCTGGCCCGCATCAAGGGATTGCTCCTGACGGAGGAAAAGGTGGACCGGGCTGTTCAATTATTGGCCGAGGGAATCCGTGATGCCTTTCCCGGCAGCGCAGGCGCAGGAGTGTCCCTGATCGATGGGCAGGGCAACAGAACCAGCGCCGGGGCCACCGATCCCTTGGTGATCGAGGGCGACCAATCCCAGTACCGGTTGGGGCAGGGCCCTTGCCTGAGCGCGTGGGCAACCGAGCGGACAGTGATCGTTGATGATGCCGGCACGGATCAGCGGTGGCCGCAGTGGGCTGAAGCCGCGGTGAAACTTTCGATCTCCTCCGTGATCAGCGTCCCGTTGGTGAGGGGAGCCCGGTGTCTGGGGGCCATGAAGCTCTATTCCGCTGCCCCTGGCGCCTATGGCCAAGCGACGGCCCGATCCTTGGAAAAGCTTGCCGGCAGTGCCGCGATTCTCCTGGACAACATACAAACCTCGGAGACACCCAAACGGTTCAGCGATGGCCTCGTCCACGCCTTGAACAGCCGTGACGCGATCAGCCGCGCCCAGGGTTATCTCATGGGCCAGCGTGGCCTGACCGAGGAGGAGGCGATCAGGGAACTTCTTCTGCTGTCCCAGGAATCCATGCAGTCACTGGCATCCGTCAGCACCGGGATCCTCACGGGTGGGAGCAAGGAAGGAACATATGACGGAAGCCGGGAGTAACGATTGCCAGGGACTGTCCCTTCAAGAACAACTCCAGCTCAAGGGTCTCCGCAAAGCCTTGGCAAGCGCTGGTATCCCCGGTGAGGATTTATGGCTGCGCTACTTTTCCATCGGCGGCATGGTGGGCGAATACGAAGTGGATGCCTACCTCCAATCACTGCACTCGCTGCCACCGTTGCAGAGGGACCTGCTGGCACATGCTGCAAATGAGCTCATCGATGAGCTGCCCGCCCGGCCCCGCGCGCCCTATACCGAACAAGTGCCGATGAGCAGGCCGTTGCTGCCGGGCGACGGCCGGCAACGGAAGTAGCTGTGGCGGCTGGCCGCCCGGACTGCTTCTCAGGGACGGGAGTCCTGCTGGTAAACGTCCGGTATGCCGTCGTCGTCGGAATCGATGGCTTCCTGTGCCTCGGCAATGCGGTACTGGCGGTTGCGGGTGCTCAGCACAACGGAGGCCAGCAGTGCCGCCAACAATGAGGCGGCAAGGATCCCCACCTTGGCGTGATCATCGTGAATGCTGCCTTGGCCGAAGCTGAGCTCTGCCACCAGCAAGGAAACAGTGAAGCCGATTCCTGCCAGCACTGAAACACCCAGGACATCGATCCATTTGAAGGAGCTGTCCAGGGAAGCCTTGGTGATTTTCGTGAGGACCCAGGTTGTCCCGAGAATGCCGATTGGCTTGCCCAGGACCAGCGCCACGATGATGCCGATGGCGACGGGGTCCGTCAGCGCCGAACCAAGTCCTTCCCAGCCACCCACTGCGACGCCGGCGGAGAAGAAGGCGAAGACCGGGACTGCGATTCCGGCCGAGATGGGCCGGAAGCGGTGCTCGAAGATTTCGGAAAGCCCTGGACCCGCCTCAGGTCCCCCGCTTGCCTGTGAACGGATCACGGGGATGGCGAAGCCCAGGAGCACACCTGCAACCGTTGCGTGGATACCGGAGGCATGGATGAGCGCCCAGACGGCCAAACCGAGGGGGAGCAGGATAAGCCAGGCCGCCATGGGCTTGGTGCCGAAGAAGCGTCGGTACTTTTGGGCCAGGAACGTGTAGGCCGCCAAGGGGATCAAGGCAAAGAGCAGCGGCGTGACCTGGATGTCGGAAGAGTAGAAGATGGCGATGATGCTGATGGCGATCAAGTCATCCACCACCGCAAGCGTCAGAAGGAAAATGCGCAAGGCGCTGGGCAGATGTGACCCGATGATGGCCAACACTGCAACCGCGAAAGCAATGTCTGTGGCGGTCGGGATGGCCCAACCGCGCAGGGTTTCCGGACTGCTTGCATTGATGATTGCGTAAATGACGGCCGGGACCACCACTCCGCCGGCCGCCGCCGCGATGGGGACGATTGACTTGCTGAACTGACGAAGGTCTCCGGCCACGAACTCACGTTTGAGTTCCAGCCCTACGAGGAAGAAGAAGATGGCCAGCAGGCCGTCGGCTGCCCAGGCACCCAGGCTGAGTTCCAAATGCCACGGCTCATAGCCGATCTTGAAGTCCCGCAAGGCGAAGTAGCTGTCCGCGGCGGGGGAGTTGGCCCAGATGAGGGCAAGCACGGCACCGGCGACCAGCAGGGCGCCACCTACCGTTTCCTTACGGAGGATTGCCCCAATGCGCAGCGATTCGGCGTAGCTTCCACGTCCAAGGATGGAGGAGCGCGGTGGGTCGGTCCGGTTGTTGTTCATACAAGTGTCCTTTGCAAGGGGTCGACGAAACTATGCCGACCAGACTTCCCGGCGCACCTCTACCAGCCTATCGCGAGTGCGGGGAGATCCCTGCCTGCCCTCCATGGATGGGTAGTAAGTTCACATGCTATCCGGGCTGCTTGTCCTTTCGAGCGGGGAACTGCGTCTATATCCTTAAGAAATGAGTGACGTAGCACGTTCCACCATCACCTTCCAAGGGCAGTTCGCCGGAGCGTTGCCGGAGCTGGCTGTGCCGTGGCGGGCGGAGGAAGCTCCGGATCCGCAGCTTCTGATGCTCAACCAGCCACTCGCCGTCGAGCTTGGTTTTGATCCCGATTTCCTCCGGACCCCGGAGGGCGTGCGGTTGCTGATCGGCAATGCCCTGCCGGAGGAAGCTACGCCGGTGGCCCAAGGGTATGCCGGGCACCAGTTCGGCTTCTATTCGCCTCGCCTGGGGGACGGCCGCGCCCTCTTGCTGGGTGAGGTTGAAGATGCTGACGGAAAACTCCGCGATATACACCTCAAGGGTTCGGGGCGCACGCCCTTTGCCCGGAACGGTGATGGCCTGGCCGCGATCGGACCCATGGTGCGGGAGTACATCGTGAGTGAGTCGATGCATGCGCTGAACATTCCCACCACGAGGTCGCTCGCGGTGGTTGCCACAGGGCGGCAGGTTCAGAGGGAGGCACTCCTTCCGGGGGCCGTCCTGACCAGGGTGGCGGCAAGCCACTTGCGGGTTGGCAGTTTCCAGTACGCCAGGGCCTCCAATGACCTGGACCTGCTTCGCCGCCTTGCCGACCATGCAATCGAACGCCACCACCCGTCGTCGGCCGCTGAAAGCAACCGCTACCTCGCGCTGCTCAAGGCCGTCATTTCGGTACAGGCGAAACTTGTGGCGCAGTGGATGCTGGTGGGATTCGTGCACGGCGTCATGAACACAGACAACATGACGGTGTCCGGTGAAACCATCGATTATGGCCCGTGTGCTTTCATGGAAGGCTTCGATCCGGGGGCGGTCTACAGCTCCATTGATGAGATGGGACGCTACGCCTACAGGAACCAGCCGGTGGTTGCTGAGTGGAACCTTGCCCGCTTTGCTGAGTCAATCGCCGTCCTGATCCATGAGGATGAGGAGCAGGCTGTTGCCCTCGCCGTTGAAGCGCTCAAAGGTTTCCGGGAGGAGTACAGCGCAACATGGTTCAACGGCATGAAGGCCAAACTTGGGCTGCCGGAGGCAATTGACGACGACGTTGCCTCACCTGTGGTGGATGAGCTCCTGCAGTTGGTTCAAGAGGCGCGCGCGGACTACACCTCGTTCTTCCGGAGCCTCGGCAAGGCAGCCCGTGGGGAAACCGAACCCTCGCGCAGGCAAATCCTGGATCTGGCTGCGTTCGATGCTTGGTTGGATCGATGGCGGGCGTTGTCTCCGGATGCCGATGCCATGGACAGGGTGAACCCGGTCTACATCCCTCGGAACCATCTGGTGGAAGAAGCCCTTGCTGCGGCCACGGAAGGGGACACCGGCCCTGCAGAGCGTTTGGTGGCGGCCTTGTCCGAGCCGTACAGCGAACGCCCTGGACTGGAAAAGTATGCCGAGCCTGCACCGGAAAGCTTCGGCCCGTACCGGACTTTCTGCGGCACCTAGGAACGCTGAGGGCAAGCGAGCCGTACGGCGTCGCTTGCCCTCAACTTATTGTTCTTTTGGTCCAGGCTTCCCGCGGTCTAGGCCCAGACGGCCCGAACCACCATGTCTGCCCCTGCGGCCAAATGGTTTCCTGTGTGGCCTGCGTCCAGGACGCACACGTCCTCGGATTCAGGTGCTCCCGTTGAAACAAGGCACTCAGCTGCCCTGAAGCTCAGGAGGTCCACCGGCAAATTGTCACCTATTTGAAGTTCACTCATGATGCCCTTTTTTACTCGTCCGGGCATCACTGTCAGTGTCATTAGCCCGGTGTTGTGGTTGGAGAGGTTTTCTCCTTGGGACGCCGGACTTCATCAGCGGATAACTCCATACTGCTTGATAGAAGAACTTTCGTCTACGCGGGATGACCTGCGCTCAGTGGAAATTCGTGTGGCGCACGATTGCGAGGAGCTCTTCGCGGAGGCCCTCGGAGTCCAGATCAACCGCTGAGAGGACCGTGCTCTCCTGGTCATGGGATTGCTCCA
This sequence comes from Arthrobacter sp. StoSoilB20, assembly GCF_019977295.1. Lineage (NCBI taxonomy): Bacteria > Bacillati > Actinomycetota > Actinomycetes > Micrococcales > Micrococcaceae > Arthrobacter > Arthrobacter sp. StoSoilB20. The sequence continues at coordinate 3,667,953 of NZ_AP024651.1, read as the reverse complement.
GCAGGCTCAGGCCCAGGTCGGTGATCAATACCAATTGGCTGCGGCGGTCGAAGCGGTTGGGCTCACGGCGGATATAGCCACGCGATTCAAGCCTGGTCAGCAGCGGCCCCATGGTTTGCGCTTGAACCCGGACGCTGCGGGCAAGATCCCCGGGCGTGATGGGTCCCCCTGTTGCGACCGCGTCGAGCGTAAGGACCGCCGGATAGGTCAACCCCAGCGGACGTAGTTTGTCGTTCCATGCCAGTTCCACGAGCCGGGCCGCAGTAGACAGCAGCCGGCTGGTTGGCCATCGTTCCATATCAGGCATTCAGGCACCCCCAGGCTTTCACAATTAGTCAGCTTACTTACTAGGCTACATCAGGCGGGTGCCAAAGCCGGTTGTGGGTGGGAAGGCCCGTTGCGGAAGTTGCTTGAGCGGCAGGTCCCAGGCAGGGGATACCCACTGTCTGGAGTGCTGATTCTGTTGGGGCCTTGGGTCTTAGGAGAGGTCGAACGCTGAACGTTCCATGCCGCGCTCGGCGCTGTGTACCTGGAGGGCATGGCGCATGGCTTGGCGGTTGTCCTCGGCAAGGTCGGGATGCCCGGCCACTCGGTACAAATCCGCTGCCCATTGAAATTCATCGGCAGCAGAACGGAAGCGGGCTTCATCGAAGAGTCGCCGGCCGATGTGGTGACGAACGTAGGCCTCATCTCCGGGAGACCGCACTGTTCGCAGTGCCCTTTCGTGGAGGACTGCTGCATCGTGCCAGCGGTACTGCCGCTGATGGACCTGGGCAAGTATCAGCAATAACTCACGGCGGTCATCGGTATGGGGCAGCAGTTTGAAGCCTTCGTCGAGGGCCTCGGCGTCCCGGCCGAGGAGAGCCAGGTACCTGACGCGCTCCACCGGAGGGCACTCGCCCGCCAAAGCAGCTTCAATGGCTCGGCGGTTGACCACGACGTCGCGAAACGTCGTGGGGTCAGTACGCCAAAGACTTGCAGTATCTTCCACCGTGATGTGCCCCCCATAGGCTTGTTACGGAGCCAACTGAGTGGCGGCACTGATCAGTTGCAGGCCGCAGTAATCTCCATAATCTCATGAACGATTGGACCCGCAAGCCCGTTCCGCACCTGCCGCGTCAGTGGAGGTTGCTGTCCGCTGGGGTGGCCCGCCAGGAGTGAAAAGGAATGGTCAAGCCTGCGCGTGTTGGTGCGCATGTGAAAGGCCCGGCGGTTGCGACCAGATCGGGGGCAAATGGCACCACCCGCACCAGCTGGAGCTCGTTCCCGCCTGAAGCGGCCCGGATGGTGAGTGCGTCGCCCGAGCGGCTGACCCTCATGCGAACCCGCCCGCCGTTCCATTCCGGCACAGGCGCCAAGGACCAGTCCGAGAAGCCGTCCGTCACCACCGCGCCCACTTGAGCGGCGCCGTCGGCGAATTCGACTCCTGCTTTGATCCAGCGTTCGGCGCTGACGCGGACGAAGATGCCCGCTTGGTCGAACTGTTCGGAGAACCCGGCCGTAAACTCAACCTCCATGGCGCTGTCCTGCGGAAAAGGGGCAAGGAGTGCGTGCTCTGTGTCGTGGATGAAACCGTAGGACGTGACGCGCCAAGCGTCGCTGCTTTCGACGGCGGTCACCAGCAGGTCACCTGCCTGCTCGACGACGGCGGCCGGCTGGTTGGTCCACTCGCCACGGTTCCAGGGGATGTCGGTTGGCACGGAGCTCCTCGATGTTTATGTTTCGCTGGTTTCCGCCTCTTCAGGTTCGGCTTCTGGATCAGGGTAGTCGATGGACCCTCGAGGGTTCACCGGAGGCTTCTAGGACTCCAGGGATTCCTTCGCTGCCTCGGGGTGCCGGTTCGCCGCAAGCTTCCCGGTCCGCTTGCGCGCCTGGGTCCAGCGCGTCACGAAAAAGAGGACGAGCCCGATCGCCAGGAGGATGGCTGCACGCAACCAGATTTCCGGGCCTTGCTGGAACAGCAGGAGGACACACGAAGCCAAAGCCAGCCAAGGAATGACCACCGGCACGCGGAAATGCTTGTGTTCGACCCTGTCTTTGCGCAGGACCAGGACGGCGACGTTGGTGCTGATGAACACGAACAAGAGCAGCAGGACCACGGTTTCGGCGAGTGAGCCGAGGTCTCCGGTGGCGGTCAAAGCCATTGCTGCCAGTGTGGTGACAGCGATGGCAACCCAGGGCGTGCGCCGCTGGGGGAGGACCCGCCCCAATCCTGCCGGCAGCAGTGATTGTTCCGCCATGCCAAAAGCCAGACGACTGGCCATGATCATGGTCAGGAGCGCACCGTTGGCGACGGCGATGAGTGCAACCAGGCCGAAGAGCCAGTCGGGCACCCCAAAGCCTGTGGCTTGGACAACCTGCAGCAAGGGGCCCGAGGAACTGTTCAAGTCACTGGCAGGCAGGGCTATGGAGGAAGCCAGGCCAATCAGGATGTAGATGGCCCCGGCGGTCAGCAATGCCCCGAACAGTGCTTTGGGGTAGACGCGGTGGACGTCGCGGACCTCTTCGGCAACGTTGGCAGAGGTCTCAAAACCCACGAACGAGTAGTACGCCAGCAGTGATGCGGCGAGGATTCCTGCCCCGGGGGTCACCGCAGGGTTGAACTCGACAACGCGGGAAACATCACCGTCTCCCCGGCCGAACATCAGGCCCACCAGGACTATGACCAGAACCAGTCCCGATACTTCAATGACGGTCATGACCACGTTCGCCCTGACGGATTCTTTGACGCCGCGGGCATTCAGGAGTGCGATCAACAACAGAAACACCAGGGCCGTGGGCGTGGCGGGTATGTCCAGGAAGGGCTTCAGGTAGTCCCCGGCGAACGCGAGGCTCAGCCCTGCTGCACTGGTCACCCCGGCTGCCAGCATTGAAAAGCCCACCAGGAATGAAACCAGGGGCACTTTGAAAGCCCGTTCAGCAAAGACGGCAGCGCCGCCGGCCTTCGGGTACTTGGTCACGAGCTCCGCGTAGGAGGCGGCGGTCAGCATGGCCAGGAACAGCGCCAGCGCCAAGGGAATCCACACGGCACCTCCTACCTCGCCCGCGACTTTCCCCACCAGGGCGTAAATGCCCGCGCCCAAGACATCGCCGAGGATAAAGAGGAAGAGAAGCGGGCCAGTGATCGACTGCTTGAGTTTTGAGGTTTGGGACTGCGCCGGGCTGTTCATGGGAACAGATGGTACAGGACGCTAAGTAACCTTACTAAATCGGGAATATGCCGTGCCGGGTCCGCTCGGGCTCAGTCCCCAATGGTTCGTACCGTCAGCGTTCCTGCCAGGTCCAAATCATTGCCGCTTCCTGCGACGCCTGCTTGCGAAAGGAGCGTCGCACCAAATGCTGTACTCCAGAACGTCCTCGTCTCAACGGGCAGGGGGCGCTCGAGCTCCCAGTTCCGTTGCTTCAGCAGGCGGGTCAGGTACCGCTCTGACTGTCGAAAGAGCAGGTTCAAATGCTGATCGACGACGGCGGAAAGGTCCGGACGCGATGTTCCCACCGCAAGCGCACGCACAACGAGGGGCATGGAGGGCAGTATCAGTACGGTCCTGGCCATGGCGCTGCGGAACGAGGCCGGGCTTTCTACTGACAGACCCACCGCCTCAACGCGTTCGGCGTCGTGCAGTAGGGCCAGGAAGGCGGCGTGGATAAACAGCGAGTCCTTCGAGCCGAAGTAGTAGGTCACTTGGTTGGGGAAAGCGCCGGCGTCGGCTGCGATGGCAGCCACACTGACTTCCCTGTCGGCTCTGGAGAGGTACAGCTTCACGGCGCTGTCCAAAATGTGCTGCCGGGTTGAATGGCCCCGGGCCTGCGATGGCCCTTGCGGGCGGCGTCTTCTCTTGCCTGCGTCTTCCACTCAAAAATTGTACTTCATACAACTAAGTGCTTATCTTGTATGACATACAAGATAACGAGTGGAAGGTTTGTCATGCGTGCAACCGATATTGCAGTCACGGGCTTGGGGGCTTCTACCCCCTTGGGCGGGAACGTCAGGACAACGTGGGAGTCGCTTCTCGCGGGAAGCTCCGGTATCCGCGATGTGAGCCTGGACTTCCTGCAAGATTCCGGCCTCTCGGTTTCGATCGCGGCGCCCATGGCGGAAGATCCGGCCAATTCATTGATGCCCGTGGCGGCGAAGCGGCTGGATCGGGTTCAGCAGGCCGCCATGGTTGCAGCCGCCGAAGCTTGGGCGGACGCCGGCAGTCCCACGGTTGATGGCACCAAGCTCGCGGTGGTTGTGGGGACCGGGGTTGGAGGCATAGGCACCTTGCTCCAGCAGGACGACATTCTTGAAAGCCGTGGCCAGCGTCGCGTCTCACCACGGACGGTGCCAATGCTGATGCCCAATGGACCGGCTGCGGCGTTGAGTATTCACTATGGGGCCAGGGCGGGTTCCTACACTCCCGTCTCCGCATGTTCCTCCGGCGCCGAAGCGTTGGTCCAGGCCGCCCGGCTGATCCGCTCGGGTGAAGCCGACGTGGTCATAGCGGGCGGAACCGAGGCTGCCATCACGCCAATAACGGTCGCGGCCTTTCTTCAGACGCAGGCGATGTCAACGCGTACCGCGGACACGGGCTCCGCCTCGCGTCCGTTCGCAGCCGACCGCGACGGTTTCGTCCTCGGCGAAGGGGCCGGCATTCTCGTTCTTGAAAGCGCTGAACATGCCTGGGCCCGGGGCGCCAAAGTCCACGCTGTCCTCCGCGGAGTCGGCATTGCCTCCGACGCCTTCCATATGACTTCGCCTGCGGAAGATGGAGCGGGCCAAGTCACGGCCATCCGCAAGGCCCTGGACAATGCAGGCTTGGATGCAGCAGACATTGGGCACATCAACGCACATGCAACGGGAACACCTGTGGGTGATCTCGCAGAAGCAAAAGCCATCAAGACAGTCTTCGGTGATGCGGCCTGTGTGACGGCGCCAAAAGCGTCTTTGGGTCACCTCTTTGGCGCCGCAGGAGCAGTTGAAGCCATCCTGACCATCAAAAGCATTGCGGAAGATGTTATCCCGCCCACCCGTAACCTCCACCAAGGCAACGTTGACCCGCAGATCGGCCTGGATATTGCCGTTTCACCGCGATACGGCACACAAAGCGCGGCTCTCTCCAATTCCTTTGGCTTTGGCGGCCAAAACGTGTCCTTGGTATTCAGTAAGAGCCACGTTTAGTCATTCCCGGTGATGCTGTTGGGAGCTGCCGCCTTCGAGCGGAGTTCACTGTCCACCCCGACGGGTGATTTACTAAAGTGACCGCACAAACTCTTGGGGGACCTGCATGAAGGCCTTGACAGGCTTTTTCCTGCTCATGCTGCTTGTGTTGACTGGCTGCAGGGTAACTGTGCCAGGCCCTGCCTCAACAGGGTCACCGACACACTCAGCCACGGCGTTTTCGCATCTTGATCCGGCGGGAATTGACGACATCAAAATATCGAAGTCGGCACGCTTGGACATGTCCTCCGGGAAGCTGACCAAAGAGAGTGTCGGGCTCGAGGACGGAAGCAGCCAGGCTCCGGATGTCCTCATTAAAGAGGGCGCCATGGAGCTGACGATCCAAGCACCCTCAGGTCTGATCAGCGCTAAAACTGATCGTCTCCGGCTCAACGGGATGAATAACGGACCGGACTTCCGGGAGGTCACGTTCTTCCTCACCGCAAAATCATTCGAGGACTTCACAACCCTGATTCGTGACGGGGTGGCCCGCTACGGGATTCCCGGCGAGTCAGCAGAAGGCTGGATCGAATCAATGTCCCAGCGGACGGATGAAGAAGGCGACTTTTCATTGTCGGCGGGCACTGCAACCGGCCTCCGTGTCCAGTACGACCTCCGGTACGACGGCGCGAAGGGCCTGCAAGTGATCATTGTGCACGTTCACCCCGTCTAGCCCCTCACCGTCCCGCCGCCAGAAGCTCATCAGGAAGAGAGCCCCATGGAGCCTCAGAATCCTTACCCTCCAAACTATTTCCCGTTTCAGCCGGGGCAGGTCCAGGTTGCGCCGCTGCCGGCATGGGCCACGACGTTCCGCAAAGTCCTGCTGTTCTGCGCCGGGCTTCTGCTGTTGATGACTATGCTTCTCGTAACTACGGCGACCTCCGGATCTTTCGACATGTACAGCGAAGGCGGGCGAAGCGCCCTTCAGGCAATTGTTTGGCTGGGCCTGGGAACGCTCCTGCTGACGATCCCTTACGTGATCGCCAGTGCCATCTACGCTGCTCTCTGGGTTACCAAGCTGCGCGGGAGACAATATCGTCGGTATCCGGGGACGACGTGGATACTGGTTGCCGGCCCCATTGTTGCTGCAGTTCCTCTGTTGGCGCTGATCGGGCTCATCACGGCCAACACCAGCATGTGGTGAAGACAGGACAACTGACATTGAAGGACAGACGGATCATGACTTCGGACCGGGATCATCGCGATGCTGTGTATGCCGAGCACCAGGCGGCGGTGGCAGCAGGGGAGAAGCGGGTCCTCCGCAACACCCGCACGGGCGGGCTGCACAGCTATCCGGCCGACGAGATCGGCTTCACGCCCGGCAGCGGCCAAGCCCAGGTGGGCACGTGGTGGGGTATGGCCGTTCTCGCGGTGTTTGCCGGCATACTCACCGTCTTCTCAGTAGTGCTGTTGCTGGCTCCGCTGGGACAAGGGCTGGGCCCCATGTGGGGTGCGCTGTTCCTGACCGCTCTGGGCGGTGGACTTTCCATTTATGCGGTCAGGTTGTCCATCGCCGAATATCGGGCCAAGCAACTCCGTAAGCTGCGCGGTTCTCCCGAACCAACTCCATCGGGCCGGGCAGACATTTAGTTCGCGCACAGTGACTAGGGGGAGGGCCTTAAGAATGCGTAGGGGATTTAAAGCAGGGTTTGCGCTGCTTGCGTTGCTGACACTAACAGCAGCGGGTTGCGATGAGCGGCCTTTTACGCGGGACTACGCACGGTCCGTTCCGAACTCTGTCATTCAGGTCGGTGAGAAGTCGGACAAGACCTGGGAGTACGTGGACCGGGACGGCGTATCGCGGGAACTCTATGCCTGCGAAGATCTGAGCCCGTGGAACGCGGCCTACAGCTGCGCCTCACCCGACGGTGCAGTCGAACTGACTTTTAGCTCCTCAAAACGCTTGCGCAATCCGACGCTTCGTATCGGCGACAAACACGTGCCCCTGCACTGCATTAACGACGGATTTTGGGGCGACGGGCTGAGGTTCTGCATACCGACGTCGGACCCTGCCGTCCCGCCGCAGCCGGTTCCCCGCCGCGACAAGTCATGACGGCCGCCCGGCTCAGCAGCAAATTTCGACGGCGGCCTGGCTGGCATCAGCAGCCAAGCCTCTAGAGGAAGTGTTCGGCCGCTGCATAAGGGCAGCAGTGGCCCCAAGCTTGGCGTCTGAGGACGGCGCGATGGGCCAATTTGGGCTTTGGCGATGAAGCAACTGCGTATTGGTGCCATTTAGTAGCGTGGGCCGCCGCATTGCTTCCGCCTGGTTACCGGGAACGGTCTTCCCTAATGCCTCGTTGGATATCCGGCGGATTTAACCAAGTGGACGGTCCAGCACCCACGGGGTACCGGACCGTCCTCGGTTGTTAGTAAGCCTTAAACTGCAGGATATTTGTCTGTCCTTATTGCACGATTGCGGTGTAGGAATATCCGATTTGGATTTTGGATCCGGTAGGCAGTGCACCTATGGGTTGGCTTAGTACCACATCAATCATCGTCACGACGATGCCGGTGGACGATTTACTCACCTTGTGCAGAGTCACCTGACCGAGACCTGCCACCTGCACCACGGTGTTTGGAGGAACCGAGGCATTTATAGCCGGAAGCCCCACTATCCTGAGGTTGGTGAATGTGGATGTGTCGGTCAGAGTGGCCGTGGACGCGCCTGCAGCCCGAGTCGCCGACGTTTCCGCCTTAATGGCGTCGGCCTGGATTAGTCCATTGAGCACGTTCAGGCCTGCAAGGGAGTTGGTAACGGTAACTTTAGGCTGTGGTGTCAGGACGCCGATTGTCTTGGTTGACGCGGCTCCAGTGGTGACAAGACCCGGAATGTTCACACCAGCCACGTTTGCGGATGTGGACCCGCCACCGCACCTGACGTAGGCCACCGCTGTTGGTCCGGAATTTAGCAAGCCACTGGCCAGATTGGCTCTGGTGCTAAACCCCGAACCCGCCAGATAGCCAATCTGAGAGGGGGTGAGGTCGGCGATGCTAACTCCAAGGCGGATGTCTGTTCCGACCTTGAGTCCAGGCAAGCCGGCTTTCAGTACTTCGACGCGGAGAGCAGTGGTCGCAACCCGGTAAACCCCGTTGACGAGACGCTTCTCCTGCCCGTTCAAGGTAACCTTGCCAACTGAACCGACTAGAGGCACTGAGAGGTCTAGTACTGTGTTGGCGCCGGGGTTGGCTCCCACTGCGACACCTAGAATCTTCAAATCAGCAATCGTCGTCTTATTGGCACCGGAGAACACTCCGGCAGTGTTTTTATCGGCGGAGCTTTCGGATACTATGGCGCCCGCTGTAACGAGGCCACCGAGCAGGTTAGTGCCGTTTATCGTTGATTTGCTTTCGATCCGTTTACCCGTGGTCGTGAGTAGGGTTTTGACACTAGTTGTTGCCGCTCCAACGTTGCCGACGGCTGCCACCGTCAACGCTGCAGCCGTGTTCGATGAGGTTTTCCCTGTGGCGCCGGTGCAACTAAGGCTTGAGCTGGCTGTGGGACCAGAGGTTAAGGTCTTATCGGTGTTGAAAATGTAAGAACCGTACGCAGAACCGGAGAAACCGGTAGTAACCTGCGCGGGTGTGGTGGCCGCAAAAGCCGGTGTAACCGACCCGGCCAGGGCAACCGCTAGTGCGCCGATCAGTGGAACCCGCCAATGTTTCATGCATTACTCCCCAGAATGTCGTACACGATCTCGTAAGGGTGCCTACGATTGTGCTCACCGTACAGCGCAGAAACAGTCCCAAACAATAAGATCGACCAATTCGAGTAGAGATTTGTCTGATTCTCTCACTGGTCCCACTTCCGGCGTGCCCGTTGCAACATCCGGTCCGAGAATCTACATCGCTGGGAGTAGCTTCGGTTCGATACTAAAAAGAGGCAATCAGTTGAGTTGACTTTATTCGTACCGGCATGCGAAGAACCAACGAATTTGAGGGCTATGTCTGCGCTGCTCTGTGCCCGCAGCTTCCAGGAACTACGCTTTCGCGCAGGGTCTCACATGATACGAACCCCGACGATGGGCACACGGCGGGGCCTTACCTATGACGGGCCAGTTGGCTGGAACGCAAGTGTCCCGCCTGATGGGGGACCAGGCGGGACATTCCAACCATAGCTTCAGAAGCTGGTGATTTCCCGAGTGCTCTCCTGCCTTCGTCCAAGAGGAACGTTGAGCGTACGCTGGCCCCATGGAGTCTGAAGTCAGGACTGTCAAACTCAGCACGGGTATCAGCGTCCCCTGTTTCGTGCGAGGCCGCCTTGAACAAACAGTCGACGACGGCGGCATACCTTTGCTGCTGTTGCACGCGTGGGGTGAGTCCTGGCGGAGTTTTGAGCGGCTGATTGCCGCGCTTCCGGATGTGGTCGTTGTTGTGGCCCCGGATCTTCGTGGGCACGGTCTTGCCGAGAAGCCTCCGGGCGGATACTCGCTGATTGAAGTGTCCAAAGACATTCTGGCTCTGTCCGATGCCTTGGGTCTTATCCGTGCCCACGTGCTGGGTTCTTCCAGCGGGGGATATGTTGCCCAACAACTAGCGGTGATGCACCCGGCGTTGGTGGCTTCGCTGACTCTGGTGGGGTCACCGTTGAGCCTGCAAGGGAAGCCGCCGTTCGCCGCAGAAGTGGAATCCTTGGCTGATCCGATTTCAGAGGAATGGGTCCGGGAATCGTTGTCCTGGTATCGGCTCCTGCACACGGTTCCTGCGACCTATATTGAAGACCGGGTGCAGGACGGCCTCGCGATGCCGGCATCGGTGTGGAAACAGTCGCTGCGCGGTTACTACCAGGCCGTTCCGCCAACAGAAACGGGGACCATTTCAGCCCCCACTCTGATTCTGTGGGGTGCTCACGACCACCTGGTTCCGCGACACCATCAGGAGACCTTGGCTCGGCGCATACCGGGATCGAGCTTGAAAGTTTACGAGGAGACCGGGCATTTGGTGCTGTGGGAATGCCCGGAACGCGTGGCTGCGGATGTGGTGGGGTTTCTGAACGACTGAGTGTTGGGACACCGCGAGCCCTCGAAATAGAGACCCTACACGCGGTGGGCCGCATGCAGGGTCTCCGTCTAGGTACTGGGCGTCGGCGTTTCTGCCGTTAGTTGCCCTTCTCGAGTGCGTGGGCGGTGACGTAGGAACCTAGCTGGTCTTTTGAAAGAGCTGCCGCAATTTCCGAAATAGCGCTGGTATCAGGCACAACGATCGACTGCCCGTCTGCGGATGATCCTGTACCGAGCGTGGGCAGCGTGAACATCACCGTATCGTTGGCTCGAAGGTCTCTCATTCCCACTGCGAGGCTACCGATGGCTGCGGCATCAAAACTCTTGTCCACGCTAATGAAGGGTGACACCGCGCTAACCATGCTGTTGACCGTTACCGGGTTGGTCAGCGTTTCACGGGCGATCGTCTTGCTGATAATTGCTTTCATATAGGCCTGTTGGTTTCGCACGCGCTGGTAGTCGCCGTCGCTGAAGGAATAGCGTTCACGAACAAAGGCAAGTGCTTCGTCGCCGTTGAGGGTCTGCTTGCCAGCTTCGTAATAGTGGCCCTTCATAGGACCTTTTGCCGGTGCAAACGGTATCTTCACGTCGACTTCCACCCCGCCCAGGGCATCAGTGAGGCCCTTGAAGCCTTCGAAATCCACCATGGCTACATGGTCGATCCGCTGCTGGAAAAGTGACTCCACCGTCTGAACCATGAGCGGCACACCACCCTGGGCCAGGGCTGAGTTGATTTTCGATTGTCCTTTTCCGGGAATGTCCACCCAGAGATCCCGCATAAGGGAAACAGCATAGACATTCTTACGGTCAGCCGGGATATGGACGAGCATCAGGGTGTCAGCACGCTGATCAGTTGATGTCTGCGTATCGACATCAAGTTCGGCAGAGCCGCGGGTATCGCTGCCCATCACGAGGATGTTCATTGCAGCGGTGCCGTTGATGGGCTCGGTCTTCTGCGGCCTCGTCGACTCTTCCGGGAAAGCGCTCTCGATCTTGGTGGTACCCGAATTGAATGTCTGGGCAAGATTGAAGATGTAGGCACCGCCGATGAGACCCGCTACGAGCACCGCGGCAGTGAAGCCCAGGAGCACGTTTCGCGCTGTCTTCTTTCCACTCTTTTGACGTCGGGGACGGGAGTCCGTAGGAGGAGTTTCGGTGTCGATCGGCAGCGTCATGTGTTCCTTGGTGTTGGCGGCAGCAGAGACGATTCTACCAAGCAGCGCGGGCAGCGTGACTGAGCAGGCCATGCAGGGGAGATGGATCTAAGGGAGCCGGGTATAAAATTCCGCTGCTGTCCTACCCCACCTATTGACCAGTTTTATTTTGTAGTCCTTTAAAGTCTTGGCTGTGGGGATGCCAGCCTCGAAAGTTGCTTTTTCAAGGTTAGGATTCATACCTTTCCGTATCCCGTAGCTCGCGTCCAGGGCACTGCTATTCATTGATTTCTCAACCGCTTGTCCCTTTTGGTTTGTCCACATCAGAGTGATCTTGCTTCCCTCCAAGTTGAAGCCGAGCACCTCTATATGACCAGTTGAAGGTTGGACAGCCGCGTCAGTGACGATGGGCGTGGTGAGTCCCGATTCCACTTGTTCCTGCAAGGCAGTGCCGGTTCCCTTACACGTGAAGTATGGGTCCCACATGAAGGATACGGTCTTCCTTGCTAGAGACACCTGTTGGAGTTGTCGGTCCAGACGGGCCTTTGTCGTCTGTCCGCGGCGACTGTCACCGCAGGTATTCTTATCCGTTGCGGGGGCCATTCCTTCAACATTGGCCCAAAGCACTGCCCCGGTGCCGGCGATGCCCGCGGCAGCGGCGGAGAAGTAGTCTTTGTTTGGGGCAATGTATTTAGCTCCCCATGCCCCTTGCCCAACGATGGTTGCCGCGAAAGGGTCTACTGCCAAGTTGGCCTCGTTGTCGCTAAACGCCCCGCCTTTACCTGTGCCCATGCCGTCCTGGACGGCGATGTTCAACTCAAGGCCCGCCGAAGTCGCGGCTATTCTGCGAATCCCGGCTTTGGCCTTTTCGAGGCTGATTCCAGCGTTGGCGGTCCGCGCGTCGATATAGGGGCTGACAATCGCTTGGCGATTGGGAAGAACGCGGCGAATGGCACGGTTTTGGCTGGCATAAAGATCGAGGATTGGATCGAACACCGAACTATCCGTTAGGGGCATCTCCGTGTGGTGGTAGAAGCCGCCTAGACCAGGTACGTCGTTGACTTCGGCCTGATACGAGAGGAACCGGGACGTGAAAGTTGCGAGTGTTGTTTGGTACGAAAGATCCGGAAGATATGCTGGCTCATCTCCCTGCACTGGCGCTGGCAAGCCGGCGTAGAATTTCATGCCCAAATTGGTGGCCGCGGTCGCCACTGAATGGGAAGGGTCGACTGCAGATGAACTGCTGCCGCCAGCCACCACGACGTCGTATCGGCCATCGGAAGACGTGCAGCCTTGCCCGGACTTAGGCAGAACCAACACAGAGTATGACTGACCGTTGTAGTTCACGTTGCGGTCATTGGGGCACTTGAGAGCTGAACTACCCCAATTGCTTCCGTCCAAGAATGTAAAATAGCGGTCAACATTGAGAGAACCCGCTGCGACTCTTGCGCAGGGCTTCCCACCAATGATGCAGTCATCCGGCAGTGTCTCCAGCGTCGCTGGCCGTAATGACGTTCCGAAGGTGATGACTGTGTCGCCACCTAGTGCCTTGATATCTGCAAGCTTCTTCTGGTTAGCAGCGTCACGGGAGCTGGCCATTATGAAGTACCCGCTGATGGGGTACCCGTGTTCCGGCTTGCTTTCGTCAGGGACGGAATCTGCTGCGCGGCCAACTGATTCGGACTCTTGTACTTCTTTTGCAGTGCTGGAGAGGAAGTTGAGTCCACCCATCATCAGAATCGCTGCTGACAGTGCGGCGAGCATTATCATCCAGTTGCGGCGACCCCCAAGGAAGCGATGAAGCAGAGATGGCTTAGGAGGCGCTTCACTTGCGGGCAACTTCCGGAATGGCATGACTTCCTAGGGATCGGCGCGGGCAGCTACGACTCTAGCAAGGGCCTATAGGACACCCACCGAGCTGTGACGAAACTTACGAAGAGCGCAGCCAGTATCGCCGGCCGAACACCCGCTTCTAATCCATACGGTAAACTAATCCGGGTCGCCCTCTGATGGTGGACGTCCGTGCGCCGCCGAGCCTCAGGCGGCGCCTTCGATAGGACTCTGAGAGCGTTCTGAAATCTCATTCAACGGGGGGGAAGTTGGGCACCGGAATCAATCGTGGCCAAGCCGCACTTGTGGTCTTGATGCTGGCCATTCTTGGGTTCTTTGGAACCCAGCCAGCCTTCGCCACCGAAACAGAGCCCGGACCTGGTACAGGAACCGAGCAGCCTGTCGACCCGGAGACGCCCACAGCGCCCGTCACGCCTCCTGTGGTTATTCCTCCGACTCTTGAACCTGTCCCGACGCTGAAGCCGTTGGACCCGGAGACTCCTGCGCCGGTTCCGTCGCCGACCCAGCCGGCACCCGTAGTTCCACCTGCCTCGGAACCTGCCGCCCCGCCGATCGTTACGCCAGTTACTCCAGTCGTTCCTTCTCAGGAAGTCCCTGCATCTGTTCTGCCGACAGATGCAGGCACCCAAGGTTACGTCGTGGAACCCGGAATGCCGGCGGACCCGACTACGTCTGCTCCCGCGGCCCCCACGCCTACGCCGATACCTTCCGCTACCAAGACCGCTGCCCCGCCGGCGGTCAGTGCAGACATCGCAGGTCCTTTGAAAGCGGCCTTGGCGCCCGTCGCCGAAAACAATCCCACCGTGCAAGGCCTTACAGTTCTGGTGCTGATTCTTCTAGGCGTCGCGTATTTCAGGGCTCTACGTTCCAAGGGCGTCCCCGGATCCCGCGTCAACGGCAAGTAGGCTAATGCGTAACTCCCTACCCGGGGATAGGGCTGCTACAAAACCTGCATCACGACCGCTGCGCCTTATGCTCCTCACACATTCTTACTGGCCTGAGCACAGTCCTCCTCAGCGTCGATGGTTGTCCTTGACCCGTGAATTTCGTCAGGCGGGTTGGGAAGTGGAAGTTGTCGCTCCCGTGGCTCATTATCCCAACGGTCGCCGCAATTTACCTCGCAGGGAAGCTGGGCTGGCTTTCTCGCAGCAAACCGGACCAAACGGGGAAATTATTCGACGAGTCCCTTACCTGAGGCACTTGGGGACGTCGTCGCTTGCGCGCTTTGTTGATCAGCTGTTCTCGGCAGTCATGTCCGTTCCCATCGGCTTGCGGAGCAAGAAGCCCGATGCAATTCTTGCGACTGCGCCCAGCCTCCCTACCCTCGCCACTGGTTACGTTCTCTCCAAGCTTCGTAGAGTCCCGTTCATTGTCGAAATGCGGGACGCGTGGCCTGACCTTGCCCGCGATGCCCGAATGGTGCAAGGCAGCGTCAAAAGCCTCATAGAGCGAGCTGTGGAGTTCGTGCAACAGCGGGCCGACCTTGTCGTGACAGTCACGGAAGGCTTTGCAGATACGTTGCGGGAACGCGGGCTGCAGAACGTTATAACAGTAAGCAACGGGCTCGATCTACACTTAGTCCCATTTTTGGACCCACCACCGACGGAGCGCGACGTCTTCCGAGCTCTGTACCTGGGAAATCACGGAAAGAGCCAACGCCTGGACGTGCTGATTCGCGCCAGTGCCCTGCTCGGTGACGCCTTCCACTTGACGCTCGTTGGGCACGGCACGACCCGCCCACAATTAGTGAAGTTGGCCCGGGAACTGGGCGCTCCCGTAACTTTTTTCCCATCGCTTCAAGGACGGGAAGTGCTGGAAAAATATCGGGAAGCAGACACGTGTGTGGTTTCTCTTCGCGATGACTGGAAGTCTTTTGAGACTACGGTGCCCTCAAAGACCTACGAGGTCCTGGCCATTGGGAGACACGTTACCGCTATCGTGCGGGGTGAAGCTGAACGTATCATTCTGGAGGCCAGGGGGGGAGACGTCGTGCCTGCCAGCCCGGAAGCGGTGGCACAGTTATGGCGGGATCTGGCTGCGGATCGGCGACGCTTGGCTTCTGGCGCAAGTGGGCGTGAGTGGGTGCGTGATAACGCTGATTACGCTCAACTGGCGGTCAAATACATGGACAGCATATCTTCGCTTGTGCACCCGAAACTTTCCTCCGAGCGGGAGCACACCACATGATCCAATTTCTCCGCAACATCAGGCTGGCGGCAGGAACAGTGACGGAGCACCTAACCGAGGCACCATTTGTCTTGGTGCTCCAGATTCTGAGGAAACTGCCGGCGAAGTTCGTTAGGCCGCTTGCGCGTCTCGTTGCGTCACTGGCACCTTCATCGGGGCGTCCGCTGTTTTTGCTAGCCAGCCATGCAGCGGGTCAAGAGGCTCAACTTGCCCGGCGCTTTGAGGGCGTACTGGCTGCCAACGTCGAAGGTGTGCCAGCCCTGAAAGCTGCTGATGTTGCCATTGCCGCGGGTCAGCCTCAGTGGGCAGACGTCCTCTTGCAGCGTGCTGGGAACTCAAGGTTCGTGGCAGCCACCGTGGCCAGGCGCAGGTGGTACGGAGGCGATATGAGCGGTGCTCTTGACGTTCTTCAGGGCAAACCAGGCAGCATGGCCAAGCAACGGCTTCGTCTCCAATCGGAACTTAAGGTGTTCGAAGGTTGGGAGCCAGCCCTCAAACCTGTGACTGTAGTACCTCAACCCCGACGAGTACTTCACCTCTTGACCAACTCAGTGCCGCATACGGGTAGCGGATACGCGCGCCGTTCGCACTCCATCCTGACCGCGCAGCAGGAAGCCGGATGGGAAACGTTTGCCGTTACTCGCTTGGGCTATCCCGTCCAGATTGGTGAGCTCACTGCTCGGAGGCAGGACATAGTCGACGGCGTTCGATACGAGCGGATCTTGCCGGGCAGCATGGCGACGACAATGGATGGACGCCTGGCGCAACAGGCATCGGAGTTGCTGACCTTGGCTCGGAATTTCCGACCTTCGGTTCTGCACACCACCACTCACTTTGTAAACGGCCTCGTCGCGCGGGAGGTTGCCCATGCACTCGATATTCCATGGGTTTACGAGGTTCGCGGACAGTTGGCCGACACATGGGCGTCAAGCAGAGGACCGGAGGCGCGCAGCAGCGAACGTTATCGCTTGTTCACTGAGCGTGAGGCCGAGATCATGCGAAGTGCTGACTTGGTGGTAACCCTGGGCGAGTCGATGAAGCGCAACATACTGGCGGCTGGTGTTCCTGATGAGCGGATCATGATCTCCCCAAACGCCGTGGGCGGGGAGTATCTGAACGAACCGGTATCTCATGGGGAGGCGCGTGCGGCCTTAGGGCTTGCCCCTGATGCTCTGTACATCGGTACAGTCAGCAGCCTCGTGGATTACGAGGGCCTTGAGGATCTGGTCACATCATTTGCTTTGCTGGTGCCGAGGCTGCCAAAGTTGAAGCTGGTTCTAGTGGGTGATGGGACGGCTGCGCCAGCCCTCCGCGATCAGGTAAAACGGTTGGGCCTTGAAGACATCGTTCTCTTTACGGGTCGAGTCCCCCCAGAACGGGCGCGACTCTTCCATCAGGCACTGGATGTTTTTGTAGTTCCCCGGAAAGACCTTTCAGTTACACGTTCCGTCACGCCATTAAAGCCTGTTGAAGCTCTCGCATCGGCGCGGCCCGTGGTAGCCAGCAGGCTGGAGGCCTTGCAGGAGATAGTGCACGACGGCGTCAACGGCCGGCTTGCCGAGCCATCAGATCCGGAAGGGCTGGCGGAGGTATTGTTCGAACTGCTTGAGGACGAGGGGCTGCGCTGGCGTCTCGGTGCTGCAGGCAGGCAGCATGTTTTGGCTACGCGAACCTGGGAAGCGAACGCTGAAGCCTACCTACAGGCTTATGAGACTTTGGCTTCAAAATACACGAGGAGGCAAGCTGATGTCGGCTAAGAAGGCACTCATGCCAGAGCCAGCAATGGTGCAGCCGTTGGCTGTCGACATGCGGCGACTAACGCGCGTGGGAGCGCGCCCGAAGTTTCTGGACTACTTGGTCCAGCTTTGGGATTTCCGCGAGTTTATTTTCTATGACGCCAGGGCCAGGGTCCAAAGCGGTACCCGTCGCGACCGGTTGGGCAGTGCATGGCTGCTGCTTAACCCGATTTTCAGTGGGCTCACTTACTACGTGATGTTTGGCTTGCTCCTGCAAACAGGCAAAGGCATCGAGAACTACATTGGATACCTGGTCATCGGCGTCTTCATCTTCCAGGCCTCCTCTGGGGCTATAACCAGCGGTGCGAGGTCGATCCATAGCAACAAGTCGGTTGTGCAGGCATTCAACTTCCCGAGGGCTACTTTGCCCATCGGAGTAAACATCCGCGAAATGATGGCCAACGTCCCTCTGATCCTCGCAATGCTCTTGATCATTACGTTGGTGCCGCCGGTCGAGAACATCACCTGGCTCTGGCTAATGATCCTGCCGGCGCTGGCGCTCCAGTCTGTTTTCAACCTGGGTGTTGGCTTAATCCTGGCTCGGATCATCTCCCGGGTTCACGATGCAACCCATCTTCTGCCCTTTTTCATGAGGGCTTGGATGTATGGATCCGCCATCTTCTACTCTTATGAGCGCTTTGTCACCCATCCGGAGATTCTGGCGGTGATGAAGATCAATCCACTCTTCAACGTCATTGACATTATTCGAAATTGCGTCCTTTACGCGCAGCCACCATCGTGGCAATCCTGGGCCATCCTCGCTATTTGGGCCCTTGCTGCGCTCATGATTGGCATGGTCTTCTTCTGGCAGGGGGAGGAATCCTATGGTCGTGGCTGAGCAGGTTTTGGACGTTGAGGGTCATCCCTGTGTCGTGGTGGACCGCGCAACCATGGAGTACCGGGTAGTCACCACAGATGCTGACGCTGTGGCACAAGAGCGCCGTGAAACCAATTTCCTTCGACGACTGACTCGTCGGCCCAATACAGTAACCGTTAGTGCTCTTCACGAACTCTCGCTCGTTGTGGAGCGTGGAGAGTCTGTCGGGATCATCGGCCGAAACGGATCCGGCAAGAGTACGCTCATGAAGCTGATCTGTGGACAGGTGCGGCCCTCGTCAGGGGCCGTTTTCGCTTCGAGCACCCCAATTATGTTGGGCGTCAACGCCGCGCTTGTCGGCGACCTTTCGGGACATCAAAACGTAATCTTGGGATGCCTTGCCATGGGAATGAGTCGTCGTGAGGTGAAAGAAAAGTTCACTAGTATCGTTGAGCTTTCCGGCCTGAGAGACTCCATCTATCTGCCCATGAAGTCCTACTCCTCCGGTATGGCATCTAGACTCCGTTTCGCGATCGCTGCAAGTATTGATCCGGAGATTCTGCTTGTTGATGAGGCACTGAATACCGGTGATGCTCAGTTCGGAGACAGAAGTAAGCGTCGGATGGACCAGTTGCGGGAACAGGCCGGCTGTGTCTTCATAGTCAGCCATTCCCTGGACACCATCACCAGCATGTGCAGCCGCGTGGTGTGGTTGGACATGGGGCATATGATCATGGACGGTGGTCCTGCCGAAACTGTCAAGGCCTACCAGGATTTCACGGGCAACTTGGCCAGGGGTAACGGCATAACGGCCGCAAGAATCCGCGACGAAGCGCGAGCCGCCTTACAAATGACAGAAGTACTGGCTAGAAGCAAGATGCGTAGGAGTCGAGCATGATCTATACGATGGAGAACTTGCGGAAGGCGGCCTGGCATCTGCGCACCGGCGGAATGCGTCAGTTCTGGACGTGGTTTGGACGTCAACGTGCCTTGTCCGCGAACAAAACATCTCGAAGGAACGTCGGTGCCCGTACTGCGAGGCCGAAGGCCGGGGCACAAAAAAGTCAACTAACCTTCCCCGCCTTCGACTATCCCAGCGTTGCTGCTCGTAGAAGTGATTTAACGGTTGCTGTCATTTTAGATAACTTTTCTGCCAAAGCTTTTGCCTATGAGTGGAATCTTGTGTTCTTGGACAAGCACCGCTGGCGTGAGCAATTGGAGGAGATCCCGGCGGACTTCTTGTTCGTCGAGTCTGCTTGGGAAGGCAACGATGGTTCCTGGCGTTATCAGCTGACCGGTACCAGCGGTCCGAAACTCGAATTTCTGAGTCTCATGCAGTGGTGCCGGGACAACGATCTGCCTACAGTCTTTTGGAATAAAGAAGATCCTCCTCACTTCGATGACTTCCTACCGGCAGCACGTCAGTTTGACATAGTTCTTACTTCGGACGAGAACAAGCTTCCGGCCTACAGGGAGGCACTGGGGCATAATCGCGTCGACGTGCTGCCATTCGCCGCTCAGCCGGCCATCCACAACCCTGTTCGCCCCAAGAGCGGTCGCCACTCCCGGGATGTAGCGTTCGCTGGCATGTACTTTGCCCATAAGTACCCGGAGCGACGCGAGCAGATGCAGGTTCTCCTGGATGGTGCAATGGAGGGGTCGGACCGGGTCAAGCATGGGCTGGAGATCTTTTCCAGGCAGCTTGGCGGCAATCCGGACTACCAATTTCCGGCGCCATACGATTCACGGGTGGTAGGTTCGCTGAGCTACGACCAAATGTTGTCGGCTTATAAGGCATACAAGGTCTTTCTGAACGTCAACTCTGTGATCGATTCGCCCAGCATGTGCGCGCGTCGAATCTTCGAGATCACAGCGTCAGGTACTCCGGTTGTCACGATGCCGAGTCCCGCACTGCCCAGGTTCTTCCCCGAAGGGGAAATTCACAACGTTGGGACCAAAGAAGAGGCGGCCAACATCATCAGGGCGCTAATGAGGAGCCCTGAACTGAATGACCGCTCTGTACACAGGGCCCAACGTCGTATCTGGGCCGAGCATACCTACGCTCACAGGGCAGAGAAGGTAGTTGGGCTGGCACTGCCACTCCGGGTTCGTCCCGTCCAGCCGGATCTTGTCAGCGCTTTGGTGTCCACTATTCGACCCCATCAGTTGGAACATATCTTCCGCACGGTGGGTTCACAGCAAGGCGTCAACGTCGAGTTGGTTCTCCTAACACACGGGTTCAAACCCAGTGGCTGGAAAATCTGGAGTCTCCGCCAGAAGTACGGCGTCGGCCAAGTGAAGCTCCTTCATGCCCCTCGGGCTCTTAGTCTTGGTGCTTGCCTCAACCTTTGTGTCGCAGAGTCGAGCGGCTCCATTCTCACAAAAATGGATGACGACGATTATTACGGTCCGCACTATCTGCGGGATCAGGTCAACGCGTTGATGTACTCCGGGGCGGACGTGGTTGGCAAACTGGCCCACTACATGTACATCCAAAGCCGGAATGCGTCATTGCTAAGGTTCAAAGGCTTGGAGCACCGCTTTCACCACATGGTGATCGGAGCAACCATCATGGCAAAAAGATCGGTCTTCGAACGGCATCAATTCGAAGAGATAGGCCGAGGCGAAGATACGGCGTTTTTGCGTTCCGTCAGCGATGGGGGCGGGAGTATTTACGCATCCGATCGGTACAACTATTACGTACAAAGATCCGGATCCGGCCATACGTGGACTGCTTCGGACGATCACCTCCTTTCAATTGGAGACGTGGAGTTTTGGGGCAATCCAGCGGAACACGTGACTGTCTAATTCGTACAACCCAATGTGGGGAGCATTTTGAACACCATCAATCGTGTGGCTGTTATCGGACTTGGTTACATCGGCCTTCCTACGGCCGCTATCTTGGCAACGAATGGCATTGAAGTCATAGGCGTTGATGTCAGCGAACGCACCGTTGAGGCTGTCAACGCCGGCGAAGTGCCTTTCGTCGAGCCGGACCTTGGCATCCACGTGTCCGGCGCGGTTAGCCAAGGACGACTTAAGGCTACAACTTCGACTCCGCAGGCCGAGGCCTACATTGTGGCCGTGCCTACGCCTTTTAGGGACGACCGTTCGGCCGACCTAACCTACATTGAGGCAGCGGCCCGCGGTATTGCACCACAGCTGCAAGGTGGCGAGCTCCTGATCCTTGAGTCAACCTCCCCTCCGGGCGCTACCGAGCACATGGCGAACTACATCCTGAACCTTCGCCCGGATCTGAGCATCGACGGTGAAGATGGGCGCCCGGCAATCCTTGTCGCACATTGCCCCGAGCGGGTACTGCCGGGCAGGGTGATGATCGAGCTGGTAACGAATGATCGGATCGTGGGAGGAATGTCTCCCGAAGCCGCTGAGGCCGCCAAGGCCCTTTATGCTGTTTTCTGTCAAGGTGAAATACTTACGACAGATGCTGTTACTGCCGAAATGGCAAAGTTGGTCGAGAACTCCTATCGTGACGTCAATATCGCGTTCGCAAATGAGTTGTCTGTCATCAGCCACAAGCTGGGCATTGACGTCTGGGAACTTATTCGCCTGGCGAACCATCACCCGAGGGTTAATATCCTCCAGCCAGGACCGGGCGTCGGCGGACATTGTATTGCGGTTGATCCTTGGTTTATAGTCGCTGCGTCACCCGACGAGGCTACACTCATCCGGACGGCTCGCGAGGTCAACGATGCGAAACCGGAATGGGTCGTTCAGCAAACTATTTCAGCACTTGCTGGGCTGGACAGCACAGCGGAGGTGGCGGTTCTGGGACTAGCGTTCAAAGCCAACATCGATGACCTTCGAGAGTCTCCTGCCGTTCAAATTACAGGCATTCTTTCCGGTCGACTGAAGGACCGGCGCATCAACGTGGCCGAACCACACATAGAAGCCCTTCCCCGAACTTTGGCCCAGAAGGACAATGTGGAACTTACTTCGGTGGAGGATGCCATTAAGCGTTCGGAGGTAGTTCTGCTCCTCGTAGACCATGATCAGTTCCGCGGATTGAATACGAGCATGTTCGCAAGTAAAAAAGTGGTGGACACCCGTGGAGTTTGGCAAGACACTCTGAGCTGACCGTGAAGTTGGCCAGGTTTGGTCATGTTTTCGGCAAGTTGACCCCGCTGCGGGCTTCTAACGCGGCTGCCACATTTCGACTCTTCGTGGTTCGAGGTGAAATATCTTTCGCCTCTGGGATCCGTACTATCGGCGCAATGAGTCAGTTTCAGTCTTATGCCACGTCCGTCCGTGCCATCACGCAGGCCTAAGCGGGACGGTAGAGCTAGCGGTGTCTTCAACGATTCCCCGGAGGGTATGACTCCAGCGTGGCGCCGCGTTAAAGGCAAGACCTGTTGCCGCCCCGTTGTTGTCAAGAGCTCAGTGGAGACTGCTTCACCGGCGTATCCGGATGTCGTTTAGCTAGAGGCCATGGCGACAGCGCTCGGCATGAGGGAACCCACTACCCATCCGTGCTGCACATAAACGATCGGCGCCGCTGTTCGAACACTTCAGGCCTGAATTTGCAGACTGTGGAGAGGTCCATGGGGCGGAGCTCAGCGGCTAACACGCGGGGTGGCGCTGGCGAAGATGAGCCTCAGAAGTCCACCCACGTCCATCAAGCGTCCAGATTGCGGACGCCCGCGTTGGTAGCCCAAGGTCGTGCTTGGCAGGTTCACGGACGTTGATTCAGGCAGTTTCGGACGGTCCGACGGCTCGAGCTCAACGGAGCCGGGGCCTCAGCAAGAGAGCAAATCCGCCCTACTCGACCCGTTCCGTGGTTATGCGAACGCGATTCCGCACGGGCCTTTGCCTGGTCGCCCTACCCCTGCAGAAGCTGAGGAGGGCGACCGGCCCATTAGGGCCACAAGGGTCTGCCGGGTTGAAGGTGGCATGTATCAGCGAACGATCGCTTGCCTGAGCGATAAGCCGTTGTCATTCACGCAACAAAGAATCGGTTCTTCGCTTCGATGTTGTCGAGACGCTTACACCATGCGGCTCGGGCCAGGCCATCTTCGGCGAGATCGAGTTCGGCCTCAAGTTTGCCAACGTCAATAACGAACTCGTCCCGTGCATAGATGAAGTCATCCTTGGGTTCATACGAACTGCGATCAGTCTGCGCCTGGGTGTAGGCGTGAACGGAAGGGCGTGTCCAGAATATTCCCGTACCGGCGATACGGCCCGGGGCACCAACGGCTGTTGAATTCGAGGGGACGGTCTTTGTGATCAGCGCTCTGGCGGCCAGGATACTGCCAGAACCGACGCGGGCACCCTTCAATAACAAAGTGTCCTCGCCGAGCCAAACATGGTCACCCACCCAAATTGATGCACTTGGGTTAATTCGACGATGACTCCCGACTGCATAAACAAGATGGGGATCGGCGGTTCTAAACGTTACCCTTGACGAAAACATTGCATCGCTGCCAATAATCACATGCTTGCGTTCAGTGGGAAGAAACCGCGCTTCAGCGGTGAATGAAGCGCCAGGACCTATGTATAAAACTGAGTCTTCGAAAACCGATGCGACGACGCGGGCAAATCGAGGTGACTTGCGTATATGAATGACCGCGTTGCTTCCCATGAAACGAAGTCTTGAGTTTCTAAGCTTCGCACCATCCTCGATGAAAAGGACGTTGCCGGTGCCAACGAACTCAACAGTTGAGTTGATGAATTCAGACTCAGCAGTTTGGTTCAGGTGTACGTGATTGTTGCTGATGCTGGACACGTCAGCATACGAGCCAATGATCTGTATCGTCTTCGGTGTTTCGGCCAAGATCGCGGAACTCGGATTATCTAGCATCAGACAGGAGCGCTTCCTTCTCGAGAAGCGCAGCACTAATCTTAGCGCTGGCCTCAGGTGGTGTTGGCGACGCAACCACTACGTGGGAATCCTTCCAGTCGATGCCCGACAGCAACGCCATGGCCATTTTGCGCGTTGAGTCGTCGTGCAGGACAATCCTTAGGCGTTGTGCGCCTGCCGTTATAACAAAGCGTAGTGCAACAAGATCAGCGAGGTTCCAATTAGTCATGGGCTCTACAACGGCAACATGCGACGTACGATTCGTGCCGTTGGCTTCCAGCATGTTGTCCACGGGCTGTGTCGCATCCTTAACGAAGTGCACCTCCATCGTGTCGCCGGCCGGATCAACCATGTAGCTGCGATAGCGGTATCTACCGTGAACGTCGCCATCGAGGACAACGTATTCCCTCGGGTCCACACTGGTGAGCATCAGCTCGTCGAAAGAAAAGACGCCAACGGGGCTCTGCTTGCGACCCCTGGTCAAAGGAGTAGGCAGGTTGCTGGCCCAGCGGCTCCCGTTTGCTTCGAGTGCCGTAAGCCCCGTGATCGTTTCGATCGGATCATAGGCGGCTGCAAGAATCTGGGTGTCGGAGGTGAACTTAATGAATTGATACGAATGTTCGGTCAAGAGCTGCATAAACTTGGTACGACCAAGATTACCCTCCAAGTACCAATTCGCACCCTTGATTTTGGAAGCTTGGTTGTCAACACGCGCTTGGGCGAGGACGCCATCTCCGCGAACATAGGAACGCAGGTTTTCGCATCGAAACTGCTTGTTCCTTTCGCCGTGCAGGAAGTTCCGCATGAGACCGAGCATTGACGGTAGAGCAGCCCTTGCAACGGCTGAATGCCCGCCGTCAACCCTATATTTGGTCAACCCTGGAACGTCATTGGCAAGTTCTATTAGCGAATGATTGCTGAGTTCGTCGCTATTAGTATAGAAATAGTCTATCTTCCGACCCTCAGAAAAGTACTGCCGCAACAATTGCTCCGGTTGCTCGGCATGTCGTATCGAGCTATTCCTGAAAAGATTGTCGCGGAAGAATGGCTTGTTGAAATAATACGGCAAGTTCATTTGGGGTACAGCGAGAAGAAGGTGGGCCTGCGGAAAATCCTTGGCATAATTAATGGCTATGCTGCCGCCCTTTGACGCACCGAAAAACAACATCTGCGATTCATCGATGTTGTGTTCGCTGCGGAGGCCCTCCAGAACGCTCCAAACACGCTCATAGAGTGACCTGCCGGCACTGTCAACCATCATGTAGGAGCCAGCTGCCAAGTAGCGATCTTGGAAACACACCATCAGTGTGTCCCTCAAGTCTGCTTCCTTAATGTCCTTGAGATAGCTGACGGCGTAAGAGATGCGTGAAGTCGAAGGTCCGAACCCAGGAAAAGTTATTAGCAACTTCTTGGGGTTGACAGTGTTCCCCCGCAGTGAATAGAAGACGTCACCGTATTGCTTTACGCCGTACTGCGCATCATATTTGACTTGTTGGGGAGTAGTAAAGACACCTCGTCCGATCTTGAGCTCATAAGCGGCACTGATATCCAGTTTGAATCGGGAGGCCTCGTTCGAGGTGACAACGATGTTCCTGTACTCCAGAGGGAACCCACGAGCCGGTGGCTCGATTTCGTTGCCGTAAACAACTTCTGAGTCTTGAAGCAAACGGAACGGCTTTCCGCGATACTTTTCCCAGTCATGAATGGTGAGTTTCGCAAAGTACATGCCTGGCGGAAGACTTTCGGAAGCTAGTCGTCGTACACTTCCTTCTAATCCTTTGCTCTTTACGTACTTTTGTATCGCGCTGTCTGCGGGCGAAGACAAGATTCTTCGTGCGACATCCGTGCCCAGCTTTGAGTATGCTGCAGATTTCCCCAGCTCGGATATGCGGCGCCTTGCTCCGTTGACCATCTTCATCAGAGACTCAACATCCTCTCAATGATTGTCGAATTAATCCGCGCGGGGTCTACTCCCTTGAAGAAACGGGCGCGGCGATGGGCATACTGGTCATCCAGCTGAGTGTAATGTTCGTTAACTATGTGGTTGACCATTTCCGAATGTTCTTGGAAGACCGGCCCCAATCCATCTTTCCGGAAATCCAGCCGCCCTTCATACGGTTGATCATTGAAAAAATCAACCGAATCCCACTGATAATAGGCGATAGGTGTCCCGATGAATGCTGCGTCAATCACGGCTGAACTGTAATCAGTAAAGACCATTTCAGCCGAAGAGATCGCCTCGCGGTAGCTAAGTTCAGACTTGACTACACGGTCCGAGAATCGGAAATGGCTGGCACGCTTCTCAACGTTTGGATGTAGTTTGACGTGCAAAGTTCGTCCGGTGCGTTCCAAGAAATTGAGCAGCGAAGCATCTGACAAGATGGCATCGATCGAACGGAAATAGCTCGATTGCGTAAAGTGCTCCGTGGAGGACTGGTGCAAATTGAACCGCCATGTGGGCAGGAAGAGCAAATGCTGATCTGTGTGATCGGCTCGAGCCAGGGATTCCATGCGAGGCAACCCCGAGTTGAGCGTTTCCACGGGCGCAAACTTACTCAAATAGTCGGCTTCGATCTGGCCGGTCGCGACGAAAATATCAAAATACTTTGATAGGACCCAATCGGTCATATCATTTAGTTGGACCCCATGTTGGAGATAAACAAACCTCGAGTTTGCGAACGATTTTCCCTTGTACCGAATATTGTAGATTTGCGAAGAGACTACAAGGTCTGAAATGAGAAATTTCTCATAGAATTCAGGGGTGAAGATCGGGACAAGCTTGAAATTCTTGGCTAGGAGTCTATCCCAGTCTTCCGACTTTGGATTTAGGGCAAAGTAGACTTTCTTGTACTCCGGGTGATTATTGATGAAGTACTCGTACAAGTGTTCGGCATTGTCATCGGCTTGGAGAGGCCGATCAAAGAAGAGAATCGTCGAGTAGGTATCTATGGGCCGGCTATAAAAGTCATAACTTGCCGGACGGAAGTAGCCCGGTCTACGGACGCGAGGTACGTAGGCCTTTTCGATGGTCAGAACGTCGTCTCCTAAGCGAAGACGATAGAGCTGAAGTGCCGATTCTTGAGCTTCGCCCTCGTGGAAAACGAGATATGAATCCCCGTCGCTTAGTTGCTTATAGAGGTACCTATCTTCTGGTTCGTTTAGCCAGCGGAGCCATGATCCCTCGAAGGGTTGGAGGGGATCAAGCAACGAAGCGAATTCGGCCAAGTCGAATGCGTGAATGACATCCCGAAGATGGGCCAAACTAACACCGGATACTTTTTGAGCCCGGAGTCCTCGAAGGAAGGCAGCCAGGAAGCGAACCAGGTGAAGCCGCACCTCTGTCGATGATGTCGCGATGAGCGGCACCAGCCTCGTAACGTCATCGCCGAGTTGAAGGCCGATTGCCGCCTTCGTCTCCGATGCAACTGAGAAGCCGGTGGGTAACGGCTTGAGGGATCCCAGCGACCAATACAGGCGGTAGCTGATGTAAAGTCCGGCGCGGTCTATGTCCCCGATTGCTTCCAAAGCGTCTGCAAGTCTTCGCGTGTTGAACGCTGTGCCGAACACGTCGGTGTCGCGGCCGTAGTGGTAGTTCTGGTCAATCTTGGTGGAAGCGACGTTGTTGGGGATTGGACCCGTATAGATGACCGGTTCAGCAAGGTAGACCGTGCGTGTCCGCAGGTAATCAAGCATTGTGGTCACATAGTTCGTTGACAACTGGTGGGAGGTCCTCATGAAGACCACGTACTTACTGTCAATCTCGTTGCAAAGCCGCGCTATGCTCGCCGTCGTCAGGGGCTCAGCGATGTGAAGAATAGTAAATTCAGATTCCAAACGCAGTCGTGCAGACACAAGTCGTCGATACATGACAGATTCTCTGTCAAGAGTGCCCGACTCTTCGAGGACGATCGTAAGCAAGGGGGATGAGTCGGCCATCTGTGTCCTAGGTGAATCGTGGGTGCGGGACGGACGCCGAAGTGCCTCTGCATCTGTGGCGCCGTGACTGAAAGCACGAAGGAAGTCGCCAGTCCCCCAAATTTGCGCAGTCTGCCTTCAGTATACGTTATGTTCATCTTCGACCCCGAAGTTACGGGTTCTTTGGCGGAGAATGTGACTTGGAAGGCCCTGTGTTTCACCGCGTGTTCCGGCGACCGGAAGCCCAGAGTGCTGGCATGTTCACCGTACCTTCATCCCCCGTTACCCCCTGCAACAGAATGCTCTGGGACGCTTCAATCAACACTGAGATGTAGGAGGGCAAGAAGATGCGAATTTTCCAGATAGGCGACCCTTTCCCGTCGGAAATGTTGAGTGTCAGGGATGACTGCTCTGACTCATCATTTGGCAGGGGAGCGAGAATCTTGTGTTCCCTGGGGAGAGAACACGATGGGCAGCATGTTGCAGCTGACGCATTAGCGCGCCCAGAGCTGTCGGCCACGGGAGCGGTGGGAGAACTCGTTGATTTTGGCGAGGAAGCCACCCCGATGACTTTGACTGTCGTAGGAACCTGGCCCGCCGTATGATTCCCCAACCCACGGGACGGGAATTTAGATCACACCTTCCAATTGCCGCATGGGCGAGCCTGAATCACGGGGCTCCTGAGACCTGGCTGAACCAGGAGTGAGCACGTGGGCTGTCCTGCGTTTGACCCGTCATACGCATCCATCCCGATGCCGTCGTCCAACTGGATCGCGAACATGACGCCCTGGAGGGGCATGTTCGGGAACCAGCCAGTGAAACCTGGGTTTGGGTGACGCCCTCTTTGACCTCGATCTTCGGTTGGCGTGAATAGCAGAGGCGACATAGGCATGGTTTGTCGTTGGTAGTCTATGGGGTGGTGATCGGCCACAATTCACATGGGGCGCACCGGCAATATTCGGGAGCCAAGGCTCTGGAAACAGCGCATGTCACGAACGCGGAGAGGGAGACCTTAGCTGTCTACCACTTGCAGGGTGACTCCGTTGGTTCAGGGAGTTCAGGTATGTGGAAGGAACAGGTCATCAATACATTGCTGAAGAGGATTCGTAGCCTCGGGGCCCATCCGTCGAAAGAAGGTTCAGGCTCTGAACCGGCAAACGGTTCGTTGGCACTTGCCTCTCCCGATCCCGAAGGGGAGTTCAGCAACGGCAAAATAGTTGCGACCATTGACTTCCCCGAGGCGGTGGCCTTGCCCGCCCCAATCAACACTCAGAAGCTGCGTGTGGCCACCATTCTCAGCCCTTTGTCGGAACAACTGTGGACCTATGAGTGGGATTGCATTGCAATTCAACCGCAGACATGGCGAAAGACCTTGGATAGTTCCACGGTTTCGCTATTTTTTGTCGAGTCGTCATGGCTACAGAGCAATGAAGCCTGGGCCAACTTTCCTGGGAGCCCAACAGCACGCCGCCAGCTTCTCAGCGACATTGTTGAGTGGTGCAAGGCTCGTAACATCGAAACGGTGTACTGGTCTCGGGACAGCCTACCGAACCGCGTCGAGCTGTCCCACGCTGTGGATACCTTCGATAAGATTCTTATGACCGACGGGGCGCTGCTCGAGGAGTATCGGGCTCGCTTCGGCCAAGAGCGCTTCCAGGCCATGGGATACGCAGCCCAGCCAAAACTTCACAACCCAGTGCGGCGACGGAACGAACACCAGAATCGCGGTATTGGAGTCGTTGAGCGAACCGTGTCCTTGGCCCCGGGCGGACAACATGGTTACATCGTCGCCGGCGCCAGCGATGCTGCCGCAAGGGAAGCGACCGGTCTTGAAACACTTTCTGAGCTAGATCCTCTGAGCAGGCCACAGGGTGGGGAAGCAACGCAGGCGCAGGCACGTCTGCCCTACGAAAAGTTGCTTACCGCGTATAAGGCGTACAAATGCTTGCTTTCGTCCGATCCTCGCGAGATCGTCGAAGCCACCGCATCCGGAGCCCCCGTGGTTACGCCAGCGGGTTCCGCTCATCTAGTCGCTGTCGAGGAATTGCAGATCACAGAAGCGCATGATCGGTCCGACGCGGCCAACGTAACGCGTGCTCTTATACGCAGCCAAGAGCTGCGCGATCGAACGGTTCATTTGAGCCAGAGGAAGATCTGGCAGCACCACACGTATGCTCATCGAGCAGCCCAGATCCTTGAATACGCAGGCATCCATTCCCAACCGATTGACGTCAGGAGCATGTCTGATGTTCCTAAGATTTCTGCCGTTGTCTCCACCATAAGGCCGGAGCGTATTAGCGATATTTTGAAGACGATAGGCCGCCAGACAAGAGTTGAAGTTGAGCTTATTGTGCTGGCCCACGGGTTCGAACCAGACGAGCGTCGACTTCGAAGCGAGGCGGCTGACTTTGGCTTGGACAACTTGGTTGTCCTTCAGCAATCCCGGTCGACCCCGCTGGGAGCTTGCCTCAATCTGGCGGTGTCAGCATCGTCTGGAACTTACATTGCGAAAATCGACGATGATGACCTTTACGGACTCAACTATCTGCAGGACCAAGCGGCCGCTCACCGCTACTCCGGAGCCGCCGTTACGGGCAAGCGAGCCCATTACATGCACTTAGAGGAAAGCAACGCTACCCTTTTACGTTTCGCTGAATTTGAACACCGATTCACGGATTTCATCATGGGGCCAACGATTTTTACCACACGTGAGACCCTCACTGAAATCCCATTCAAGGAACTGAACCGGGGGGAAGATTCCGAGTTCCTGAAGACGGTTGTCAGTTCGGGCGGAAGCATCTACTCCTCTGACCGGTTCAATTTTGTACAAATGAGGTCCGGCGCCGGCGCCAACCACACGTGGTCTGCCAGTGAAAGGGATCTGATGGCGACCGGCCTTGTCACGGCGTTCGGCCTCAACGAGCAGCACGTCATGTTTTAGGGGTGAAGTCGGCAACCCTGAGGTCGGTATCTCCGGGCTTTCGTGATTCTCTGAGGTCTCGCTCGTTGGGCCTGGCCTGGCGTTCTCAAGCCCTCCACGTTTCGGCTACTCGCTCGTGGGTATGTTGGTGATATGGAGAACCGAAATGAGGGCGATGTCGTCTCCCCGGATCTGTTGAGTGTCACCACTATTTGCCGGTCGAAATTTGAGAACGGTAGTCAGAGTTACACCTGCTCCTTGCAGGACAGGCATGACGGGGATCACCTGGCAATTGACACTCGCCCGCTGCCCGCGGTGTCTGGAGTTGACCCGAGCTTGCCCCTGGAAGATCCGATAGAACCTGCGAGCGACCCTGATGAGCTTGTCGTCGTGAAGCGGTGGGCCTAAAGGAGCCACCGCTAGCTTCTCCGATCAGGGGGATGTGGTCGCCTAATGCTGGTCGTGCCAGCCCGTGAGTTGTTCGAAAATCGGGACGTCTTCTACGGTGAGGTTCCAGAAGTTATCGGTGGTTTCTATGCTGCTTGAGTCTGGTTTGTAGGACGGTTTTGTCAGTGAGAGGTGGGGGCGTTCCCACGCGATGTCCCGACGGACGACCTGGGCAGGTGCACCCACTGCGATTACGTTGTTGGGTATACGTCCCGTCACGACGCTCCTAAAACCGATAACGGAGCCGTCGCCTACCTCTGCACCAGCTAAGGCGACCGATTGGGCGCCAAACCAAACATGGTCGCCGATGATGATGTCCTTGGCAGGGTTGATACGTCTGCCGGTCTTCACATCAAAGATGGGGTGGCCATCGTCCGCGCGAAATTGGTTACTGCTGGCGATCATGACATCGTCGCCGAAACTAACAGTCGCTCCTTCGACGGCGCTAACCACAGGCATGCTGGTGGTAGTGAAATCGCGGCCTATTCTCACAGTGGAATCTTCACCCAAGCGGGCGTTCAAGCTGAATGGACTCCGGCTACTAGGACCAATAATCAGGGTCGCGTTGTCGCAGTCGAATGCAACGCGGAGCGCTGCAATACGGGCACCTTTGGCCACCACGATACGGTTGTTGCGCCCCCGGAACGTGACCTGGATATCGGTCTCTATCTTGTCGGGGCACTGGACGTTGTTTCCCGACTCATCCGTGTAGTCAGCCAGCGAGGTAATTTTCTTCACAGAATGAAAGCGTACCGGGCATCATCGTCGAGTCATTAATCCGGATGAAGAAGCCGCCCCTTGAAGCCTCCCGGCGCTACGGCCGGGCAGCTCCTAATTTTGCGACCTCAAGCGAAACTTGTGATTCTCTTGCCCACGCCCATCAGCTCAGCCACGGCGGCCACTGTCCGTTCGGCCGCCTTGCCGTCTCCGTACGGGTTGACGGCATTGGCCATAGCATCGAACGCGTCCCGCTGGTTCAGGAGACGATCTACCTCTTTGACGATGGTTTCTTCATCAGTTCCGATGAGGGCAACGGTGCCTGCGTCGACAGCTTCGGGCCGTTCGGTGTTATCGCGCATCACCAGCACGGGTTTGCCCAGGCTCGGGGCCTCTTCCTGCACTCCACCGGAGTCAGTGAGGACGAGATGCGCCATGGAGAGCATGCGTGTGAACTCACCATAGGCAAGGGGCTCTGTCACAATGACGTTTTCCTTGCCTTCAAGGGCAGGAAGAACAGCTTCGCGGACAACCGGGTTCTTGTGTACTGGCAGAACTACTACAAGATCCGGTTCGGCCTCGGCGATACGTGCCAACGCCCGACCTACGCCACGCATCGCGTCGCCTTGGTTTTCGCGACGGTGAGTTGTCACAAGGAGGATCCGTTTGCCGCTTGCAGCGAGTTCTTCAAGTTGCGGGTCAGTGAATGGAATCTGCTTACCCACGGTAGTAAGCAGTGCGTCAATCACAGAGTTACCAGTGACCACAATGTCTTTCTCGGCAATACCTTCAGCTAAAAGGTTCGCCCTACTGGTGCTGGTGGGAGCCAAGTGAAGGCTGGCGATTTGACTGGTGATCTTTCGGTTCGCCTCTTCGGGAAACGGCGAATAAAGGTCCCCACTGCGGAGGCCAGCCTCGACGTGGACCACTGGGATGCCGTGATAGAACGCTGCTATCGCCCCCGCCGTGGATGTAGTTGTGTCACCCTGGACGATGACGGCGTCCGGTTTCTTTTCGGCAAAGAGTTTGTCCAAACCGTCTATAGTGCGAGTCAGGATGGCTGACAGTGACTGCCCCTGCTGGAGGATGTTCAGGTCATGGTCCGGTTCTATCCCAAAGAGCTCGTTGACTTGATCCAGCATTTCGCGGTGCTGGCCGGTCACTGTCACGATGCAATCGAACTCAGCGGACGCTTGGAATGCGCCGACTATCGGAGCCATCTTGATAGCTTCTGGGCGGGTGCCGAAGATCGGCATGACGACAGGCATGGATTTCCCCCGGGAGTTACGTTGAGTGACTCTTGATGCTACCTTGCCGCCAGTGGACGCCCGAATGATGTACGTCGATGGGGGTCGTTTACTGAGCGAACACCAAGGTCAGTGCCAGAAGAGGAATTGCGACTGAGACGAGGATCACAACTATAAGAGCTATTCGGCGCTTTCGTTGCAGCAAAGCCTCTTCGGATTGCCTTCTTGGGTCATGGTGCTGGGCAGAGGTCGTGAAATCTACTCGTGGTTGCGCCGCGCTGGAACTCGGTTGGCCTCCCGCTGGAGTCTTAGGCCGGGCTGCGGGAGGGACGCGCCTCTGAGCAGCCGATCCAATCATCTTCGATGCTGAAATTTCAGGCCGGAGACGACGCCTGCGGAGGTGTCGCGGGGCTGGCAGCACTGCCGCCGTTTGGCGGATTTCGTCCGTCACGTCGCACTCCTCAGCTTTGGCGAAATCAATCGGTGTCAGCATCAATTCTTGCATCTGAGGAAGCGGTCCGGGGAATTCAGTGCGCTGCTGGCGGCTCCGGAAGCGGTGCCACCAGCAGCAAAATCGCTATCCTCGATCAGAGTACAAGGCGTCGTTCTTGACGCCTGATCCATTGACTACGTCGATGAAGTAGTGCTTTCCTGCAGCCAAGGATGTTGATCCGAGCTTTGCCGTAACGGACTCCAGGAGCGGGTTGATGCCTAGCTGTTTTCCGTACGAAGCGTTGTAATTGGACGCTGCCACAGTCTTATCAAGAACCCGACCGTTGGCGTCCGACCATTGCACTCGAATAGTGCCCCCGCTCAGGTTATGTCCTGTGACCAGGACATCGCCGTTCCCGTAGAAGATGGAGTCGGTGATGATCGGGGTTGTGCTGCCGGCCTTGAGGCGCTCAAGCATCGGCGCCCATGTTCCGGTGCAGGTGAAGTAGGGATCCCACATGAACGAGATCACCTTCACTGGCGTGTTGCCCAGTTGCTGCAGTTGCTTGTCGATTCTGGTTTTTGTGCTTTGCCCCCGCAGGCTGTTGTCGCATGGGTTTTGCGAGGTCGCCGGAGCCATGCCTTCGAGGTTGGCCCACAACTCGGCGCCTGTACCCTCTACGCCTTCAGACAGGGCCCAAAAGTAATCTCTGGTTGGGGCGAGATACTTGCTTCCCCACGTCCCGCTTCCCACGATGGATGCAGCAAACTGGTCAACGTTGTTGTTACTTTCGCTTGAAAAGAAGGACGCGCCCTTACCAGTGCCCATACCGTCTTGAACCGCGATTGCAAGTTTCACACCGTTGGCGGTCTTTGCAATTTTATTGGCCGCATTCCGTGCTTGGTCTGTCGTGACTCGTCCACCGAACGCTGTACGGGAGTCGATGTAAGGGCTGACGACAGCTGAACGGGTTGGCTGGTACTGGGCGATTCTCGCATTTTGGATTCGGTACAAGGTGAGGACGGAATCCCATACGGCACCGTCGCTGAGCGGCATCTCGGTGTGGTGGTAGAAGCCTGCCAAACCTGGAACGTTGTTCACATTCGCTTGGTAGATGAGAAAACGGGCGGTAAAGAGTGAATATGTGGCCTGATATGAGAGATCCGGGAGATATGTGACGTCAGTACGCATTACCGGGGCTGGCATACCTGCGTAGTACTTCATTCCCAAGTTCGTGGCCGCCTTTCCCAAGGACACGGACATGGAGCTTGGTCCACCGTTGATCACCACAACGTCATATGTTCCGCTGGGTGAATTGCAACCACTTCCCTCAATTGGCAAGACCATAATTGTGTAAACAGTAGTTCCGCTGGTGACCGTCTTGTCGCGGGCACAGAGAATGGCCGGCGATCCCCAGGAGCTGCCGTCTGAGTAGGTGAAGTAGCGTTTTACCCTGACTCCCGAGGCGGCGGCACTTGCACAATTGACTCCGGAAATGGTGCAACTGGCAGGGATAGTGGAAAGGCTGGCTGGTTTGAGGCGGGAACCGAAGGTGATAACTGTGTCACCCCCCACCGATTTTATGTCTGTGAGCTTCTTGAGGTTATTTGCGTCGCTCGTACTGCCGTAGATGAAGTAACCGCTGATGGGATAAACGGGAGTTGGTGCAGCTTGGGCCGGGGACGCGTGAAGGACGCCGAACACCAGAATTACGGCTGCCATAAGGCTCGCCATAAGGTGACGGGACCTGCGTGGAGGAAAGGTTGTCGTCGGCTCTGCTCTAAAAGTGGCCACGGTGGATCCTTGGGCTCGTAGGGTGAGACCTTGGACCTATGGCAAAAGGATGTTTGTTGTATCCCGGAAACTCAATAGCTTGACCAAAACCTTCAAGCCCTCAAAAACTTTGCAAGACACTTGATGCCGTTTGACAAACAAAACGGCCGCTTTGCATGCGGTCTTACGACCCTTGTCATATCTGCCCGGCGGGTAGTCCACGGCCAGTAGGCGGACCAGGAATTACGCTTGAGAGCACTCCGGTCGCACCCACGTGTCGACCAGCCCGCCCGATTCAACCACAAAACGGTCCAGCCAGGCGCCCGCCGATAGCTCGGGCTGGGACCCAACCATCTGCACCTCGGCGGACGTGCATTGTTCAATCAGTGTGCCGGCGCGCATCACGTGGTACTCAGACGTCACCACGGTCACGGACTTCCATCCGTGGTCTGCAATCAATGTCCGCAGCGCTTCAGCCTCACCCCTGGTGTTGAGCGGCGAAGGACGGAAGCACACCAGGTCGGAATCGCCCGACTCCTCATCGCACAGCGCGTCGCCCTCAGCATTGCCTGCCAGACCCGTCGTCGAGATGACCAGAACAGGAATATCCAGTTTCTGCTGCAGCTTCTGGGCCACGGGCAGCCGTTCCTTGCTCATGCCGCCCAGCACAACGATCGCGTCCGTTCGGTGAGGCGTTGCCTGCGGTGGGTTGTAGAAGAACTGGAAGGCAGCGATCAGCCAGAGCAGCGCTGCCAGAAAGCACGCCCCCACAACAATGCCAATGACACGGGTGGCGGAGGCAGTTTTGAGGGGCACGGGGACAGTCTAAGGTTCGTAAATGGGTGCTCCCTCCCAGTCAGGAACGGCCAAGGGCGCCTAGCGGGTATCAACGTCCTCAAAGACAAGGAAAGTCTGGGTGTCCTGCACTCCGTCCATGGACTGTAATTGGTCGAAGATCACACGCCGGAGGTGGATGTTGTCAGTCGCCCGGACCAAAAGGATGACGTCGAAGTCTCCGCCTACCAGGGCGATGTGGTGGACCTCGGGTATGGCGCGCAGCTGTTCCTTCAGCTCGCGCCACGAGTGCTGCTGAACCTTCAACGTCACATACGCGGAGGACCGCAGACCGGCCTTGATGGGATCCACCAGAGCCGTGAACTTCGTGAGCACCCCTTCGCCAGTGAGCCGCGCAATCCTGGTGTAGGCGTGCGCGCGGCTGATGTGGACGTTTTCTGCAACCTGCGTGACGGACATGCGCCCATCGGTGGTCAGCTCGCGGATGATGTCCCGGTCCACGCTGTCCAGCGGTACGGCGGTCTGCTCCGCCTCGGCCTCGCTCACTGGCTCTCCAATTCGTCTACAGCACGGGCACGTTACCCAGCTCACACTTACAATTCGTCTTTCAGAATACCCACTTCAGGCAAGGGCTTCCATGATTCAGCGGAAAGCTGGATACGAAACATCGCCGGGGAACATACTGGAAGCACATAGTGGCTAGAGAAGGACGGACCAATGACGATCCACGCAGACCACTCTGCGCCGGAAACGGCTGTAGAGGACCAAGCTGCTGACGTTCGGACAAAATTCGGCATCAGCGTTGAGGATTACATGCTTCCCGCCCGGCACCAGATTCAGATGGTGAACCCGGACGGCACCCTCCGCTCCCATGACGAGCAAGGCACCGAACCCGGCCACGAATACCCCACGCCAAGCGACGCCGAATTGATGGCCGCCTACGAGCAGCTCGTCGTCGGACGCCGTGTCAACGACCAGAACTCTGCCCTGGTCCGGCAGGGCCGCATGGCCGTTTACCCTTCAAGCCACGGCCAGGAAGCCTGCCAGGTTGCAGCTGCCATGTGCCTTAGCGAAGGTGACTGGCTGTTCCCCACGTACCGGGACGCCGTCGCCGTCATGACCCGCGGGGTGGACCCCGTTGAGGTGATGACCATCTTCCGTGGCGACTGGCACGGTGGATACGACCCCAAAGAACACAACGTAGGAATCCAGTGCACCCCGCTGACCACCCAGTTGCTGCACGCCGTGGGGGTAGCCCACGCTGCCAAGCTGAGGGGTGAAAACACGGTGGTGATGGCCATGTGCGGCGACGGCGCCACCAGCGAAGGCGACTTCCACGAGGCATTGAACTTCGCCGCCGTTTTCCATTTACCCGTGATCTTCTTTGTGCAGAACAACAAGTACGCGATCTCCGTACCGCTCAGCCACCAGTCCGTGGCGCCGTCGCTGGCCCACAAGGCTGTTGGCTACGGCATGGCCGGTGAGCGCGTTGACGGCAACGACCTCGTCGCGCTGCTCGCCGTGATGGACCGC
Organism: Arthrobacter sp. StoSoilB20; assembly: GCF_019977295.1. Taxonomy (NCBI): domain Bacteria; kingdom Bacillati; phylum Actinomycetota; class Actinomycetes; order Micrococcales; family Micrococcaceae; genus Arthrobacter; species Arthrobacter sp. StoSoilB20. The sequence goes on along the minus strand of NZ_AP024651.1, from coordinate 3,630,353 downwards.
GCCGTGAAGCTGGCGCGCGACGGTTCCGGCCCGCTGCTGATCGAAGCCCACACCTACCGCATGCAGGCACACACCAACGCCGACGACGCCACCCGCTACCGCCCGGACAGCGAAGTTGCCGAATGGCAGGCCAAGGATCCGCTGACGCGCATGAAGTCGTACCTTACGGACAAGGGACTCCTCGACGACGAAGCCGGCAACCGGATCGCCGAGCATGCAGAAGCCGTAGCCACCCAGCTCCGCGAGGGCCTGGGCGAGGAAGTCCCGGTCCAGCCTCTGGACCTCTTCAAGTACGTCTTTGCCAAGCAAACCCCGCAGCTGAAAGAACAGTCCGAGCTGCTCGCCAGCGAACTCGCACGAGAGGAGAGCGCAAAATGACCGTCACCACCACCGCCACCGCCAACGTCAGCGCAGCTACAGCCAGCGCCGCCGCTTCCGCTGCCGCCACTGCCGAGGCCACCGGCCCGCAGAGCCTCACCATGGCCAAAGCACTGAACACCGCCATGGCCGATGCCATGCGCGCCGACCCCTCGGTTCTGGTCTTCGGCGAGGACGTCGGCATGCTGGGAGGCGTCTTCCGCATTACCGACGGCCTCATGGCCGAATTCGGCGAGCAGCGTTGCTTCGACACCCCGCTGGCCGAGTCCGGCATCGTTGGCATGGCCGTGGGCATGGCCATCAACGGCATGCGCCCCGTGATCGAAATGCAGTTCGACGCCTTCGCCTACCCGGCCTTCGAACAGATCGTCAGCCACGTAGCCAAAATGCACAACCGCACCAAGGGCAAGCTCAAAATGCCCATGGTCATCCGAGTCCCCTACGCCGGCGGCATCGGGGGAGTGGAGCACCACTGTGACTCCTCCGAGTCCTACTACGCCCACACCGCCGGCCTGAAGGTATACACCCCGGCCACCGTGGCCGACGGCTACCGCATGCTCCGCGAAGCCATCGACTCCGATGACCCCGTCATGTTCATGGAACCCAAAAAGCTTTACTGGTCCAAGGATCAGGTGGACCTGGGTGCACTAAGGGCAGAGCACGACGCCGGTACCTCCACCGAGGGCCGCGCGGCTGTTGCCCGTCCCGGCACGGATGCAACCCTAATCGCCTACGGTCCGTCTGTCCCCACCGCGATGGCTGCTGCGGCTGCCGCCGCCGAGGAGGGCCGATCCCTGGAAGTCATCGACGTCCGCACCCTCGTCCCCTTCGACGACGAAACAGTCTGTGCGTCCGTTCGCAAGACCGGACGCGCCGTCGTGATCGCCGAAGCCCACGGTTTCGCCTCCGTGTCCTCCGAGATCGTGGCCCGCGTCCAAGAACGCGCGTTCCACTACCTTGCGGCGCCCATCCTTCGCGTCACGGGCTTCGATGTCCCGTTCCCGTCTCCCAAGCTGGAGCACTACTACTTGCCAAGCGTCGACCGCATCCTCGACGCCGTTGACGATCTTCAATGGGAGGACTGACCATGAGCTCAGATATGCAGGTCTTCAAACTGCCCGACCTCGGGGAGGGCCTCACCGAGGCCGAACTGGTGAACTGGCTCGTTGCCGTGGGTGACGAGATTGTGGTTGACCAGCCAATTGCCGAGGTTGAGACCGCCAAGTCCATGGTTGAGGTGCCCTCGCCTTACGCCGGCACCGTTGCCGAGCTGCACGGTGAAGCCGGTCAAACGCTCGACGTCGGCAAGCCGCTGATCTCGATCGCTCGCGTGGGTTCTTCTGCTGGTTCGCCCGCTGCCGCTCCGGTTGCTGCTCCGGCTGGGTCTGTGGATCCTTCGCCGGTGTCGTCGGGTCTTGACGTTTCGTCTGCGGTGGAAGCCGCTGCGGAGACGTACCGGACCGAGGAGAAGGCCGGCTCGGGCAACGTGCTCATTGGGTACGGGACGCCCGGGGGAGTGACCGGTGGACGGACCCGACCGCGGAAGGCGAGTGTTTCTGTCGTTGATTCTTCGGTTTCTGCTCCTGCTGCTCCTGCCACTATTACTTCTGTTGCTGAGCCGGTGATGGAGCCGGCTGTGGCGGGGACGCGTATCCCTGGCAAGCTCAGTGCTGTCATCTCACCGCTGGTGCGGAAGATGGCACGTGACCACGGGGTTTCCCTCGAAGCGATTGAGGGTTCGGGCTCCAGCGGGCTGATCATGCGGCGCGATGTGGAGGCTGCGATTACTGCCCCTGTTGCTGCTCCTGACTCGGCTCCGGCTGCTCCTCGTGTGCCTGCTGCCGCTCCCGTTGCTGCTGATGCGGGTGCCGTTGATAGCCGGACTGGTTTGGCTGTCTCGGCGCGGACGCCTGTTCGTGGGGTCCGGAAGGCTGTTGCCGCGAACATGACCCGCAGTCGCTCAGAGATCCCCGAAGCCACCGTATGGGTGGATGTGGACGCGACCGCGCTGCTGGAGATGCGGGCCGAGCTCAAGAAGCGCGCACCGCACGACACCCCCGGTCTGCTGGCCTTTATCGCTCGTTTTGTCACGGCTGGGTTAAAAAAGTACCCGGCCTTGAACACGCGCTTTGAGACCGCTTCGGACGGCTCGCAGGAGATCGTCGGTTTCGACGGTATCAACCTCGGCTTCGCAGCCCAGACCGACCGCGGACTCGTGGTCCCGTCCGTTCGGAACGCCCATGGCTTGAGCGCCCGCGAACTGGACGCAGAGATCCGCCGGCTCACCGCCGTCGCCCGTGAAGGAAAGGCGACCCCTACTGAACTGGGCTCAGGCACCTTCACGCTGAACAACTATGGCGTGTTCGGTGTGGACGGCTCGGCCGCGATCATCAACTACCCCGAGGTTGCGATGCTGGGCGTAGGTCGCATCATTGACAAGCCTTGGGTGGTCAACGGCGAACTGGCCGTCCGCAAGGTCACCGAACTGACTCTCGCCTTCGACCACCGCGTATGCGACGGCGAAACCGCGGCCGGCTTCCTCCGGTACGTGGCTGACGCAATCGAGAACCCCGGTGGGGCACTCGCGGACATGTAACCCAGGCGCCCTCTCTCACATCCCCCGGGTTTAGGCGTGACGCTCTATCACCTCCCCGGGGTTCGGGTGTGATGCTATTTCAGATCCCCCGGGTCCGGGTGTGACGGTCTCTCACATCCCCCGGGTCCGGGTGTGACGGTCTCTCACATCCCCCGGGTCCGGGTGTGACGGTCTCTCACATCCCCCGGGTCCGGGTGTGACGGTCTCTCACATCCCCCGGGTCCGGGTGTGACGGTCTCTCACATCCCCCGGGTCCGGGCGAAACGCTCTTTCACATCCCCCGAGCATTTTCCCCTCTCTGCCAACGGCGGGCACCCCATTCCGGGTTGCCCGCTGGGGCGGGTGGGCCTGAGGCGTTCAAACGTCCGGCGGTGAGGTAACTCCCGGTGAGACATCGACGGGGATCCGATCGGAGGGCATTTTCAGCCATGATGGACTCACGACGAGAGGAGTTTGGAATGGGTGCTTGGTCCACGGGAAGTTTCGGCAATGACGATGCCCTCGATTGGTTTGGTGATCTCACGGAAGCGCCGGACGTATTTCCCTTCATTCAGGAAACACTTGAGGGTGGTACCACGGAGAGCATCATTGCCGCCGGCGCCGTCTTGGCCCTCCTGAGCGGCAATGACGACATAGAGGTCCATCCTGACGTGGCCGAGTGGGCTGCCGGCAGGCCGACTCCGCCCTCGGCGCTGAATGTGCGCGCTGCGAATGCCATTCAGGACATCATCGAGGACCCCGAGGCTGATGGGCACGACGTGTGGGCGGAACTCGGTGAGGACGACGAAGACTATGTGGCATGGCTTGCAAACCTGAAAAGGATCCAAACCGTGCTGCAGTGATGGTTGTCCGGTTCACGGCCCGGCAACGGTCTCCGCAGAGAGTTCATTTGCCGCGCCGGGTTCGCTTTCCCAGGGTCTTGACGGGGCACTTGCATTTTGCAAGTATGACCGCATGAGCCTCTTTATAACTTGCCCCGTTGACAGCGTCGACCGCGCAACCGCCTTTTACACAGCCCTTGGCTGGACCCTGAACACCAAGATGTCCGATCACAACGTGTCATGCTTTGAGATCGCGTCCGAGCAGTACCTCATGCTCGGCAGCCGGGAGATGTACGCAAGCGTCGGCGGCGCCGAGGAACTGGTCGGCGGACCCGACACCCCCTCCAAGGTCACTATCTCCTTCGACCTCGACAGCCGGGAAGCGGTGGACGAACTCATCGAACGCGCCAGCGCAGCCGGCGGCCGGATCGGTGACACCGACGACTATCCCTTCATGTACCAACGCCAGTTCGATGACCCCGACGGCTACCACTACTCGCCGTTTTGGATGAAGCCGGACTCCGATCAGACCGCGTGAGCAAACTCGCCGCCGCCCTCGACATTGTCGGTGCGCGGTGGGCTCTGCTCATCGTTGAGCGGCTGCTTGACGGACCACAGCGTTACGGCGATCTGCAGCGCGACCTCGGAGTGCCTACCAACATGCTCGCGACCCGACTCCGCGAGCTAGAGGCCGCCGGAGTGCTGTCCCGACTGCCCCTCCGGCACAACACCCGGGCGTACGCGCTGACCGATAGGGGTTACGCCCTGCGCGAGGCGATCATCGCGCTGGAACGCTGGGTTGGCGAGGAAACGCCCGGAAGCGCACCGGAAACCTAGGAGTGCACCGGAATCCTAAGAGACCTTAACAGGAAGGATGCTTAGTCCCTCCGAACAGGCTGCTGCAACTCGGTCACCCAGTCGGACTGATCCTCTGAAATCGCTCGAACGTATACTTCGCGGCAGGGACCTGAGTGGACAAGACCTCGAGCGAAGACCTCAGCGTGGAGCGCCTGCCAGCTTTCTGCAATGTGCTCCATGGAGCCAAGGTGGACGCCACAGACGGCGTTTTCAACAGCAGGCAGGTCGATAATTTCGATGCCGTCGCGCGAGGGTCCCTTGTAGGCGTAGCCGGCGATGATTTGCAGGCCCTCCTCGACCGTCTCATACGACGCCACTGGCGTCTCCAGGGTTCCACGCTCATCGCCGATGATCCGGGAAACGGCGTCAAAGGCCGGACCCACTACATTTGCCACCTCTGGTTGGTCCGCCACGACAGCGCGGCGGGCCGCGAGGCGGACAGCGGGCAAGGGCTTTTCAATGATTTCGATCTGGGACATGTGATTCTCTTTCTCGATGAAATGGAGCCGCCTTTGCACGTCCACGAGTCGGCCGGCAGCGATCCTGTACTCCTGCTCAACCTCTGCGCGGCGAATCCGCAACAACGCTGCGATGCGATCGGCCTCGACGCCCTGGTCAAGAATCGACGAGATGTCGTTGAGGCCGAAGCCAAGCTGGCGCAGGGCAACAATTCGATGCAGACGCTCAAGTTGAGAGGGATCATATGATCGGTAGCCGCTGAACTCGTCAACGTGGGCTGGGACCAGCAGACCGGCGGTGTCCCAGTGCCGCAGCATCCTATGGGTCACCTGCCCGATCTGCGCGAAAGCTCCGATGGATAACATGTTCCCAGTTCTCCCGCCTTCCACAGTGTCAGAGTCAAGTGTCACCCGAATCGCAAAGGTCTTGCGGGTTCGCATCCCCAGGAATTACGGGATCCTGCAACTGCCCTACCCCGCCCGCGGAGTCCCCTGAACCAGCTCCTGGCCCACCCTCGGCACAGCCGAAGGGCTCGGTACGGAACCCGGCCACTCGCCGTATCGGGCCTCCAGGTCCGCACCCATCAAGCTGACGGCTGAGCCGGCGTACTCGATGGAGCCGACCCCAAGGCGTTCAAGGGCGGCCGAAGTTGTTGCGGCCGTGTGGCCGGCCCCGTGCACGCCCAACGTGACGTATTTCTCCGGGGCATCCTCGTCCTGGGACCACACTTGGGCCAAGACCTGGTCCAGGAGGGCTGCCTCATCACCGGTGAAAGCCTCGGAGAGCTCCACATTCACCGAAAGGTACGGGGTAAATCCGTCGTAGGCCCTGCCGATACGCGCCGTCACGCCAGGTGTTTTGGCGATGGCAGCTTCGGCCTCTGCGGTGCTGCGACGAGGCTTGGAATTGTCACCGGGAACTGTGCAGCCGGCCAACAGTGCAGAGAACAGCAACAGGACGACGATGCCCATGCGTGGGCGTCCTACCCTCACTTGCCTGCAGGATCGAGGTCGGTGCGTTCAGCAATAACAATGTCCTTCGCGTCAGTGACGTCAGAGGGCTCCGGCGCCGGTACAAACAAGGCCATGGGAAGGCTGACCTCCGAGCATTCCGAGCCGGAGATCCCCGCAATGGACTCAACGCGCAGGGTGCCATCGGTCAGGCGCTCCATACGGTACTCCACGCCGTAGCCTTTCAACTCGGCGGGCACGTCGCCCTTCTCCGATGACCATTCAGCTGCCCGGCAACCCCTTACCGCCGCCCGGTCACGATTGCCCCTGAAGTCCTGTGTCACCGATAGGGGCAAGAACGGTGTTGGTCCGGGAAGAATGTCCGGGCGTCGTCTTTGCTTGACGTCCTCGAATGCCGGCCGGGCGGCGCGGCTTCGTACATCCTTACTGGCCGTCTTGACCAGTTCGGGGATTGAGAAATCGTTGATGTTTCGGGCCACGGCCTCAGCCTCGAGAAACTTCCTCGTGGCCTGTACCCAAGGGTCGGCTTCAAGGGGTCCGCTGGGCGCAGCGCCCTGCCACTGGACTTCGGGGTAGGGCGGCGCCGGCCGCTTCACAACCCTGCACCCGGCAAGCCCGCCGGCCGTAACTGCGGCGAGCACCACCACAGCGGTGCCTGAAAGCAACCGGTGGTGCCGACGTCGTGAATCTGTACTGCGCATTAAATCCCCCAATATGTCCCGGGTTTTTCCCCGGGCATATCCACCCTAGACGTGAGGAGGGGAGGCTGCGATGGGCACAGCAATCCATGCGTCGGATTCAGCGATGTGAAATGAGCGACGCCGGGAGGCTGGGAACCGTTGCGGGCCAGGTGCCGTACCGGTCATCCAAGTCCTGGTTGGCAAGCTCCAAGGAGGACCCGCCGCCGTACTCTGCCGAGCCGATGTTCAGCGTCGCCAACAACGCCTTGGTTGTCCCGGTGTCCTGCCCGGGTCCTTCGAAGGTGAAGCGCACCAAGCGTCCGCGGTCCAGCTCGTCCTGGGAAGCAAGCTGCGCCAGCGAGTAGTCAATAAGAGCCGCGGGGTCTCCCGTGAAGGCGGGTGTCACGGAGAGCGTTGCAATGACATAGGCGGTGGTGCCGTCCCAAGCGCGGGCAGCATCAAATTGGGCGCCCGGGATCTGGGCTACTGCTGCCTCCGCGCTGGACATTGAGCGCGGAGCGACCGTGCCCGCGGAGGTCGGTGCGGCGGTGGGTTGGGTGTCTGTGGCTTGGTTCCCGGTGGTGCAGCCACTGAGCAGCGCCACGATTGCCATGGCAGCGACGCCGAGCCGGATGGTTCTACTGACGCTCATGTTTTTCATCCTGGGTCTCGTCACGCAGGGACTGGATCATGCTTTGCAGTGCCTGGAAAGCGGTGGCTTGTTCGTCGTGGGTCATACCACCGAGCATCCTGTTCTCGACGGCCCGGACCGCGGCGCTCGCTTTTTCCAGTTTCCGACGGCCCAGCGGTGTCAGTTGCGTGGGAAGCACTTTGCCTACGCGTGCCTCTTCAGGGCGGGTTACGTCGCCGTCGCGTTCCAACGCCTGTAGCAGCACGTTCATGGACTGGCGGGTGACGAACGCGCCCCTGGCCAGCTCAGAGTTCGACAGGCCCGGGCGTTGTGCAAGAAGTTCCAGGCAGGAGTAGTGGGTGATCGTCATCCCGAGTGGCCTCAGGGCCGCTTCCATGGAGGCACGCAAGGCACTCGATGCTTCTTTCAGCAGATACCCCAGCGAAGTGGTGAGGTCGATCCCGCGTTGACTCATGTCAGTATTCTGACATAGCTTTGGTGTGTCAGATAACTGACACGGAAACCATAGGAGCATCACATGCCCGTTACAGGCCCCGACTTCATCTCCCTCCAGACGCGCGACCTCGACGCGTCCCAAGCGTTTTACGAGCAGTACCTCGGCCTTGTCCGCTCGCAGGCAGGCCCGCCCCACGCCGTCGTGTTTGACACAAAGCCCATCGCTTTCGCCCTCCGCACCATCGCCCCCGGGACGGACCTGACGTCGGTTGACCAGCCGGGTGTTGGTGCCTCAATCTGGCTGCACGCCACTGATGTCCAAGCCATCCATGATGCTTTGCGCGTCGATGGGCACACCATAGTCACGGCGCCAATCGATGGCCCTTTTGGCCGCACCTTCACCTTCGCCGATCCTGACGGCTACCACGTGACGCTTCACGACCGGTCCTAGCGTCTCTCGTGGGGCCGGCGGACCTTGGGTCGGCGGAACAGGGCCGGCGATCAGGCGGTGAATGCTCCCGGAGTCGTCCCGAGAACACGCCGGAAGTGCCTGGTGAGGTGGGATTGATCGTGGAAGCCCGCCTCAACCGCTGCTTCTGCTGCCGGGCGGCCATCCAGCAGCAGGCGTCTGGCCCGGTCCACGCGGCGACCCGTGACGTAGCGGTAGGGGGCGATGCCGTACGCCTTGGAGAACGCGCGCACCAGGTGGCTGGGATGGGCGCCCAGTAATTGAGCGGCCTCTGCAATGGTGAATGAGTCGAGCAGCCGGTCATCCAGCATCTCCCGCAACTTGCGGGCCAGGGGAGCGTCGCGCGCGGGCGACGACGGCGTTCCCAAGTGCGAACGCACGGTGTCCCGAAGGGCGAGGACGCCGCATTCGGCTTCCATTGCATCTGTCGGCAAGGACAGTGCGGCGTGGATGCCGGTCACGGCTGCCACTGTCTGCGGGTCAACCATCAGCGGTTGTGCCACCGCGGCCTCTGCTGCTTTGGCGGGGAGCCAGTCCTCACTCATGTACAGTACCCGCTTGCGGAATGATTCACCCCCGACGGCGGAGCGTCCGTCGTGTGGGACATGCGGCGGCAGCAGGGTAATTGAGGCGGGAACTGCGTGATGCTCGGTGCGGCCAAGATCGTAAGCCACCGCGCCTTTATCGATCAGGAGCACCGTCCAGTCCTCATGGGTATGCGACGGGTAGCTGTGGTCCTCGAACGTGGCATGCAGCACCTCACGCACGTACGGCACTGCCGGATGCCATGCATGTACTGAGTTGCCCATGCAAGAAATGTACAAGACCACCCTTTCCGTCGGCCGCCATGCTGGGTTCATGCACGAAAACTCAACCGCAGTCATCGATTCGCCTTCTTCCGCGACCGTTCGTTTCGACACAAAGGTAGTGGTGGTCCTCAGCGAGGACCTTCTGCCATGGCAAGAGCTCAACGTGACGGCATTCCTTATGAGTGCCATTGCCACCAGTGCCCCTGGCCTGACAGGGGAGCCCTACCAGGACCGGGACGGCAACAGCTACCTACCCATGCTTCGTCAGCCGGTCCTGGTTCTCGCAGCTGGATCAGAACTTCTGGCCGCAGCCCGGGAGCGGGCGATTTCCCGTGAGATTCCTGTCGCCCTGTACACGCGTGACCTATTTTCCACGGGTCACGATGAGGCCAACCGCGCAGCCGTGGCTGCCGTCGCTGCCCGGGATCTGGATCTGGTGGGGATCGCCATTCGTGGGCCCAAGAATGTTGTTGACCGGATCGTTAAAGGTGCCCGAATGCATGCGTAAAAAACCCGGCGCCCGTAATGAGACCCCCCAAGAAAGAGCTGACTAACATGACCAATCTGGTTCGCAACATCAATACCGCCCTTGATTCGATCTCGGAGCACTGGCAGCCGCACAGGCTGACCAGCATCAACGACTACGACGTAAAAGTGGTGAAGATCCAGGGAGAATTTGTCTGGCACACCCATCCGGATACAGATGAACTGTTCATGGTCATCAGCGGCAATCTCACCATTCAGCTCCGTGACGGCGACGTGGAGCTCGGGCCGAATGATGTCTATGTGGTTCCCAAAGGAATTGAGCACTGCCCCAAGGCTGAAAACGAAGTCCAGGCATTGCTGTTCGAGCCCAAGGGCACTGTCAACACCGGTGATGTTGGTGGTGAAATGACGGCAAAGCTGCGCGAACTGGGGTGAAAGCCCAAGGTTCCCCACCGGCGTCGAGTAGCCTTGCACGCAACCATCCAGCAACACGCAACCGGCCACTAAAGAGTTGGCTGGCCAGCAAAGAAGGAAGTGGTGCAAATGCAGCAATACGTCGTTCTCCAAGTGATTCTGAAAGAGAAAATGTGGGGCGCCGGTTCCGGCAATCTTCCCTCTTTGGAAAAGGCCATCAACGATCAGGCCGCCAAGGGCTACCGGCTGCACACCATCACCACTGCCAGCAGCGGGAGTAAGGGCGTGATCGGCGGGGGCGACCGCATTCAGGCGACCATGGTGTTCGAACGCATTGGGTAGGGCCTTCCGACCGTTCCGATTTACCTCGCTTTGCCCCTTCCGCCCGGGGGTGTAATGCATTACACTCCTATTAGTGAGTGGGCCGGAAATTGTCGGTTAACTGGTTTGCAGGTTCGATCCCTGCCCTTGCCGCCTTGACTTGTCGGGGCGGTAAGAGATCCGGCGGTTACCAACACGTCTACTCGCGCGAAACTGAAAGTGGCGGCGGGCCGGAGAGACTCGGTTACCTCTGTTATAGGACCCAAAGGTCGCGGGTTCGAATCCCGCCCGGAGTTCGCTCCGGTAGCTCAGATGGTTAGAGCGCTGGGCATCCCGGGACTCACAAACATGCCCGCCGCCACTTTCACTAATGGGAGGATTACTGTGGCCGATGCACTAAGCGCAATTAACCTACGGGCTACGCCCCAGTCGCAGCCCTCTGATTCACGCCAGGTTCCCAACAGCGCCGGCGGTCATGCCTTCATAGTTGCGCCCTTGGAGCGCCTGCGTCGCTTTCTGGTACTTGGCACCGACGGCGGCACATACTACGGTTCCGAGCACGCCCTGACGGTGGAAAACGCCGACGTCGTTCTCGGATGGGCTCGCGAAAGGACCGCCGAACTTGTGGACGAGGTTGTCTCGATCTCCACGGCCGGGCGCGCACCGCGGAACAATCCGGCACTCTTCTGCCTGGCAGCTGCCACGGCTCTGGGCGATCCGGATGGCCGGCAGCTCGCGTTGTCGGCTCTGTCCAAGGTGGCTCGTACCGGAACCCATTTGTTCCTCTTCGCCGGATATGTGGAGCAGTTCAGGGGCTGGGGACGGGGCCTGCGCCGCGCAGTTGCTGACTGGTACGTCGCCAAGCCAGTGGACGAGGTTGCCTACCAGGCTGTGAAGTACAGGCAGCGCGGCGGGTGGACGCATAGGGACCTTCTACGCCTGGCGCACCCCTCTACAACAGAAGCGGACCGGAAGCAGCTCTTCGACTGGATCTGCGGCCGCGGCACTGATGGCCCGCAGATCATTGAGGGGTTCGAGAAGGCTCAGGCTGCCTCGACGCCCACCGAATGGGTCGCCCTTCTGGAGGACTACCAGCAGTTGTCATGGGAAATGCTGCCAAACGCTGCCCTGAGGGAACCGGCTGTGTGGACCAAGCTTCTGAATAACGGCATCCCGCAGACGGCACTGATGCGGCAGCTACCTCGGCTGACGCGCCTCGGCCTCCTGGCGCCGATGTCCGAAACGCTCGACGCCGTCACCGGCCAGCTTACGGACAGCACCAGGCTGCGTAACGCCCGGGTCCATCCAGTCAATGTGCTGGTGGCTGCCCGTACCTACGCTTCTGGCTCGTCTGCACGCGGAAAGTCCTCGTGGGAACCGGTGGGACAGGTAGTTGATGCCCTTGACGCTGCCTTCTATGCTTCCTTTGCCACCGTAACGCCTGCCAACAAGCGGACGTTGCTCGCCTTGGACGTATCAGGCTCAATGACCATGCCCGTCTCGGGTTTGCCAATTACAGCCCGGGAAGTCTCGGCGGCGATGGCTTTGGTGACAGCAGCAACGGAGCCGAAGACCACCACTCTCGGCTTTACGTCCAACTCGAGCAATGCGAAAAAGGGTCTGTTCCAGCGCAATGTGCCACTGGATGGGATCTCGCCGCTGCCAATTTCGTCCCGGCAGAGGCTGGATGACGTTCTCAACACGATCTCAGGGCTGCCGTTCGGCGGTACCGACTGTGCCCTCCCGATGTTGTGGGCCATGGCCAACAAGGTCAAGGTGGACACGTTCGTCATCTATACGGACAACGAGACGTGGGCAGGACGCATTCATCCACATGAGGCTCTGCGCAGGTACCGGGAATGGTCCGGGATTGATGCCCGACTGGCCGTGGTCGGATTGACGTCCACTGACTTCAGCATCGCCGATCCTTCCGATCCGGGCATGCTGGACATTGCCGGCTTCGATGCGTCGTTGCCCACATTGTTGAGCGACTTTTCGGCCCGTGTCATCTGACTCAAGCATTCAACAGGCCCGCGAGCATCACCGCCGCGCTGCCGATGCCCTTGCGCTCGCGGAAAGGCATCGGCAGCAGCGGGATGCATTTATTCGCCGCGCCCGCCAGGAAGACCCGGCCCGCTGGTCCTACGCAGCCTTGGCTGCGGCCGTCGGCTGCAGCAAAGAACTGATCGCCGCCATCGTCAAAGGCCGTGTCTGAAGCCTCGGCTTTATGGGCCTCGCTTCGCCGGCACAGTCACAAACTGCGATTCTTACCACTTAAAGCCGGGAGTCAGCATACAATTCCTTGGGGGTCAACTGGTGGTCTCCAGTTGCCCGCAATCAGCCGCTCAGGGTTTGTTGCGATGTCCCAAGGATGCCCCGATGGTAAATGACACCCGAATCCGGTCCCTGAGAGCTGCAGGTCTGGCGCTCACTACTCTTCTGATCGGTGGTGGCTTGGCGGTCCAGCCGGCCGCAGCAGACACCGTGGACATTGTTCCGGCAGGGCCCCAGGTCCTGAAGCCCGCCCCCGAATCTCCCACGGATCAGTTCATTGTGGGAATGAAGGATGCAACAGCCCAGTCCGCCGACAAGGCAGTGCGCGATGTTGCCGGCAAAGCCGCCACCGCCCTTGGCGCTGTGGCGGAGACCTCCCGCCTGAACGCCACTGGCGGACATGTCATCAAACTGGACAAGTCGCTTTCGGCCGCCGAATCTGCCCAATTCGTCAAAACTTTGCGCACGGATCCATCGATTTCCTACGCGGAGCCCGATGACATCATGCATCCCACTGCTGATGCGAGTGACCCCGGGTTCCCCGAGCAGTGGAACCTGAAGGGTCCGAACAGCATCAATGCCGCGGGGGCTTGGGATTACGTCAAGGGCGAGAACGTTGTTGTTGCCGTGGTGGACAGTGGGATCACCCGGCACGAGGATCTGGATGCGAACGTCCTGCCCGGCTATGACATGATCTCCTACGCCGAAGACGCACGGGACGGCGATGGCCGTGACCCGGACCCCACCGATCAGGGTGACTGGGAGCCTGCCGGCGTGTGCGAGGTTGGAAGTCCGGCTCAGAACTCGTCCTGGCATGGCACCCATGTGGCCGGGATCATCGCCGCTGTTGCCAACAACGGTCAAGGCGTCACCGGTGTTGCACCGAATGCGAAGATCCTTCCCGTCAGGGCGCTGAGCTACTGCGGCGGCTACACCTCCGACATCGCGGACGCCATCATTTGGGCCGCGGGCGGAGTTGTTACCGGAGCGCCGGCCAACCCCAACCCGGCCCGTGTCATTAACCTGAGCCTCGGCGGTATCAAGCCCTGCTCTGCTACGTACCAAAACGCCATCAATTTTGCGCGCAACGCTGGCGCTGCTGTTGTGGTTTCGGCAGGAAACTCCAACCGTCCCGCTGCCGATGCAAGCCCGGCCAACTGCGAAAACGTCATCACCGTGGCCGCCAGCAACGCCTCCGGTGCCCGCGCCCAGTACTCAAACTACGGTAGTGCAGTGGACGTCACGGCCCCTGGCGGCGACATGAGCCAGGCTGCCGAAAACGGAATCCTGTCTACCTTCAACTTCGGAAAAACCACCAGCGCCGGATCTGCCTACGCCTGGATGCAGGGAACCTCCATGGCGGCTCCCCAGGTTGCCGGGCTGGCGGCGTTGCTGATCTCGGCCGAGGGCAGCAGCCTCACACCCGCGCAGATAGAGCAGCAACTCAAAGCCACCTCACGGCCACTTCCGGCGGGATGCCCTGCCGGCTGCGGTGCCGGCCTTGTTGATGCGAATAAAGCACTCGCCACGTACGGCGGCGGCGCCCCGGTCAACAGGAGGAAAATCACCGATTTCGACGGCGACTCCCGCAGCGACGTCCTGGCCCGCGACTCCAGCGGCCGGTTGTGGCTGTACTCGGGCAACGGGTACCTCGGCTGGCTCGGCGCCCGTCAGATCGGTTCGGGCTGGAATTCAATGACCGCTATCGAGTCTCCCGGTGACTTTGACGGCGACGGCAATGCCGATGTCCTGGCCCGCGATTCCAGCGGTCGGTTGTGGCTTTACCCGGGCAACGGATCCGGCGGTTGGCTTCCTGCCCGACAAATCGGATCCGGCTGGAACGTCATGACGGCCATTGAAGCTCCCGGAGATTTCAATGGGGACTACAAGGCCGATGTTATTGCCCGCGACTCCGCCGGCGTCCTGTGGCTCTACCCGGGCAATGGCTCGGGTGGTTGGCTTCCTGCCCGCCAGATCGGCCAGGGCTGGAACGTTATGACGGCCATTGAAGGTGTGGGTGACTTCAACGGAGACGGCAAGGCAGACGTTGTGGCGCGCAACGGCTCCGGAGCGCTTCTGCTGTACCCGGGCAATGGCTCCGGTGGTTGGCTTGCAGGAGGCCAGATCGGCCAGGGATGGAACATCATGACCGCCATCGAATCTCCCGGCGACTTCAACGGGGACGGCACCGTGGACCTTCTGGGCCGCGCCAGCAACGGGGACCTGGTTCTCTACGGTGGCAACGGATCCGGCGGCTGGATCTATGCCACTCAGGTGGGATCCGGATGGAACATCATGACGGCAATCCTCTGAAATACCTCCGTCGGCGCCATTGGCGCCGACGGAGGTATTTCGCTAATAGCCCAGGCCCTTCGTCAGCGCCGAGAATCGGTCGACGGCTTCGGAACGCCTGTCGATTAGCATTTCCGGGAACAGTCCGCGGTGAAGGTCGTTGACAAACCGGTCAACGTCGAGACCATGGACCTTGTCCATGAGCCTGGCGTGTTCTTGGAATTCAAGAACAGATGCCAGATGCCTCCCGAACAGTTCAGTCAGAGTCTTCGACATGTCATGACCGTAAGCAGCGAGTAGATCGCGGTTACGTCTGTTTGTTGGAGTATGGACTCTAAAACCAAGCCCAACGGATCAAAGTGAGCCGCCGCGTAGCCACTGAAGTTCAGGTTCCTCTTGGAGGTAAGCACGGGCTGCCTCCTGTTCACGTTGATCGAGTGATGAGCTTAGATCGGCGTACACAAGGAGGGGCGGCGCCGTGTTTTGTTCGCCGGCTCTATGTGGCCCTTCGAGGAATTCGGCTGGTGGGCTTCTCCAGAATTTTTTGCGTACCTCGACGTTTGGCGATTCGCTCTTCCTAAGTCTGGAAGCTCGAACCAAATCGTCACTGAGCTCAGCAACGTAGGCGGCTCCTATGCGCGGCCTGATGAGCCATGGAACTGCGAATCCCCCTCCGAGAGTCGTGTTGGCCTCCAAAACCTCAAGAAGCGGTGTTTCCATTGTGGCTATGTGCAGCGACGGACCGAGTCTATTGCGATAGGCAGCCAGCCAAGCGTGGGCGATGATTGACCGTCCCGAACCCATCCAGCGGCGGCCATGCACCATCTCGATTTCTTCAAGGTGGCGGAGGGTGCGCGGGACGAGTCCGAGGGAGACCCCGGCGACATCAGCAATGAGCCTGGACGGTGCAGCAAGAAGCTTGGGCCAATTAAGTATGCAAAAGACCAGCTGGGCAGTTTTCGTTGAGGTGAGGTCAATGCTGCGGCCCTTATTGTGCTCTCGAAGCCAGGCTTTGGATACCCCATCCGAGTTGCCCCCCGGGAGGCCTTCAACTTCAAGTACTACGCCGGGAGAACGAAGACTCAGCCGTCCAGTGAGATCGGCGTGGTTGATGGAGAGTCTGCGAAGTTCCGAACTCGTGGTCGGCCCGATTTTGGGGGCCAGTACGAAGTCGGCGTCCGCATCGCGAGCAACCTTCGTGATGAGGCTGATCGGCAGGGGGTATTGAGCGATTTCGATACAGGTTTGGGTGAAAGCGAGTCCATCGAGCGAAAAGAACAGCAGATAGGTTGGAAGATCTGCGCTGGTCTTCGGCGGACCCAGATCAACCCGCCACCCTCTTTGGCGGAGCACCTCTTGGAAGGAGTGGAACATCGAGCCTGTATCCATGTTCAATATTCTAACTCGTTCAATGGCATTGAACAGTGAGAAATTTTGAACAGGTACCTGCCTGCGATTCCGTCCTATGTTCCGCTCCCTCCCAGCTTTCCGTGGGTAGAGTAGAGGCCTGAACATCGCCGGATTGCACTGTAAACGGAGAATCAATTGTCAGCTTGGCTAGAACTCGGTCCCAACAACTACGTCCTGGAAACCGAGGGGTCTTTACTGAACACCGGCCTCGTGGTGGGCTCTGAACTTGCCATGGTCATTGACACCGGCTGCGGCCCTCGCCAAGGCAGGGAGATTCTCGCAGCAGTCCGCGAAAAGACGCAGTTGCCGCTGGTGGTTGTGAACACCCACGCCCATTACGACCACTTCTTCGGCAACGCCGTTTTCGCGGACGACGGCGTCACCGAGTTTTGGGCACACGCCAACTGTGCGGCGACTATCGAGAAAGACGCCGACAACCAGCGGCGTTTCGTAGCCACCAACGAACCCGAGATGGCAGCGGGGGAGGGTGACGCCGTCGACGTCGTTGTTCCCAACGCCCTGGTGCACGACCAGCCTGTACTGGTGGACCTTGGCGGGATCACCGCCACGCTCTTCTACCTGGGCAGGGCCCACACCGACGGCGACCTCCTGGTCGGTACCAGCACCACTCTTTACGTGGGCGACTTGGTGGAGCAGGGGGCGCATCCGTCGTTCGAGGACTCATACCCTGAAGAGTGGGCAGACGCCTTGCGCCACATCTCGGCCCTCCGCCACCGCTACGAGTTCCTGGTCCCGGGTCACGGCAAGCCCGCCAGCGACGAGTTCGTCAAGACCATGGCAGACACCATGAGCACGGCTGTCCGCCAAGCCACTCAGTCCATTCGGGACATGCCATCGGACGCAACCAAAGCCATCCCAGTCCTGCCCTATGGTCCTGAACAGTCGCGATGGTTCATCAAGAGGCTTCAGGAAACCAACGCCCAGGGACGGGCATCGCTGGCTGCCCCCGACTTTGGACCAGGCAAAACAGGTTCATATCCTTCGTAGCAAGGTTCCTTACAAATTTGTCACTTGTTTACTCCCGGCCATGGACTATTCGGTGACTCCCGTCCTAGGATGAAGGCGACCATTCGGTTCGCGACTACCTGGGGGTGTCGAGATGAAGGGCACACGCGTATTCCCGCGTGCTACCACCATTCTCCGCTCAGTCATGATCGCTGGAGCCGGAACGGCACTCTGGATGACACTCTCCGCAACAGGTGCCAGCGCTGACTCTGGGGCCGCGGATAACCACTCACTTCTTGGCGGGATAACGTCCTCCACGTCGTCCGCTCTATCCTCAACGACCGATACTATGAGCAGCACCATCACCAAAACGACCAAGACGGTGGGTGCTGCCACAGTAGTGGCTACGGACGCCGTCGGGTCTGTTCAACAAGCAACTGTTGCCCAAGCGACGGCGTCCGCCATCAGTGTTCCGATCCCGGACGTACCGCTGCCTTCGCCACTTAAGGCAGTGGTGGCTTCACAGCCGGTTCCCGTTCCTGTTCCAGCCGTAACGCCAACCGTGGAGCGCGTGGGAGGGGCTGTAGACGAAATCGTCGGAGCCGTGCCGGCAGTCAACCGGGTGGTTCCAGGGCAGACCGTCGGAAGCGTTGTGGATACCGCCCTGGTGCCAGTGACCGGAACCGTGGACCAGGCAGTCTCTGCAGTTGTTCCGCCGGTCAACGAAGCACTGGAAACTGTTGCCCTGGAACCCGTCACCGACATCACCAAACCCATCGTTCAGCCCATCATCGACGTAGTGGACGATGTGGTTGACCAAGGGCTTCCCCCGGCCGGCTCCGTCATTTCGCCGACTGTGCCGGCCCTTCCACCTTTGCCCGGGGACACCGTCACTGTGCCGCCGGCAGCACCCTCGGGAGACGCGGCGCCAGGCGAAGGCGTCCTTCCGGATTCTGCCGTAGTCGGTTCCCCGCACGTACCGGCAGCGCTCGAAAGCGTTGTCGACGAGCGTGCAGCTGCGGGAACTGAACCCGCTGCTCGAATCAGCGCTTTGGGTTCAGCCAGCACGCTGGCACCGACGCAGTCCATTTCCCGCACGTTGGGTTCTGCGGGCCAGGAACATGCCGTCGAAGTCCGTTCGACCCAGGAGCCTGCAGCCCCCGTAGGCTTGCCGGCCGGCCCCGGAGCAGTGCCCGCCGCCCTCGCAGGAGCGGGGTCCGGCAACTCCCAAAATGGTCCGCCCAGCCCCGCGGCTGCCTTCCTTCATGGCGCATTGATCATCCCAGCAGATTCCCTCGCCGGCCTTCTTGGGGTCAGCGATGAACAGCATCCAAAGCCGGTTTCATTTGATCCCGGCTCCTCTCCTGACTAGTTCCCCAGCCCGCTGCGCAACAGCACGCAGCCGACGGCAATTCGGGCGATCCGTCAACGGACGCCTTCGGGAACAAGACCTTCAGGAGAAGATCACAATGAATACGACCCTACGCAAGTGCCTCCTCGGCACGTGCTTTGCCGGGGGCATGATTGTCCTCAGCGCAACCGCGGCCAATGCTGCGGACACCACCTCCGGGAAAGATGGACTCCTTTCCGGTACACAAGTCATAGCGCCGGTTACAGCGCCGATCACCACTGGCGCCACCTCTCTGGGACTGTTGGGGGATTCAGCAGCTACGGCGTCCACGCCGGGAACTGCAGGAGGTTCGGGCAAGGCGCCTTCCGCTACTACCAATGGCTCCAACAGCATCGGCTCCGGGACGCAAGTCATTGCCCCGGTCACGGTGCCCATAAGCCTGGGCTCGTCGTCAGTGGGTCTGCTGGGGGGCTCCACTGCGACGAGCTCAGCCACACCTGCCGCGCCGGCAGCGGCAACAGGTTCGACGCCGGCCGCCGGGACAAGTGGTTCCGGCGGCATCGCTTCGGGAACCCAAGTGGTGGCGCCGGTAACGGTGCCTGTCACGGTTGGGTCTACGTCTGCCGGTGTTCTGGGGGATTCATCAGCCGGCACTGTCCCAGCGGCATCAAATCCAGCACCAGCTCCTGCACCGGCTCAAGCGCCGGCGCAGGCAACCACGTCGGGGGGAGAGTCAATTGCATCCGGCGCTCAGGTAGTGGCTCCGATATCGGTCCCTGTTAACATCGGAGCCACTGCCGTGGGAATAGCTGGCGATTCTGCAGCTGCCTCCGGTTCTTCTGCCGCTGCCGCTCCCGCTGTTCCCGCTGGATCTTCTTCGGGTGCATCGACAAGTGGTTCGGATGGGGTTGCTTCGGGGACGCAGGTGGTTGCCCCGATTACTGCTCCGGTGAACTTGGGGTCCACGGCTGCCGGTGTGCTGGGTGATTCGTCGGCCACGAGCACCGGCACCAGTGGTGGTAGTGCTCCTGCCGGTACGACCGGTGGCAGCACAACCTCCGGCAACGGCGGAATTCTCTCCGGTACGCAGGTGGTTGCCCCGGTTACTGCTCCGGTGAACCTGGGTTCCACGTCTGCCAGTGTGCTTGGTGATTCGTCGGCCACGAACGCTGGCACCAGTGGTGGTAGTGCTCCTGCCGGTACGACCGGTGGCAGCACAACCACCGGCAACGGCGGAATTCTCTCCGGTACCCAGGTTATCGTTCCGATTAGCGCACCGATCACCGTAGGGTCCACCGCGGTGGGTGTCGGTGGTGGCTCGACCGGCACAGTGAATCCTCCGGTTGTGACCCCTCCGGTTGTTGCGCCTCCGGTTGTGACCCCTCCCGTTGTTGCTCCTCCTGCAGTGAACCCGCCGGTTGTGACCCCGTCGGTTGTTAGCCCTCCTGCAGTGAACCCGCCTGCCAGTGGCCTCGTCCCCGGTGGTAACCCCGGGATCGTTACGGCGGGTGTCGGCACCCAAGCAGCCACAATTGTCGCCGCTGGTTCCACCCAGGGTGCGATGCCCGCGGCAGTCTCCACCGCCGTCGGAAGTTCCACAGCACTGGCGGCTACCGGAGTAAACGGAACGTTTGTTCTGTGGGCAGGAGCCATGCTCCTGATGGGGCTCGTGTTGGCAGCAGGTGGACGCCGGAAGGCAGCCAGCCTGCGGTAACCCGGGGCAGGTGATTCCACTTCGTAAGCAGTTGTTGCGGCTCCGACTCCCGGAGCCGCAACAACTGCGGGCCGCACTGCCGGCCGGGTACGCATTGAGGAACGTAATGCTGGGCCCGACTGCAGTTACGGCAGTCCTAGGATGAAAGGGATGACCAAGACCCAGACGACCCCAACGTTCAGCCTACGCAGTGTTGCCTTGCCGGCCTTTGGGCCCGCGCTGCTTTTCTGCATTGGTGAAGGGGCGGTCTTGCCCGTTATTGCCCTTTCGGCCCGTGACCTTGGGGCTTCCGTCGCAGTCTCGGCCTTGATCGTGACCCTGATCGGGCTGGGTTCCTGGATTTTCAACATTCCGGCCTCGATCATCACGGAGAAGTTCGGCGAACGATGGTCGATCGTTGGCGCCGGAGCTTTGGGTGCCATCGCGCTGGGTGCCGCAGCGTTCGCACCGCAGATTGACGACGGCCTGTGGCTGTTGGCAGTCTCCATGACCCTCGTGGGAATGTCGGCCAGCGTCTTCAATCTGGCGCGGCAGAAGTTCCTCACAGAGGCGGTTCCGGTTCTCTACCGAGCCCGTGCGCTCTCCACCCTTGGAGGCGTGACCAGGATCGGCATCTTCATTGGACCCTTTGTTGGTGCCGGCGTTATGCAGTTCGCAGGGATCAGCGGCGCCTACTGGGTGGGCTTTGCGGGCATGATGGCGGCCGCGGCTTTGTCGCTCACCATCCCGGACCTGGTGTCTCCCGGAGCGTCCGACGGCGGCCCCCGGCCTCCAGCGTCCACGTTGCGGAGCGTCGCGGTTTCCCATGCGGGCGTGTTCCTTTCCGTGGGATTCGGGATCCTGTTGCTGAGCGCCCTGCGGGCCTCGCGGCAGGTGGTCATCCCGTTGTGGGCGGATCATTTGGGGCTCGATGCGACCCACGCTTCACTGCTGTTCGGACTATCCGGTGCGATCGACATGCTGGTGTTCTATCCAGCCGGGAAGCTCATGGACAGGAAGGGCAGGCAGTGGGTGGCCATCCCATCCACGCTGATTATGGGCTCGGCCCTGATCCTGATTCCCTTCACCGCAGGGTTTGTGCCATTGCTGCTGGTTGCGCTGTTGATCGGGTTCGGCAACGGCATCAGTTCCGGACTCATTATGACCCTGGGCGCCGACTTCTCCCCGGACAACGGGCGGAGCCACTTCCTGGGAATATGGCGCTTCATCGCCGACTCGGGTGCGACTGGGGGACCGGTGCTGCTCTCCGGGCTGACGGCCGCCATTTCGCTGTCAGCAGGGATCTGGGCAACAGGCGTCCTGGGCTTCGCAGCGGCAGTGGTGTTCGCCGTCGCAATTCCAAGGTTGAAGCACCGGCGGAACTACTGACAGGCTTGGAGGGGGGACGGAATTCCGGGGTCCTTGGCCGTCGCGGCTAGACTACCGTGGTGCCAGAAAACCCAGTTGTCCAAACTCCGACACCCGCCAGCTTCCCGGACCTCCAGACTTTCCTTTCCGCTGACGAGGTTCCAGCAGGGCAGATTGAGATCCAGCACCAGGGCTTGCCGCTTGAGATCCTGAACATCCCTGCCGACTCCGATACCACCTTGGTGTGTTTTCACGGAGCGGCAGAAAAAGACGTCCGACTCCCGTGGTTCCTGGGACAAGGAGTTACGGCCGGCCTACCCGTCAACCGCATCTTCATCTCAGACCCCAGCTTGCGTAAATCCGCTGACTTCAATCTGGGTTGGTACGCGGGCTCAAAGGAGCAGCCGGACCTACAGGAGACGTTGGCCGATGTTGTGCGGCGCGTTGTAAGAGACACTGGCGGGTACAACCTGGTGTTCTTCGGCAGTTCCGCAGGTGGTTATGCCAGCCTGGCCTTGTCGAGGTTCTTTCCCACATCGCTGGCGCTCGCCGTCAATCCGCAGACATCCATTTCCCGCTTTTACCCGGGCGCGGTGGAGCGCTACATGAAGTATGCCTGGGAGATGGACGGCCAGGATATGTCCGAGTTGCCGGCCAGCGTGGCTCATAACCTGATTCCGGCGTACTCTGCCGGCTTCAGCCACACCGTGGGCCTAATCCAGAACGCCAAGGATTGGTTCCATATCCAGAAACACCAACTGCCGTTTGTTGATGTGGTTGGTGACTCCGAAAATCTTTTCATGCTGATGGACCGGTGGGGGCCTGAGACTGGAGATGGACACATCCCCCCGCCCAAAGAACTCATCAGGGCCGTCTTCGAAGAGTTGTCGACCTGCCACGGAGACTGGCGGGCTGGCCTTGCTGCTGCAGGCTTCCAGACCCAAACGACTCGTCAGGACGTCAAGCGTCGAGTGTTGGATACCGCTCCACCCAAGGCCGCTACTGAAGCTTAGGTCTTTCCCGAAAAGCACGAACAGCAATCGGCCGCAGCGCAACCCCGTAGGGCTGCGCCGCGGCCGTTGTCGTATCGATCCAGAGCGACTAGCGGACTGCCTGGTTGCCCTTGAACTCGAGCTTCAGGTTGCCCGTGCCCTTAGCGGTGCCGTTCACCGCGGATTGGGTTTGCGCGAAGACCAGCGTGGAGTGGGCAATAGCGTCGGCCATCTGCTCCAACACCGCGGTGTCGAGGTTGGTGATGTCATCGCATGCCTGGTGGTAGCAGGGGTCGTAGGCGGCCCCTGCCGTGCCGCCATAGATTGCCGCCTGCTCCGCTGACTTGATTTCTTCGGCACCGGTGAAGAGGCCTCCGGCCGGAATACCGTTTTCGATGAATCCGAAGTAGTCGGACCGGCCATCAAACTCGGTAGGCTCCGTTGCCAGGCCCTGGGATGCGAAGTAGTCCAGGAACACCTTCTCGATCACCGCCGAGCCGTTGGGGCCAGCGGTCCCAAGCGGTTTGCCGTCGCCGTCGTAGACGAACCGGACCGGGTTGGGTGAAGCCACCATGTCGAAGTTGAGGTTGACGGCATGGGCTTTCAGTTCACTCTTGCTCAGCTGGGAGACGTAATAGTCCGAGCCAATCAAGCCGTCTTCCTCGCCGCTCCACCAGGCAAAGCGAACACGGTTTTCGGGGGAAATTCTGAGCGCAGCAAACTGGAGGGCCGTCTCAAGGATGGCTGCTGACCCGGAACCGTTGTCATTGATTCCGGGGCCTTCAGCCACGGAATCGAGGTGGGCTCCCACCACCACCGTGCGGTCTGCACGGCCGGCTGTATCTGCCAGGACGTTGAAGGTTTCGATCGGCTGCGTAGTGCCCTCAACCACGATCCGTACCGAGGCCCCGGTGAGGCCGGCCAGTTCCTCGCCCACAGCGAAGCTTGTGCCTACTGTTGGCACGGTCACTTCGGGGTTGTCGGCCGTCGGAGCACCAAGCGTTCCATCCAGCCGCGACAGCCTGTCATCGGCGTCGCCCTGGTTAAAGATGATGACGCCCGCGGCCCCGGCGGCCTGGGCGTTCGCGGCCTTGGTGTTGAAGGGGCACGTTCCGCGCTGGATGAGGGCGATGTTTCCTGCCACGAACCCGCTGAAGTCTGCAGCCTCACATCCACTGGTAGACGCACGGTCACCCGTGAGATTAATGTCCACTGGAGTCACCGTTGCTGTCACATCACCGAAACCCGAGTAGGACATTGCCGCGAAATCATCCTCGGTGTACGTCCGTGGGGTAGGTGTAACCCGCGCGAAGGATTCACTGGCCAGGTTGAACTTAAGATATTCGAAGTACTGGCGTTGCGGCACGTAGCCTGCCGCCCTCAGTTGCTGCTCGATGTACTCTGCCGAAGCCACATGCCCCGTGGTCCCTGCTGATCGCGTGCCGCCATTGGCATCGGCAATCGCTTGGAGTTCTTCGAGGTGGCCAACTATCGCCTGGGCGGTGACGGCATCGCGGAGGGCCTGGCTGTCCGTCCCTTTGGCAGCCAGGGCGGGCGGCGTTATTGCTACGGCAAGAATGGCGACGGTGGCCATTCCTGCCGCGAGGGCAGAGGTTCGGTTTTCAATGCGTGGTTTTTGCCTTGTATGCATTTCATGCATCTCCCTGTGGGGACCCGGTAATTGGGTGGCCGGGTGCGGTAGCGCAGAATCTACCCCGCAGGAGCGCGCTGGTGAAGGCTTGTTTTTTCGCGCTGCTCAGGCTTCGGTGCGTCCGGCAGGATGCGTCGACTTCCATGACCGGCTGGGGACTTTCCCGGTGACAAGAGCCACGGCGATCACCAACAGGACCATGCCCCACGTCGCATTGGTGACATCGAGGCCCTGCCGCATCACCACGAAGGGCGGGATGATCGCCAGGATGGTTCCGACCGCAATGCGCCACATGGAGGGACGCAAAGCTCCCGGAGCCAAGGCGGTGCCGGCCAGCTCCAACCTGACCAGGGGCGTGGAAACAAGCAGCACCAGAGCCCACGCCGCAACATAGAACAGCGGCCGGCTGAGCCACCACTCGGTGCTGGCGGGCTGGGGGAATGGCAGTCGCAGAACCAATGCGATCCCGAACATGGCAATGATCAACGGCAGGTGCCACAGGTAGATGGTCATGGCCCGGCTGCCCACGACGAACATCACTTTCTGCACCCAGCCCACCTGCACGCAGCGTTGCAACACCGGATACACGGCCTTCACCAGCAGAACGTGCGCCAGGCCCACCAGCACCAGCGGGAACATCGGCGGGTTTTGGCTGGTCAGCATGTCCACAGGGTAGGGACCCGAGTAAGTGAGCGGAACCAACGCCCCATAGCAAGCAACTGCTGCCAACAGCAGCTTCCAGCCGGCAAAGCGGTCAAAGAACCCATCCGCGTAAAAGAAGCCCAACTGCTGCAGAAGTCCCCACACAAACACCATGTTCAGCAGCCCGATCGGATTGGAGTCGAAGCCCCAGGGGTTGTGCTCCAAGCCCAAGCGAAGGACATCGACGACGACGGCGCCCGCGGCCAGCGCCGCGATGGTCCGGTAGGGTGCCAGGCCGTGGAGCTTCGCCATGGTGGGAACCGTTGCCTGGCAGATCAGGTAGGCAGCAAGGAACCACAGCTGAACTCCGGCGCCCGAGGCGATAACCGAAAGAAGGTCGCCTGGCACGCCCGCCGCCGTCGCGCTCCACAGCGCAACCGTGAGGAACGCATAGAGGGCAACCGTGGGGCGAACCAGCCGGAGCACCCTGTTCCGCAGGTAGTCTCCGGCGTCGCCACCCTTGCGCTGTAAGCTCCGCCATGAGGTGAGCGAGGCGAAGCCACCAACCACGAAGAAGAGCGGCATGACCTGGCCGAACCACGTACCTTGAGCGAACCAGCTCAGGGACGTCAGCGGATTGCCGACGCCGATGCCTGCGGAGTCCACGCTGATTCCCATCATCAGCAGATGGACGGCAACCACCGCAAACATGCAGGCCACGCGGATGAAATCGACCACGAGGTCCCGGGACCCGGGAATGTGCGCAGAGGCGGCTCTGCTGTTTGAGGCGGGCTTGAGGGCGGAAGACATGGGGTTCTCCTGGGAAGTGCCATTGTTAGTACATCGAGTGGACTAACTGTAACCCATGGTGGCCGGTGCGTCGACCTCATTGGTCAAATATCTGGCCGGGGCCGGGTCAAGATCGCCCCGACCGGGCTTAGCCTTGAAGAGGGCACGCGGCCCTGACAACCCGGGCATCACTCCGGTGCACCTGCGCACTCCACGAATCCACCCCCGACCAATGAAGGGCAGTGCTGATTGTTGTGCACATCAAAGAATTCTGGGACCAACTCTCGCCGGACACGCGACAGTGGCTCATCGACAATCCGGGAACCATGATTGTGCCGCGGACCGTCACCGCCATCATTAATGGCGAGACGGGGGAGGGGAGTGCGGTTGACGCCCACGGCGGCACGCAGCTCACCGATGAGGACCGGCACTTTATTCAGGAACAGGCCAGGGTTCACGGCTCCGCTTCTCCAGGGGAGCCAAAGTTTTTCGATTCCGTCGGTCCGGAGGACTAGGCTCCTGACGCTTCGCACCCGTTGACGCTCCCTGCTCCCGCGACCACTGGTGCGGTGGGCGGTTAAGGGTGCGTCGCCGTCGTGGTTGTGGTGCGGTGGGCGCCTAGGGGTGCGCCGCCGTCGTGCGTGAAGAGGTTCTAGTTCTTCCGGGCGGCCAGGCCGAAGAGCCAGGTGCCGCCGAGGGCCGAGAGGTAGCCGGCGATCACGATGAAGGCGGTGCCGGCCCAGAAGTAGTCGATGGTGCTGTCGGTGCTCAGGCCGGGCATGACCTGCAGCAGTGAGTACGCGGCCACAACGCCTGCCACCACCAAGGCGATCACTGTCAGCCACACCCACAGTCGCGACGCGGCCCAGTGCTCGCCGTAGCCTTTCCAGACGTTCCAACTGCTGCCCGTGCGGAGGATCAGCCAGCCGGCGGGGAGCATGACGGCGCCGACCACAAGGAAGGCTGCGACCACATCGGCCGGACGGTGCCATTGGTTGATCAGGGTGGAGACGCCGGTTGCAACGGCGAAGGTGCTGCCGAGGAAGCCGGCCAAGGGGCGCCATCGTGGCGAAACCATGAGGAACACCGCAGCCGCGGCGGAGGCGGCAAGGGTGGTGTGCCCGGAGGGGAGCGAGTTCAGTTCCAAGGTCTGGACGCCGCGATCGGGCCGGTCCGGGATGAGGAACTTGAGGATCTGCGTGGCGGCGTTTGCTGCGACACATGCAGCAACGGCGATGCCGGCAGCCTTCCAGCGGCGGCGGGCGATGGTAACGAAGAGAACCATGATCGCAGCGATAGCAAGGGACATCATGGGGAGCATGTCCAGGAATTCCGTGGAGGCCCTGCCTGCTGTTCCGCCCAAAACGGTGGCTTCTACCAGTGCCGACTCGTCAATGAACTGGCCCATGGTGGTGCGCACAAAGAAGTAGTACGTCGCGGCCAGGCCCACCATGCTGGCGATGGTGGCCAGGATGAAGAGAAATCCTGTTCCTACGCCTGCAGTGGGCTTGTGAACCGGCCGGTTGCTCGACCTCCCGCTGGTGCGGAATTGCTGGGAACTCATTCTGTCTAGGGTGCCACAGTTCTCTGGAAGGCCCGTGTGAGTGGCGCCCCAGCGTGGCGGACAAAAGTGAGATTCTTGCAACATTCACGTGACGGTTGACACGTGTTAGGTCCTGGTTTAAGCTTCCTAACACGTGTTAGGGAAGGGAAGCTACATGTCGGGAACCAATGGGGCTTTGCGTCAATTCACACGCAGAAGTGCCCTTACAGCCCTCGGCGCCGGGATTGTTGGAGTAACCGCGGCGTCGTGGCCGCGCTTGACCGGTGCTGACATCCCCGGCCGCGGAGACAACAGCCTCAGCATCGCCATCATGGGCACCGCGGCAGATGCGGCAGCCCGCCAGAAGGTCATTGACGCTTTTGCCAAAGTCCACCCCGAAATCAAGGTCAAGGTCCAGGCGATCCAGGCCGTGGACTGGAAGGACTTCTTCACCAAGATCCTGACCATGGTAGCCGCGGGCACTCCGCCGGACGTGGTGTATGTGGCAACCGAAGGCGCCCAACTCTTCGCGGAAAAGCTCGCCCATCCCCTGGACGAGTACCTGCGCCGGGACGCGGACCACATGAAGGAGTACTTCGAAGACGTCCACCCCAGCCTGGTGGAAGCGTTCATGTACAAGGGCAGCCTTTTCCAGCTCCCCATCGACTGGAATGCCGCGAACATGTACTACAACACCACCGCGCTCACTAAGGCAGGCCTGGAACGCCCTGCCGACAACTGGACGCACACCGATTTCCGCAGCACCCTCGCTGCGATGAAGAAGGCCAATCCCAAGGACTTCACGCCGTACTACTGGACCAACCGTCTCTTCGGCGGCGTAGTGCCGTGGCTCTACGCCAACGACACCAGCTTCCTGAAGGAAACCAAGTCCCCGGGCGGCGAATGGCTCTGGGACGGCTTCTACGCCAACCACCCCTCCCGAGGCCTCCGCTCCGGCGGCTACCAATGGCTGGAGCCCAACGCCGACGATCCCCGGGTCTTCGAATCCTTCGACTACCTCCGCGGACTGGTCAAGGATGGACTGGGTGTCCGGCCGGAGGAAGGCGGCGGCAGCGCACTGATCGGCCTCTTCGCCTCCAACAGGATAGGTACGACGCCGGCGGGCGGTTATTGGGTGCAAGGCCTCCACGAGGCGGGGATGACCAAGGACGACTTCGACGTTCAGTTCTTCCCGAAATGGCGGGGCCAGCGCCACCAGTTCGGCACGGCCGGCTACGCAATCATGAAAACCGCCAAGGATAAGGACGCCGCCTGGGAATGGGTGAAGTTCAGCTCCAGCCGCGAAGCGATGCAGATCGTCTTCCCCACGCCGAACACCACACCCGCGCGACGCTCCATGGTCAATGAGCAGCTTTACGCAGGAACCGGTCCACGGAACTGGAAGGTCTTCTACGACACCCTGGACAAGTTCCCCACCACAGGTCCCATTCCGGCGCCACCCCAGCAGGCCGCCGTCGAAACCGCCCTGATGAAAAACGTGAGCCTGGCGGTCAGTGGAGACGAGCGTCAACTCAAGGACGCCCTCAACTCCATGCAGCGTGACCTCGAACTCGCCCTGAGGAGGCAGCCATGAGCACCGCAACCAGTACGCCTACGGGCACGGGGAGCGAGCCGGGCCGTCGCCAGGCCGCCCACAAAGACGGACAAGTCTCCAAGCGTGGCCGCGTGCAGCAACGCTGGCTGCCGTGGGCTTTCCTGGCACCGACCATCGTGGGCATGGGCATCTTCACCCTGCTGCCGATCGTCGCATCGATTGCGCTCGCATTCTTCCGCTGGGACATCATCTCAGCGCCAACGTTCGTGGGTTTCGACAATTTTGCCGAGGTAGTCCAGGACCCCACCGTCCGGGTTTCGTTCCTGAACACCATCGTGTTCGTGGTGGTGGCCGTGGCACTCCAGCTTGGACTGGCACTCGGCCTGGCCATCATGGTCCAGGAGAAACTTCCGTCATGGCTCCGGGTCTTCTTCCGCTCCGCCTTCTTCTTCCCGCTGATCCTCTCAGCAGCCTCGGTATCGATCTTTATGCGGTACCTCTTCAACGAGCAATTCGGCGTGGTGAACTGGCTGCTTTCCCTTATTGGCATCCCTGCGGTCCCGTGGCTGACGACGCCAACCGGGTCGGCCGCCGTCGTGATTCTTGTCTATGTGTGGCAGAACTTCGGGTTCTCGTTCCTGCTGTTCATCGGTGGACTCGCCTCCATTCCGGTGGAGACGTATGAGGCGGCCTCGATCGATGGGGCCACCGGCTGGCGCAAGCACTGGTTTGTCACCCTGCCGCTGCTGAGCCCCACCACCCTGGTGGCCTCGGTCATGGCCATCATCAACGCGCTGCAGGTGTTCGATCAGCCCTATGTCCTCACCCGCGGCGGACCCGGTGATTCAACGCGGACAGCCGTCATGGTCATTTTCGAGTCCGCATTCCAGCGGTTGGAGTTCGGCGAGGCCTCAGCGATCGGCGTGATCCTGACCCTGATCATCATGGCCATCACTGCCGCGCAGTTCCGGCTCAGCAAACGATTCGTCTTCTACCAGTGAGGCCCGCCATGACCACCATCCAAGAACGTGTCACCACAACGGCACCTCTAGTCACGCGGAAGAAGCGCGACTGGTCTGTGGCCATCCGCGTCGTTGTCCTGCTGATCGCGTCCGTCTTTATCCTGGGGCCGGTGTTGTGGACGCTGTCCACCTCGCTGCGACCGCCGTCGGAATCCTTCCAGCTGCCGCCGGCGTTCCTGCCGCTGAATCCGGACCTGACGTCCTACGAGCAGGTGTTCAAGCAGCTCAACATCGTGGCGCTGGTAGTGAACAGCGCGCTGGTAACCGGCCTGATCGCGGTGGGGCAGATGATCACCGCAGCCCTGGCCGGCTACGCCTTTGCACACCTTCGCTTTCGCGGACGCGGTGCACTGTTCTCGATCGTGCTGGCCACCATGATGGTGCCCGCGCAGGTCACGATCGTGCCCGTGTTCATGCTGATCCGCGGCGTCGGACTTTCCGACACGCTGCTGGCACTGATCATTCCGGCCATCCCGACGGCGTTCGGCACCTTCCTGATGCGCCAATACTTCATGGGGTTGCCGGGTGAGCTCGCTGAAGCGGCCGCGATCGACGGCGCCTCGCCTTGGCGGACCTTCCGCTCCGTGTACGCGCCGTTGGCCATGCCGGGCCTGGCGATCGTGGGCATCCTGGCGTTCAACTTCCACTGGAACGAGTTCTTCAGGCCGCTCATCATGACCATTTCCGAGCAGAACTTCACCCTGCCGCTGGGCCTGGTCTCACTCCAAGGCAACCTCGGCACCGGAAGCATCTCGGTGGTCCTTGCCGGCGTTGTCCTCTCCATGATTCCCGCGCTGGTGGTGTTCATGTTCGGCCAGCGCGCGCTGCAGGACGGGCTCACTGCCGGTACGGGCAAGTAGGTTCTTTTTCATCGCTTTTGAAAGGGGTTCCGTTGACGGACCTTGCATTCTCTTCCTCCCTGGCTGCTGCTGCCACACACCCGGATCCCGCGTTCCCGCGCTTTCACCCGCGGCCGGCCCAGGGCTGGATCAACGATCCCAACGGCATCAGCTACATCGACGGCCGGTATCACGTGTTCTTCCAGTACAACCCTTTGTCCGCGAGGCACTCGCAGATCACCTGGGGGCACATGAGCTCCGTTGATTTGGTGCGATGGGAGGAGCATCCCGTGGCCCTTTCGCCCCAGGCCGGCGGGCCGGATTCTGCGGGTTGTTGGACGGGCGTCGTAACGCTGGACGATGGCGTACCCACTGCCTGCTATTCCGGCGTCAAGGACCACGGCGGACACTCACAAGTGGTGATTGCCCGGGGTTCTGCCGATCTGGTGACGTGGGAGCAGGACGGGCACGTTGCCGCGTCCATGCCCTCCGATCCCTTGGTGACCGCAGTCCGCGATCCTTTCATCTTCCACTTCAACGGCGCCCGCTACGCCATGCAAGGTGCGGGTCTGTCCGATGGCCGCGCGGCTTTGCTGTTGTACACCGTGGACTCCCTTGACGATTGGAAGTACCAGGGGATCTGGCTGACCACCGCTGATCCCGTGGCCGCTGCCCACACCCCCGCTGAGATCTGGGAATGCCCGCAGCTGGTGGAGGTGCCACTCTCTTCAGGCGGCTCCACTTGGGTCATGATGTTCTCCTTGTGGCTCTCCGGAGACGACCACGAGCACGCCAATGGTGTGGGGTACCTGACCGGCTCCTTGTCCGAGGATCCTTCGTCCGGGCTGCCGGTATTTGCGCCGTCCTCCGGTGGGAAGGCAGACCTTGGCCGCGACTTCTATGCCCCGCAAATTGTTCAGCTTTCCTATTCCGCTGGTGGTGAGGCTGCTTCTGCTCTCTTGTGGGGGTGGGCCAACGAAGGTCCCGGCCGTGACGGGCGGCGGGGCCGCACCCAGGAAGAAATCGACGACGCCGGGTGGTCGGGTGTGTTGACGCATCCCCGCGTTTTGTCGGTGGCTGAGGGGGTGCTGGTGGTTGCTCCTGCGCCCGAAGTTCTCGCATACCGGGGTGCTGCTGTGGCTTCGGGGGCTACGGGATCTGTTGCTGTGCCTGCGTTTGCCGAGGTGCTGGTGCGGGGTGGTGCTGGTTCCGTGGCTGGAGCCGCTGCCGGTGCCTTGGCCGGTGCTGGCGCCGCTGCCGGTGCCGTGGAATTGGTCCTGGGTTCCGGTGCCGACGCGCAGGTGGTCTACTCAGGATCCGTTGTTGCAGGGGAGGAGCTCCGGATCTTCATTGATGCTTCCCTCGTTGAGGTGTACCGCTCGGGCTCTGTGGTCACCACTGTTCGTGCCTACCCGGCTCCGGGGGAGGAATGGCAGCTCACCCTGCCCCACGGCGAGACTGCCGACGTGTGGGAGTTGAGCCTTCCCGCCTAGGCGGCAGGCCGGCGTCGTGCGCTGTTAGCTCCTGACCCCGGCGCGCTGCTGTGTTGTGGGGCCTGGTGTGCTGGGTTTGGGGGTGTCTTTGGGTGCGGAGTGGGCCTCGCAAGGTCCGCGGGTGTGTTGTGGGGCCCGGTGTGCAGGGTTTGGTTGTGTCTTTGGGTGCGGAGTGGGCCTCGCAAGGTGGGCGACTGTGTTGTGGGGCCTGGTGTGCAGGGTTTGGGTGTGTCTTTGGGTGCGGAGTGGGCCTCGCACGGTGGGCGACTGTGTTGTGGGGCCTGGTGTGCAGGGTTCGCGACGCGAAAGCCTCAGCGAGTAGGCGCCGGCCCGGTCGATTCCCGGGTGACCAAGCGGCAAGGGACCATCGTTTCAACGGTGGTCCCTTTTCCGGTGTGGTCCGTGGCTTCGATCATGTCCAACAAGGTTGTCATGGCTGCACGCCCGATCTCCCGCAACGGCAACGCCATGGTGGTGAGTGCGGGAACCATGGTGTCGGCGATCCGGGTCTCGTCGTCGTAGCCCATGATCGAGAGGTCCTCGGGAACGCTGAGTCCCAGACGCGCTGCGGCGAGGGTTACCCCGATAGCCAGGCGATCATTCGCGCACATGATGGCCGTGGGCCGATCGGCCGGGGACACGCCGTCGAGCAGTTTCATGGCGCCGCGGAAGCCGGCGTCGATATCCCAACCGGCCATGAAGATCCGGTCCCCCCGAACCGGGATCTCGGCCGCGGCATGTGCATCGCGGTAGCCCTGCACACGGAGCGGTGCGGCCGGAGAATCTTCGGATCCGGCTAGGAGGGCAATGTCCCGGTGGCCAAGCTCCAACAAATGCTCAGTGGCCTCCCTGCCGCCAGCGACCTCGTCCGGAATGACGTGATGCAATTGCGGCTCAGGTTGGTCGTCGTAGCAGTTGGCCAGGACCGAGGGGACACGGAGCATGCCGTGCGGAATCTCGATGGGTTTCAGGCCCACCGTGACATACATCAGCCCGTCCACCTGCCGGTCCAGGAGGGTTTCAATGGCGCTCGCATCCCTGGCGGCATCGCGCTCGGTATCCATGACCACGGTGACAAAGCCGCGGCTGCGGGCGACGTCGTCCGCCCCGCCAATGATGTTGCCGTCGAAGGGGCTGACCACCACTTCATCGGAGAGGATGCCGATCACCCGTGAGCGCTGGTTGCGCAGGCTGAGCGCGATCGCGTTGGGGGAGTAGTTCAGCTCAAGTGCCGCTGCCCGGATGCGATCCTGGCTCTCCTTGGCTACGTTCCCATCCCCCCGGCCGTTCAGAACCAGTGAGACTGCGCTCCTGGAGACGCCCGCCCGTTTGGCGACGTCCAGTGCGGTGGCCTTGCGGTTCATGGGTAGTCCTTCCGTCTTTGACAGCAGTCTACCTAACGCGTGTGAGGCTTCCCGGTGCCTAGGTCGGCAGTGAAGAACCGAAGGAAGACATCATGTTCTGCATCATGTTGGAGGTCCAAATGCCGGCCACCACCATGCTGATCACAAAGACGCCAATGGTGATCCAGACCGGCAGCAGCCCTCGTTTGGGAGCCACTTTGTTGACGATCACCGAGCGGCCAATCACGTAGACGGCCGAGTTCAGGAATGCCCAGGCCCAGTGGAAAGGACGCACGACGCCGGACCTCGCCAACCGCTGATAGTCCAAGTACGCGAAGAACACCGACAGGCCATAGATCACGAGGCTTGAGCCCATCAGCAGGAAATACCCGGGCGTGTACATCGAGAACGGGTCCATGGTGGTGACACCCTGCCGCGTGGTGATGACACGGAACTCAGGCTGCCAGGTCAACATGAACAGCACCGAGACCAGAGGGAGCAACGTGATGGCCCAAATGAAGGGGTTGTAGACAGGTGTCTGCTCGCTGATCGGGGTACGCGGAGCCTTGAACGGCTGTTGGTACTGCACCTGCTGCGGAAACTGCTGCGGAGCCTGGTGGGCAGTCCAGGCATGGCCGTCCCACCAACGGACCAGGCGCGGATCCGATGGGTCCGGGTACCAGCCGGGAGGTGTCGCGGAGCCGGGCGTTGATTGAGTCATATCTCCCCCACATTGAGTCGTCTTCCGAGAATATCGCGATTGCCCTCTCTCGGTTGCCACCCGCCCCTCCCCAGTGCCACCAAGGTGGTGTATGGATGGAGCATGAGCTTCTTCGACGACCTCCCTGAGCCTCCCGAGCGGGCCCGTCAACCGCAGCCGCTCCGGCCGGGGTGGGCCGGACCGCCGTCGGACGAACTGCCTGGTGTGGTCACGGCAGGTGGGTTTGTCCACCAGAGCCAGCGGATGGTGGCGGCGCTGAAACTGGTGGAGGTCTACTCCACCGGATGCCTGCTGGATCTTGTCTGGTCCGTTCGGCGCAGGGACGAATCAGACCAGGAATGGCGGGAGATCGTGGAGGAGAGCTACAACCACCCGCGCTCAAGCCTGGACACCAGGGCGGGGTTGGAACTTGGAGTGGCTTTGGCGGACGGACATAAAGCTGTTGCGGCGATTCACGGACCGGCCTCCTTCGAAGATACCGGGGACGTCACCGGGCCGGTGCTGACAACCCTGGGTGGGGGCGGGGGAAGCAACAACACAGACTACGTGCAGTTCACCGGCCGCTACTGGCTGTGGCCGTTGCCGTTGGACGGGGACACTACCCTGGTGGCCCGGTGGGATGCGTTGGGAATGCCGGAAAGCTCCCTTGAATTATCCGGTGTCCAACTGGGCGAGGCATTGGGCAGGGTCCGGAACTACTGGATGGAATAGCTTATCCACATAGCCTCATCGGCCTGCCCGGGGGCCAAGTGGGCGCCGGTACAGTGGCAACATGCCTGCACTTCCCTCCCTCAAAGAACTCATCGATTCCGCCCACGTAGTCTCTCTGCCCATGCGCGTGAAATTCCGCGGCATCATGGAGCGCGAGACCCTCATCCTTCGAGGGCCGCTGGGCTGGGGCGAGTTCTGTCCCTTCCCCGAATACGACGACGACGAGTCTTCCCGCTGGCTGGCCGCAGCCTTGGAAGCTGGGTGGATTGGGTTCCCTACTCCTCTAAGGGACTCCATCCCGGTCAACGCGACGGTCCCCGCCGTTCCGGCAGAGCGTGTGCCGGAGATACTGGCCAGGTTCGGGCGCGTGGATGCGGTCAAGATCAAAGTAGCCGAGCGCGGACAGTCGCTAGGGGACGATCTTGGACGTGTACGGGCAGTTCGCGAGGCACTGCCGGAGGCCGCCATCCGCGTCGATGCCAACGGGGGATGGGACGTAGGGCAAGCAGCAGAGGCCTTGGGCAAGCTCTCGGCTTTAGGACTTGAGTATGCCGAACAACCGGTTCCCACCATTGAAGGACTGGCCGAGGTCCGTCGCCGGCTCTCGGACGCCGGAACACCGGTCCTTATCGCTGCGGACGAGAGCGTACGCAAGGAAGAGGATCCACTTCGGGTAGCCAGAGCCGGTGCCGCGGACCTGATCGTGGTCAAAGTCGCTCCGCTCGGGGGAGTCCGTCGGGCGTTGGAGATCGTCGAGCAGGCCGGACTTCCCGCCGTCGTCAGTTCTGCCCTGGACACTTCCGTGGGCATCCGCGCCGGGCTCGCGCTCGCAGCTGCACTGCCCACCCTTCCCTATGCCTGCGGGCTTGGGACTGTTTCGCTGTTCACCTCGGATATCACGCTGGACCCGCTCGTGGCCGACGACGGCGCCATCCACGTGCGCGAGGCCGTCGCCGATCCCGGGCTGCTTGAGCAGTATGCGGCCTCAGCGGAACGTCGCGAATGGTGGCTGGAACGGCTTGGCCGGGTGTACGCCGTCCTGGCGGGAAACAAGCACCCTTTGTTCACCGTTTCTTAACCGGGGAGACCTCTCAGCTTCGGTTTCCGCTGAAAAGCTCAGCGGGAACCTCGTACATCCTCTGGAAGGTCTTCCCCCATGTCTGAAACCACCGGACGCACGTTTCCGCTGCTCCCCATGCTCGGCCACACCAAGGGCAAGCGCAGCGCGGTCACCTGTGCACTGAAGTGCGACAACGCCTGCTCGGGCGATGTCTGCAACACCAGCGCCAACGGCTACTTCCGGGACATCGCCTCAACAGCCATGTCCCGTCGGGCCGCCCTGGGCCTAGGCGCCGCAGGTGCGCTCGCCGTCGTGTTCGGTGGTGCCTTGACCGGTGGAGATGCCGCTGTTGCCGACCCTGGCAACGGACTCGCCGATGCCGCCAAGAAGGGCTTTGATAAGTCCAAGCTCAAGTTCACAGCCATCAAGCCCGTGGATGCTGCAGTGGACGCTTTCACGGTCCCCGAGGGGTTTGACTGGAAGCCCGTCATCCGTTGGGGCGATCCGCTCTTCGCCGACTCTCCGGCCTTTGACCTGAACGCACAGACGGCTGCAGCCCAGTCACGCCAGTTCGGATACAACAACGACTACACCGACATCCTGCCCATCCCGGGATCCAAGGACCGCCGCGCCCTGCTGTTCACCAATCACGAGTACACCAACGAGAACATCATGCTGCCCGAAGGCTTCGACCCCGCCGAGGGACGTGCCATTGGCCGCGCCGGTCACGGTCTGGCTGTTGTTGAACTGGAGCGCAAGAACAAGAACAAGCCGTGGAACTACATCCAGGGCGCACCCTTGAACCGCCGCTTCCTCACTGACACCGTCTACGAGCTGACCGGCGCCGCAGCAGGCACCAACCTGGTCAAGACGATTGACGACCCGGCAGGCCGCTGGATCAAGGGAACGCTGGGCAACTGCTCCGGTGGCACCACCCCGTGGGGCACCATTCTCTCCGGCGAGGAAAACTTCAATGGCTACTTCGTGGCCCCTGGAACCAGCGACGGCGACAAGCGGTACGGTCTCTCCGCCAAAGCAACCGCCCGCCAGTGGGAACTTGACGAACCCCGTTTCGATACCCGCAACTCCGGCTACGCCAACGAAACCAACCGCTTTGGCTGGATCGTGGAAGTGGACCCGTTCGACCCCACGTCCACGCCCAAGAAGCACTCGGCAATGGGGCGCTTCAAGCACGAGGGCGCCAACGTCATCGTGGCTCCTTCCGGACGCGTAGTGGCCTACATGGGCGACGACGAGCGCTTCGACTACCTCTACAAATTCGTCTCCAAGGGCAAGTACCGGGCCGGCGACTCCAAGGAAGCCCGCAAGAACAACATGGGGCTCCTCTCGGAGGGCGACCTCTACGTAGCCAAGTTCACCGGAGATTCGCCTGCTGCCGAGATCGATGGCACAGGAAAGCTCCCCGCTGACGGCGCTTTCGACGGCACAGGGGAGTGGCTGCCGCTGGTGGTCGACGGTAAGTCCGCTGTGCCGGGAATGTCCGTCCCCGAGGTCCTGGTTTACACCCGCCTGGCAGCCGACAAAGTTGGCCCCACCAAGATGGACCGTTGCGAAGACGTCCAGCCCAACCCGCTCACCGGCAAGGTCTATGTTGCCTGCACCAACAACTCAGACCGCGGCAAGGCAGGCAAGGAAGGTGCAACGGAGGTCAACCCGCGCACCCTGAACCGTGATGGACACATCGTGGAGATCACCGAGGGACGCGAGCAGACGGGTACCAAGTTCAACTGGAACCTCTTGCTGGTGGCCGGTGACCCCGCCAAGAACACCTCCACCTACTTCTCCGGATTCCCGGTGGAGAAGGTCTCCCCGATTTCCTGCCCCGACAACGTGGCTTTCGACTCTGTGGGCAACCTCTGGATCTCCACCGACGGCGCCCCCGGCACCATCGGGTACGCGGACGGCCTGTTCAAGGTCACCCTCGAAGGTCCTGAGCGCGGCAAGGTGGAGCAGTTCCTCGCCGTTCCCCGCGACGCCGAAACCTGTGGCCCTGTCATTCACGACGAAGAGCGCACCGTGTTCGTCGCCGTGCAGCACCCGGGCGAGGACGGCTCGTTCGCTGCTCAGAACTCGTTCTTCCCGGATTACGTCCCTGCCGGTGGTGTCCCGGCTGCCGGTGCGGTTCGGGCTCCGCGTCCCTCGGTGGTTCAGGTCTTCCGGAAGTAGGGTCTGCCTCTTTCGGCGGTGAGGTCTGCT
This sequence comes from Arthrobacter sp. StoSoilB20, assembly GCF_019977295.1. NCBI lineage: Bacteria > Bacillati > Actinomycetota > Actinomycetes > Micrococcales > Micrococcaceae > Arthrobacter > Arthrobacter sp. StoSoilB20. The sequence goes on along the minus strand of NZ_AP024651.1, from coordinate 3,592,072 downwards.
TCCGAAAGCAGGGTCTGCCTGATTCTTGAATGACGAATGCTCCCCTCCCTGGAATCCCGGGAAGGGGAGCATTCCCATTTCCGACCCAACCCCTCTTTCACGTCCCCCGTGTTTGGGCCAATCCCTCTTTCAGGTCCCCGGTGTCTGGGCCAAACCCTCGCTCACGTCTACCTCTGCCAAGACAAGCGACTGCGGCGTAAGCTCGGTTGCACCATGACTGAACAGCAGCCGTACGATCTGGTCCAGAAGTATCCCCACTTCGAACTGCGTCGCTATCCCGCGCATGTTCTCGCCGAGGTTCAGGTGCACGCCACTTTTGATCGCGCCGCCAACCAGGCCTTCCGATACCTCTTTAATTACATCAGCGGCAGCAACACGGCTCAGCAGAAGTTATCCATGACCGCCCCCGTTATCCAGGAGTCTGGTTCCTCCGAGGAACTGGTCATGACGGCACCGGTACTGCAGACAGGCCCTGCCCCGGGAAGCCAAGACGAAGACTACGTTGTAGCCTTCGTCTTGCCGGCCGGACTGAAGGCGGAAAATGCCCCTGTCCCGGATGAACCCAAGGTCAAAATCCGCGAGGTGCCCGGGGCGTTGTCTGCTGTCGCCCGATTCACAGGCAATGGAACTGCCTCGGCCTTTCAACGCCACACCGCGGCACTGCACGAGGCCCTTCAACTGGCTGGTCTGACACCCATCGGTTCGCCCAGGTTCGCGCGTTTCGACCCTCCCTTCAAACCCTGGTTCCTGCGCCATAACGAGGTAGTCCTCGACGTCGAAGAACGCTAACGGCTGGGATGTGAGTGAGGGTTGGCTGGTGGGGCAGGGGATGTGAGTGAGGGTTGGCTGGTGGGGCAGGGGATGTGAGTGAGGGTTGGCTGGTGGGGCAGGGGATGTGAGTGAGGGTTGGCTGGTGGGGCAGGGGATGTGAGTGAGGGTTGGCTGGTGGGGCAGGGGATGTGAGTGAGGGTTGGCTGGTGGGGCAGGGGATGTGAGCGAGCGTTGGCGGACTGGCTGCCCCAATAGACTGGAGCGGTGACTTCCCAGTACTCTCTGACATCCATCGGTGCCGCCAGGATCGCCGTTAAGGCACTGCTCGACGGCGGTGTGCGGCATACGGTGGTGTCGCCGGGTTCGCGCTCGGCACCCATGGCCTACGCTCTCGCGGAAGCAGAAGCTGCGGGCAAGATTCAGCTCCACGTCCGTATTGACGAACGCGACGCTGGATTCACAGCGCTGGGCCTGGCCCTTTCCACCCAGGCTCCGGTTGCCGTGCTGACTACGTCCGGAACTGCAGTGGGCAACCTCCTGCCGGCCGTCATGGAAGCCAACCATTCCGCCGTTCCCGTGGTGGTGATTTCCGCGGACCGCCCGGAAGAGCTCCACGGAACCGGGGCCAACCAGACCACCATCCAACTGGACCTTTTCGGCGATCACGTGAGATTCGCCGTCGACGTCCCGGCAGGTGACGATCCCCAGAAAGCCGTTGCCACCGCGCTCTACGCAGCAACCGGCGCCCTCGCGGACACTCCTCCCGGTCCTGTCCAAGTGAATCTCGCCTTTCGCGACCCACTGACACCGGCCGACGACGACGCACTGTCGGCCGCTGCTGGACACGGCGTGTTCCACTACGACGCCGGTCCTCAAACGCTGGATCTTCCGGCGGCACCGGAGCACTTGGCAGAGCGACGAACCGTGGTCCTCGCCGGTCACGATGCCGGCCCGGTGGCGGAAGCGTTTGCCCGTGCCCATGGTCTGCCGCTGCTCGCCGAACCGTCCTCCAACGCACGTTTCGGACCGAACGCCGTGGGTCCGTACCGGGTACTGCTGGAACACTTCGGACCCGGATCAAGATCGCCGATCCAGCGGGTTGTCCTGTTTGGCCGGGCCACCCTTTCCCGGCCCGTGGCTGCCCTTCTTGCCCGGGAATCTGTGGAGGCGGCGATCTACCAGCCTGTTCCTGTGGCTTGGTATGAGGCCGGGCGCCGTCGCGAAACGCCGATCGAGACCCTTCCCGAGCTCGCTGAATTCGCCGGCCGAGGCTCCGCGGAATGGTTGGACTCCTGGCTCTTGGCTGGTGCCGCGGCCCAACACGCCCTTGACGGAGTGCTCGCGGGGGAGGTCCTCGCCAACGGGCCATCGGTTGGCGCCGCTGTTTGGGAGCACTCCCGCGGACAACTGGTGCTTGGGTCCTCCAACGGAATCCGTGACGTTGACCTCGCCGGACAGCCCCATACCCAACCCATCGCATCGGTGTATGCCAACCGTGGCCTCGCCGGCATCGATGGCACCATCGCCACCGCCACCGGAGTCGCCTTGGGCAGCGGACGCGAAACCACCGTCCTCCTGGGCGACGTTACGTTCCTCCACGACGCCGGGGGACTGCTGCTCGGCCATGGCGAACCGGTGCCGGACCTGCGGATCGTGGTGCTCAATGACTCAGGTGGGGCCATCTTCAGCCTCCTGGAGCACGGTGCCGTGGAGGACTCAGGCGCCTATGGCACCGCCGTCGAGCGTCTCTTTGGCACCCCGCACTCAGTGGACATTTCGGCACTCGCCGCGGCCTACGGCGTCGGACACCGAACGGTAAGCACGACGGCGGATCTCACCGAAGCGCTCAAGCCGCCGCTCAAGGGGCGCACCATTGTGGAGGTTCGCGTGGACCGCGGGGGCCTGCGTGCGCTTCATACGAGGATCAAGGAAGCAATTTCGGCTGCGGTGGGCCAAGTCCTGACAGCTGGCTGAGCCCGCCCGGAATGGCCACCTACGCAGAAACGGGCGGGCACCACCCAAGAAGAGTGTTGCCCGCCCGTCAGCGTGGGAAACGAATGAACTAAGCTTCCTCGACACCAATGTGCGTGGGGTCCAGGACGCGGCGCAGGAATTCCTTGGTGCGCGGCTGGGTGGGGGCGCTGATGACGTTCTCCGCGGGCCCTTCTTCCACAACAACACCGGCGTCCATGAAGACAACGCGGTCGGCCACTTCGCGGGCGAAGCCCATCTCGTGGGTAACAACCAGCATGGTCATGCCTTCCTGGGCCAACTTGCGCATGACGGCCAGGACGTCGCCCACGGTCTCGGGGTCCAGGGCGGAGGTGGGTTCATCGAAGAGCATGAGCTGCGGGTCCATGGACAGCGCACGTGCAATGGCTACGCGCTGCTGCTGGCCGCCGGAGAGCTGGTCCGGGAATCGGTCGGCGAGGTGTCCCAGGCCAACGCGCTCCAGGTTGTGGCGGGCCACTCCGGCTGCCTCGGACTTGGATCGCTTGAGGACCTTCATCTGCGAGATGGTGCAGTTGTCCAGGACACTCAGGTGCGGGAACAGGTTGAAGTGCTGGAACACCATGCCAACACTCTGACGCATTTTGTTGAGGTCCACGTCGGGGTCCGTTGCCTCGAACTTGCCTACGTTGATGGTGCCCGCGTTCGGGTGCTCCAGCAGGTTGACGCAGCGCAGGAGGGTGGACTTTCCCGAACCCGATGGCCCGATCAAGCAAACTACCTGGCCCGGCTCAACGGTCAGCGAGATGCCCTTGAGGACTTCGTTGCTGCCATAGGACTTGCGAAGGTCCTTGATGTCCACGCCCGCGGCGCGGACTGTGCTGTTTACGACGTCGTTCATGACTGTCCTGCCTATCGCTTCGTCCGCGCGGAGCGGCTTTCGAACTTCCGTGCCAGGAGGCTCAAGGGGATGGTGATGACCAGGTAGAAGGCACCGGCGACGAGCAGCGGAGTCAGGCCGGCACCGAGGCTTGAGATGCCGTCGCGGCCAAATTTGGTGAGCTCGTACTGCGAGGCGGTGAGGCCCAGGACGTAGATCAGCGAGGAGTCCTTGGTGAGCAGGATGATCTCGTTGGTCAGGGGCGGCAGGACGATCTTGAACGCCTGGGGGATGACGATGGAGATCATGGCCCGCCAATGCGGCATGCCCAGGGAACGGGCGGCTTCCATCTGGCCTTTCGGCACAGCCTGGAGGCCTGCGCGGAGGGTTTCAGCAATGTAGGCCGAGGCCACCATGCCCAGCGAAACCATGACCACGATGTTGACGTCCCACTGGACGCCGAAGGCCAGGGGAACGCCGTAGCCGAAGGCAATGAAGACCAGCAGTGCCGGGACGCCGCGGAAGAACTCGATGTAGCCGGTGGCAAGCCAGCGGTACAGCGGGAACGATGAGAGCTTCATGAGGGCAAGCAGGAGACCGCCGGACAGGCCTACCACGAACGCCAGGGCCGTGTAGATAAGGGTGTTTTTGAGGCCCACCAGGAAAATGTCCGGGAACATCGGCCCGATCTTGGCGAAGTTGAAGACGCTGGTGCCAATCGTCTTCCAGTCCACAGCAAGGATCACTGCGGCCAGGACGACGACGAAGATTCCCGCCTGGACGTACAAACTGACTTTGGCTCGTTGACGTGCAGTCATTGCCATGGTGTTCTCACATTCATGTTGCGCAGGTGGGGCCCCGAAACAACGTGTCGTTTCGGGGCCCGCCTGCGTGGATCTCGGGAGCCGGGGCTCGGACTACTTGGTGGCTTCGCCGAACCAGGTGGTCTCGAACTTCTTCAGTGAGCCGTCGTCGGTGATGCGCTTCAGCGTGGCGTTTACAGCGTCCGCCATGGCCGTGTTGCCCTTCTTGATGGAGATGCCCAGCTTCTCGCCCGTTGCGTAGTCTTCAACGCGCTTGAGGTTGGAGTCGTCCTTGATGGCGTAGCCGAGGACGGACTGGTTGCCGATGGCGGCGTCGATGGTGCCGGCCTTGAGGGCCTGGACCAGGAGGCCGGAGTCTTCGAACTGCTGCGCGTCGATGCCCTTGTCCTTGGCGTACTGGGCGCCGGTGGTGGCCTGCTGGACGCCCACCTTCTTGCCCTTGGCACCATCGATGTTGCTGATGCCGGAGGACGAGGTGGCCACGAGGGTCAGGTCGTCGTCCAGGTACGGGGTGGAGAAGTCCATGACGCTCTTGCGGACGTCCGTGATGGAGATCGAGGAGATGGAGACGTCGCAACCGGTCAGTGCGGTGCCGGTCTCGATTGCTTCGAAGGAGCTGTCCACCACGTTGAGTTCGGCCTTGACGTCCTTGGCGATCTCTGCGGCGATGTCCATGTCGAAGCCTACGATCTTGCCGTCCTTCTGGAACTCGAAGGGTTCGTAGGGAACGTCCGAGCACACCGTGAGCTTGCCGGCGTTGATGAGCTTCAGGCCCGAGGCATCCGAAGCCGCCGGGGTGGACGAGCCGCCACAAGCGGTGAGGGCCAGGGCGCCGGCCGCGAGTACGGCGGCAATCTTGGTGCCGGACAGAACCGAACGGGAGATCTGCATGTTGTTTACCTTTTGTTGCGGTGGATGCTGAACTGAGTCGGTTTTAGTGTATCGCCGAACGTGAGATGTGCATCACAGGAAACTTAGTTTCACTATTGGATAACTAGTTTACGCACTTATCAACCAGTAAAGCAGAAGCGCTGTCCGGGATCCCAGATTCAGCGGCGAATACCCAGGGCCTCAAGCATCGGGCGGAACTTCGCCCACGTCTCGGCCAGTTCGGCCTCGGGCTGCGAGCCTTCAACAATTCCGCATCCCGCGTACAAACGAACCGTGTTGGCGTCTTCGATCACTGCACCGCGCAGGGCGATTCCCCACTCGCCGTTGCCGGCGGCGTCGAGCCAGCCCACCGGTCCGGCGTACGGTCCCCGGTCCAGGTGTTCGAGCTTGCGGATCAAGGCGCCGGCAACCAATGTCGGCGTTCCGCAGACGGCGGCGGTGGGATGCAAAGCGTTGATCAGAGCCAGGCATGTGGGCACGTGGCCCTCAATATCGGCCAACTCCGCCTTTACGTCAGAGGCAAGGTGCCACACATTGGGCAGTTCCAGAATGAAAGGCTCACTGTGCGAATTCATCGCCTCCGAGAAAGGAGCCAGCTGCCGGGTCAGGGAATCAATCGCGATCTCGTGCTCGTGCCGCTGCTTCTCCGATCCGGCCAGGACGCGCTCCGCGTACTCCATGGGGGAGCCGTCCAAACCGTCAGCGTCGCGGCGGTCGAGGGTTCCTGCCAGCACGCGGGCCTGGGCTGTGCGGCCCTCCACTTGAATCAGCATCTCCGGCGTTGCGCCCACCAGGCCGTCCACGCCGTACGTCCAGCATTCGCGGTACCTGGCTGCCAGTTGGCGGAGTACCTCCGCAGCGTTCACGCCCTCCGGAAGGGTAGCGACGACGTCGCGCGCCAAAACAAGCTTCTCCAGGTTCCCGGCGCGGATCTCCTCCACGCCGTTGGAAACAGCCTGCATCCAGGCGGCCTCGCTCAGGGAACCTGAACTCAAATGACCGGCGGAACCGTCCGCCATGACCGCCTCCGGTGAGGGCACGACGTCGGAGCCTCCTGCCGCTGAGTCCTCGCCGTTTGGTTCCGGCTCGGTCAGCCAGCGGTGCACGGAGGCGAGGACGCCCGCCTCGGTAAGGGGTGCGCCGTTGAACGTTAATTGGGTAGCCCAGGCGCGGCCATCACGAATCCCCACCACCAGCTCAGGGAGGATCAAACGGGAGACGTGCGGGGAGGTTTTGGAGAAGGCGAATGAGCCGAATGCCACAGGACCGGTGCCTGGAAGCTCCACGTGGTCAGTGATTTCGGCCTCAAGAATGAGGTGCCGCCACCAGATATCGGCCTCGAGGAAACGCTCGGGGCCGGTGGCATTGAAACGGGTCAGCTCGCCGTAGCCCACCAGACCGGCTTCGCGCCGGGACCAGCAAAGGACGTCGTCCCGGACCAGAAACGACGGCAGCCCCCCGGAGGATGATTCAACATCGAGGGGGACTGTCAAGGTGCGGAGCGTGCTCGTCATGATGGAACAACAGTACTCCCGCCGACAACCAGAATCTGAGCCGACTTCTACAGCGCAGCAAAGTCGGCTGAATGTCTGAGACAATTACAGGGTGAACCGAGCATCCTTGGAAAAGCGTCCGGACGAAGTTGCGACGATGTTTGATGATGTCGCCCCAAAATACGATGTCGTCAATGATGTCCTGTCCATGGGGCAGACGCGCCGTTGGCGCCGGATCGTCGTTGATGCGGTGGATGTCAAGGCGGGCCAGAAGGTCCTGGACCTTGCCGCCGGAACCGGAACCTCAAGCGAACCCTATGCGGATGCCGGCGTGGACGTAGTGGCCTGCGACTTCTCCCTGGGCATGCTCAAAGTCGGCAAGCGCCGCCGTCCGGACATCGACTTCATTGCCGGTGACGCCACCAACCTGCCGTTCGCTGACAACAGCTTCGATGCCTCCACCATCTCCTTCGGCCTGCGGAACGTCGTAGAACCCCGCAAGGCCCTGGAGGAAATGCTGCGCGTCACCAAGCCGGGCGGACGCCTGGTCATTGCCGAGTTCTCGCACCCTGTGGTGCCGCTGTGGCGCAACCTCTACACCGAATACCTCATGCGTGCGCTCCCCGCCATCGCCACCAAGGTCTCCTCCAACCCGGACGCCTACGTATACCTTGCCGAGTCCATCCGCGCCTGGCCGGACCAGGACCACCTCGCCCAGTGGCTCAGCGAAGCCGGTTGGACGGACATCACGTACCGCAACCTCAGCGGCGGCATCGTCGCCGTGCACCGCGCACAGAAGCCCGCCGAGCACCGCGAAAGTGTTCCCGTGGCCAAGCTTCGCCGCCAGATCAAGCCGCGCCAACAGGCCGGCTGACCCCGTACAGCCTGCTGATTTAGGACGACGTGAAAGTACTGATTGTTGGCGCGGGCCCGGCTGGGTCCACCGCCGCGTATTACCTCACCCAGGCGGGCATCGACGTCACGGTGCTGGAAAAGACCTCCTTTCCCCGTGAAAAAGTGTGCGGCGACGGCCTCACGCCCCGTGCCGTCCGGGAGATCCAGAAGCTTGGACTTTCCCACGCTGTGGAGGACGGGTGGCGCCGGAACAAGGGCCTTCGCCTCATTGCCGGCGGACGCACCATTGAGCTGCCCTGGCCCGAGGTTTCCGACTTTCCCACTTACGGCTTGATTCGAACACGGCTTGGCTTCGACGAGTCCCTGGCCCGGCACGCCGAGGCCGCCGGCGCCGTCGTGCTTGAACGCCACAGCGTTACTTCCGCCCTCACTTCCGACGACGGCCGTGTCATCGGCGCCCGGGCCGCCATCCTTGACGAGTCCGGACGTAAGACGGGTGAAACGCGCGACTTCCACGCCGACGTCGTACTCGCCGCCGACGGTAATTCGACCCGAACCGCAGTGTCGCTGGGGATGCATAAGCGCGACGACCGTCCTCTGGGCGTCGCGGTGCGAACCTACTTCACCTCCCCGCGCCACAACGACGACTGGATGGAAGGCTGGCTGGAACTTCCCGGCAAATCCGGCAAACCGCTGCCCGGCTACGGCTGGGTCTTCGGTGTCGGCGACGGTACCTCCAACGTCGGGCTCGGGATCCTGAACTCTTCCAAGGAATTCGGCAAGCTCGACTACAAGCAGGTCCTGCGCGAATGGACCGCCGGCATGCCCGCCGAGTGGGGCTTCACTCCCGAAAACCAAGTGGGCGAAATCCGTGGTGCCGCGCTGCCCATGGGCTTCAACCGCACCCCGCACTACTCATCAGGCCTGCTTCTGCTGGGCGATGCCGGCGGCATGGTCTCCCCGTTCAACGGCGAGGGCATTTCCTACGCCATGGAGTCCGCACGCTTCGCGGCCGAGTTTATTGTTGACGCTTCCGCCCGCTCTGCCTCGGCCGGTTGGTCAACGCACGACGCCGACGCTCACCTCTCACGGTACGCAGACTATGTGCGGGACCAGTGGGGATCGCACTTCACGCTGGGCCGCGCCTTTGCCTCCCTCATCGGCAAGCCGGCAGTGATGAAGCTCGCCCTGCGCACCGGGATGCCGATACCGGTGCTGATGCGCTTCGTGGTCCGCATGCTTGCCAACCTCACCGACCCTGCTGCGAAAGGCTTCGAAGACCGTGTGATCCGGGTCCTCGAGATGCTGGTTCCGGCAACGTCCAACACTTCATCTGCCCGTGCGCTGACGCCGGCAGGCTCCAACACCGCGGTTTCCGCACCAACTAGTTAGGGTTAACCCGTGACGAACTCTGCCGAACACAGCTGGACGCATGCCGGGCACGGTCTGCGGGACACTGTGGAGCCTGCTCCCAACACCACCGCGATCGCAACGGGACTCCAGCTGCCCGCCGGTTTCGCCGCAATTGCCGGCGATGCCGAACTCGGGCCTGCCATCACCACCAACCTCGCACGGGTGGAGAAGAAGCTTCGCGAAGCCATCTCCAACTCGGACCCCCTGGCTGATGCGACGTCGCGTCACCTGGTGGAAGCCGGGGGCAAGCGCATCCGTCCGCTGCTCACCCTGCTGTGTGCCCACCTTGGCGATGCCTCACGCCCCGAGGTTGTCCAGGCGGCAGTAGTTGTTGAACTCACGCACCTCGCAACGCTCTACCACGACGACGTGATGGACTCCGCCCCCTTCCGCCGCGGTGCTCCCACGGCCCACGAAGTCTGGGGCAACTCGGTGGCCATCCTTACCGGCGACCTCATCTTCGCCCGTGCTTCCATCCTTGTTTCCGAGCTCGGCTCCCGTGCCCTGGGCATCCAAGCCCGCACCTTTGAGCGTTTGTGCCTCGGCCAGCTCCACGAAACGGTGGGCCCGCGCGAAGACGAAGATCCCGTGGAGCACTACCTTTCCGTCATCGCGGACAAGACCGGTTCCCTGGTGGCAGCGTCCGGGCAGCTCGGTGCGATCTTCGCCGGTGCCGATGAAGCCTATGAGGACCTGCTGGTTGAGTACGGCGAGAAAGTGGGTGTGGCCTTCCAGCTTGCCGACGACGTCATTGATGTCACCGGGGTAAAGGTCAAGTCTGGAAAGTCCCCGGGCACCGACCTCCGCGAAGGTGTGCCCACCCTGCCTGTGCTGCTGCTCCGCCGTGACGCCGCTGCGGGGGATGCCTCGGCCATTGCGTTGCTTGAATTGATCGACGGCGACCTGTCCTCCGACGAAGCCTTGGCTGAGGCCGTTGCCGGCCTGCGTGAGCACCCCGTCACCAACGAGTCCTGGAAAATCGCGCGCCAGTGGTCCGCCGAGGCCGTCGCTGCCCTGGCTCCGCTGCCCGAAGGCGTAGTGAAGGCCTCGTTGACCAACTTCGCACATGCCGTGGTGGACCGCAGCAGCTAGTCCTTCCTTCAAGGCGTGTCTTCCTGACCTTGTTTAGGCTCTCGGCGGCCGCTATGCACCCTCTTTGGGTTGCGTAGCGGCCGTCCTCGTTCCAAAGAAGGTCAAGTCGTCACGGCAAAGCCCGGATCACGACGCCGGCACCCACTTTGGCGTCCAACGCGAGGGTCCGAAGTGGCCGGCTTCCCTGATGGTCAGGACTTCAAGCACCTCAGCCACCATCCTTTCTGGATGGTGAACGACGTCGGAGTAGTAGTAGCGAAGGACAAGGAAGCCGCCTCGCAGGCTTGCATTGTTCCGGTAGTGGTCCTTCTTCACTTGCCTGCCTTCCAAGTGGGTGCCGCCGTCGAGCTCGATCACCAAGGAACCGTTGATAAGGCAGTCGACTTCACCGACTCCGGGTAGCTGAACGTGCATCTTCACCGTGAGTCCTGCCGCGGTGAAGTGGGTGTGCGCCAAGACTTCCAGCAATGAATCTGCCCTGGGAAGGACCAGCCCCAAGATCGCCCGGGCCCGCCCATTCCGAGGTCCGGTCAGCTTCGACCTCAGGTAATCCGGGCTCAGCAGCGCCTGACTCACAGCGCTCTGGACCATGACCAAGGACTCAAGCTTCGGCCTGCAACGGAGTGCGTGCATCAGAACGTCGGCAACGCCGGCAACTGGTAGGTAGGAATGCGGGGGATGGGTTATACAGGCGTGGTCAACAATGCCGGGCTTGGGGAGGCCGTTGCCGCAGCTCAGGTGTAGGGCTTCAGGTTTTCGAAGTGTCCAAAGGCCATGGAACCTTGCCGCCGAGACGCAGGTAAGGCGGCCATTCGCGCGAAAGGCGGCGACGACGTCGGAGTCCGCTCCTTGAGTGACGTAGACGCCTCGCTGCAATTTTGTGATCGACCCTGAGCTCAACGCTGAGGCCAGAGTCCTCTCAGAGAAGCCGGCACGCTTCAAGTCTGCAGTCCTGGCTACACCGTGTCGGGAGCGAAGGAATTGAGGGAGGTCCATCAAACCATGGTTGCTGCGAAGACGATGCCCCAGCACCTGCTTTTCAGCCTATGTGGACAACTGCACTGGAGCGTAAAAAGAACCCGCCATCCTTGAATATTCATTGACCCCAAGAGTTGCGCTTGTGACAGGATTGTCATAAGCTATTCACGGATCCACTAAATGCCTCCGGTGGGTCTGATGCGAACGGAGATTGTGGTCCCGGTTCGGTGCAGCGTATGACTCGTAACGTTGCAACGAACCGGGGCCATTCCGTTTTAACTTCAAAACTCCGTGGCGTCCTGACCTTCTTTGAACACAGAACAGCCCCTATGCAACCAATTGCGGGTGCATAGGGGCTGAAAGTACTTCAAACAGGGTCAGGAACCCACGTGGGCACTGAAAGTTAGTCTTCGTCGTCGTTGAACGCCCACTCGAACATGTCGAACACGAATTCAGAGAAGGTGCCCTCTTCACTCTTCCACTGGCCGCGGGCGTTGTTGCGGCGCCACACGATGGGGTCCGGGACGCCGAGGTCGGCCGTGCGGAAGCCCCAGGTGAACTGCTCTTCCTCGTCCTCAAGGAACATGAGGAAACCTTCGTCGTCCACCTCGAGCTCTTCGGGATCCCAGAAGTAGTGGTAGGCCTCCATGAGGTCCTCGCAGCCACCGATCGCGAGGTAGAACTCGCGCAGGACCAGCGGGATGGTGAAGGAGTGATCGGCGAGGGCGTCATCCAGTTCGTCCGGTGTGAGGCCGTCTTCTTCCTGCCATTCATCCTCGAGATACTTTGGGACCAGCGCGCGGAACTTCTCGAGGAACATGTCAGTCATGCTCTTATCCTAGCTAATCCCGGGCACCCGAAATTGCGCCCGGCCCGGCGCCGGGACGGTGCCATCCGCGGACGGCCAGTGGTACGTGCCAGCTGCGTCGCCAGGCTGTGACACGGAAGGCGAAAACAACGCCGGCAACTACGCACGCCGTGAGCCCGGTAAAGGTCCCCAAATTCCACAGCAACGTGGTGAGCCCGGCCCCAACAAATGCGGGGAGCGCATAGAGATCGCGGGCATTGAACAGCGTAGGGATTTCGTTCGCCGTGATGTCGCGCAGGAGCCCTCCGCCCACAGCAGTGGTGACTCCCAGGAGGATCGCTGCCACAGGATTCATCCCGGCAGTCAGTGCCTTGAGCGTTCCAGTGATGCAAAACAAAGCCAGCCCGCCGGCGTCGAACAAGGTCAGCAGCGACGTGAAGCGCTGGACCGAGGAGAACAGGAAGTAGACCAGCATCGCAGCGAGCAGCGGGGGAGCGAGGTAGGCCGGATTGGTGAAGGCTATGGGCGGCCCGGCGTTGATGATGATGTCGCGGATCACGCCGCCGCCCAGGGCCACGATGGAGCCCAGGAGCACGGAGCCCACAATGTCGAACTGTTTGCGGGCAGCCAGCAGGGATCCTGAGACCGCGAAGAAGAACACGCCAACCAGGTCGAGCCAGAGAAGGACGATGTCGATGGAAATCAAGTGGACGGGTTCTTTCTGGATACGACTCTCAATGGATGCTGGCTCAACGTTACGCTAGCTCCCATGAACAGCCCCGTTTTGATCGCTTGCGCCCACGGAACCCGGAACGCCGAAGGGCAAGCTGCCATCCGGCAGGTCATGGCCGACATCGAAGCCCTCCGCCCCGGGTTGCAGGTGGTAGAGGCATACGTTGACGTGCAGGAACCTGAGCTGGGCGGCGTGGTGGAGGGCCTGCCCGAGGGGACTCCCGCCGTCGTCGTACCGCTTTTGCTCTCCACCGGCTTCCACATCAAGGTGGACGTGCCCAAAGCCATCAAGGCCCGGCCCGAGGTCGTGGCTGCCAGGCCGCTTGGACCCGATGCGCGGCTGGCTGAGTTGTTGGCCACCCACCTGCGCGCGGCCGGGCTGCAGGAGAACGACGGCGTGCTGCTGGCTGCCGCTGGATCCTCCCTACCGGACGGCTCGGTTGATTCGGAGGAGCAGGGGCGGCTGCTCGGAGATCTGCTGCCCAACAAGGTGCGGGTGGCCTATGGCGCCAGTGCCCAGCCCACAGTGCCCGACGGCGTCGCCTCCTTGCGCGAAGAACTCGCCGCCGACGGTGGGACAGGCAGGGTCTTCATTGCCTCGTACCTGTTGGCTACCGGCTATTTCCACGACCAGTTGGCGAAGGCCGGCGCGGACGTTGTTGCGGCGCCGCTGTTGCCGTCGAAGGTGCTCGCTGAGATCGCGCTGGAACGGTATGACGCAGTGTTGGAAAGGCTCTCCTAACCTTTATCCGCGCGGAAAAGTGGCTGTAAAGGCCTGCACAAACCAGGCCCTCCGGACAAGGCCGCGGGCGTGTTCGTGACGAAATGTTTCCCTAGGTGACTTAGCATTTCCGGACCTTTGCTGGCTAAATCTGGCCAGACCTACAGTCGATGTATGACAGATACAGCTGTAGCCGGTGCGTCCTCGGACACCGCAGTTCCCTCGCGTCCGGCGCGCACCCGCCCTGCCGCCAAGCCCCACGGCCAGTGGAAGGTTGACGGCACCGCTCCACTGAATGCCAACGAAACCTGGAAGCAGGAAGACAACGGACTGAACGTCCGTGAGCGCATTGAGTCTGTCTACTCCAAAGAGGGCTTCGATTCGATCGACGGGACGGACCTTCACGGCCGCTTCCGTTGGTGGGGCCTCTACACCCAGCGCAAGCCCGGGATCGACGGCGGCAAGACCGCAACGCTTGAACCGCACGAGCTCGAAGACAAGTACTTCATGCTGCGCGTGCGCATCGACGGCGGCGCCCTGACCACCGAGCAGCTTCGCGTCATCGGCCAGATTTCCGTGGACTTCGCCCGCGGCTCGGCCGACCTCACGGATCGCCAGAACATCCAGCTGCACTGGATCCGAGTCGAAGACGTGCCGGAGATCTGGCGCCGCCTGGAGTCCATCGGCCTGTCCACCACCGAAGCGTGCGGCGACGTTCCCCGCGTCATCCTCGGCTCCCCGGTTGCGGGTATCGCCAAGGACGAAATCATCGATCCCACACCGCTGATCCACGAGCTCGCCGAGCGGTTCATCGGTGACCCCGAGCTGGCCAACCTGCCGCGCAAATACAAGACCGCCATTACGGGCCACCCGTCCCAGGACGTGGTGCACGAGATCAACGACTTCGCCCTGGTGGGCGTCGTCCACCCCGAACTTGGCGCCGGCTACGACCTTTGGGTTGGTGGCGGACTCTCCACCAACCCGCGCCTGGCCGAACGCCTCGGTGTGTTCGTTTCGGCGGATGTTGCCGCTGAAGTATGGCTCGGCGTGACCAGCATCTTCCGCGACTACGGCTACCGCCGCATGCGCACCAAGGCCCGCCTGAAGTTCCTCATGAACGACTGGGGACCGGCCAAGTTCCGCCAGATCCTTGAGGATGAGTACCTCGGCTTCAAGCTTCCCGACGGCCCCGCCGCTCCCAAGCCCACGGCTCCCGGTGACCACATCGGCGTTCACGAGCAGAAGGACGGCAAGTTCTTCATCGGTGTGACCCCCACTGTTGGCCGCACCTCCGGCGAAGCGCTGGTCACGTTGGCGGACACCTTGGAGAAGCACGGTTCATACCGCCTGCGCACTACTCCTCACCAGAAGCTGGTCATCCTGGACGTCGCCAAGGAGCAGGTCGAGCCGCTGATCGCCGAACTGGACACCTTGGGCCTCTCGGCACGTCCGTCCGTGTTCCGTCGCGGCACCATTGCATGCACGGGCATCGAGTTCTGCAAGCTGGCCATCGTCGAAACCAAGGTCACCGCGGCAACGGCCATCGCTGAGCTGGAGCGTCGCCTGGCCGACCTCGTGGAAACCAAGCAGCTGCCCTCGGCACTGTCCCTCCACATCAACGGCTGCCCGAACTCCTGCGCACGCATCCAGACGGCCGATATCGGCCTGAAGGGCATGATGCTGCCCACGCCCGACGGCGACCCCACCCCGGGTTTTCAAGTCCACCTCGGTGGCGGGCTGGCCAACAACGAGCGCGAGGAAGCCGGTCTGGGACGTACCGTCCGCGGCCTCAAGGTCACGGTGGAAGACCTGCCCGATTACGTGGAGCGCGTGGTCCGTAAATTCGTCGCCGTGGGCGCCGAAGGCCAGACCTTCGCAGAGTGGGCACACTCGGCAGATGAAGGAGATCTCCAATGAGCACAAATCAGCGAGTGGCGGCATCGCCTGCCGCTGCCCTCCGCTCCCACGAGGAACTCAAGGCACTGGCTGAGGCCGGCGCCGCTGAACTCGGTTGGAATGCCCCTGCCCAGGACGTCATCGCCTGGGTTGCCCGCAACTTTGAGCTGCCCACGGTAACGGTGGCCTGCTCCATGGCCGACGCCGTCCTGCCGGCCTTGGTCGCGGACCAGCTTCCCGGCGTCGACGTCTTGTTCCTGGAAACCGGCTACCACTTCAAGGAAACGTACGAGACCCGCGACGAAGTCGCAGCGAATCTCCGCGTCAACGTGGTGGACGTCCTTCCGGAGACCACCGTTGAACAGCAGGACCGCCTGCTCGGCAAGGACCTGTTCGCCCGCGACCCCGCCCAGTGCTGCGCGCTGAGGAAAGTCCAGCCCCTGCGCCGCTCGCTGGCCGGCTACGAGGTCTGGTTCACCGGAGTTCGCCGCGACGAGGGACCCACCCGCACCAATACCCCGGTGGTCACCTGGGACGAGGGCTTCGGCCTGGTCAAGGTGAACCCGATGGTGGACTGGACCTTCGATCAGCTGATCGAGTACTCCGAGGACAACATCCTTCCCGTCAACCCCCTCCTGAGCCAGGGCTACCCGTCCATCGGCTGCCAGCCCTGCACCCGCAAAGTGGCCCCGGGTGAAGACCCCCGAGCCGGCCGCTGGGCAGGTTCCGACAAGACAGAATGCGGACTACACACATGAGCACCCAAACAACCAGCGAGGACCTCGAGTTGAACCAGTTGCAGAGCGAGGCTGAGGGGTCCGCCGCGGCGTGGCGGGCATCGCGAAGCGGGCACGGCGGACCCTCAGGCGAGCGACTCTCCAGCTTGGACACCCTCGAGTCCGAGGCCATCCATATCATCCGCGAGGTGGTTGCCGAGTTTGAGAAGCCTGCGCTGCTGTTCTCCGGCGGCAAGGACTCTGTGGTCATGCTGCACCTGGCCACCAAGGCGTTTTGGCCGGGCAAGGTTCCTTTCCCCGTCCTGCACGTGGACACGGGCCACAACTTCCCCGAGGTCATCGACTTCCGGGACCGCACTGTTGAGCGACTTGGTTTGAAGCTGGTTGTTGGTTCAGTCCAGGAATTCATTGATAGCGGCGAGTTGGCCGAGCGTGCCGATGGCACCCGCAATCCGCTGCAGACTGTTCCGTTGCTTGATGCGATCCAGAAGAACAAGTTCGACGCCGTCTTCGGCGGCGGCCGCCGTGACGAGGACAAGGCCCGCGCCAAGGAACGCATCCTGAGCCTCCGCGACGAATTCGGCCAGTGGGACCCGCGCAACCAGCGCCCCGAGCTGTGGAACCTGTACAACGGCCGCCACACGGTGGGCCAGCATGTCCGCGCGTTCCCCATCAGCAACTGGACCGAGTTGGACATCTGGCGTTACATCGAGCGCGAGAACATCGAGCTCCCGGGCCTCTACTACGCCCATGAGCGCGAAGTTTTCGCCCGCGACGGCATGTGGCGCGCGGTGGGCGAAGTCTCCCAGCCGCTGCCCAACGAGGAAGTCATCACCAAGCTCGTGCGCTACCGCACAGTGGGTGACATGTCCTGCACAGGTGCCGTCGAGTCCGACGCCCGCACCGTGGCCGACGTCGTAGTTGAAGTCGCTGCCTCCACCCTGACCGAACGTGGCGCCACCCGAGCAGATGACCGCATCTCCGAGGCCGCCATGGAAGACCGCAAGAAGGACGGCTACTTCTAAATGAGCACCGAAACACTGGCTGCCGGGCTCGAAACCGCCCTGCCCACAACACTGTTCCGTTTCGCCACCGCCGGATCGGTCGACGACGGCAAGTCCACTCTGGTGGGCCGCCTCCTTCACGATTCCAAGGCAATTCTTGCTGACACGCTCGACGCCGTTGCCCGCACCTCTGCGGACCGCGGCTTCGGCGGCGAGAAGGGCGGGATCGACCTCGCCCTCCTGACCGACGGCCTACGTGCCGAGCGTGAGCAAGGCATCACCATCGATGTGGCCTACCGCTACTTCGCTACCGACCGCCGCAGCTTCATCCTGGCGGACTGCCCCGGCCACGTTCAGTACACCAAGAACACGGTGACCGGCGCGTCCACTGCGGATGCCGTCGTCGTACTCATTGACGCCCGCAAGGGTGTGCTGGAGCAGACCCGCCGCCACCTTTCCGTTTTGCAGTTGCTGCGCGTTGCCCACGTGATTGTGGCCGTGAACAAGATCGACCTCGTGGACTTCAGCGAGCAGGTGTTCCGCGACATTGAAGCGGATGTGCAGAAGGTTGCCCGCGAGCTTGGCTTGGGTCGTGAAGATTCAAATGCTGGCGGGGTTACAGATCTTTTCGTGGTTCCTGTCTCCGCCCTTGACGGCGACAACGTGGTGGACCGCTCAGAGCGCACGCCTTGGTACACCGGTCCTGCGTTGCTGGAGGTCCTCGAATCCCTCCCGGCCGCTGACGAGCTCGAGGCCGACCTGGAGAGCTTCCGCTTTCCGGTCCAGCTGGTGATCCGTCCCCAGGGTGCCCTGGCTCCGGATGCCGTTGCTGCCGGCCTGGATGTTGAGGCGTACCGCGATTACCGTGCGTACGCCGGCCAGATCACGGAGGGTTCGGTCAAGGTTGGCGACGAAGTCAGTGTCATCAGCCCGGGCCACGAACCGCGCACCACCACGGTGATCGGCATCGACTTCGCCGGCCAGTCGTTGGATGAGGCCGCAGCTCCGCAGTCGGTGGCTGTCCGCCTGGCTGACGAGATCGACATCGCTCGCGGCGACACCATCGCCGCTGCCGGTACGGTCCGCGAAAGCACTGCAGACCTGTATGCGTCGCTGGCTTGGCTCTCACCGAAGCCTCTCCGTGAGGGCCAGAAGGTCCTGGTGAAGCACGGTACGCGCACTGTCCAGGCCTTGGTCCGCAACGTCACCGGCAAGCTGGATCTGGCCACATTCAACGTGGAGCCGGCATCCAACCTTGAGCTCAACGACATCGGACACGCACAGCTCCGGCTCTCTGCTCCGCTGCCGTTGGAGAACTACCTGCACCACCGCCGCACCGGCGCTTTCCTGGTGATCGACCCCATCGACGGCAACACCCTTGCCGCCGGCTTGGTGAAGGACCACCCGGGCGACCACGAAGACGAACGTTACGTCATCTAGGGTCACACGTAGTCACAAAACCGCAGCTTGTTCGCGACTCCTCACGTTGTACGGCGGGAATTTCGGACAAGCTGCGGTTTTCTTTTTGGGAAGGACCCATGCCACAGAACACCACGCTCAGCACTCTCCTCAACGCCGGCAAGGACCTGGTCCTGGATGGAGCTTTGGCCACGGAATTGGAGGCCCACGGCTGCGATCTGGAAGACGCTTTGTGGTCCGCCAAGGTCCTGCTGGAGCAGCCGCATCTGATCAAGCAGGTCCACCGCGACTACTTCGACGCCGGTGCCTCCGTAGCGATCACGGCCAGCTACCAGGCCACTCCGCAGGGCTTCGCGCGGCGTGGGCTGTCCGTTGACGAATCGTTGGAGTTGGTGGCGTTGAGTGTCCGGCTGGCCGACGAAGCCCGGTGCGAAGCCTTGGCGGAGGGGTCTGCGAGCGGCCCTTTGCTGGTGGCCGGATCCGTAGGTCCCTACGGCGCCTACCTTGCCGACGGCTCTGAATACCGCGGGGATTACACGCTTTCTACCGCGGAATTCCAGAATTTTCACCGCCCCCGTATTGCGGCGCTGGTGGAGGCCGGCGCGGATTTCCTGGCGTGCGAGACGCTGCCGTCGTTCGCCGAAGCGGAGGCCCTGTTGGCGCTCGTGGCGGAGTTCGACGTCGAATCCTGGTTTACGTTTACGCTGCGGGACAGCGGCCACATCAGCGACGGAACGCCCCTTGCGGACGTGGCAGCGCTGCTGCGCGCGGAACCGCGGGTGGCCGCCGTCGGGGTTAATTGTGTGCCGCTGGAACTGGTGACTGACGCGCTGGGCGCTCTGCAACAAGCCTCCGATAAGCCGTTGGTGGCCTACCCGAATTCCGGAGAGACCTACGACGCCGTGACCAAAACATGGAGTCCGTCGGAGGGCGTTCAGGGCACTGGAACCTTGGCCGGCAACGCAGCTGCTTGGCAGGACCGGGGCGCCCATCTCATAGGTGGCTGCTGCCGCACAACTCCGCGCGACATTGAAGCCCTCGCGGTGAATATGACGTCACGTGAACCTGCGTGAACCTTGATTTCTACGGGATTGAAGCCGAAATATGACAGTCCCTACTGTGAAGGCATGACCTCTCCGGAATGGTCCTTGCTTGCCCTTGACGGGCGATGTCACGGGGCCTGATCTTCGCCCCGCTCGCATCCCACATCTTCTAAGGACCCACCCTCATGTCGAACACTCCCGAGTCACCGAAACCCGATTCCGGTACCACCCGCATTGTCGCCGGTGAGACCGCATCCAAGCCCAAGCGCCGCCGCACAGTAGAGATCGCCCTGGCCGTCGGCTTGGTGCTGCTGATCGGTGCAGGTGCCGCGGTTGCTTCCGCTGTTTCGCAAAACAACCAGGCGGCCCCGGCGCCCACCACGTCCCCGGCAGCTGAGCTCAAGCTCGGCTACTTCAGCAACGTCACGCACGGACCGGCGCTGGTAGGTACCAGCAAGGGCCTGATCGCCAAGGAACTCGGCGATACCAAGCTCAGCACCCAGGTCTTCAACGCCGGGCCCGCCGCGATCGAAGCCCTGAACGCCGGCGCCATCGACGCCACGTACATCGGCCCGAACCCGGCCATCAATTCCTTCGTCAAGAGCAACGGCGAGTCCATCAGCATCATCGCCGGCGCAGCGTCCGGCGGTGCGCAGTTGGTGGTCAAGCCGGAGATCAACTCGGCGGCCGACCTCAAAGGCAAGATCCTCAGCTCCCCGCAGCTCGGCGGAACCCAGGACGTCGCGCTCCGGGCCTGGCTTGATGGCCAGGGCTTCAAGACCAGCACCGATGGCAGCGGTGATGTGAACATCAACCCGACCGAGAACGCCCAGTCGCTGAAGCTCTTCCAGGATGGAAAGCTCGACGGCGCGTGGTTGCCGGAGCCTTGGGCCTCCCGACTGGTGCTTGAGGCCGGGGCTAAGGTCCTTGTGGATGAGAAGGACCTGTGGGAAAACGGTGACTTCACCACCACCATCCTGATCGTGAACAAGAAGTTCGCTGCAGAACACCCTGAAACTGTGAAGGCACTGCTCAAGGGCCACGTGGAATCCGTGAACTGGCTCAACTCCGCCTCAGCGGCAGACAAGGCAACCACCATCAACGCTGTCCTGAAGGACACGGCCGGCAAACCGCTTCCGGCCAACGTGATTGAGCGGGCGCTGCAGAACATCAAGTTCACCACCGACCCGCTGGCCGGAACGTACAAAAAGCTCCTGGATGACGGCGTGAAGGCCGGAACCACCAAGCAGGCCGACATCAACGGCATCTTCGACCTCCGCACCTTGAACGAGGTTGAAGGCAAGAAGACCTCGGCTGCAGGTCTCGGCCAGGACTAAGCAGTAACAGGCTGGTCCGCTTCCCTCCCCTTGGGCGGGAAGCGGGCCGGCCTTCAGCCACATCAGCTCTACCAATCAACATGAAGGACGGGACCATGCCAGTCGTACTCGAGAACCTGGGCAAGCGCTTCGGCGACGGCGCTCCGGTGCTGGACGACGTCAACGCCACCATCGCCCAAGGCGAGTTCGTGGCCCTCCTCGGTGCGTCCGGCTGCGGCAAGTCCACCCTGCTGAACATCATGGCGGGACTGGAAAAGCCGACGTCGGGCGCCCTTGAAGTCCCCAGCGACGGCGCCGCCTTCATGTTCCAGGACGCGTCCCTCTTTCCGTGGTTGACCGCCCGCGGCAACATCGAACTCGCGCTGCAACTGGCCGACAAGTCCAGCACCAAGGCGAGCCGGCGTGCCCGCGCCACGGAGCTGCTCGACCTGGTTCACCTGGGCGGCGCCGGCGATAAGCGTCCCCACGAGCTTTCCGGTGGCATGAGGCAGCGCGTGGCGTTGGCCCGTTCACTGGCCCAGGACCGGCAGTTGCTGCTGATGGACGAGCCCTTCGCTGCCCTGGACGCCATTACCCGCGACCTCCTGCATGATGAGCTCGAGCGGATCTGGAAGGAAACCGGCCGGACCATCGTGTTCGTGACCCACAACGTGCGCGAAGCCGTGCGACTGGGTCAGCGCGTGCTGCTTTTGTCCTCCCGCCCCGGCCGTGTGGTGGCCGAGTGGGAGGTCACCGAGGAACACCGTACCGATGCCGGTCGCGCTGGGGAACTGACCGGAGTAATTACCCGCCGCCTTCGCGAGGAGATCCGCCGCCATGCCAAGTAACCCCCTCACCACCGAAGAGCGGACCCTTCCCGTGACCGAATCCAAAGAGCACATCACTTCGCCGCTGCTGAAAGGCAACGCCTCGGAGCTCCGCGACCTTGAAGCCGGCCTGGACAACCTGCAGTCGGACAATGGCCGGAAGAGGGGCATCGAGTGGAAGCGGGTGCTGCTGCCCGTCGCCGCGTTGGTGGTCCTGATCCTTGCGTGGCAGCTCTACGTTTCCTTGGAGTTCAAGCGGCGCGACCTCGTGCCCGGGCCCCTTGACGTACTCACCCAGTTCGTGACGATGTGGGGAGAAGGCAAAGTCCAGGAAGCGGTGTGGACTTCCCTGCAGCGTGGTGTCATCGGCTTCCTGATCTCGGTGGTCATCGCGACGCCCGTTGGTCTGTTGCTCGCCCAGGTTGCTCCTTTGCGCCGGGCGTTCGGGCCGCTCATTTCCGGGCTGCAGGTCCTCCCGTCCGTGGCATGGGTTCCGGCCGCCATCATCTGGTTCGGCCTGACCGATGCCACCGTCTACTTCGTGGTGTTCATGGGTGCCATCCCGTCCATCATCAACGGCCTCATCTCAGGTGTGGACCAGATCCCGCCCCAGTACCGGAGCGTCGGAACGGTGCTTGGCGCCAGCCGGCTCCAGATGGCGTTGCAGATTGTGCTGCCCGCAGCACTTCCCGGCTACATCAGTGGTCTGAAGCAGGGCTGGGCTTTCTCCTGGCGCTCCCTCATGGCCGCCGAGATCATCGCGGTGGGCGGCACCATTGGCTTCGGGCTGGGCTCACTGTTGGATCAGGGCCGGCTGTTGTCTGACATGACCATCGTGATGTCCGCGATCCTGCTCATCCTGTTCGTAGGCATCCTGATTGAGCTTCTGGTGTTCGGACCGATCGAGAAGCGCCTCCTGCAGCGCCGGGGCTTGCTGGCGGGCAGCAGCCGCTAACCATTGGAGTTTTTGTACACGTAATTCCCTTAAGAGTGCTTCTTAGGGGCATTACGTGTACAAAAACTCGCCCTTCCCGGCCGGATCTGGTTTCGACCCGGACCACATGCTACGTTGCCACCAGCCTTTGCATTTGGGGGAGGCGATTCCCGGGAGTCGTGTGAAGGGTGGCAGGTCATGACCAGGCAGCAAAGAACACTGGTGTCGGTTGCTGTAGCTGCACTGCTTTCCGTGACGTCGTGTGCAGCGCCGGCCCCGCAGCCGGATGCGGAAGCTAAGGCCGCTGTTCAGACTCTTATCGAGCGGGCAATCGACCGCAGGAATCATCAAGTTGTCCCCGGCTTCTCCTCCACTCAGGAGGAGATCAGTCAGGATTTCGTGCCGGACGCAGTTGAGCGTATTGAGCTGGAGTACGGACAGCTCCACCAACGCAGGGACGCGATTGCTCCCCATGGCGTCCTTTTGACGGACAGCGGCTCGGAGATCACCATCAAGAAATTCACCATCACCGATGCCGGCGCCAACATAGAGATTTCGGAGCAGACACAGCTGGAACACGGTCCGGTGAACGGCGTGCAAGGCCCCAGCGAAGGCTACGTCTACGACCAAAAAGTTGAACTGGCAAAATCCGGGGAAGGCTGGAAGATCGTCAGTATCTCCCCTCTCAGGCCGGGCAAGCCTTACCCGACGACAATTGTTGATCCAGACACGCTTTAGGCGCTCGGCACTTCGCGTCGGCCGCTGCATAACAGTCGACTTCCGGACGGCGAGCAAAGGCTCGACGGCGACCTCCCGCCGTCGAGCCCTTGCGTCGCCAGACGGTGAGGTTAGAGTCCGGTCAGCAGATCCCGCATTTCCCGAATCTCTGCTTCCTGCGCCGTGACGATGTCCTTGCCTAGCTGGACGGCCTCCGGGTTCTTGCCCTGGGCTATCTCGGTTTTGGCCATGGTCACAGCACCTTCGTGATGCGCGATCATCTGCGTGAGGAAGAGCTTGGCCGCGTCCACACCCTGGGCATCCCTAAGCTTCTGCAGGTCCGCCTCGCTCAGCATGCCGTCCATGCCGTGGCCGCCATGCGCCGAGGATCCCATGACAGGCACGTTCCAGCTGTTCAGCCAGCCCGTCATCTTCTCTATTTCGGGTGCCTGCGCGTCTTTGATCTTCACGGCCAAGGCGGTTACTGAGGCCGGGATGTCAGCCTTTGCCAGCATGGCATCGGACATCTCCACCGCTTGGGAGTGATGGGGGATCATCATTTGGGCGAACATGGTGTCCGCTGCGTTGTGCCCGGCGTCGCCGCTGTTCGCAGAGGGGCTGATGGAGGGGCCGGAACTTCCATGGTCCATGCCTGGCATGGAACCGGAGCCAGGGTTCGAAGCGCAACCAGCCAGGGCAAGCAGACCTGCGAGAGCCGCTCCGGTCACAGTGAAGTGAGTTCTGTTCATGAGTAAAAGTCCTTTGCATTTCGGGCGGCGGTGATAATCAGCCGCCCGGTAGTCAGCAGATGGTGAATGGATGTGCGGTCCCGGCTGTTACCGGACCATCCAGTGCTCACGTACGGCTGATGCAGAGTAGCCCGGGTGTAGGACCGTGGGGTTGGTAGGACCAGGACGGAAAAATGGTGGGCAGTTCCCACGCTGCAGGGGTGACTTCGCCTGTCGTGCCGGGTGGGGGAGCGCTCAGGGAAGCTGTTGTGAGGGATGGGATGCAACTGGCAGCCTGAGTGCAGGAGCAGGTTCCAAATTCCGTGCCGTGATCGTCGCCAGCCGAGGCGCCGCTCACCTCAAGAGAAGAGCCGTGCGCATGGTGGGACGATGAGGTGCCCACTACAGGTGATGCCGCATGAGTCCCATGCGATCCACCTGCCCCATGGGAACCGCTGATGATGTGCATTCCGAATATGCCTGCAATGACGGCCGTTACCAGAAGTAGAAGCAACGCCCGCCCGAGGAGGGCGGCACGAGGTTGAGGGGACAGCTGCTTGCTCATGATGCTTCACCACCTTCGTCCACTTCCAGTGGTGACAGTATACCCCCATAGGGTATCTGAGAGCGATGCGTTATTGTTGGCGATCCTGGCCCTATGCATTCCTCCGATTTCCGGTGCGCTATTGCGATTCGAGGCCTAGAATCGTCGAATGGGCCTTCTAACGTTCAGCATCAACGTCACGCTTGATGGTTGCGTGGACCATCAGGAGGGCATCGCCGACGACGAGACGCACGCCCACTTCACGCGTCTCCTGGATCAGAGCGGCGCAATGCTCTGGGGCCGGACTACCTACGAAATGATGGAGGTCTACTGGCCCTTGGTTGCCCGCGGCGAAGTAGAAGCGCCGCCAGCCCTACGCGAGTGGGCGATCACCTTGGAGGGAAAACCCAAGTACGTCGTTTCCACAACGCGGAGCGACTTCCCCTGGACGAACAGCCACCGGCTCGTCGGCGAACTGGGTACGGCCGTTCAGGAACTCAAGGACAGGACTCCCAAGGGGGTGCTTGTCGGCAGCGGGAAACTAGCAACAGAGCTGGACCGACTGGGCTTGATCGACGAGTACAAATTCCTCATCCACCCCATGATCACAGGCCACGGACCCACCCTTTACCAAGGCGGACTGCCCAGCACCCGGCGCCTTGAACTGATCTCGGCCGAGCCGCTCAGTAACGGAGCGGTGGCGATGCATTATCGCCGGGCTGTCTGACGAATGTGCAGGCAACATGACAACGCCAAACATCCCCATGAACTCCGGTTCTAGAAATCTCCACCGGGATAGATGCCCTCGGGCAATGTGAAGCACTCAGATCCTGATGCAATACGGATTTCGTTTGGAGACAATCCTTCGGAGACGATGTAACTCTCCCCTGGAGCAGGCGGGTCGATTTGGATTCGATAGTTCTCGTTTATATTTCTATCTACGGACACATTTAAGCCATTCGCACGGTAGTGGGCTTCGATGTCCTTCACGACCAACTCGATTTTGGTTCCTTCAGCTACCGTGACCGTGGTTGAAGCATTCCAGTTGTGCTGCGTCTTGTCGCAGGACAGAAGCACGCCCTTCTTCTTCTGATCAATCGAGATGACAGCATCTTTTGGGATCAGCGCGACGATCTCCAGTTGTATGGCTTGTGTGTGGGCTTTAGCTTCCTGCCAGGTCAGTTCAGATTTCATCGGTTCACCCTGTGTTACAGCAGGCGTTGGCACAGTCGACTGGATTGAACCCGTGTTGGGGTTTCCAGCACAAGCGGCGAGCCCGATCGAACCTGCCACCAGCCACAACGCCATGGCACCGCGACGCGCTCTCATCGAGCCGTACTTCCCAGCATGCACTTGGGCACTTGCCCGTTGTCCACGCTGTACGAGGTGATGAGGTTGTGGTTGTTCATCGGATCTAGAAATCCCCGCCTGGGTAGATGCCCTCGGGCAGTGTGAAGCATGGCGAGCCCGAATCGATCCAAATCTCATTAGGTTTTACGCCTCCACCGACGAGGTAATTCTCCCCAGGAGCAGGTGGATCGATTTGGACCAGTATCATTCCGTCTATATCCGCATCGGCTGACACCTTGAGTCCATTCGCCCGGTAGTGGGCTTCGATGTCCTTCACGATTGAATCGAATTTGGTTCCGTCGGCTACCGTGATGGTCGTGGAGCCCTTCCACTTGTGCTGCGTCTTGTCGCAGGACAGAAGCACGCCCTTCTTCTTTTGATCGATCGAGACAACCGTGTCTTTCGGGATCAGGGCGGCGATCTCCAATTCCATGACTTGGGCTTTGGCCTTCGCTTCCTGCCAGGTCAGTTCGGCTATCAACGGTTCCTCCTGTGTATCACTGGCAGTTGGCACGGTTGACTCCGTCGAACTCGCGCTTGGGTTTCCGGCGCAGCCGGCAAGCCCGATTGAAACGACCAGCATCAACGCCACGGCGCCGCTCCGAATCCTCACCGAATTGCACTTCCCAGCATGCACTTGGGCACGTGCACGTTGTCCTCGCTGTACGAGGCGAGGAGGTTCTGGTTTTTCATGAGGATCTAAAAATTCCCGCCCGGGTAAATACCTTCTGGCAACGTGAAACACTCAGAGCCCGAATCAATGCGGATCTGGTTTGGGGCTAACCCTTCGGCGACAATGTAGTTTTCATCGCTCGTATTGTGAGGGCTTATCTGGACTTCGTATGATCCTCTGATATCAAGCCTGTCCTCGACGACGTATTGTCCACTCTGATAGTGGGTTTTGATTTCTTTCAGGATCGGCTCGATTTTGGTTCCTTCGGTGACCGTGATTGTCGTTGAACCATTCCAGCTGTGTTTGGTTCGGTTGCAGGACAGAAGCATGCCCTTCGTCTTCTGATCGATCGAGATAACGGCGTCTTCAGGGACTTGGGCGGCGATCTCCAGTTCCAGAGCTTGGGTATGAGCTTTGGCATCCTGCCATGTCAGTTCAACTTTCACCGGTTCCTCCTGTGTTTTGGTGGCGCTTGGCACAGTTGACTCTGTCGAACTCGTATTTGGGGTTCCGGCGCAACCCGTAAGCCCCATGAGGCCCGCCAGCAACAACGCCATGGTGCCGCGTCGCCCTATCATCGAGTCACAATTCCAAGCATGTCTTTGAGCGCTTTCTTGTTGTCTTTGCTGTCGGAGGCGATGAGGTTGTGGTTTTCCATGAGGATGTTCCCTTCTTCGACGGTGTTAATCGCCCTAAGTTGGTCGTCGTGGGGGCCGCGGTAATAGTGCTGTTCGAACTCATCCCGATGAATGGGGTTATTTCCATCCCACACCACCCCTCTCTTC
Organism: Arthrobacter sp. StoSoilB20; assembly: GCF_019977295.1. Classification (NCBI taxonomy): domain Bacteria; kingdom Bacillati; phylum Actinomycetota; class Actinomycetes; order Micrococcales; family Micrococcaceae; genus Arthrobacter; species Arthrobacter sp. StoSoilB20. Next base: position 3,564,691 of record NZ_AP024651.1, on the reverse strand, counting down.
GTGATGAGGTTGGGAACTCCCTGACCATGGACGAGCAGATCATAGTAGTACAGGTTCGAGTATTCCGTGGTTGGCTGTGGTTTCCAGTCCGGGAGCATTCCGGCCCCGGCGAGGGATATTACTTTGTCATATCGGGCTCCGGCGACTTCGGAGCTGGTGAGGTTCGCCAGGCCCCAGCTGTGTCCGATGCCGGTTTGTTCGGCACCGTTCAGGTAGGGGTCAGTGCGCATCCCGGTCTCGAAACCTGCCAGTTGCTGCCCCGAGGTGCGTGCGAGTTTCTCATCGTTCGCCTCACCAATTCTCGCCAGGTTGGGGCCGCCGGCGGTGTCCGCCTCTCCGGGGAACCGCCCATCCTTGTAGACGAATGCCACCGTCCCCGGCACGTTGTTATTGAGGTATCTCGAGACCTGCTGTACGCCGCCTGTGTAGAAAATGTTCATTCCGGTGAAGGTTCCTGGAACGTAGGTGATCACGTGCCGTGTGTCGGGGCCCGGGGTGCCGATCATTTCCACGATCCGGGACTGGTCCCGGTCATAGAGGTAAAGCTGAACTTGCCCAGCTTCCGCCTGCTTCAGATAGGCGACCTCATTTTCCAGCATTTTTGTTCGGTTCGGGTCGTGGTGTGCTTGCCCGATCCCCGACAATTTCCGGGCTGTTTCCAGGTCTTTCTCCGCCGCGCGGAGCAGGCTTGGCGCGTTCAACTGGTTCGCCCGGACCCTAGCCAGTGCGGGCATCCCGTCCAAAGCGCCGAACATGGCCGGAGCCGCAGCCAGCAGCAGCTCCTGTACCTGCGTGAACCCGGACTCGTTCACTGCAGTGTGGGCTCCCGTTTTCATGCCCGCCCACCAAGCCCCGATTTTCGATGGGTCCATGCCTCGCAGGGTCTGCTGCCATCCGGGTATTGTGGCCAATGCCTTCACGTCAGCCTCGGAGGCAGTGGACAAGTAGCTCAGCAGAGCCACACCCGATAAGGACATCGGCACCGTGGCAAGCACCAGAAGGCCGTTCGATACCGTTACCTGTCCGACGTCTCCGCTGCCACCGGCAGCGCGGAACGTCGAAGCGATGTCGGAAAGCCGGGTCGCGTCCTGATGGTTGTCTTCCAAGAACCGTCGCAGCCCGCCACGGACAGCGTCGAGATCAGAGTGCACCCAGGAGCACTTGTCCTCGAACTCGGACCCAGCTGCACTGACTCTGTCAGCCGCACCCCGGTCTGAGCCGTCCTGGATCCTGAAGGTTGACACTGCGGATTCCAAGGTGTCCGGATCAGCGGAACTCGCCCCAGCAGTGCTTCCACTCGCCCAGACACGCAACCCCTGCCGCACAGTGTTCACGCTCACCACCGGACGGTCAGTCTCCTCCATCGACGGGCGCGGCCCCACATTCACTCCAACACCCCCGCCAGCACGCACCCAGCCGGAGGCAAGCACCCACTCCGTCACGTCATCCAAGCGACGCTGCTCAACCTCCGCGGCGCTCTTCGCATCCTGGACCTGACGGGCAACATCTTCCAACATATGGACCAGCTCCGAACGGGCCGCCCGTTCAGCGGCAACGTTCTCCCGGAAACAGTCAGCGAACACGCCCCGGAATTCCGTAAGGGCAGCCGTCGAGAGCGATTCCCGTCCGCCGAGTTGATCCTGCAAGGTACGCGCTGCGTCTCGACATGCACCGATCAAACGATCGGCAACCCCCGTGTCGAAATTCATTTTACTCCATCAAATAGATAAACCGCCGAGGGCTCCACTATACCTAATGCACTCGACGGATTCTTAATCACTTTCGGAAGACGCTGAGAGGCGGACGAGGGGGTCCGTGGAATTCTCCGGGCCCTCGCGGAGTTGTCCCGAACATGCACAACAAACGGATCGGTTTCCTCTCCTTCGGTCACTGGGCCCGAGTCCCGGGTTCCCTCGTGCCAACGGCCGGCGAGGCCCTCAAACAGGGAATCGAACTGGCGGTAGCTGCCGAGGAACTGGGAATCGACGGAGCGTTCTTCCGGGTGCATCACTTCGCCCGGCAGCAAGCATCGCCCTTTCCACTGCTGAGCGCTATTGCGGCACGGACCAGCCGGATCGAAATGGGCACCGGCGTGATCGACATGAGATACGAAAACAGCCTCTACATGGCCGAGGAAGCAGCAGCCACGGACCTCATCAGTGATGGGCGGCTGCAGCTCGGAGTGAGCCGTGGTTCACCCGAACCCGCACGGAACGGAGCAGCCAACTTCGGCTACGTCCCCGAGGACGGTGAGGACGGTGGCGACATGGCCCGCCGCCACACTGCATTGTTCCGCAAAGCCATCGCCGGGCACGGGGTGGCCGAAGCGGACCCGCATTACGCCGGCGGGGCCACAGGTTTGCTGCCCATCCAACCCCAGTCACCCGGCCTCCCTCAGAGAATCTGGTGGGGCGCCGGAACCCGGAAGACTGCAGTCTGGGCAGCAGAGCAAGGCATGAACCTCATGAGTTCAACCCTCCTCACCGAGGACACCGGTGTTCCTTTCGACGAACTGCAGGCAGAGCAGATCCGGATGTTCCGCGAAGCCTGGGCGGCCGCAGGGCACGACTTTGAACCAAGGATTTCCGTCAGCCGCAGCGTGATTCCGATCGTCGATGAGCAGGACAACCACTACTTCGGTCTGCGTGCCCAAGCGGACAGCCAGGACCAGGTAGGAATTCTCGACGGCGCGTTGTCCCGCTTCGGGAAAAGCTACATCGGCGAGCCGGATCAACTGGCGGACGAACTGGCGAAGGATTCAGCCGTGCAGGCAGCCGATACGGTCTTGCTCACAGTGCCCAACCAGCTTGGCGTCGACTACAACGCCAAGCTGCTGGGCAATGTCGCCAAGCACGTCGCCCCTGCTTTCGGTTGGAGCGACAAAGTCTAGGACGCCACCGCCACCAGCTCGAGAACAGAAGACGAAGCAGGCTCCGCGAACACCCGGTACCCCCGTTCATGATCGAACCCGTGTATTTCACGCGTATCCAAAGCAGCCATGAATTCGAGGGTTTGCCGGGTAATCACCTGCCCCGGGACCAGGATGGGGAACCCGGGCGGATACGGCGTAACGAACCCTGCCGAGACCACTTCCTGTCCTTCGGCCACGGCGGAAGCCACCTCAGCCGCGGACAGGTACACCGTGGAATCGGGCTTGTAACTCTCAAAGTAAGCGGCCCGGATGTCCCCGTCCTCACAGGAATCATCCACACGGAAGCGTGCGGCAAAGGTGCTGAAATCCGGGAGCGGGGGAGTCGGGCGGGAAGCGTCGGAGGCGCCAGGTAGCGTCCGAGCCCGCGCCGAAGGATGCGGGTTCTCAAAGCCTTCAGCGAGTTTCACCAGGACCTCGATCAGGTACGCCACGGAGCTTCGGGACGTGCCGATGTTGGTCATGAACAGCACAGTGTTCCGTGAGGTCTTGTTCACCTGGATGCCGTGATCGTCCATGAGGTAGCTGTGGCGGAAAGTGTCGCCGTCGATCCCTGTTTTGCTGATGTCCAGCGTGAGGCGGCTGGGATCGATGACGAACTCGTCCCGCTGCCAGGCGTCCTCCAGCTCTGCCAGCCCATCCCGCAGCGGCATGCTGGAGCCGGTTTCCCTATAGCGCGGACCGATGAGGTCCCGCGAGGAAAGCACCCGGAAGTACTTCTTCAGCAGGGGATGCCGGGCCACGGCTTGGGCCACGGATACGGCAAGGTCGGATTGCCGTTGCACCAGGCCGAAGCCTTCCAGTTCCACCTGTCGTCTGCCAATGTCCAGGGACGCCAGAATCTGGTAGTTGGGGGAGGTGGACGTGTGGGTCATGTACGCCTCGCGGAAGGACTCCCGGTTGGAGCCGGCGAAGTCCTGGTCATACACGTGGATCATGGAACCCTGCCGCAGCGAGGTCAACGTTTTGTGGGTTGACTGCGTTGCGTAGACCCGGAGGCGTGCCTTGGCAGGATCCGGAATCAGCCTGGTGTTGAGCCAGGCTTCGTCATCAACGGGTTCGCCGGTGACCGGGTCATGAAGGGCGGCGGCCTGTTTCGCATACCGTGCGGCGTAGGCAGGATCGCTGAAGGAAGCTTCCAGGGCGGCTGCTGCCGCCATGCCGGTTCGACGGCGGTACACCGGATGGGAGCGGGCGAAGGCAAACCACGCCTCGTCCCACAGGAAAACCAGATCCGGTTTGATGGCCAGGCATTCCTCCATGACCCTTTCGACGTCGTACACAACGCCGTCAAAGGTGCAGTTGGTGAGGGTCACCATTTTCACCTCGTGAAGCCGGCTTGCCCGCCGGTACTCCAGGAGCCTGCGCTTCAGGCTGGCCAGCGGGACAGCACCATAAAACGCGTACTTGTCCAGGGGATAGGCATCCAGGTACGAAACGCGGGCACCGGCAAGCACAAAGGCGTAGTGGTGCGATTTGTGGCAGTTGCGGTCCACCAGCACAACATCGCCCGGGGCAAGCAGGGACTGGTGCACGATCTTGTTGGCCGTGGATGTGCCGTTGGTGACAAAGTAGGTTCGTTGCGCACCAAAGGCCCGGGCGGCGAGTTCCTGTGCGCGTTTGATGGACCCGTGCGGATCCAGCAAAGAGTCCAGACCGCCCGAGGTGGCGGACGTTTCGGCCAACAGCAGGTTTGTCCCGTAGAAATCGGCCATGTCCCGGATCCACGGTGACGTTCCTACAGACGCACCCCGGGAAATCGGCAAGGCGTGGAAGACGCTGGCCGGGCGGCGGCTGTAGTCCTGCAGCGCCGTGAAGAACGGTGTTTCGTAGCGTTCGGCCACGCCGGACAGCAGTGACAGATGCAGGTCCAGATGATCCTGTCGCCGGAAAATCCGCCGGAACTTCCTGGTGAGGGATCCCGCCAGGGACTCGATGGAAACCCCTGCCACCAAGTAGACGTCCAGTTCCGGCCGCAGCCCGGAAATTGCATCGGCCAGCGCAAGAATCCGTCTGATGGGTCGCGAGTCCTGCAAGTCTGCGGAGGTATGCCGGGCCAGGAACCTCCGGAGGTCGCTGCCCAACAGATGGGAGCTGCGGAGGGAGAAGCCCGGGCGAAGAACAACGGACTGGATATCGGGGTTCAGCATGATGGCCACCAAGGCATCCTCATAGCTGGGAACCACGTTGACCGTGTACGTGAACGCATCCGAAGGGCGGCGCTGCGCAGCCATGGTGTTCTTGAGCGCTTCGGCTTCTTCAGGCTCCATGGTGTCCACCACCAGGACCTCAAAGCGTGGCCGCTCCGCCGGCTCGGACTGGTCGACAACTTCCTCGTCCACCGTTTCCCCGCGCGGCACCGCAGCTGTTTCCCCAGCAGAGGCGAGCGGAAGGTGATCCAAACCGCCCAGAAGCTGGAGCGCGGCCTGGGGTTCGCCGTCGTCGATTAATTGGCGCAACTGGGCCACGGCGTTGACTCCGGGCTCTGCCCAATACGGTTCCACCGCTGCCAGGAGGGCAAAGGTCCTATCGATCTGGGACAGCAAACCGGACTCCTGGTGTCGGGCCGAGGCGAGCTGCCTGAGGGCGTATCCCAAAAACTCCCAAGCGTCGGCACGGGAACGCCAGGCCCTGCTGGGGGTGCCGATTTTGGGGGACGGGGAAGGGGTGCTCATGTGTTTCACTTTCAAACTGAAAAGGGGTCTAGGACGTCAGGGCTGTACGGATGCGGCCGCGATACGCATACCAGCCGGCTATCAGCAGTGGCGCCAACACCAGCAACGAGGCCAGCACCCAGCGGCCCGTTTCCGAGAACCCCATGGTGACCAGGACAAAGGCCAGGAATCCGAGGGTGAGATAGGAAGTGAAGGGCGCTCCGAAGAGCCTGAACGCAGGCCGCACCACTTTGCCGTTGCGGACCCAGTGCTGGAGCTTGATGTGGCACAACATGATGGTGGCCCAGCCGCCGATGATGCCCACCGCCGAGACTTCCAGCACGATTTCAAAGACCTGGGATGGAACGACGGCGTTCAAGCCGACACCCACCAGAGTGATGACCGCTGTCAGTAGGATGCCGCCGTAGGGCACCCCGGACTTACTGATCCGCCCTGTGAATTGCGGAGCCGAGCCATTGACCGCCATGGAGCGGAGGATGCGGCCGGTGGAATAGAGGCCGGCGTTGAGGCTGGACAATGCCGCGGTGAGGACCACGAAGTTCATCACGGATGCGGAGATGGCTCCGGCCTGTGGATCACCGAGATGCGAGAAGAAGGTGACAAACGGAGATTCGCCGGCTTTGTAGGACGTGAAGGGAAGCAGGAGCGAGAGCAGCAGGACTGAGCCCACGTAGAAGACCCCGATGCGGATCACCACGGTGTTCACGGCCTTGGGCATCACCTTGTGGGGTTCGGCGGTTTCGCCGGCCGCGGTGCCCACCAGTTCCACAGCTGCATAGGCAAACACCACGCCGCTGATGGCCAGGAGCGGTGCCACTGAGCCCATGGGGAACATGCCACCGTTCTCAGCGATGACGTTGAAACCCGGAACGCCAACATCCGTCCGGCCGCCGAAAACAATGAAGCAGATTCCCACCACGAGGAACGTCACCAGGGCGCCCACCTTGATCATGGCGAACCAGAACTCCATCTCACCAAAGATCTTCACGGACACCAGGTTCAGGGAGAGCACCACTACCAAAGCGATCAATGCGATCAGCCACTGCGGGACGTCGTTGATGGGTGCCCAATATTGGCCCCAGAACTTCACGTAGAGGGCTACGGCGGTGACGTCCACAATGGAGGTCATGGCCCAGTTCAGGAAATAGAGCCAGCCCGCGGTGTAGGCCATTTTCTCGCCGTAGAACTCGCGGGCATAGGAAACGAACGAGCCGGAGGTGGGGCGGTACAGCACCAACTCGCCGAGTGCCCGCAGGATCAGGAACGCGAAGAATCCGCAGACGGCATAGACCAGGACCAGCGCGGGTCCGGATCCGTTCAGGCGGCCTCCGGCGCCCATGAAGAGCCCGGTGCCGATCGCACCGCCAATGGCGATCATCTGGATCTGCCGGGGCTTAAGGGTTTTGCGGTAGCCGCTTTCCTCCGGGGCGAAAGCGTTCGACGGCGGACTGGCAGCCAGGTCTGTTGGGGAAGAAAGGGTTTGTGTGGACGCAGGGGTGGGTATCACTTCGGGGGTCTCCTTTGACTCCGTTGCCACCTCGGGTGGCTCAATACTCCACAACGTGGGGCTGGCTGCGTCGCAGTTATGCCTGAAATTGGCCGCGCTGCAGTCAGTCTTTGTGGTGTGTGGGACAGTCACCAACTCTAGGTCGCCGCCGTCGACAACAAATTGGCTGGCGAACCAAATTCGGGGCCCGGCTCTTGTGCCGGGGGGACAACACTGGTGTTCTGAAGGGCCGGTAATGTTTCTCGCTGTGCGTGCCTGCGCACATGTACCGGCGGCGCCCTCAATGGCGAGGAAGCGTACTGCTGATGGAACTGATGTGGAGAGGAAGCGATAGCTTCGTTGAAAGCCCTGGAAATTGACGACGACGGCGTCGTCACCCTATTGAGCGATGTCCTCGAAGACCTGGGTGTCGGCAACGCCCGGTTGCTGCTGGCCCCGGCAGAGGACAACAGAACCGTTCGCGAAACTGTCATTGTTGATGCTGAAGACGACGACGAGATCCGCCCAGGGGCCTTGGTCATGTTGATCGGCGTTCGCGGGCGTGCGGCGCTCCCTGCGCTCCGCCGCATCATGGCGGGCCGTCCCACAGCAGTTGCTGTCAAGGGCAGTGAACGCGAGTTGGAAGCCGTGGCCGAGTTGCTCCAACCGACCGGCATTGGACTGGTGGCGGTCGCCCCGGGGCTCCGCTGGGATAAGTTCGAGAGCATCGCGCTGGACCGGGTCCGTGAGAACGATGTGCCCGGGGAAACCCCCACGTCAGTCCACCGCGATCTGTTCGCGATCGCCCAAACCACGGCCACACTGACCAATGGCCACGTGGTGATCGAAGATCCGGGCAACAGGGTCCTTGCCTACTCCCCGGCGTCCAATGACGTTGACGAGCTCCGCCGGTTGTCCATCCTGGCGCGGCGTGGCCCTGAAAAGTACCAGAAACTCCTCAAGGAATCAGGAGTCTACAAGCACCTCCAAGCTACTGAAGCACCTGTTCACGTAGAGGCCAACCTCGAGGCCGGGCTTCGGGAACGTGTGGCGATCGGCATTCACGCCGGCAGCCGGGTGATGGGGTACATCTGGTTGCAGGAAGGTGTTGAACCACTGGCGGCCAACACGGACCGCATCATGGTGGGTGCGGCCAGGCATGCGGCCATTGAGCTGGTACGGCACCGCAATGAGCAGTCGCAGTCGATGCGCGAGGACCGGGTGTCCAGCCTGCTCAGCGGCACGGCGCAAGTCCATTCCCAGGCCCAATCCGCGGGCATCGATCCCGCCAAGCCAGCGGCGTTGGTGTTGATCTCCGCAGGAGGGCTGAGCCAAAGCGCGGCCGGTCTGCAGCTGCGCAGGGGGGAACTGTCCAAAGTGGCATCGATCCACGCCGCTGCATACCGGCCCGGCGCGGTGGTAGGAGCCCTTGGCATGGAAACGGCCATCATCCTCCCGGACGTGGACCCGCAAAAGTCCCTGCCCGCCATCAACCGGCTGGTCAACACGATTGTTCGTGATGCCACCACGCACCTTCACTTCCAGGTGCAGGCAGCAGTGGGTCCCATCGTTCCGCGCTTGGATGCCCTGCATGCCACCCTTGATCACGTTCGCAGCGTCCTTAAAGTCATGGAAGCAACGCCGGACGTCCGTGTGGCCTCTTACAGCGACGTGGAAACAACAGTCCTGACCAGGGAATTGTTGGAGCTGCTCGAATCCCGGACCACCCTGCGTCATGCAGGAATCACCCGGCTATGCGGTCGCTACCCGGAATTCGCCCTGACCCTCCTGACCTACCTGGAGTTCTTCGGAGACGTGAACCGGTGCGCCGAGGAATTGGCGGTCCACCGCAACACTGTTCATTACAGGCTGCGTCGCGCTTGCGAAGTGGCCGGGCTGGATCTGCAATCCGCAGATGAACGCTTACTGGCACACCTCCAGATCAGGCTCTGGACCTATGCAGGGACCAAGGGCTAGGAACCATGGATATCCAGAATCTCCTCGACGACATCGTCGGGGCCGTGCAGCCGCATGTCGGCCAAGGCAACGTCGCTGACTACATCCCCCAACTGGGAGCCGTGGACGCCCAACAATTCGGCATATCCGTCGCCACTCGTGAGGGCGAGGTGTATTCAGCCGGAGACGCCCACGTGGACTTTTCCATCCAAAGCATCTCCAAGGTCTTTGCGCTCGCCTTGGTACTGGCATTCGACGGAGACAGTATTTGGAAACGGGTGTTCCGGGAGCCCTCCGGCAACCCCTTCAACTCACTGGTCCAGTTGGAGAGTGAAGACGGCATTCCCCGGAACCCCTTCATCAACGCCGGTGCAATCGTGGTGACGGACCGCCTTCTGAGCCTGACCGGAAACGCAGCGTATGCCGTGCGGGATCTGATGCGTCAGGAAACCACCAAGGACAGCATCGACACCGATCAGCAGGTGGCCGGCTCCGAACTGGCCAACAGCCACCGCAACGCTTCCTTGGCTCACTTCCTGGCAAGCTGCGGCAACCTGGAAAACCCGGTGGAGGACGTCCTGGATTCCTATGCAAAGCAATGCGCGCTCGCCATGACCTGTGAAGACCTTGCACTCGCAACCCGGTTCCTTGCCTCCAACGGCTTGGGCGCAGACGGGACGCTGTTGCTCTCTCCGGCGCAGACCAAGAGAATCAACGCGGTCATGCTCACGTGCGGGACGTATGACGCCGCTGGCGAATTCGCATATCGGGTGGGACTTCCGGGCAAGAGCGGCGTGGGCGGCGGAATCGTGGCCGTGGTCCCGAACAAGTGCTCCATCAGCGTGTGGAGCCCTGGGCTGGGACGATCCGGGAATTCCGTGGCCGGGGTCGCAGCGCTGGACGAATTCACCACCCGTACCGGCTGGTCGGTGTTTTAGGCGCATGATGGAGGCATGACCCCCAAGGACGGAAGAGGGCCCAAGGGCGGGAAGGCCCCCAACGACCGCAAGCCTGCCGCGCCGGCGCCGGGAACCGAGCCCACCGCCGTCGCGTTCTTGGAGCGCCTGAAAATCCGCCAGTCGGATGTCGAGCAAGCCAAATACCGGCGCTATTTCAAGACCGGCAAGGGCGACTATGCCGAGGGCGACTTCTTCATGGGCGTCCGCATGGGCGAGGTTTTCACACTGGCCAAAGAGTTCGCGACCATGTCCCTGGAAGATATCGAGATGCTCCTGGAGCAAGACATCCACGAGGCCAGGGCCGGTGCCGTGAAGATCATGGCTCTCCAAGCGCAGAAAAAGAAGACCACGGAAGAACGGCGTCGGGAACTTTACGGGTTGTACCTGCGGAGGCAGGATCGCATCAACAATTGGGACCTGGTGGACCTAGGCGCTGGGAACGTGGTGGGCGGATGGCTGCTGAACAAGCCGCGCGACCCGCTCTACAGCCTGGCCCGGTCGCCGAACATGTGGGAGCGCAGGACGGCCATTGTTGCCACCTCGGCGTTCATCCGTGAAGGCCAGTTGGATGACACGTTCGCGATCGCCGCCCTCCTGCTCGGAGACAAAGAAGACCTCATCCACAAAGCCGTGGGCGGGTGGGTTCGCGATGCCGGACGCAGCAGCCGCGAACGCTTGCTGGCCTTCCTGGACGAGTACGCGGCAACCATGCCCCGCACGTCTCTTCGTTACGCGATCGAGCACTTGGGCAAGGAGCAGCGGAGCTATTACCTGACGCTTAAAGACAGGGTTTCTTCCGGCTAAGCATGGAATTATGTGACGTTGGATTACCCAGCGTTACCGGGTGTTTCCGAGTCTTTGAAGCATGTTACGGGGCCGCCCTACAGTTTTTTCATGGCAATACAGGACATTTACCCCACCGCGCTGCGGCTGCTCGGCCGCCCCGTGCTGGTGGTCGGCGGCGGCCCCGTTGCGTCGCGCCGCGCCAAAGGACTGCTCGACGCCGGTGCGAAAGTCACCGTGGTCGCTCCCGTTGCCACCGAAACACTTCGCGGGCTCGCCGCTTCCGGCCTCCTTACCTGGGAGCAGCGCGAGTACCGCCAAACCGACGTCGACGGCGTCTGGTTCGTTCAGACTGCTACTGGCACTCCCGCCGTGGACACCCAGGTCGCAGCCGACGCCGAGGCGCAGCGCATCTGGTGCGTCAACGCCTCGGACCATGAAGCATCGGCCGCGTGGACACCCGCGGTTGCCGTGGTGGACGACGTCAAGATCGCCATCAACGCCGGGGGAGACCCACGCCGTGCCATGGCCCTTCGGAACGCAGTTGCCACGGCCCTCGAAACCGGGGACCTTCCGCTGCGCCGGCACCGTAAGCCGGACGCAGCTGGAAAGACTCCGGCTGGTTCTGTCGCTCTGGTGGGCGGCGGGCCCGGCGACTCAGGGCTCATCACCGTCCGCGGCCGTCGCCTGCTGGGCCAGGCCGACGTCGTGGTTGCCGACCGTCTTGGCCCACGGGAGCTGCTCAACGAACTGGCGCCCGACGTCCGGGTGATCGAGGTCGGCAAGACCCCCGGGCACCACCCCGTGCCCCAGCTTGAGATCAACAGGATCCTTGTAGAGGAAGCCCTCAAGGGCAACCGGGTGGTCCGCCTCAAAGGCGGGGACCCCTACGTCCTGGGACGCGGCGGTGAGGAAGCAGAATTCTGCCGGCAGAACGGCGTCGAGGTTGAAGTGGTGTCCGGCGTGACGTCGGCAATTTCCGTTCCCGCTGCCGCAGGAATCCCGGTGACGCATCGCGGCCTGGCCAAGGGCTTCAGCGTGGTGACCGGCCACGAAGAGCTCTCCGAGGTCCCCGCACGCCCGGATCACACTGTGGTGTTGCTCATGGGAGTGGCCCAATTGCGTGATTCCGCGGCTGAACTGGCAGGCTCGGGTCTGCCTTTGGACACACCAGTAGGTATCGTAGAGAACGGGTATTTGCCGGACCAGCGCGTCACCATCGGCACTCTGGGGACCATCGCGGACCAGGCGGAAGCCGTCGGCGTGGCCAACCCGGCGGTCATCGTGATCGGCGATGTTGTCCGTGTCAGCCCCTTTGCACCGCAGCACTTCAAGACCGCTGACTACAGCACTATTACCCCCAACCGTCCCCGCGTCCGCAGTAACTGAGAAGAAGAAGGAACACAGCCGTGTCAATTAGCACCCCCGTAGGTTCTGCGGACCGTCCGCTTCGCGTCGCCGTCATCGGCTCCGGCCCGGCCGGCGTTTACGCAGCGGACATCCTGACCAAGAGTGAGGCCGTCAAGAGCGGCGAACTCACCGTCAGCATCGACCTCTTCGACCGCTACCCGGCACCTTACGGCCTGATCCGCTACGGCGTTGCTCCGGACCACCCCCGCATCAAGGGCATCGTCAACGCCCTGCACAAGGTCCTGGACCGTGGCGACATCCGTTTCTTCGGCAACGTGGACTACGGCACGGACATCTCCATCGAGGACCTCCGCAAGCACTACGACGCCGTCATCTTCGCCACGGGCGCCATCAAGGACGCCGACCTGAACATCCCGGGCATCGAACTCGAGGGTTCCTTCGGCGGCGCAGACTTCGTCTCCTGGTACGACGGACACCCGGACGTTGCCCGCGAATGGCCGCTGGACGCCAAGGAAATCGCCGTCCTGGGTAACGGCAACGTCGCCCTGGACGTCGCCCGCGTCCTCTCCAAGCACGCCGATGACCTGCTGGTCACCGAAATCCCGGATAACGTTTACGCCGGCCTGAAGAACTCGCCGGTCACCGACGTGCACGTCTTCGGCCGCCGCGGCCCTGCACAGGTGAAGTTCACTCCGCTGGAACTGCGTGAACTCTCGCACTCCAAGGATGTAGACATCATCCTCTACGCCGAGGACTTCGAATTCGACGAAGAGTCTGATCGCCAGGTCCAGACAAACAACCAGACCAAAACCATGGTTGGCACACTGACCAACTGGATCGCCGAGCAGCCCGAGGACCTCTCCGAGCTCACCGCTTCCCGCCGCCTGCACCTGCACTTCCTGCACAGCCCGGTGGAAATCGTGGACTCCCCGGAAACCCCGGGCAAGGTTGCCGGCATCAAGTTCGAGCGCACCGAGCTGGATGGCACAGGCAACGCCCGCGGTACCGGCGAGTTCATCGACTACCCGGTCCAGGCTGTGTACCGCTCCATCGGCTACTTCGGTTCGGCCCTGCCGGACGTCGAGTTCGACCACAAAAAGGGCGTCGTCACCAACGACGGCGGCCGGGTCCTTGACGCCGACGGCCAGCACGTTCCGGGCCTCTACGCAACGGGCTGGATCAAGCGCGGTCCGGTTGGCCTCATCGGCCACACCAAGGGCGATGCCCTCGAAACCGTCACGTACTTGTTGGAGGACCGCGAAAACCTGCCGGTCGCCGAGGTTCCCGCGGCAGACGCCGTCGTGGATCTTCTCGATTCCCGCGGCGTGAAGTTCACCAGCTGGGAAGGCTGGCTGGCCCTGGACGCCCACGAACTCGCCCTCGGCGCAGCAGCCACCGAGGCGGGCACGTCCCACGGTGTTGAGGTCAAGCGTGAACGCATCAAGGTGGTGCCGCGCGAGGACATGGTCAACATCTCCCGCGATGGCGTAGCGGCACAGGTCTAGTTTTCCGTTTGCGGGCGGGGTCACTCCTTGGGAGTGGCCCCGTTTCTGTTTTTAGTCCCCTTCATTGCGCCCGGTTGTACCCTGAAGCATGGATGTCGTGGTCATCGAAACTCCCCAGTTGGGGGACCGCAGCTATTTGGTGCACGACGGCTCCGTGGCCTTGGTGATTGACCCTCAACGGGACATTGACCGGGCTGAAAAGGCTGCCCGTGACGCCGGTGTCCGGATCACGCATGTGGCCGAAACGCACCTGCACAATGACTACGTCACCGGCGGTTTGGTCCTGGCGGAGAAGCACGGTGCCGCGTATCTGGTGAACGCGGCGGATGAGGTTTCGTTTGTGAGGGTTCCCGTCACCGACGGCCAGGTCCTGCGCGTCGGCAGGCTCGCGGTTTCGGTCGTTGCGACGCCGGGCCACACCCACACGCACCTTTCGTACGTGGTGCGGGATGACACGCACGACGGCGGCCGGGAGGCTGTGTTTTCCGGCGGCAGCTTGCTCTACGGTTCAGTAGGGCGGACGGACCTGGTCTCCCCTCGTGACACTGCCAAGCTGGCCCATGACCAGTATTCGTCCGTGCGGCGCCTGGTGGATGCTTCCCGTCCGGAGGCTGCGCTGTACCCGACCCATGGCTTCGGTTCGTTCTGTTCGATCGGGCCCGCGAGCCATCAGGAATTTTCGACAATTGCTGAGCAGGCAGAGTCCAACCATGCCTTGACCGATTCCAGCGAGCACCACTTCGTCTCGGAATTGTTGGCGAACATCACTGCCTATCCTGCGTACTACGCCCACATGAGCCCGCTGAATGCGGCCGGACCGGGCCGACCGGACCTCACACTTCCGGACTCAGTTGATCCTGAGGAACTGAGCCGGCGGTTGAGGGCAGGGGAGTGGGTGGTGGACCTCCGCCACAGGGTGGCATTTGCGGACGGCCACCTTCAAGGCAGCGTGGGCTTCGAATATGGCCGCGGTGACAACTTCACCAGCTACCTGGGTTGGGTGATCCCCTGGAACCAACCGCTCACATTGCTGGGCCCGCTCAGTGAGGTTGAAAAGGCGATCCGTGACTTGGCGAGGATCGGCATCGACAGCCCGGATGCCGCCGTCGGGCCTGAAGCCGTTTTGTTGGCCGCCGACCATCCCCGGACGAGCTATGGGCACGGAGACTGGAACCTCTTTGCAAGCGAGCGGAAGCCGGAGGACTTGGTGCTGGACGTCCGGCGTCCGGACGAGTTCACCACTTCCCATATCAAGGGTGCGCTGAACGTGCCCGTCTACGAGCTCCTCGGGAGGATCACCGAACTGCCGGATCACAGGACCTGGGTGCACTGCGCCACGGGATACCGGGCGAGTGTCGCCGCAAGTCTCCTGGACCGGGCCGGACGGGAGGTTGTCCTGATCAATGCCAGGTTCAGGGACGCCGCCGGGGCCGGCGTTGAAACAGTGCCGTAAACAGAAAAGCTACCGCGGCGCCTTATCCGAGCAGTAGTCCAGGTTCCGGTACACGCTCTGGATTGCGGCCTCCGGATCATGGGCTTCAAGGGCGTCAACCAGTTCGTCATGGCCCTCGCGTGGAATGCCGTTGAAGCCGTCCTTGCGCTGCTGGCGGAGGAGGTCGTTGTGGAACACTCCGCCGAACGAAACGTACAGCTGATGCAGCAGGGGATTGCCCGATGCCAGTGCGACCCGCTCGTGGAACTCCCAGTCGGCGCTGGCCCACGTGGGGTAGTCCTCGGCCTGCCAGGCGTCGTGGCGGAGCGCAAGGAGGCGGCGCATCTCGGCCAGGTCCTCGGCGGTGGCGTGTTTGGTGGCGAGGCGGGCCGCCTGGGTGTCCAGGCCAAGCCGGACCTCAACGATATGTTCCTGCGTGTGCTCCAGGTACATGCGCTGCGCCGCGCCGGACATCTCGCTGTTTGCCCGGACATAGGTGCCATCGCCGCGACGTACTTCCAGCATGCCCGAATGGGCCAGTGCCTTGATTGCCTCGCGCAAGGTACCCCGGGAAACGCCCAAGGTGGACATCAGCTCAGGTTCCGCGGGGATCCGCTCCTGGAGCGGCCACTCGCCGGACTTGATCATGTCCCGCAGCTTGGCGGTGATCTCCTCGGCAAGGGCCGGGCGATGCGAAGGGGTCAGGGTCATGCTGTCCTCGGTCCGGTCTTGGTGGCAGTGCGCTTGCTGGTGAGCAAGTGGCAGGTAACCATGAGAGCCACGGCCACGACCGACAACAGGCTCAGGGGCAGCACCCAGCCGCCGGTGGCGCTGTGGAGCAGGCCCATGCCAAACGGGCCGATTGCCGCAATCAAGTATCCCAGCGATTGGGCGATGGTGGAGAGCGCGGTGGTTTCCGCCGTCGAGCGTCCACTGCGGCTGATGATCACCAGAACCAGCGGGAAGATGCCCAAGCCGAAGCCGAACAGGACGGCGGGAACGACCGCCAACGACGTCGGCAGCCAGACCATGGCGGCGATGGCCAGCAAGGTTGAGCTGCTGGCCAGATACAGCGCGGGGCGGAGCATGCCGGGGCGGGAACCGAAGGCGAGCAGGATCATGCCGGCAGCGACGGAGACCAGCTGCATCACGCCGAACTGGAGACCACTTTCGGAAGCGCTGAGACCCTGCGAGGTCAGAATGTAGGCGAACCAGCTCATCACGGCATATGCCAGGAAAGCCTGGAAGGTGAAGATCGCGGTGATGAGGATGCCCAGGCGGGTACGCAGCAGCGGCCACATGGAGACCCGGGGCCGATCAATCCTGGTGGCGTTCCGGTGGGTGTGCAGGACTATGGGCAGGAAACCGAGGAGGGCTGCGACACCCAGCAGGCCCCAAGCCGCCAAGCCCATGGAGGGCGAGCCGAGTTCCTGCGCCAAGGGAACACTGACGACCGCGGCAAAGGTGGCGCCGCCGGACATGGTGAAGGTGTAAAGGCCCGTCATCATGGAGGTGCGCTCGGAGTAGTGTTCGCGGATGAAGGACGGCATGGCCACGTTGCACACTGCCAGGCCGGACATTGCCAGGACCGTGCCGCCAAGCAGTGCGCCGGTCACCGGAACCCCACGCACCAACAAACCACCGGCCAGCAATGCCAAGGCGATGGCGATGGCTTTCTCTACGCCTACGCGGCGGGTCAGCCAGGACGTTCCCAAACCTGCAACCGCAAAGCACAGGAGCGGGATGGATGGCAGGATGGACGCCACCAAAGCACCGTAGCCAAGGACCTGCTGCAGTTCGTGGAACAGTGCTGCGGCGCTGGTGATGCCTGCGCGTAGATTCAAACCGATAAGGACCACGGCAATAATGCCGACGACGGCGACCACGCGCGTTTTGGGGACCGCCTGCGCAGACAGGGCCTGGGCAGGGCCAACGGTAGGAATGTTTCCGGTGCTGGGGGTAAGGGGAGTAGTCGCTGCCATATCTAAAGGTTAGACGTTTGACGTCTAAAGTCCACAGTTTTGTGGTGAAGCTCTCCGCTGGAACTCGAAGCTTTCCGTTGGAACCTATGGGGACGCTGCGGAAGTTGAGGGACGCTCAGCGGGGGTTGCGGGAACCGAGGCGCTGGACAGCCAAAGCCAGCCAAAGCTGCACGCGGTCCTGCGTCTGCGAGGGGTCGTAGCCCGTCAGTTCAGTGATCTGGGCCAAACGGTAACGGACCGTGTTGCGGTGCAAGGTGAGGGCTTCAGCCACGGCTGCCACCGAGCCGTTGTGGTTCAGGTAGCTCTCCAGGGTGGCCACCAGTTCGGCACCGTGGGCGGCGTCGAACTTCCGCAAAGGCGTAAGGGATTCGCTGGCCATGTCTGCCAGGGGAACGTCCTCACTGGCGAGCAACAGCGAGGTCAGGCTCAGGCGCTCCGGCTCGTTGACCGGCAAGCCGTGCGCCACGGCGTCGCGCGCTTCAAAGTAGCTCCAGCGCAAACCGTTCGGCTTGGTGTAGGCGCCCCCGATCCCAATGACGGCGTGGATACCGGCTTCCTGCAAATGATCGCTGAGGCTCTTGGCCAGAGCGGTAGCCGAGGTACCGTCGTCGCTGATGACCGTTACCAGGTCCTTCCCGACGACGGCGCTGACGCCCGCTTCCAGCGCCTGGGGCAGTGAGATGCTGACCAGTTGTTTGTGGTGGGCCGTGGACTCGGCAACCAGCACCACATTCTTCCGGGTGCTGTTGATGCCAACGCCGGCCAAACGCCGGGCCGCCTCAATGGTCTCCAAAGTGCCGTGGATGACGTCGTCCAGCACCTGGCCGGCCATGGCCCGCTGGGACTGGCGCTGCTTGACCATGTTGTTCAGTTCCACGCTGATGAGGTTCTGCGCATAACTGACGATTCCCGAGTCCACAAACGGCTGCCTCAACCAGAGCGTGCAGGCGTCCCTGCGGCCGGTGGGAATCGGGTAGGACGCCCAGCCATCCGCCGTCGGCGCCGGTTTTCCCGCAACACTGTTGTACAACTGCGCGCTGAACTGGGTGAGCACAACGTCCGTGCGGAGCATGCTGCCCAGTTGCTTGAGGAGTTCGTTCAGGCCACCGCCGGTGAGCAGCGAGCGGGCCAGGATCTGATGTCCCGCCAAGAGGCGCTCAAGGTTGGAGTAGTGGTCCGCCGAGTGCGACTCCGCCACCAGTTTTCCGATGGCAATGAAGGGGATCTCGTAGGGCACCTGCACCAGTGGAAGGCCCCAGCGGTTTGCTTCTGCAATCAGTGCCTCCGGAACTGCCTCATGGGTAAGGCCGATGCCGAAGCCGATGCCCACTGCGCCGGCCCGCTGGACCTGACGGACAAAGCGCCTCTGGTCCGCGGCGCTCTTGAGGCGCAGGCCGGTGGTGAGGACCAGTTCCCCGCCGCTGAGGAAGCGCTGGGGATCCTCCAATTCCGTGACGGCAACCCAGCTGATGTCCTGGTTCCAGGTGGTTTCGGCCAGGCCGGCCTGACGGAGTTTCAGGGAGGGGACAGCGACGAGCGAAGCGAGGGACATTGCCATGCTTAAAAGCCTAACCCGGCGCTGGTCAAGCGCACTAAGCCGAGGCCTCCTCTGTGTGCAGCTGACTATTCCTTGGACCCCCTCCCTGGCATAGGCTCTGATCAGCTAAAACCCATGCCCAGACACCGAAAGAGGTTGCACACCGTGGTTCAAACCTTGCAGAACTTCATCAACGGCGAATTCGTTACGCCGGCAGGTACGGGTCTTCTGGACATCGTGAACCCCACCAATGGGGAAATCGTTGCCAAGTCGCCCATTTCGGTGCAGGCCGACGTCGATGCTGCAATGACCGCAGCAGCTGAGGCCTTCAAGACGTGGAAGCACGCCACCCCCGGACAGCGCCAGCTCATGCTGCTCAAGCTCGCCGACGCCGTGGAAGCCAACAGCGACGAGCTCGTTGACGCCCAGCACCGCAACACCGGGCAGGTTCGCTCCCTGATCGCCTCCGAAGAAGTTGCCGCAGGCGCAGACCAGCTCCGCTTCTTTGCCGGTGCCGCACGCATCATGGAAGGCAAGTCCGCAGGCGAATACTTCGAGGGCCACACCTCCTACGTACGCCGTGAACCGATCGGCGTCGTAGCCCAGGTTGCCCCGTGGAACTACCCGTTCCTCATGGCCATCTGGAAGATCGGCCCCGCACTGGCTGCTGGCAACACCATCGTCCTGAAGCCCTCGGACACCACCCCGGAATCCACCTTGGTGCTGGCCCGCCTGGCCGGCGAGATCTTCCCGGCCGGTGTCCTGAACGTGGTCCTTGGCACCGGTGAGACCGGCGCCATGATGGTGGACCACAAGGTTCCCGGCCTGGTTTCCATCACCGGTTCCGTCCGCGCCGGCATCGCCGTTGCAAGCGGCGCAGCCAAGGGACTCAAGCGTGCACACCTGGAACTTGGCGGCAAGGCTCCGGCCATCGTCTTCAAGGACGCCGACATCAAGAAGAGCGCCGCGGCCATCGCCGAGTTCGCATTCTTCAACGCCGGCCAGGACTGCACCGCCATCACCCGCGTGTTGGTGGAGGACTCCGTTCACGACGACGTCGTGGCAGCCATGGTGGAACACACCAAGACTCTGCACACCGGTTCGCAGAACGACGAAGAGAATTACTTCGGCCCGCTCAACAACGTGAACCACTTCAACGCCGTCACCTCGGTAGTGGAGCACCTTCCGGCCAACTGCAAGATCGAAACCGGTGGCCACCGCGCAGGGGAGAAGGGCTTCTTCTTCGAGCCCACCATCATCTCCGGCGCCAAGCAGACCGATGACATCGTGCAGAAGGAAACCTTCGGCCCGGTCATCACCGTCCAGAAGTTCAGCACCGAAGCAGAAGCGCTCGAGCTCGCCAACGACGTCGAATACGCCTTGGCGTCCAGCGTCTGGACCACCGACCACGGAACGGCAATGCGCATGAGCCGTGACCTGGACTTCGGTGCGGTCTGGATCAACACACACATCCTCCTGACGGCAGAGATGCCCCACGGCGGCTTCAAGCAGTCCGGCTACGGCAAGGACCTCTCCATGTACGGCGTGGAGGACTACACGCGCATCAAGCACGTGATGTCTGCACTAGATGCATAACGCAGTTGCGTAGCGCGTCCGCCCCACCCGTACGAATTTCCCAGAAAGGCAACCACCCCATGACCACCACCGCGAACGAACTCTCGTACCGCATCGAGCAGAAGCGCAACATCAACGGCGCTTTCCCCGGCCCCAAGTCGCAGGCACTTGCCGAGCGTCGCTCCGCCGTCGTTGCTGCCGGCGTCGCCTCCGGCGTCCCCGTCTACGTTGAAGACGCCGACGGCGGCATCATCCGCGACGTCGACGGCAACTCCTTCATCGACCTCGGCTCCGGCATCGCCGTGACCAGCGTCGGCGCGTCCGACCCCGCCGTCGTCGCTGCCGTCCAGGAAGCTGCCGCGCACTTCACGCACACCTGCTTCATGGTCACCCCGTACGAGGGCTACGTTGCAGTTGCCGAGCAGCTCAACCGCCTCACCCCGGGCGACCACGCCAAGCGCACCGTGCTGTTCAACTCCGGCGCTGAAGCCGTGGAGAACGCCGTCAAGGTTGCCCGCCTGGCCACCGGCCGCGACGCCGTCGTAGCTTTTGACCACGCCTACCACGGCCGCACCAACCTGACCATGGCGCTGACTGCCAAGGCCATGCCGTACAAGACCAACTTCGGCCCGTTCGCGCCCGAGGTCTACCGCATGCCCATGAGCTACCCGTTCCGTGAAGAGAACCCGGAGATCACCGGTGCCGAGGCCGCCAAGCGCGCCATCACCATGATCGAAAAGCAGATCGGTGGCGACCAGGTTGCCGCCATCATCATCGAACCCATCCAGGGTGAAGGTGGCTTCATCGTCCCGGCCGAAGGCTTCCTCCCGGCATTGTCCGAGTGGGCCAAGGAAAAGGGCATCGTCTTCATCGCAGACGAGGTCCAGTCCGGTTTCTGCCGCACCGGCGAATGGTTCGCCGTTGACCACGAAGGCGTTGTCCCGGACATCATCACCATGGCCAAGGGCATCGCCGGCGGCCTCCCGCTGTCCGCCATCACCGGCCGTGCAGACCTGCTCGACGCCGTTCACCCCGGCGGCCTCGGCGGCACCTACGGTGGCAACCCGGTTGCCTGCGCCGCAGCACTTGCAGCGATCGACACCATGGAGCAGCACGACCTCAACGGCCGCGCCCGCCACATCGAAGAGCTCGCACTGGGCAAGCTCCGCGAACTGGCTGGGGAAGTTTCCGTAGTTGGCGACATCCGCGGCCGTGGCGCCATGCTGGCAATCGAGCTGGTCCAGCCCGGTTCCAAGGAGCCGAACGCCGAGCTCACCAAGGCCGTTGCCGCCGCCTGCCTCAAGGAAGGCGTCATCATCCTGACCTGTGGCACCTACGGCAACGTCATCCGCCTGCTCCCGCCGCTGGTCATCAGCGACGAACTGCTGATCGACGGCCTCGAGGTCCTCGCAGCAGCCATCAAGGCGCACGCGTAAGCTTCACCGCTTCGCACACAAGGAGGGCCGGGTTCATTCGTGAACCCGGCCCTCCTTTGTTTAACTCTCGCCGCCGTGTTCGCGGGAGACCGTCGAGATCGCTGGAAGTTTCCGGCGGTCCTCGCAGTGTTCCCGCGAACTCGGCGAACCAACCGCAGGACGCACGACGGCGGATCGCGCCTAGGTGCCCAGCGTCAGGTTCTTCTGGTGGCCGTGTCCGTCCAACTGGACCTCGATGACGAGCGGAGTGGTGCTGACCAAAGTCACTCCGGCATCGGAATCCGCCAGCTTGCTCCACGCCCCATCCACGGTGATCCGCACAGAGGACTGGGTCCGGGACGGATCAGCCACGGAGAGCCCGAGCTTGTCCCCGGTCATCTGTGCCGCCACGGTGCATGGCCCGGACACCGAGTAGCCGCCACCGGAACCTGCAGTGAAGAAGTTGGCCATGACCAGTTGATCCTTGGCTACCTCCACCATTTGGACCTCCGCGGAGTTGGCCAGGACTTTCACCCCGGGATTCGCGGACTGGGAGAAATTGTCAGAGTGGCTGGCAGCGGGAAGCACCATGTAGGCGTAGCCGGACCCCACGGGATCTTTGCCATGACGATTCGTGATGGTCACATAGTCCCGGGTCACGGGATCTTTGGTGCCGCCGGTGTCCGCCCCTGAATTGATGTCGAACCACGAGCCCGTCCGACGGATCACGGCCACTTCAGTGCTGCCGGAAACCCCTGGCGCTTCCAGGAACACGTAGCCGCCATGGCCTTCTACATGCACGGACCGCTTCACAGCCACGGCGGCGTCTCCGGCCGCCATGGTCCTGTTCCGGGAATCGGTGCGCAGCGCAGGAACGGCACCGGCCGCGAAGGACCT
The DNA here is from genome assembly GCF_019977295.1 of Arthrobacter sp. StoSoilB20. Lineage (NCBI taxonomy): Bacteria > Bacillati > Actinomycetota > Actinomycetes > Micrococcales > Micrococcaceae > Arthrobacter > Arthrobacter sp. StoSoilB20. The sequence goes on along the minus strand of NZ_AP024651.1, from coordinate 3,542,189 downwards.
GTTTTCCACCGTGGTCTGCACGGCCGAACCCCCGGTACCGGTAATACCCGCACCGAGGCAGACCACTGCGTCGTCCAGGAAGAACCACGATTTCCGGCCGGACAGGGTCTTGTTGTGGTTGAGGTGGTCCATGCCGACGACGCCCCAGCGGCCATCCACGGTCAGCCCGCCGGCAAATGCTTGGAAAGCGCGGGGAATTCCGGTGCCCGCACCCCCGGCTCCGCTGACCCTCGCCTGGTCATTGACGGTGGTTCCGGGAAGTGAGTACGGATCCACAGTCGGCCAGAAGTCTGCGCTGAACTGGGACGGATCCTGCCGTGTGTAGAGGAATGTCATCCCGTCGCCCTGATACCAACCAAGGTTGTTCTCGCTGTTGCCCCATTCGAAGCGGCCTATGCGCTTGGAGGAAAGGTTCACAGTGCAGCCCCACTGGGGGCGGTGATGGACCAGCCTGTCCTGGTCAGCGAACATACGGCTGTAGACGGGCGCCGGTGCCGCAGTTACGGCAGCGTCGGACAGGACGCCCAGGGACAACAGGGACTTTGCCAGGCTCTGGGTTGGATGCCCCACGAGTTTCTGGTCCGCGCAGCGTTCCAGCCAGCCCTTGGCCAAGGCCAGGAACCGCGACTTGTAGGGTTCCTCGCAGCCCGGGGCCAGCAGCAGGACTGCTGAGATGAGCCCAAAGCCGCTGACGTAGTCGGGCTCGCGCTGCCTGGAGACAGCACGGCCGCGGATGGTGTCCATGATCCGTCCGTCCCACACGAACGGGGCATAGGTATCCTCCACGGCGTTGAGGAGCACGGACTGCTTGGGGTCGTTGACTGCCCAGGTACTGCCGCCCAACATGGCGATGATCTCAGCGATTCCGGCCAGGGCCACCACTCCGTAGGTTCCCGCGTAGGGCAGGTAGGAGTGCTGGACGTAGGAGCCGTCAGCATAGAAGCCGTCGCCGCTGGTTACGTACGTGAAGACGCTGTTGACCCCGCCACGGACGGTGTCGCTCAAGGCATCCCTGCCCAGCGCTATTTCACTATCCTTGTTGTCCAGGATGCCCCGCATGCAGCAGGCCAGCGATTTGTCCACGCGGTTGGCGCCGGTCTCTGCCAAGGATGTGGCACGTCCGCGCCAATTCGGGTTGGGCGCGAACCAACGGACGGCAGCCAACAATGACGTGCGGAGAGCTTCCGGAACTTCAGCGTAGAGGAGCGTCAGGATGTCCACGGTCTTCCGGGGCACGCCGATCTCCCAGAACCACCAGTTGCCGGCTGCCTTCACGGATGGCTTGTAGGCGGTGTCACTCAGGAGCTGCAAGCCCGCAACAATGTCAGCGGCCAGCTCCGGGCTGCCCGCATAAGGGTTCCCCGGAACGGCGTATCCAAGTGCCATGTCATAGAGGCGGTTGAAATGCAGGCCCATGTTGCCCGTGGCATCGGCCGACTGCCCAATGCCGGTCAGCGGTATGTCGCTCCACAGCGAGGTCCGGGCGGCCGACTTGTCCATGGACTCCCACCACTTCGCGGCGGTCTGGCCCATTCCTTCCAACTGCGCGGCGAGCTCGGGAATGTCTGCGGCGCTGCGGCCCCCGGTCAGCACCATCCGCCGTCGATCAATCAATTCCTGCAGTCCGGAAGCGGCAAATGATGGCACGGCCTGGGAAAGCAGCGCACCCGCGACGGCGGCGGCCGCGGCGGTGCGGAAGAGGGTCCTGCGACTCACTGCTGGTCCATTGAAGTTCAAAACTGCTCCGTTCAAAACTGTTGCCCCGGGTTCCCCGCCCACCCTTCGCACCCAGCGCGAGCTGCGCGAACCGGGCGAGCTGCAATGGCGGCGGGGGCGTCGGGTGGCCAGGGCGGGATGGGTGGACGTGGTTGGGAAAAGTTTCCGCAACCTTATGTCCGGTTCCCTGCCCTCTCAACAGAAATGAACAGAACTGCACAACACGTACTGGACTAAAACAACGCGGGGTCACTTATGGCCCCTTAAGCGCCGTCGAAGGGGCCATAAGTGACCCCGCGTTGCAGAACTACCCGGCAGCAGCCAGCCGGGCCTGCTTCTTCAGCACGGAGTTCTTCCGCGTAGTCCGCAGCATGTCGATGGTGAGCAACACCAAGGCCAACCACACCACGCAGAAGCCGATCCAGCGGGCAGTGGTCATGGTCTCGTTGAACACGGTCAGGGCGACCACGAACTGAAGAACCGGCGCGAAATACTGCAGCAGGCCTATGGTGGTCATCGGCAGACGGCGGGCTGAAGCTCCAAAGAAGAGCAAAGGCACGGCCGTGATGACGCCCGAAGCCACCAGCAACCAGAGGTGCCCCGCTCCCTGGGTGGTCAGCGTGGCAACTCCAGTGGCGCCCAGCACCACCATGGTGATCGCGGCGAACGGAGCCAGTACAACGGTCTCAACGCTCAGGCTCGTCAGGGCGTCAACCTTGGGGCCAACACGCTTCTTCACGAAACCGTACAAACCGAAACTGAAAGCCAGGATCAGGGCAATCCAAGGAAGCTGACCGTAAGAGAACGTCAGGACCCCCACGGCGACGAAGCCGATGCCCACCGCTGCCCACTGCAAGGGGCGCAGCTTTTCCTTCAGGACAAAAACGCCCAGGAGGACAGAAACCAGGGGATTGATGAAGTAGCCCAGTGAAGTCTCAACGGCATGGCCGGTGGTGACCCCGAAAGTGTAGGTCAGCCAGTTGATGGCAATAAGGCCGGCTGCCAAGGCCAAGGGCCCGAAAACTGAACGGTCCTTCACGGCTGCGCCGAACACCCGCCAAGCCCGGGTAATCGTGATGAGCAGTGCACAGAAGATCAAGGACCAGACAACCCGGTTTGCCACGATTTCCACGGCGCTGGCCGGCATCAGGACATAGAAGTAGAGGGGGAGGAGCCCCCACAGGCCGTAGGCACCGATTCCGAAGAGGATTCCCGCTGTCGACTCGCTCCGCACGGGCTTGCCGGCACCGCGGGCGGGTTTGCCGCCGACCCCGGCAGTCGTCGTCGTGGGCTGGTTTGAAGAGGAAGAGCTGGCAGTTATCTGATCCGGAGTCGACACATTGTCGCCAACACCACGTGTGCCCGCAATATTCCGCAATCTTGGTGAATTTCCGTGACTCCTGCCATATAAGCGTCCGGGCGTAGGGTCGACATCTAGAATTGGAATCTGCGCGCCCCACCAACGGGCGTGGCTCACTGCTTCGGAAGGGCTAACGGTGTCCAACTCAGCCGCAACAACCCCCAATCGTCCGCTGCGCGTGGCGATCGTTGGTGCAGGACCAGCAGGCGTGTACGCCGCGGACATCCTGACCAAATCCAACGAGGTTAAGGACGGACATGTGGAGGTCAGCATTGATCTCTTCGAGGCCTATCCGGCACCGTACGGACTGATCCGCTACGGTGTGGCTCCGGACCACCCGCGGATCAAGGGGATCGTCAATGCGCTGCACAAGGTTTTGGACCGCGGCGATATCCGCTTCCTGGGCAACGTGACCTACGGCAGGGACCTCACCCTGCATGACTTCCGGGCTTTCTATGACGCCGTGATCTTCTCTACCGGTGCCATCAAGGACGCCGACCTGAATATCCCCGGTGTTGAACTTGAAGGATCCTTTGGCGGCGCGGACTTCGTCTCCTGGTATGACGGACACCCGGATGTTCCCCGCGACTGGCCGCTCGATGCCAAGGAAATCGCGGTGATCGGCAACGGCAACGTGGCTTTGGACGTGGCCCGAATGCTGGTCAAGCACCCGGAGGAATTGCTGGTCACGGAGATCCCGGACAACGTCTACGCAGGACTGAAGAAGTCGCCGGTGACAGACGTTCACGTCTTCGGCCGCCGCGGTCCGGCGCAGGTGAAGTTCACGCCGTTGGAACTGCGCGAACTGTCCCACTGCAAGGACGTGGACATCGTCCTTTACCCGGAAGATTTCGAGTTCGACGAAGCCTCGGACGAGGCCATCAGGACGAACAACCAGATCAAGACCATGGTCAACACCATGACGAACTGGCTGGTGGAGGAGCACGCCGAGTCCGAGCAGCCCTCCTCCCGTCGCCTGCACCTGCACTTCCTGCACAGTCCGGTGGAGATCCTGGATTCGCCGGAGACCCCGGGCAAGGTCTCGGGGATTAAGTTCGAGCGCATGCAACTGGACGGAACGGGCAACGTCAAGGGCACGGGGGAGTTCATCGAGTATCCGGTCCAGTCGGTGTACCGGGCCATCGGCTATCACGGTTCGCCGTTGGAGGAGCTTGAGTACGACGCCCGCCGCGGCGTCATTCCGAACGACGGCGGTCGCGTCCTGGGTGCCGACGGCGAGCCCGTGCCGGGAATCTACGCCACGGGCTGGATCAAGCGCGGACCGGTGGGGCTGATCGGCCATACCAAGGGCGATGCATTGGAGACCATCGGATTCCTCCTCGAAGACCGGCTCAACCTGCCCCCGGCGGAGAACCCGGATCCGCAGGCCATCATTGATCTCCTGGAAGAACGGGGGATCGAGTACACCACCTGGGAAGGCTGGAACAGGCTCGATGCCCATGAGGCCGCGCTGGGTGCTGCCTGGACTTCCGCCGAAGGATCGGCTGGAGAAGGCGGGGGTGTGGTCCGAGAGCGCATCAAGGTTGTTCCGCGCGAGGAAATGATCCGGATCTCCCGCGGCTGACAAGGCGTTTTTGTACAGCTGATGCCCTTATTCGGCTGCTTTAGGGGCTTCATCTGTACAAAAACTCCCTTCCCCGAACTAGACTTCTCGATACTGTCCCGCCCACCACATGTGCAGAGCACTGTCATAGCGGACTACCAGGGAGTTCGATGAGGAATCCAGTCCATCCGCCGGTTCCAGGCAGCGAGGCCGCGGAGTTGCTGCAGAAGCGTGCCCTCTCAGGCCATGAGCGCTTGGATTCCTTGCGTCTCGGAGTGCCCGAAGACATCGCCGGATTGCGGCGCCTGGTCCGTGAATCCTGGCAGAGGTCCGCGAGCCTGCAGGCCAACCCGGACGTCGCTGAAGCTCCGCTCGCCATGGACCGCGATGAGCTGGAGGAGTACCGCCGGCAGCACCCTTTGGCCACCATCATGCCCGTGATCAAGAAGCTCCTGGTTCAGCCCAGCCATGACAGTGGCCTGTTGGTGGCAGTGGGGGACGACGTAGGACGGCTCTTGTGGGTGGATGGCGATCCTGTGATGCAGCGCCGCGCTGAAAGCATGATGTTCGTGGCGGGCGCTGACTGGTCTGAAGCGTCCGTAGGCACCAGCGCTCCCGGGACCGCGCTGGCCCTTGACCGCAGCATCCAGATCTCGGGGGCGGAACATTTCAAGCGCTCTGTCCATCCTTGGAGCTGCACTGCTGTTCCCTTCCATGATCCCGATTCCGGGGCGGTCCTGGGCGTTGTGGACATCACCGGCACTGAAACGGCGGTGGCGGCGCACACCCTTTCCCTGGTGGAGGCGACCGTTGCGGCAGCCCAGGCCCAGCTGCGCATTGAACGTTTGACGCTGGCGGCCGCAGTCAAGGACAAACCCCGACGCCGGAGCGCGGCTGCCGCTTCCAGCCACACGCTGTACCGGAACAGCCTGCAGTTGTTGGGCCGAGACCAGGCCCTGCTCAGCATCGACGGCCGGACAGTGTCCTTGTCCGCCAGGCACAGCGAGATTCTGGCCATCCTGAGCAATCATCCCGCTGGACTTAGCGCGGATGACCTCTGCGCCCATTTGTATCCGGGCGACGGCTCGGCGGTCACCCTGAGGGCTGAGATGGTCCGCCTCCGGAAAGTCATCCAGGAACTCAGCCCGGGGGCGGTCCCCGAGTCGCGGCCTTACCGTTTGCCGGTCGATTTGCTGCCCGACTCCGGGCAGGTCCTCAGTTGCCTTCAGCGCGGCGCGCACCGCATTGCCTTGGAAATCTACAAGGGCGGGCTTTTGCCACGTTCGGAGGCGCCCGGCGTCGTGCAGTTGCGTGAGAGGGTCTCGCACTTGCTGCGCGAGGCGCTGCTCAGTGACGGCAGCGTGGATTCGCTCCTCAAGTACGCGGAGCTGCCGGAAGCGAAGTACGACGTCGACCTCCGCCTGGCCGTGTTGAAGTTGCTGCCGCCGCGCTCACCCAAGCGGGCCGCCGTCGTCGCTGATCTTGAACGCATCGACAGGGAAATGAAAGCGTGAGCTGACTCACATGGTTGCAACGTAGCTGCAACCTCCCCGCTCTTAGGCTCGGATCAATGGCGACAGCCACCGTGATTCGCAGCAAAGGAGCTAGCAATGACTGTTTACGCACAGCCGGGTGCCGAGGGTTCGAAGGTCACTTTCAAGGACCGGTACGAGAACTGGATTGGCGGCGAGTGGGTTGCCCCGGTCAAGGGCGCCTACTTTGAGAACATCACTCCGGTGACGGGCAAGGCTTTCTGCGAAGTTGCCCGGGGCACGTCCGAGGACATCGAACTGGCGCTGGATGCCGCCCACAAGGTTGCGCCTTCCTGGGGCAAAACCTCCGCCACCGAGCGCGCGGCCATCCTGAACAAGATTGCCGACCGCATTGACGAGAACGTGGAACTCCTCGCTGTGGCCGAAACCTGGGACAACGGCAAGCCCGTCCGCGAAACCCTCAATGCCGACATCCCGCTGGCAGCGGACCACTTCCGCTATTTCGCTTCCGCAGTCCGGGCTCAGGAAGGCCACCTCTCCCAGTTGGATGAGGACACCACCGCCTACCACTTCAAGGAGCCGCTGGGCGTGGTGGGCCAGATCATCCCGTGGAACTTCCCGATCCTCATGGCCGTCTGGAAGCTTGCACCGGCACTCGCGGCAGGCAACGCCGTAGTTCTCAAGCCGGCCGAGCAGACGCCCACGTCAATCCTGGTCCTCATGGAGCTCATCGGTGATCTCCTTCCCGCTGGTGTAGTGAACGTCGTCAATGGCTTCGGTGTAGAGGCGGGCAAGCCGTTGGCTTCCAGTTCCCGCATCCGCAAGATCGCTTTTACGGGTGAAACCACCACCGGGCGCCTCATCAGCCAGTACGCGTCAAACAACCTCATTCCGGTCACTCTGGAACTTGGCGGCAAGAGCCCCAACATCTTCTTCGACGACGTCGCGGACCAGAATGACGCTTTCTATGACAAGGCCCAGGAGGGCTTCACGCTCTTTGCCTTCAACCAGGGCGAAGTCTGCACCTGCCCGTCCCGAGCACTGGTCCAGGAAGGCATCTACGACTCCTTCATGACCGACGTTGTGGCCCGGACCAACAGCATCATCCAAGGCAACCCCCTCGATACCGAAACGCAGGTTGGCGCCCAGGCATCCAATGACCAGCTGGAGAAGATCCTCTCCTACATCGACATCGGAAAGCAGGAGGGCGCCAAGCTCCTTACCGGCGGTGCCCGGGCCGAGTTGTCCGGCGATCTGGCCGGCGGTTACTACGTCCAGCCCACCATTTTCGAAGGCCACAACCGGATGCGCATCTTCCAGGAGGAGATCTTCGGCCCGGTAGTGTCCGTCACCAAGTTCAGCGATTACAACGACGCCATCGGCATCGCCAATGACACCCTCTACGGCCTTGGTGCCGGAGTGTGGTCGCGCAACGGAAACGTCGCCTACCGTGCAGGCCGTGAAATCCAGGCCGGCCGCGTGTGGGTCAACAACTACCACGCCTACCCGGCAGGTGCCGCCTTCGGTGGCTACAAGTCCTCAGGTATTGGCCGTGAGAACCACGCCATGATGCTGGACCACTACCAGCAGACCAAGAACCTCCTGGTCAGCTACAACGAGAACAAGCTCGGCTTCTTCTAAAAGTTTTTGTACAGCAGATGCCCTTCTGGAGTGGTTTTAGGGGCATCAGCTGTACAAAAAGTCCCATCATTCGTCCCGATCAAAGGAGATCGTCAATGACCAGCACCATGCAAGCAGCAGTAGTTACCGAATTCGGAACCGACCTGACGGTCAAGGAAGTGGAACGCCCGACGCCGGGTCCCGGCCAAGCGCTGGTCCGCCTCATCACCTCCGGGGTATGTCATACAGACCTCCATGCCGCCGAAGGGGACTGGCCCGTCAAGCCAACGCCGCCGTTCATCCCGGGCCATGAAGGAGTGGGCGAAGTGGTGGCGCTGGGGGAGGGTGTCACCGACGTTGCCGTTGGCGACATCGTGGGCAATGCCTGGCTTTGGTCTGCCTGCGGGGACTGCCAGTATTGCCGGACAGGGTGGGAAACCCTGTGTGAGTCGCAGCAAAACGGCGGCTACAGCGTGGATGGCTCGTTCGGCGAGTACATGTTGGTGGATACCCGCTTCGCGGCGCGCATCCCGGAAGGTTCGGATCCGGTGGAGGTGGCGCCGGTCCTGTGTGCCGGCGTCACGGTCTACAAGGGCCTGAAGATGACAGAAGCCAGGCCGGGCCAGTGGGTCACCATCTCCGGTATTGGCGGATTGGGGCACATTGCGGTGCAGTATGCCGTGGCAATGGGCTTCCGCGTCGCTGCGGTGGATATTGCCGATGACAAGCTGGCACTGGCCCGCGAGCACGGCGCCGAACTGACGGTCAACGCCCTGCATGAGGACCCGGCGGAGGTCATCCAGCGTGAAACGGGCGGTTGCCACGGTGTCTTGGTGACCGCAGTCCACCCTTCGGCTTTCGGCCAAGCTATCGGGATGGCACGTCGCGGCGGAACGATTGTGTTCAACGGTCTCCCGCCGGGAGATTTCCCGGCGCCGATCTTCGAAATCGTCCTCAAGGGACTCACTGTCCGTGGCTCAATCGTGGGAACCCGGCAGGACCTCGAGGAAGCGCTTGACTTCTATGCCCAGGGAAAGATCAAGCCAACGGTCTCAACCAGGGAACTCTCCGAGGTCAACGCGATCTTCGATGAGATGAAGCATGCCAAGATCGACGGCCGTGTGGTGCTGAAGTTCTGATGCACAACATCAGCTTGGAAGCCGCGGTGACGCTGCCCGGGGAGACTTTCTCCCGGGTGGCGCTCACCGCGGTGTCCGTGGAATTGCTGGGCAAGCTCTGGGAACAACACGGACCGCTTATGTTCCACCAGTCCGGTGGCTGTTGCGACGGATCGGCCCCCATGTGCTACCCGGCGGGGGAGTTCCTGACCGGCGATGCCGATGTCCTCCTGGGCCGCTTCGACATCGGAACCGGAGAAGAGCCGCGGCCGCTCGAGTTCTGGATGTCCAAGGAGCAATTCAATTACTGGTCCCACACACATCTGACCGTGGATGTTGTCACTGGCCGTGGCAGCGGATTCTCCGTTGAATCACCCGAGGGTAAACGGTTCCTGATCCGTTCCACCCTCATGGACTGGGACGTTCCCAGCCTTTGAGCAGGTGTGACGGGGGCAACGCGTCCCCGTCACATCAGCCCCAGCAGTCACGGGCTCCGTGGGTTCGTCTCACTATCTGGGATAAATATGGTCGTCCATTGGTCGGACACTATTCTTGATGAGTCCTATACCACTCCCATCCAGAATGTGGCATTTTTATGAACATTTTCAGGACCAAGTCGATCGAGCAGTCGATCGCCGATGCCGACGAACCCGGTCGTAAGCTCAAGCGCAGCCTGAGCACCTGGGACCTCATGATCATGGGCGTCGCCGTTGCTGTCGGCGCCGGGATCTTCTCGGTTGGCGCCAAGGCCGCTGCAAACTTTGCCGGCCCCGCCGTCACCATTTCTTTCGCCATCGCCGCTGTCACCTGCGCTTTGGCCATCATGTGCTACGCCGAGTTCGCCACCGCGATCCCCGTGGCCGGTTCCGCCTACGTTTTCACGTACGCCACCATGGGCGAAGTCCTTGCGTGGATCATTGGCTGGAACCTCATCCTTGAGCTCTTTACCGCAGCAGCGGTGATCGCCAAGTACTGGGGCATCTACCTCAGTACGGTGTTTGGGCTGATGGGCGTGGATATGCCGCCCTCGATCCAGGTAGCCGGGATTGACCTCTACTGGGGCGCCTTCCTCATTGTTGCGATCTTCACCGTTTTGCTGGTGCTGGGGACAAAGTTGTCCGCACGCGTTGGCAACGTCTTTACGTTGATCAAGATCGCCGTAGTGCTGTTCGTGATCGTTGTTGGCTTCAGCTATGTGAAATTCTCCAACTACACCCCCTTCGTTCCGGCTTCGCAGCCTACCGACGCCGGTGCTGCCGACGTCATGAAGCAGTCCTTCTTCGGCTTCCTGACCGGCGCTGCTCCGGCCCAGTACGGCACCCTCGGCGTCTTCGCCGGCGCAGCCTTGGTGTTCTTCGCCTTCATCGGCTTCGACGTGGTGGCAACCTCAGCAGAAGAGGTCAAAAACCCGCAGAAGACCCTGCCGCGCGGTATCTTCGGTGGCCTTGCGGTGGTTACGCTGCTGTACATCCTGGTCTCCCTCGCGTTGACGGGCATGGTTTCCTACACGCAGCTGGCCGAGGTAAAGAACCCAACCCTGACCACAGCCTTCGAGGCCGTGGGCAACACGGATGCTGCCAAGGTCATCGCGTTCGGTTCCCTGGTGGGCCTGACTACGGTGATCATGGTGCTGCTCATGGGCCTGTCCCGTGTGGTCCTGGCCATGAGCCGCGACGGTCTCCTGCCGCGTTCACTGTCCAAGACCAGCGAAAAGCGCTCCACACCGGCCCGCTTGCAGATCATCTGTGGTGCAGCCGTGGCCCTCGTGGCAGGCGTCACCAAGGTGGACCTGCTCGAGGAAATGATCAACATTGGAACACTGTCCGCATTCGTGATGGTCAGCCTGGGCATCCTCGTGCTGCGCAAGAAACGCCCGGACCTCAAGCCCGCCTTCCGGGTCCCGTTCGGCAAGGTCCTGCCCTGGGTATCGGCAGTCCTCTGCTTCTACCTCATGACCAACCTGGCCGTGGAAACCTGGATCTTCTTCGCGATCTGGCTGGTCATCGGTATGGTCATCTACTTCGCCTACGGCCAGCGTCACTCGCGGCTCAACGAGAAGTTTGCCGCCGCCAAGGCCTCGGTGAGCGGGGCTCCCGCAAGCCCCGAGCGCAAGGGTGACGAGGACGAGGACAGCTACACCAAGGTCTAGTCCAATCCCCGCAGCTTGTCAGACAGCTGCGATTGCGCAGCTTCACAAAGCGCCCGGAAACCATGGGTTTCCGGGCGCTTTGGCGTTACGGCGCCGCATGCTCGCTTACCCAATCAACCAGTGGCCTCAGCACTTCCCATCGGGCAGCGATCTCATCCTTGGCTGCGGGAGTGGCCAACCAACCAGGTTCACCCACCTCAACGCCCGCTGACAGGGACTTGTGCTTGAGCAGTTCCCCGCGGGGATGGTCCTTGTCGAAACCCCGCGGAACTGTCTTGAGTTTCTCGCCCTCGATGGCGAAGCCGGCTGCTGCCAGCGCATCGATGATCTCCTGCAGTTCCAGTCCGCTGTCAGGAGCATCCACTGCGGCCCGGAACCGCGCCAGTTGGGCCGGGGTGTGGGAGTGGTAGCCGCCACCGATCAACAGTCCGTCGGCACTGATCTGAAGGTAATAACCGACGCCTTCCTGGCCTGCAGCGAAGGCCCCTTGGGCAGTCTTGTACGGTGACTTGTCCTGGGAGAACCGCACATCACGGTTGGGGCGAAAGATCTTAGCCGGGCCGAACTGCGGCTCCAACTCCGCAAGGAGGGCAGTCAGCGGCTCCTTCACTTCGGCGTCGTACGTTGTTTTATGCTCCAGCCACCACTCACGGTTGTTGTTCTCTTCAAGCTCGGCGTAAAAGCGGAATGCGGCAGTAGGGATTCCTTCGAATGTGCTCATAGAAGGATCCTAGGGACGCCACTGCCGGCCCAGCCATAGTCCATGGCAGCTATGTGGAAAAACAAAAAGATCACCCCGCCGCGGAGATCCGCAGCGGGGTGATCAGGTAAAGCAGTGGAGCAAAAGACGCTTAGAGCTTGTTGGCTGCTTCGGCGTCGGACTCGGTCTGGCCTGCACCGAGGTTGGCGCGGAGCTTGGCGCCGAGCTCGGAGTCAACGTTGGTCCAGTACTGGATGGCACGTTCCTTGATGTCGGCGTTCTTCACGCCGCCAACGGCACCGGTGATGGTGTCCAGAAGGCGGGCCTTGGCGGCGTCATCGTAGACCTCGCGGTACAGGGTACCGGCCTGGCCGAAGTCGTCGTCCTCAGCGTGCAGGGTGTGGGCGGAGAGGGTGAGCTCGCCGTCGTTCTCCCAGCCACCGGCCGGCGAAGTGGGCTCAACAGCAGCCGGGCCACCTACAGAGTTCGGTGCGTAGACCGGGGTGGAGGGGGAGTTGAACAGGAAACGGCCCTGGCCATCCTGGCTGTAGTTGTTGACCTGGTTCTTGGGCTGGTTCACCGGGATCTGGGCGTGGTTGGTGCCCACGCGGTAACGGTGTGCATCGGCGTAGGAGAAGATGCGGGCCTGCAGCATCTTGTCCGGGGAAGCGGCAATGCCCGGTACGAAGTTCGACGGCGCGAAGGTGGCCTGCTCGATCTGCGCGAAGTAGTTCTCCGGGTTCTTGTTCAGCTCCATGGTGCCCACGTGGATCAGCGGGTAGTCAGAGTGCGGCCACACCTTGGTGAGGTCGAACGGGTTGAAGCGGTACGTCTTGGCGTCCTCGTAAGGCATGACCTGGACGTGCAGTTCCCAGGAGGGGAAGTTGCCGTCGGCAATGTTCTCCTGGAGGTCGCGGATGTAGAAGTCGGCGTCCGAGCCGGCAAGCTGCTCAGCCTGGTCGCCGGTGATGGTCTTGACGCCCTGGTTGGACTTGAAGTGGTACTTGACCCAGAAACGCTCGCCGGCGGCGTTGATCCACTGGTACGTGTGCGAGCCGTAGCCCTGCATTTCACGCCAGGAAGCCGGGAGGCCGCGGTCGCCCATGAGCCAGGTGACCTGGTGGGCAGACTCGGGGGAGAGGGTCCAGAAATCCCACTGCATGTCAGCGTCACGCAGGTGGCTGCCCGGGAGTCGCTTCTGGGAGTGGATGAAGTCCGGGAACTTGATGCCGTCGCGGATGAAGAAGACGGGGGTGTTGTTGCCAACGAGGTCGTAGTTGCCCTCGGAGGTGTAGAACTTCACGGCGAAACCGCGGGGGTCGCGCCAGGTATCGGGAGAACCGTTCTCGCCTGCAACGGAGGAGAAACGGATCAGCATGTCCGTCTCAACGCCCGGCTGCAGGAAGGCTGCCTTGGTGTAGGCCGAAACGTCCGAAGTGGTCTTGAACGTACCGAATGCGCCGCCACCCTTGGCGTGCACTACACGCTCCGGGACCCGCTCGCGGTTGAACTGTGCGAGCTTTTCCACCAGGTAGTGGTCGGTGAGGATGATGGCACCGTCAGCGCCGACGGACTTCGAGTGCGCGTCGGAGGTTACGGGGGCACCTGACTGGGTTGTTGAAATGGCAGTCATTGTTCTCCTTTTTCTTATTTCTCAGTTACGGAAGTTACGGGAAGCTGTTGTTTGGACTGGCAGTCCTGGCAGATGCCCTGGTACAGGACATCGGCGATCTGTATGGTCATGGGCTTGGAATTCTCATCCCAGTGCGGGGTGAGGCACGGTGCGTGTCCCACGGCGCAATCCACGTCCTCCACCTTGCCGCAGCTGATGCACACGGCGTGATGGTGGTTATCGCCCACCCGGGTTTCATAGAGCGCCGGGGAGTGCGGAGGTTCGAAGCGGCGCAGCATCTCCAGGTCCGTGAGGTCGCTGAGCACTACGTAAACGGACTGCGCCGTCAGTTCAGGAAGCTCTTTGCGGGCAGCGGCAAGAATGCCTTCTGCCGGAGAATGCGGATGGTGCTGGACTGCGGCGAGCACTGCCAGCCGCTGTTTGGTCACACGCCGGCCGTGGGCATGCAGGGCTGCTGCCCATTCTGCTTGCTCGGCGGTGTGATCTGTCATGCATTCATTGAAACACTTATTTTGAGGAGTTCACAATAAGGCAAGGCTAACTTCCGGTGAACTCATGAAATCTTCCAAGGGATTCTCCACTTCGGCAGCAGATCTTCCCAGCGCATGGATCCTCAGCGGGCTCCCGGAATTCCCGCCTTCCAACGCCACGCAACTGAACCCGATGGCACCCCCGGACCGGGGAAGTGCGGCCAGGGCGGCACCGATGGCCAACAACTCGGCCGTCATGACCTCGCTGATCTCATGCACCGCCCTGACAGGTTCCAGCACAGTGTGGCGTGGTCCTGCATCCACGGCCCGTACCAGCCCGGTAAGGGGCCCAGCATCAGCAACGGACCCGGCGTCAGCAACGGGCCCGACGGCGGCACCCGCCTCTGCGCCTGGGCCCAGCGCAGTTTCGGGCCGGGCCAGCCGCAAGGCCTCGCGCAAGGCCGCGTCGGTGGCCTCCATGTCGTGGTCCGCTTCGCCGGTCCGGCGGTGGGCCGGAAGCGACAACTGGTATCCCGGCGTCGTGGTTTCTCCGTCCCACCGGCCAAACAGGTGGAAGGTGGGCGTCGATGATTCCGCCACCGGCTCCCCGATTGCTGAACCCAAGGGATGCCACTGGTGGGCAAACATGATGGCGCATCGTGTGGCACCCAGGACGTCGGCCAAGGCGGCGCGGACCAAGCGGTGGCAGAAAAGCCAGTCGGCGGCTGAGGGATGGGCAAATTCGGTTGACGGGTCGGAGAGCCTGATCAGCACGTGCCCGGCGGTGAGGGGGTGGCGAGGCCTGGCAATCTCCCAAAAGGCCGAACGGTACAGCAATTGTCTCGACGTGAGCATGTCAACTCCTTCCCCCGGGTGAGCCTACCAAGCGGAGCACCGCAGGTGGGAGGAAAGCGTTGGGCGGTCCCGTTGCTCGTTAAGGTAGGACGGTGGCGAAACTACTGGCAGACATCACCCCGCTCAAGGAAAGCCCGGCGTTCCGGCGCCTGTGGCTCGGGGCATCGGTGGCGGCCATCGGAACCCAGCTGACTCTGGTGGCGGTCAGCCTGGAGGTGTACCGGCTGACCCAGGAGAGCTTCTATGTGGGCCTTCTGGGGATCTTCGCGCTGGTCCCGCTGGTGATTGCAGGGCTCTATGGCGGTTCTGTTTCCGATGCCTATGACCGTCGCAAAGTAGCCATCATCGCCTCCCTGGTCCTATGGGCAACCACCGCCGGGTTGGCCCTGCAGGCATGGCTGGAGATCGGCAATATCTGGGTCCTCTACGCTTTGGTGGCCATCCAAAGTGGAGCCCAGGGCATCAATGGCCCCGCCCGCAGCGCCATCATTCCGCTGTTGGTCCGTAAGGACCTTCTTCCCGCAGCCAATGCACTGAGCATGTTGACGTTCGGCCTGTCCATGACCGCCGGACCACTCCTGGCCGGTGTTCTGGTGGCCACCATCGGGTTCGGCTGGACCTACACGATCGATGTCATCAGCTTCACTTTCGCCCTCTGGGGGCTGTTCAGGCTCCCGCCCTTGCCGCCGTCGAAGGATGCCGTGCGGCCGGGGTTGCGGTCCGTGGTGGAGGGCTTCCGCTTCCTGGGCACCCGCCCCAACGTACGCATGACCTTCATCATCGACCTCATCGCCATGATCTGCGCACAACCCCGGGCTTTGATGCCGGCCATCGGGGCGGTCATGATCGGCGGAGGCGAAACCACAGTTGGCGTGCTCCTCGCGTCCACGGCCGTCGGGGCTTTTCTTGCCGGGCTGTTCTCCGGACCACTGGGACGGGTGCGGAAACAGGGCAGTGCGGTGGTGTGGTCCGTCGTAGGTTGGGGCGCCTCCATTGCAGGTTTTGGACTGGTGGTCCTGCTGGCCGGGGATGCAGGCCGCGACGGCGTGACGCCGTGGCTGGTACCGGCGGCCTTCTGCTGTGCCCTCGCCGGTATTTCCGACTCCATCAGCGCAGTCTTCCGCACCACCATCCTGCAGTCCGCTACACCGGACCACATGCGGGGGCGGCTCCAGGGTGTGTTCATCGTGGTGGTGGCAGGAGGACCCCGGGTGGGGGATATGCTGGCCGGCGGCGTCACCCAGTTCCTCAGCGAGGGTGGTGTCCTGCTCATCGGCGGAATCCTCTGCATTGTCCTGGCGTGGCTGGCTTCGCGGATTCAACCCGGGTTCGTTGCCTACGATGCAAGGCACCCGGTGCCATAGTTCTGCCGGCCACCCCGCCACCGTAGGCTGGGAGCGGAACACGACGACCGGCGTCGGCGTTAATCCGTGCAAGACCCTGCAAGAGCCGACGAAAGAGGCAAGAGCAACCGTGCATAAACACAACAATGGACTCAAGACCGCGGCACTCTTCGGTGTGCTGTGGGCGGTGTTGTTGGGTTTGGGCGCCATCATCGCAGCAGGGACGCGCAGCACTGCGCCGATCTGGATCATGGCGTTGATTGGTGTGGGCACCACCGCCTACGGGTACTGGAACAGCGACAAGATCGCCATCCGCTCCATGGCCGCCTACCCGGTCTCAGAGGCCCAGGCTCCGCAGCTGTATCAGATCGTCCGGGAGCTTTCCGTACGGGCCAACAAGCCCATGCCGCGGATCTACCTTTCGCCCACCATGACCCCCAACGCCTTTGCCACCGGCCGCAATCCCAAAAACGCCGCCGTGTGCTGCACCGAAGGGATCCTGCACCTGCTCGATGCCCGGGAGCTCAGGGGAGTTCTCGGCCATGAACTGATGCACGTTTACAACCGCGACATCCTGACCTCGTCGGTGGCTGCCGCGGTAGCCGGAGTCATTACGTCCGTGG
Organism: Arthrobacter sp. StoSoilB20; assembly: GCF_019977295.1. NCBI lineage: Bacteria > Bacillati > Actinomycetota > Actinomycetes > Micrococcales > Micrococcaceae > Arthrobacter > Arthrobacter sp. StoSoilB20. The sequence goes on along the minus strand of NZ_AP024651.1, from coordinate 3,525,545 downwards.
GCCAAATGCTGCTGATCTTTGGAAGCGGCGACAGGCGCAACGCCAACCCCCTGGCCACCATCGCCATGGCACTGCTGGCACCGTTCGCGGCGTCGCTGATCCAGATGGCCATCTCCCGCACACGCGAGTTCGACGCCGATGAGGACGGCGCCGAGCTCACCGGCGACCCGCTGGCACTCGCCTCAGCCCTGCGCAAGATTGAATCCGGCGTCACCCAGTTGCCGCTCCCGCAAGACCAAAAGCTCGTCAACGCCTCGCATTTGATGATCGCCAACCCGTTCCGTGGCGGTGGCATGCGGCGCATGTTCTCCACGCACCCGCCCATGAAGGAACGGATCAGCAGGCTGGAGCGGATGGCCGGCCGCCCGCTCTTGTAAGAGGCCTAGGCGAACAGCCCTTCGCCAATGAAGCCGCCCTGCTGCACGCCAGGAGGCACCGCGAAGAGTCCCGAGCCAGTGTGCTTCAGGTACTCCACGGACAGTGTGTCGCCCTTGGCCAGGGCCAGCTGCATGGGGACATAGTGGGTCCGGGGGTCCTTGACGAACGCGATGAAGAACAATCCGGCGTCCAAGTGGCCCAAACCGTCCGAACCGTCCGTGAAGTTGTAGCCGCGCCGCAGCATCCTGACCCCCGCGTTCTGGTCCGGGTGGGCCAGGCGCATATGCGAGTCCATGGGGATCAGGGGCTCGTCGCCGCGTCCCTTGAGGCCGAAGTCGGGAGCGGTGAACTCGTCCCCGCCGGAAAGCGGTGCCCCTGCGCCTTTGGTCCGGCCGATCAGGCCTTCCTGCTCCCGCAGTGAAGTCCGGTCCCAGATTTCGATATGCATCTGGATCCTGCGGGCCACCAGGTAGCTGCCACCGGTCATCCATTGCTCGCCTGCGGGGCCGGCACCCACCCACACGTGCTCGTCAAGAAGTGCGTTGTCTTCGACCTTGAGGTTGTTGGTCCCATCCTTGAAACCGAACAGGTTCCGGGGCGTTACCTGTGCCCGTGAGGTGGAGGATGTGCGTCCAAATCCCAGCTGCGACCAACGGACCCGCACCTTGCCGAAGCCGATCCTGGCAAGGTTGCGGATGGCGTGGACGGCAACTTGGGGATCGTCCGCGCAGGCCTGGATGACGATGTCGCCGCCTGTCCGGCCCGGCTGGAGATCATCGCCGGGGAAATGCGGGAGATCAATCAAGGCCTCCGGACGGCGGCCGTCCAATCCGAACCGCGCCTTCCCATCCTTCTCGAACAGTCCTGCACCGAAACCGAACGTCAGCGTCAGCTTGGCTGCAGCCAGGTCCAACGCCTCGCCGGTGTCCTCCGGTGGAGCATCGTAAGGACCGTCCACGGCACCTGTCTTACCCGTGGGGCTGCCGCTGGACATGGCCTCGGCCGCGGCCGTCCAGTCCTTGAGGAGCTTGATGAGCTCCTTGCGGTCCTCCGTGGTGACATCAAAGGCAGCCATGTGCAGACGGTCCTGGGCGGGGGTGGTGATGCCTGCCTGGTGATCGCCGAAGAACGGAACCACGGCCTCCCCGGCATTGGTTTCCGCAACGGCCGGTCCTGCCGTCACAACGTCATGCCCGAGGAACCCGGCGGCCAGTCCAGCTACAGCCCCGGCACCGCCTACACCCGCCAGGGAGAGGAGGCCCCGGCGCGACATACGGGAACTGCCCGCAGCAGCGTCGGCCGGCTTGCCGCCGTCGGACGCTCCTTCAGCGGTGACGACGGCGGCAGGCGCGCCGGAACGCTCGACGCCGGTGGCCTCACCAGGGCGTTCAGTATCGGGACGCTCTTCGGTGTGCCCGAAGGGGCAGCCACTCATAGCACCACGGCTGCGGTGAGCTTGGAGAGGGGCTCACCCAGCGAATCAACCAAGGCCGCAAGCTGCTGCACCTGTTCCTGGCTCAGCTCGTTGTAGTACACGAAGCCCTCGCCCTTGGCGTGCTTCTTTAGCTCGGTTTGCAGGGCCGTGAATTTCTCGTCCAGGGACTTGGCCAGTTCAGCGTCTTTCTGCTCCAGCGCCGGCTTCAGGTTCTCGAAGGCGATGCGGGCGCCGTCAACGTTGGCCTGGAAGTCCCAGAGATCGGTGTGGGACCAGATCTCCTCTTCGCCGGTGACCTTGCCGGTGGCAACTTCATCCAGGAGTTCCTTGGCGCCGTTGCCCAGCTTGTCTGCGGTCAGTTCAACCGTGCGGGTGCGGGTCACGAGATCCTCGGTGTCGGTGACCAGCTGAGTGGAAATGGCCGTGCGCTCAGCCGGGGTCATGGCCGTGTACTCAGCGGGCGGGAAGAGGTCCTTCTCTGCGCGGTGCCAGCCGGTCCATTCCTGGCCCGGCTCAAGGTCTGCCTCGCGGGCGTCCAGCTTGGGGTCCAGGTCTCCAAAGGACTCAGCTACGGGTTCGATCCGCTCCCAGTGCATGCGGGTGGAGGCGTAAAGGTCCCGGGCTTTGGCTGCATCGCCGGCAGCGAATGCCTCAGCGAAGGCCTTGGTGCCCACGATCAGCTGCTCTGACTGGTCCTTGACGTACGCGGCGTACTGCTGGGTCCCGTTGTCCAGGAGTTTCTGGAAGTCAGCATCGACGCTGGGCTTGCTGCCGGATTCGGTGACCTCGAAGGACGCGCGGATGCCTTCGCCCTGCATCCCGGGCTTGCACGCGGTGTTGTACTTGCCGGCCGGAGCGGTGACCACCAGGTTGCGGGTGATGCCGGGGCCGATGTTCTCCACTTCGCCCAGGATCCGCAGGCCGTCCTCGGCCAGCAGGTAGAACTCGGTGACTTCGGTGCCCTCGTTCTTCACGGCAAAGGTGAGGTTTCCGCTGGGGGCGGTCCCGGTGGAGACCTTGCACTCGTTGGCCGTGCTGCTGACCTGGATGGGGCCATCCGCGGCTGCTGCCGTCTTGGTGTTGTCGGTGCAGCCTGAAAGGGCCAGCGGCACTGCAGCGGCCGCGCCGATCACGGCAAGAGTCCGGCGAAGTCTGGGTGATCCGAGCATGGGTGGGTCCTTTAGTTGAACGTAGCGCGTGGGGGAAGTTGCCAGGAAAGCTGGGGTGCCGTTGCGGCTGCTGTGCTGTTTAGGCTGCGGCGACGGCGGTTGCGCCGTTACGGCTGTGCGGCGACGGCCGGGGCCGCGGTGATGCCGGCGACCTTGGGCCGGGGCGTTCGGTTTGCCCGGACATAGAGGAAGAGCACCGGGACGACATAAAGCACCCAGGCCGCCGCTTCCAGCCACGTGGTGGCGGGGGAGAAGTTCAGTGTGCCCTTGAGCAAGGTGCCATACCAGGACGACGGCGGTATGGCTGCGGAAACGTCGAAGGCCAGGTTGTTCAGGCCGGGCAGGATTCCCGCCTCCTGGAGATCGTGGATGCCGTAGGCCAGGACGCCGCCGGCGATGATGATCAAGCCCACGCCCGTCCATGTGAAGAAGCGGCCCAGGTTTACCTTCAAAACGCCTCGATGCAGGAGGTAGCCCAAACCAGCGGCCGTGATCAGGCCAAGTAGCGCGCCCAGTAGGGGCATGCTGGTTTCACCGGTGGCCTGGGCTGCAGCCCAGATGAAGAGCGCTGTTTCCAGGCCTTCCCGGCCTACGGCCAGTGCCGCAACAATCACAAGTCCCCAGGCGGCGCCGTCGGCTGCCTTATCCACTTGGGACCGGAGTTCGCCGCCGAGGCTGCGTGCTGTGCGGGCCATCCAAAAGACCATCCAGGTGACCAGCGCGACAGCCACGATGGAAAGACCGCCACCGATCGCTTCCTGGGCCTCGAAGGTGAGACCGCGGGGGCCGAAGGTCAGCAGAGCACCAAACCCCAGCGAAATGGCGACGGCAAGGCCGACGCCCATCCATACCCGGGGGATCAGGTGCCGCCTGCCGGTCTTGATGAGGTAGGCCATCAGGAGGACCACTATCAGTGATGCCTCGAGGCCTTCGCGCAGGCCGATCAGGTAATTGGCGGTCATGGAGATTTTCTTTCGCTAAGGGGAGCCGTACTTAGGCTCGCCTAAGGAAAAAGGATACTGTGGCTTGGCTATTACGCAAACTAATCGTGTCCTAATGCGCTGGCTCATTACGACAGTCGGTGTAGTTTAGGGCAGCAAAAAGCCGGGATGCCGGCCCTGACAAGGGCCCGTATCCCGGCTTTGCGGATGACGCCCCTTAGCTGCGGAAGTTCACGAACTGAAGGTCGGCCTCTTCGAACTTCTTCAGGATGTTCATGGTCTCCTGGAGGTCATCGCGGGACTTGGAGGTGACGCGGAGTTCGTCGCCCTGGATCTGGGACTTGACGGACTTGGGGGCTTCATCGCGGATGATCTTGTTGATCTTCTTCGCGATGTCCTGGGCGATGCCCTCCTTGATGGTGCACTCAAGGCGGAATTCCTTGCCGGAGGGGAAAGGCTCGCCCTGGTCCAGTGACTTCAGGGAGATGCCACGCTTGATCAGCTTCGACTGGAAGACATCCAGGACAGCAAGGACGCGGTCCTCGGAGTTGGCCTTCATGAGGATCTTTTCGCCGCTGAAGTCGATCTCTGCACCGACACCCTTGAAGTCGTATCGCTGCGCGATTTCCTTCTGGGACTGGTTCAGCGCGTTGGCGACCTCTTGCTTGTCTACCTTGCTGACGACGTCGAATGTGGATTCGCCTGCCATGACTCTCCTTAGGTTGGGGGCCCTGTGAGGGCGGGTTGGTCTGGCATCCAGCCTAGTACGGAAGCCGCCACTTGCGACGGTGGAGGACTTTCACAGTTCGCTCACAGCGCATGCAGGGTTGGAACCGAGGTGCCGGGTTGAGAGTTGTACCTGTTGGAAGAACGCGTCGTCGGAGGATCAGCATGAGCAGCAAGGCCGTCCAGTCCATCAGCAAGTCCGCATCTGCAGCAGCGGGCTCCATCGGTACGGCCGCTGTTGCCGCCGCGAGTGCTGTTGCCGCAGCGGCTGTTGCTGCCTCGATCGTACTGAGCCCCGTGCCCGATGCCAGTGCACGCATGGACGGGGTGCACGCGGACCTGCTGCGGGCTGTTCAACTCAACCAGATCACTGCCGAGCAAGCCGAGAAGTTCGAAGCGAAACTCGCCGGCCGGATCCTCGGGGAAGCCTGAAATACCGCGAAATACCGGGTGTCTGTCCCCGATTAGATTCTTCGCAGAAAGTTCTGTAAGGTTGTCTCTGCCTTCGGTTACCGGATCTAAAAGAAACGGTGTCCGGAAGTGATCTTCTTTTGAAGTTCGGCAGATTACCCGAGCGGCCAAAGGGGGCTGACTGTAAATCAGCTGGCAACGCCTACGGGGGTTCGAATCCCTCATCTGCCACCCAGAGAAAATCCCCGGAACCACTGGTTCCGGGGATTTTTTTGTGCCCGTCAAACCGTCAGGCCACGCGTTCCAGGGGGAAACCAACCTAAACCCCGTGCTCACGCCTGAATTCGTTGGCTTCCCGGAGTTCGGCGATCTCCATCCGCAGGGCCGCAATCTCGGACACAAGGTCGGCCATTTCCGCGCGAACAGGTTCCTCGGCTGCTGCGGCTTTCACCTCGGCCGCCGCTGCCACGCCCTCGGCATTCTCCTCGATCCGCTGAACCAGCCATGAAGCGATGGAAGCTGTGACAATACCCAGCACCGCGATGCCGCTCATCATCAGGGCAGCGGCAACGATCCTGCCGATGGGGGTCACGGGGTACAGGTCCCCGTAGCCGACCGTGGTGATGGTAGTAACGGCCCACCAGGCGGCGTCACCGAAATTGAGGATCTTGGCTTCGGGATCGTTCTGTTCGACATCCAGCACGGCCAGAGCGCCGATGAGGATGAGCATCGCAGCTGCTCCGGCCACATAGGTGGCAACCCGTCCACGCAGGGTTTCGCCCACGGTGCGCTGGAGTACGGAGAGCAACGTGACCAGACGCAGCAGCCGCAGTGGACGGAAAAAGGGGAGTACCACGATCAGGAGTTCGTGCAGGTTCCAGAGGAACCAGCGCATCCTGTCCTCGGCAAGCCAGAGGTTGACGAAGTAGTCCAGCGCGAAGATGCCCCAGGTGATCCAGAGGACAATCTCGAACGGCATCGCTGCAGGGCCGTCCACCCTGCCGATGACCTGCCAGGCATAGGCGGTGAGGAAAATCAGGGCCGTGGCCATGAGGGGCCATTCCACCAGGTCCCGGTATCGCGCTTGTGTCATAGGGGAATACTAGCCACCACGGGCCCAGCTACCCCGGACCGGACCCGGGAGGGGGAGCTGCAAGGGGCGTGAAGTGGCTCAGGATGGGGCTGCGAACCGGATCTGCGGGGAACCGCAGGCAACAGCAGACGACCGCTCAGGCGGCCGGGGCTTCCAGCCAGTATCCGTCGAGGTGGTGGATCAGCTGCCTGCCGAGGCCGCCCTTGAGCTGGATCCACAGGGTGCTGCGGTCCTCTGTCATACCGTCGATGGTTCCCTCGATGCGGTTGCCGCGGGCATCCCGAAGGCAGACGCTCTGATGGCGTGAAAGTTCGGGCCAGACTTCGCCCTGTGGCCTGGTGGTTTGCAGCGTGCTCAAAGGGTCCCCCTTGTATGGTCATTCATCGGATGAGTTTCAGATATTCTGCACCTCTTTGATGAACCGGTGGTAAACGTTAGTGCAAACGTTGGACATACAGCAGGGCAAGCACTATTGACCGTCCACCATGCGGTCATGGCCTTCCACCTCAAGTTACCCGCGGGTAACATTGGGGCATGCATCTGCTTCTTCGCACCCTCATGCTGCTCTTTACCTCGGCCAAGCGCTCTCCCCTGGGAGTCTGGGAAGAGTCCTCTTTGCCCCTGAAAGTGCTGCCCACGGACATCGACATTGCCATGCACGTCAACAACGGCATGTACTTTTCGCTCATGGACCTCGGGCGTTTCGACCTCATGGTCCGCAGCGGGGTCTGGGCCAAGATGCGCAAGAGGGGATGGAGCCCGGTGGCTGCCGGCGAGACCATCGCTTTCCGGAAGTCCCTCAAACTCTGGCAGCGCTACACCATTGAAACGCGCATCATCGGCTTGGATACCAAGGCCATCTACTTTGAACAGCGGATGGTGGTGGACGGCGAGATCTATGCGCGGGCACACATTGCCACACGGCTGGTGGCCAAGGGCAAGCCGGTCACCCAGGAAGAGATCATCGCCGAATTCGGTGCGCCCCCGGCGGACCTTGAATTGCCCGAATGGATTCATGAATGGCGTGAGAACAATGCGCTCCCGGGAGCGCGTCGGCCTGCCCCGCACCTCTGGAGCTAGACACCCACATCCCGGTGGCGCAGGGCCAGGGCTCCGCACAAAATAAGGGCTGCCGAAATGCCGAAGAGCCCTGAAACTGCACCCCAGTCGGCGCCGTTGGCCACGGGAGAATTGCCGTAGGCCCAGTGGTACGGCGAGAGATTCAGCAACCACTCCACGTCAGGACTTTGCCGCCCCACGGCGTTGAACACATAGCCGAGGACGGCGACGGCGGCGCCCGCAGCCACCGCATAAATCTTCCGGCCGGTCAGCGCTCCTGCACACAGCGCGGCGGTTCCGCTGAGCAGGGCAAGTGCGGCAAACAGCAGGACTGCTCCGGCGAGATGTCCGACGTCGATGCCCAGTTGGGAGGGACCGTTCAGTCCCAGCACCAACAGGAAGACAAGGACCGAAAGAACCGCGATCCGGATCAAAATGGCGAGTGCGCGTTCCAGGACTACCTGTACACGCGTGACGCTGTGGGCGAGGGTTAGTTCCAGCAGCCCTGATTCTTCGTCGCCGCCTACTGCCGCTGCGCCCCAGCCAACGGAAGCCATGGACATCAGCAGGAAGCCGATCAGGCCGAACATGGTGGCTTGCGTATAGCCGGGACCTGAGGCGATCTGATCGTAGTTCAAGGCTTTGGTCATCTCGGCTGGAAGCGCGTTGATCAGGTCCTGCATTTGCGCGCTGCCGCCGATCGAGGGGTAGAGCGGCAGGTACAGCATGCACGCCGCCGTCAGGCCCAGTGCCCAAGCCAGCGTCGAGCGCCAGGAGTCGGTCAGGGCTTTGGTGAAGAGGGGCAGGATCCTAGGCACGGTGTGCTCCTTCGGGCCGGACGGGAGAGCCTGCATTGTCCGCCGAAACGGCCGGGCCGGGAGAACCCGTGGAAACGGCCGGGCCGGACGAACCCGTGGAACCCGCGGGCCCCGCAGCCCGCGAATCAGCGGTCCCTTTGCCGGCGCTTCCCGTGTAGAGGGTCAGGACGGCCTCTTCAAGATCGGGTTCCTCAAGGACCAGGTCCGTCAGGTTCAGCCGGGCCAACTCCTGGATGAGGGGCTGGACGTGACCGGAAAGCCTCGCCGTGGCCACCACCGTCCCGGCAGCGTGGCCGTCGGCTGGGAGCTCCCGCACCTCTGCGTTGGTGACGCCCGGCACCCGGGCCAGCAGCGCTCCGACGTCGTTCGCGGTTGTTCCTGTGCTGTTGAAGCGCAGTTGCCGCACGGCAGCCATCCGCAGCGCCTCCACCGTGGACACGGTGGCGATTTCTCCGTCGCGGAGGATGGCAACGGCGTCGGCTGCTTGTTGGACCTCGCTCAGGACGTGCGAGCTAAGGAAGACCGTTGCCCCGGCGGCCACTGCCTCGCGGACCATGGCATGGAAAACCTGCTGTACCAAAGGGTCAAGGCCGCTGGTGGGCTCATCCAGCACCAGGAGTTCGGGCTTGTGCATGAAGGCCTGCAGCAACCCCAGCTTCTGCTTGTTGCCTTTGGAGAGCTTCCGGGTTTGGCGGTCCAGGTCCAGGTTCAGGCGGTCCGCGAGATCGTTGACGTGGCGGGGGTCCACGGGCCCGCTGATGGCGGCAAAGTGATCCAGCGTGCGGCGGCCGGTGGTGCGGTTCTCCAGGTGCAGCTCGCCGGGGAGGTACCCGATCCTGCGGCGTAGGGAAGTGCCTGCTCGGCGCGGATTTTGTCCGAGTACCGAGATGGACCCCTCGCTGGGGCGGATGATGTCCAGCAGGCACCGCATGGTGGTGGTCTTGCCAGCCCCGTTGGGCCCGATGACGCCGAACACCGTTCCGGCTTCCACCGCGAAATCGAGTCCATGCAGGACCTCGCGGTGACCGAACTTTTTGCGCAAACCCTCGACGACGATTGCCTGGGTCACGGGGCATGCTCCCTTCCTTGGTTGGTGGTTCCTTGCTGCAGCGCCTCGCGGGCCCCATCAAGGAACCGCGAATCCGTGTAGAAGCCGTGGGTGTAGATCTCCAGGGCGGGCAGGGTCAGTTGCCGCAGCAGATCCGGTCCGATCCCGTGGGGTTCGGGTGTGGCGGCCCCGAGCGACCTTGAGAGGTGCCTGCCCAACATGAGGATGGACAGGCTGTTGGAGGCAATTACGACGGCGGTGGACCGGACGTCGTCGAACCGGCGGATGGTTCCTGCCTCGATGCCGGCATTGATGATGTCGTGGGTTTGCCTCACCACGGCGTCGAAGAAGGCATCTCCGGCGTCTGATTCGTCGCTCAGCGATTGGCGGATGTAGGCGATCTCATGGGCGTACTGCTCCGGGTTGCCCATGTAGTCCTGGATCAGCTGGCGCGTTGATGCGGGGTCGGACTTGTCGCGGCCCTGGCTGGCTGTTTGGGCGAGGACGTGTTGGTCGCAGGCGGCGCGAAGGCCTTCCTTGCTGCCGAAGTGGTGGATGACCAGGCCAGGGCTGACCCCCGCTGCCTGGGCCACGGCGCGGACTGTGGCGCGGGTGAAACCATCGCGGCCGAAAAGTCCGATGGCGGCGTCGCGGATGCGGGCCCGGGTGGTGAAATCCTCTGCGCTTGAACGCATGTTTAAAAGACTAAACACCTGTTCAGTCCGGATCAAGGGTTCCTGTCATAACGATGTGACACCATTGGCTGGGTCGCCGGTGTGGAGAGTGCCGGCGTCGAAGATACTTGCCTCAGCGGTTGGATGGGGCAGCAGGTGGGGGTTGATGCAGTGGGCTTGAGCAAGACGGCAGCGGGGCCGGTACGTCGGTGGTTACTGGGCGCGGTTGCCTTGGCATTGCTGGTTCCCGGCTCGCTCGGTGCCCCGGTTCCCGCGCAGGCCTCCACACCGCCTGTCACCGGCGCAATCGGCAACCTCTACAACACCAGCGCCTGGGCACGAAGCGTACTGCTCCGCCCTACCAGTGCCGAGGAATGTTCAGGCAGCGGGAGCACCAGCGGCTGCGTGCAACGGTTCGCGGGAGGGGACATTGCCTGGTCCCCGCGCACCGGCGCCCGGGTGGTAGTCAACGGACCGGTCCGCACCTCATGGTGGGCCGCGGGCGGTCCCTCAGGCTTACACGGCTACCCTAAGACCGATACCACCAGTGGGCTCCGCAACGGAGGGTCCAAGCAAAGCTACGAACGCGGCGCCATTACCTACTCACCGGGCACCGGCGCCCAGCGGACCAGCGGATCCATCCATCTGGCCTGGGGCCGTGCCGGCTTCGAGACCGGGTACCTGGGGTACCCGGTAACCGCGGAAAGCACTGGACTGCGCGACGGCGGTGCCTGGCAGGCATTCGAACGGGGCTTTGTGGTGTGGTCGCCGGCCACAGGGGCGCATCCGTCCATGGGCGCGATTCGCGAACGTTGGCGTCAGTCCGGGATGGAAGAGGGCGAGCTGGGTTACCCCGCCACGGACGAGGCACTGGGCCTGAAGAACGGCGGCTCATCCCAGCAGTACCAGCGCGGCACCATTCTCTGGTCACCTGCTACCGGGGCGAAAGCAGTCACCGGCGCAATCCGAAGCTACTGGTCCTCCACAGGGGGCCAAAACGGAGCGCTCGGATATCCAGTGGGTGAGGAAGTGCGGCAAAACAGCTTTGTTTACCAACTCTTCCAGGGTGGGACGGTTTATTGGTCCGCTGCTACCGGAGCACACTCCACCACCCATGGCGATGTCCACAACCGCTACAACGCACTGGGCGGGGCGGCCGGGCAACTCGGGCTGCCGCTCACGGACAAGCTTCCCCATGCCGGCGGACTCGTGCAGCAGTTCGCCAATGGCTGGCTGGTGTGGGGGCCGGCAACGGGTGCCCGGATCGTAGGACACCCCACGTATACAGTGTGGTCCGCCAACCCTGGCGAGTTCGGCTGGCCTGTCCGCGATACCTGGACGGACACCAGGGGAACCCATGTGGCCTTCCAGAAACTGGAAACCATCTGGAACGACGCCACCCAGGAGCTCTACTCGGCCGAAGCCGTGGACGCGTCCACGGTGGTTTTCCTGGGCGACTCGCAACTGGACCTGGACTCCTGGGGCGAGCAAGGTGCCCGCATGGCCGGGTATCCGCGCCAAGTAGTCAGAAGCATCGGTGGGATTGGTTACGTATCCGGCAGTCCCGCCGTCGGGGGTGGTTCTGCCACCGATGCGCTGGCGCAGGACCGGATCCTCCTGCCGCAGGGAAATCCCGGGCTGGTAGTGGTGACCCTGGGCGGCAACGACGCCCGGATCGGCGCCACGGATGCAGCCATCCTGTCCCAGGCAAATCGGCTGTGGGACGAACTCCGGCGCAAGTATCCGCGCAGCATCATCCTGATCAATGGAGTCTTGTCACGGTATGACGCCAGCCATGCCCAACGCCGGTGGGTGGACGGACTCGTGACCCGGGAGGCCGCACTTCGCGGGTGGCCGCGGATTTCCCTGGCCGGTACGGCAACCATCGCCGGGGCAGCCGGAGACTACCTCGACGGCAACCACATGAACCAGACCGGCCACAACAAAGTGGCTCCGCTCTACGCGTCGGCGCTGAAGTACGTGCTGGGTAAGTAGTTGCTTTATTCCCGGTAACGCGGGAAGCGAACAGGTCACCCCTGCACGGGACATAGCGGGCAGGGTCGCGTACCGTGGAACCATGGCTACAGTTGACATCACTGGAGAACAGTTCGCATCGACCATCGAGGACAATGACATTGTCCTGGTGGACTTCTGGGCTGCCTGGTGCGGCCCGTGCCGCCAGTTTGCCCCCACCTACGGGGCAGCTTCGGACAAGCACGCCGACGTCGTTTTTGCGAAGGTCGACACCGAGGCCGAGCAGCAACTGGCCGCAGAAGCCGGGATCACGTCCATCCCCACACTCATGGCTTTCCGCGAAAAGGTCTTGGTCTTCTCCCAGCCCGGTGCCCTCAACGGCCAGCAGCTTGAGCAGGTCATTGAAGCGGTGAAGGGATTGGACATGGAAGAGGTCCACGCCCACGTTGCCAAGTCGCGTGCCGAGGCCCAGGAAAACTAAGACCCAACGGCGGTTCGACACCGAATTCGCCGGAAATGCATCGAGGTCGCCGGAAAATTCCGGCGACCTCGATGCTTTAAGGCGTTCTCGCAGTTTTGCGGCGATTAGAGCCGTTCGAGCTTGACGGGCTCAGCCAGCAAAGCGCTGAGGGACTCGTTCAGGTCCTGGACGGCGATTCCCTTGGAGTGCTTCTCGAGAAGCTCCTCGGATTCCCAGCGCTCCGTGAGGACGAGCTTGTCCTCGGTAGCTTCGGTGAGCTCGTAACGGATGCAGCCGGGCTCGTTCACGACCTCGTCGATCGCGATTTCCAAAGCGAGCTTCACTCGGAAGAACTCGCCTTCGTTGGGGATGAACGTGGCCTGCAGGTCAATGGGTGCACTCATGGATCCAACCCTACCGGCAGGACACGGCCCCGCTGGAGGTGGTTACGGTTCTGTTGCGGCCCGTCCCTTGGTAGCGTTCCGTCATGTTGTCCTACACTGCCGGAGACACTGACGTCCCGTTGCTCGAAGAGACCATCGGCGCCCACTTTGAGCGCATCGCCGCACAATTTCCTTTGCGGGACGCCCTCATTGAAGCCGCAGCGACGCCTGGTGGTGACGCCCGCCGGTGGAGCTACGAAAAACTGAACGACGACGTCAACCGCCTCGCCCGGGCACTGCTCGCCACCGGCGTGGCCAAAGGGGACCGGATCGGGATCTGGAGCCCGAACTGCGCCGAGTGGACCATCCTGCAATACGCGACAGCCAAGGTCGGGGCGATCCTGGTCAACGTCAATCCGGCGTACAGGAGCCACGAGCTGGAATTCGTGGTGCGGCAGAACGGCATGCGGATGCTGGTGGTTGCTCCTTCAGATAAGCACAGCGACTACGTGGGCATGGCCAGGGACGCTGCGGCGGTCTGTCCGGAACTCCGGGAGATCGTCTTCCTCCCGGGGGACCCTGAACTGGAGTTGGCAGCGGGCGAACCCGAAGCCAGCCACGAGATGAGGTACGCAGAACTCCTCACCCGGGCCGACGGCGTCGGGCCTTCCGCTGTCCAGGACCGGATGGCCGAACTTGACCCGCACGAGGCCATCAACCTGCAATACACCTCGGGCACCACGGGGTTTCCCAAGGGTGCGACGCTGACCCACCACAACATCCTCAACAACGGGCACTCGATCGGCCGGCTCCTGAAGTACACCGAACATGACCGCGTGGTGATCCCGGTACCGTTCTACCACTGCTTCGGCATGGTCATCGGAAACCTCAATGCGCTCAGTTTCGGGGCGGCCACCATCATTCCCAGCCGCGGATTCACTGCCTCGGCAGCGTTGGAAGCAGTGCAGGATTTCGGCGGAACGTCCCTCTACGGCGTGCCCACCATGTTCATCGCAGAACTGGCCCTGCCCGATTTTGCTTCCTACGACCTCTCCACGCTGCGCACCGGCGTGATGGCAGGCTCCCTGTGCCCCATCGAGGTGATGCGCCGGGTGATCGATGAGATGCACATGGTGGACGTGGCCATCTGCTACGGAATGACCGAGACTTCGCCCGTGTCCACCATGACCCGGCCGGGGGACACCCTGGAGCAGCGGACCACCACGGTGGGACGGACCATGCCGCATCTGGAGAGCAGGATCGTGGACCCGGGGACCGGGGAAACAGTGGAACGGGGCGTCATTGGGGAGCTGTGCACCCGTGGCTATGCGGTCATGAGCGGTTATTGGGGACAGCCGGAGAAAACTTCCGAAGCCATTGACGCGGAAGGATGGATGCACACAGGTGACCTCGCCCGCATGGACACGGACGGCTACCTGGTGATCGAGGGGCGCATCAAGGACATGGTGATCCGCGGCGGGGAGAACATCTACCCACGGGAGATCGAGGAATTCCTGTATCTGCACCCGGATATCCAGGATGTGCAGGTGATTGGGGTGCCTGACGCAAAGTACGGCGAGGAACTCATGGCATGCATCATCCTCAAACCCGGGGCTGCCCCACTCACGCCCGAGGACCTGGCCGCGTACTGCCGGGGGAAACTGGCCCATTACAAGATCCCCCGCTACGTGGATGTGCGTGAAAGCTTTCCCATGACAGTCTCCGGCAAGGTCCGGAAGGTGGACATGCGTCAGGAAGCGGTATCCCGCCTGCACCTCTAAGCAACGCTTTTAGTGGCGCCGGTGATCCTGAACCGTCATCCGTGGCCCGAAGGTGGGTTTGCGGAAACCACTGAGGTACAGCATGCGGACCAGCCTCTGCCTCTGTCCGCGCCAGGGCTCCAGGAGTTCCAACATGCCCGCGTCGTCGGTCTTCCGACCTGTCAGTGCGTAGCCCACGTAAGAGGCCAAGTGGTAGTCACCCACGGAAATCGAATCCGGGCAGCCGTGTGTCCGCTGGACTACCTCCGACGCCGTCCAGATGCCGATCCCTGGAATCGTCTGCATCCCGGCGCTCGCCTGCGCCGGATCAAGGCCTGCCAGCCGTTCAAGCGCGACGGCGGACTGCAGCGCCCGCATCACCGTGGCCGAACGCTGTGGCCCAACCCCGGCCTTGTGCCACTCCCATGACGGAACTGCCAGCCACTGCCGGGCAGTGGGAGGCACCAGCAACCCCGCGGGAGCCTTGCCGGGGGCAGGGGTTCCGTACCGGTGCATCAGGTACCGGTATCCACGACGTGCCTCCAGCGTGGTGACCTTTTGCTCCAGAATGGTGGGCACCAGGGAGTCAACCATGCGCCCGGTGGAGGGCAGCCGCAAAGCCAGGTTCCGGCGTCGTGCTTCTGTGACCAGGCGGGGGAGCGTGGCGTGGAAAGCGGGCTCATCAAACGGAGACCAATCGTCGTGGGCGCCCAAAAGCCTGGGCACCCCCGCAATGGCGTCGCCGGCCCCAGGGCCCCACGCTTGGGCGTCCACGAAGCATTCGTCGCCCAATCCGCTTGCCGACAACCTCAGCGAGACCGGCCCGGAATCCGCGGTGAACGCCATCCAGAAGCCGTTGGATTGCGCGGCGAAGGACGGGTCCCCGTTGCCCCGCATGAGCGGAAACATGGTCTGGTCCAAGCGGAAGGCGCCGCCCGGATGCCACCTGACGGCCGCGTCCGCCGCGGCCGCAACAACGGGCGGGGCGTCTGCGATGGTCATGTTTTTATGGTCCCACGTCCGGCTGACAATCTGCTGTCCGGACCCCTTACGGCAGGCAGCCGCCCGGGTCTAGACTCCCTGGTGTGGCGTGGGTGGGCCGCGCCATACGCCATGAAAAACCAGGTACAAGGAGCGCGAACCATGGCCGCTATAGTGCACTTCGAGATTCCTACGGACAACACAGACCGGGCAAACACCTTCTACCAAAGTGCCTTCGGCTGGAACCTGAGCCCCATGCAAGGGATGGATTACACGATCGCCATTACGGCACCCTCCGATGAACAAACAGGTACGCCAACGGAGCCGGGGGCCATCAACGGGGCACTCTTTCCCCGGACGGACGCGCTTAAGACCCCGATCCTGACCATCGACGTTGAGGACATCGATGCAGCGCTGGCACACGTGGAATCAGCCGGCGGCACCGTGGTCCAAGCCAAGGACGCGGTGCCCACCATGGGCTGGTATGCCTACTTCAAGGACACTGAGGGCAATGTCCTGGGTGTGTGGCAGACCGACACGTCCGCAGGCACCTAGCCAACGGGGCGAAAGCAAGCCGGGCACCGGGCAGGCGGTAACTTTGTACTTATGAAGTACGCCCAGTCCGTGTTGGACCTCATCGGCAATACGCCCCTCATCAAACTCAACCACGTTACGGAGGGCATCAAAGCCACCGTCCTGGTGAAGCTCGAGTACGTCAATCCCGGCGGATCCATCAAGGACCGGATCGCCGTGAAGATGATCGAGGATGCGGAAAAGGACGGCCGGCTGCAGCCGGGCGGAACCATAGTTGAGCCGACGTCGGGAAACACTGGAGTGGGCTTGGCGCTGGTAGCCCAGCAAAAAGGCTATAAGTGCATTTTCGTGGTGCCTGACAAGGTGGGCGAGGACAAACGCGCCGTCCTGCAGGCGTATGGCGCCGAGGTCGTGGTGACGCCCACGGCAGTGGCTCCGGACAGCCCGCAAAGCTACTACGGCGTTTCAGACCGCCTGGTCAGCGAAATCCCCGGGGCTTTCAAACCTGACCAATTCTCCAACCCCGCCGCCCCCGGCAGCCACTACGAGTCCACGGGCCCGGAAATTTGGCAGGACACTGACGGCCGGGTCACGCACGTGGTCATCGGCGCCGGAACCGGCGGCACCATCACCGGCACTGGCCGCTACCTCAAGGAAGTCTCCGCTGACCGTGCGGAGTCCGACGGCGGCCCGGTCAGGATCATCGGCGCGGATCCGGAAGGTTCGGTCTACTCCGGCGGCACCGGCCGGCCCTACTTCGTTGAGGGCGTGGGCGAGGACATGTGGCCCGCCAACTACGATCCCTCCGTTGCGGACGATGTGATCGCAGTTTCCGATGCCGACTCGTTCTCCATGACCCGCCGCCTTGCCCGGGAAGAGGGCCTGTTGGTTGGCGGTTCCTCCGGCATGGCCGTCGTAGCAGCACTGCAGGCCGCCAAGGACCTGGACGAGTCCGCTGTTGTAGTGGTGATCCTGCCGGATTCCGGCCGCGGCTACCTGGCCAAGATCTTCAACGACCAGTGGATGCGCTCCTACGGCTTCCTCTCCGGCGGGGAAGAGTCCTCGGTGGGGGAGGTCCTCAAGTCCAAGACGGGCGAAATGCCCGACCTCGTCCACATCCACCCCAACGAGTCCGTCCGTGACGTCATCAACATCATGAACGAGTTCGGCGTCTCCCACATCCCGGTCCTGTCACAGGAACCGCCGGTGGTCATGGGTGAGGTCTTGGGGGCCGTGGATGAACGCAGCCTCACCAGCAAACTGTTCCGCGGCGAAGCGAAGCTGATGGACAAGATCTCCGAACACATGGGTGCACGCCTTCCGGTGATCGGCTCCCTGGAAACCATTTCGGCCGCGCGCGAGCTGCTGTCCGACGTCGATACCGTCATGGTGACGTTCGCGGGTGCCCCGGTGGGCATCCTGACCCGCCATGACCTCCTGGCCTACCTGAGCAACTAGGCGCAACCCACGCCAAGGCGTCCGGTCCCAGCCGGCGCCGTGAACCATCCGTCCCACGAACCACGAGGAGCTTCCATGTCTGCCACCAACAACACCGGGTTCAACACGCGCGCCGTCCACGCCGGACAGGCCTTCGAGCCCAGGACCGGTGCTGTGGTGCCTCCGCTGCACTTCAGTTCCACTTATGCCCAGGACGGGATCGGCAACTTGCGTTCCGGTTACGAGTACGGCCGCGGCGGGAACCCGACCCGCGATGCCCTGCAGGAGCAGCTTGCCGCGTTGGAAGGTGGCACGGCCGCGTTCTCGTTCGGCTCCGGCCTGGCGGCCGAGGACTCATTGATCCGTGCCGTGGCGCGCCCTGGAGACCACATCGTCCTGGGCAACGACGCCTACGGGGGCACGTACCGCCTCATTAACCGGGTCCTGGGTGACTGGGGCATCGGCAACACCCCGGTGGACATGTCGGATCTCGACGCCGTCGCGGCCGCCGTTGCTGCCAACAACACCAGGATCGTCTGGGTGGAGACGCCGTCCAACCCCATGATGAAGATCACCGACATTGAAGCGCTCGCCGCTGTAGCGCACGACGCCGGTGCCCTCCTGGTGGTGGACAACACCTTCGCATCTCCCTACTTGCAGACCCCGCTCGCCCTGGGTGCCGACGTGGTGGTCCACTCCACCACGAAGTACATCGGCGGCCACTCCGACGTGGTGGGCGGTGCCGTTGTGGTCAAGGACGCCGGGCTCGCGGAGAAGATCGGTTTTATCCAGTTCGCCGTGGGCGCGGTCTCGGGTCCCATGGATGCGTTTCTCACCACCCGTGGGCTGAAGACTTTGGGCGTTCGCATGGACCGCCACAGCGATAACGGCCAGGCAGTGGCCGAGTGGCTGCTGCAGCGCCCCGAGGTGGAAGCAGTGCTCTACCCGGGACTGCCTGACCACCCCGGCCACGAGCTCGCTGCCAAGCAGATGAAGAAGTTCGGCGGCATGGTCTCCGTGCAGTTCAAGGGCGGCGAGGCAGCGGCACGCACGGTGGCCGAATCAACCTCGGTATTCACGCTGGCCGAGTCCCTGGGCGGCATCGAGTCCCTGATGAACTACCCGTCGGAGATGACCCACGCCTCGGTGAAGGGCACCGAGTTGGCCGTACCCGTCAATCTCCTGCGCCTGTCCTGCGGGATCGAGGAAGCCGAGGACCTGATCGCTGACCTTGAACAGGCCTTTGCCAAGATCAGCAACGGCTGACACTGTGGCTTCTCCTTCACAAACGGTGGCTTCCACCACGCAGCGGGGCTGGATCCTCACTGTGGCCGGTGCCCTGACCCTCGCCGTGGCTGTGTGGTTCCTCTATACGGACTACGAGCCTGCGCTGAATGACTTCGAGGTCTACTTTTACGGCGGTGGCAAGGTCCTGGAAGGCGGCGACCTTTACGCGTTCCGGGAGGGGCTGCCGTTCACCTATCCGCCGTTCGCAGCGTTGCTCTTTACGGTGTTGGCGGCAATGGGCTTCTTTGGGGGCAGCATGGTGTTCATCCTTGCTGCCTTGGTGGGCGCCGCTGTGGTTGCCGCCTGGCTGGCGCGGCACTATTTCGGCTTGAAGACCTGGCGTGAGGCGTTTGCCGACTACCGCTTCCGGACCACGGCTTTGGTGGGGGCAGGTGCCATCCTGCTGTTGGGACCTTGGCGGGATACTTTTGTCTTCGGGCAGATCAATATCATCCTGATGGGCGTGATCCTGGCTGATTTCGCCCTCCACGGCAAGGTCCGCGCAGGTGAAATCCGGTGGCCCGCAGGCTTGTTGATTGGCTTGGCGGCAGGGGTGAAGCTGACTCCTTTGGCCTTTGGCCTGTATTTCCTGGTGCGCCGCGACTTCAAGGCGCTGGGGTGGATGGCTGCGGGTTTCTTTGGCTCCATCGCCCTCGCCTGGGCTGTGCTGCCCCAGGCCTCCGTGGACTTCTGGACGAAGATCCTGCCCGACACCGGCCGTATTGGCGGACCGGCGTACGTTGACAACCTTTCGGTCAAGGGACTCCTGCTGCACTTTGGAATGCCGGACTCTACCCTCACCAACGTGGTGTGGATGGTCCTGTCCCTCGGGCTGGTGGTCCTTGCCGGCCTCATCATCAAGTGGGCGGTGGACGCTGAGGAGAACTTCATTGCAGTATCGGCAACCGCCATTTTGATGCTCCTGATCAGCCCTGTCTCCTGGTCCCACCACTGGGTCTGGGTTGCTGTCGCCCTGCCCAGCATGGCTTTCGCCATGCACCGGGTACCGTCACGATCGGGCCGGATGCGCACCGCCGGATGGGTGATCGTGGCGTGCTCCACGGTGGCTTTCTTCATGACGCCCAAGAATCTTGCCGTATGGGCGGGCGCTGCCGAGTGGGGCAAGGACCCGCAGACCCGATGGCAGCTCATGATTTCCAGCCTGGGTGTGGTGTGCGGAATTGCCATGCTGGTCTATTGGGCTGTGGCATATCATCCCTCGCGGACGCGAAAGCCCGTAGCCTAGCCCTGCATCCGGCCCCTGTCCGCCAGCCCCACCCGGGGGGCAAAATGCGCGGTTTGCGCGGCGAACAAGGGCCGGAGCGGTTGGAGCCCCTAGCCTGAGATGCCGTCCCGGCCGTCTTCCTCACGCCCGGTCAGGCGCCTCCTGAACGAGGCGTCATCGGCCGAGGTGAGCTGAAGGTCGTACCAACCCTCCACGGTGTCCCAGCCAATCTTCCTGGATTGTCCGGGCTTGAGCTTCACGGTCTGGTGGTCCTCGGCGTACTGAAGGGATTCCACCTTCACGGTCACCGGCACCGTCCCGTTGTTGCCCAGCTCCAGTTCCACGGCTTTCCTGCCGCGGCGACCGGTCACGGTGACGTCGACGCCGGACGCGGCGCCCGCCGTCGTGCCTTTCAGTTCGTACTGGTACCGGTTGGGGCCGGTGACGACGACGTCGAACGCGCCGGCGGTGACGGGGAGTTCCACCTTCTGGCTTCCGAGCACGTCCACGTGCCGGGGTTCTGTGACCTCGCCGGCGTGGCCGTACACCGTGAAGTGGGTGGAGCGGGTTCCCTGGTTGGTCAGTGTCAGGGCCAGGGCTCCGGTTTGGACGGTGGCCGAAACCCGGGGCCGGTAGGGGAGCGGGCGGGCCGGGCGGCTGCCCGTTTCCTGGACGGGGGCTACCTGCTCGGAAGGGGGATTCGGGCGCCAGCGGCTGATCTTGGCAGGCACTGCCGCTGGGTGGTCAAGAACTGGAGGAGTGCCCGGGGACGTGAAGTTGAAAACGCCGGTCAGGTCACCGCAGACCTCGCGGCGCCAGGGCGAGATATTCGGTTCCGCAACGCCGGTCCAGCGTTCCAGGAAGCGGAGCACCGAGGTGTGGTCGAAGATTTCAGAACTGACGTAACCGCCAACGGTCCACGGCGAAACCACGGTCATGGGTACGCGGGGTCCCAATCCGATGGGCCGGGCGGTGGTCCAGTCCGTGGACTCGCCCGACGCCGGTCGCGGCTGGACGGGCGGTGGGACGTGGTCAAAGTAGCCGTCGTTTTCGTCGAAGTTCAGGAAAATTGCCGTGCTGTCCCAGGTGTCCGGGTTGCTGGCCACGATGTCCAGCAGGCGGTACACAAAGTTTGCGCTGCCCACAGGAGTGGAAGCGCCCGGGTGCTCGGAATCGGCTGCCGAGGGCACCAGCCAGCTGACCTGAGGCAACGTTCCATCGGAAATGTCCGTGCCGAGGCGTTCCAGAAGGGTGTTGGGACGGCCACGCCACATGGCTTTGTCGAACAGTGCGCGCTCGGCATCCGTGAGGGCGGCGCGGCCCTTCTCCAATTGCGCGAGGAGCCGGTCCTGCTCGGCGGGTGTTTTGTCCTGGAGCCGGTCGTAGAACTCCTCGGTGGTGCGAAGGTTTCCGTCCACCTGGGCAAGCATCTTTCGGCCGATTGCCTTGAAGGTCTGGAAGTACTCGACCGCGTTGTCCGTGAAATTGTCCCAATCCTGGTAGATCTTCCACCCGACCCCTTGCTGCTCAAGGCGTTCGGGGTAGGTGGTCCAGTCATAGCCACCGTGGTCGTAGCCGTAGGCCGCATTGGTGACGGCTCGTTTGGAGCTGCCTGGCTCAGTGCCCGTGGTGCCGCTCCAGAGGAAGTTGCGGTTGGGGTTGGTGGAGCCGTTGACGGAGCAGTGGTAGGCATCGCAGATGGTGAAGGTGTCGGCGAGCTCGTATTGCAGTGGAATGTCCTGGCGTTCGTAGAACGTCATGGTGGAAGCGCTCTTGGCTGGAACCCACTGATCGCACCAGCCGTTGTTCCACGCCGTGGTGGTTCCGTTGAAGGAGTGGTCCAGATCGCCCAGGTACTGGATGTCCGTACCGGGCCTGCCGGCGAGTTCGGCGGCCTTCCGCAGGGAAAAGGGCAGCACGTCCCCGCCGGTGGCACGTGGCTGTTCGAACATGGACTTGCCGCTGCGCAGGCGGGTGACGGCTTGGTCCCCATAGCCCCGCACGCCACGCAGCGAGCCGAAGTAGTGATCAAAGGAGCGGTTCTCCTGCATCAGGATGATGACGTGCTTGATGGACTGGAGGCTCCCCGGCGGGGTTGGTTTGGCCATGGCAGCTTGGACCGATGGCGGCAGGAGGGAACCGGTGGCTGCGAGCGCCGTCGCTGCAGCTGCGGTGCCGAGGAAGCCGCGGCGGGACAGTCCGGACGCATCGGTTGAACGATTAACCATATCAGGGTTGTTCGAGGACATTCAGGGGTGCCTTCGTGGTCAGAGGTGACCGGGCCAGCCTAATCAGCGCTGGTGAACCCGAGGTGAAAGCGGAGCAAACCGGCGGGGTGTGTCGCGTACGTCACATTCGGGAGGGGCGCTGGATGCCTTGGCTTTCTTGAGAGAAGTCAGCTACTTTGGGCTCATGCCTCTTCGTTCTGACTGGTCAGCACGCCCGTGCAGCCTGGCCCGTGGCCTCGATGTCCTTGGCGACCCCTGGGGAAGCCTGGTCCTGCGCGAGATCTTCTTGGGCAACGGCCGGTACGAGGCCATCAAGCAACAGCTGGAGGTTGCAGACAACGTCCTGAGCAAGAGGCTCGGCTGGCTTGTCGAGTCAGGCCTGCTGGCCCAGCGCCCCTATCACGACGGCATCCGCACCCGGCAGGAATATGTCCTCACACCCAAGGGCGAGGACGCCCTGCCCGTCCTGAACGCCATTATCATCTGGGCCGGGAAGAATCTGGACGCACCCCACGATGGGCCGCACATGAAGGTCATCCACACAGACTGCGGGGAGGCAACAACGTCAGCTGACACGTGCACCCACTGTGGTATCCACCTGACTGCAGCCAACACCAGCTGGCACAGCTTCAAGCGCAGCAACCATCCCTTGCCACTGGCCGTGGCACCACAAGAAAACCACACGAGCGATTCCCCTGAAACGGAGATCCCCGCATGACAGCTCCCGACGTCACCGGGGCACCGCCGGAAAAGAAGGCATCCACCAGCAAGCGCCGTCGGCTCCACCCGGCCTGGTTCGTGGCCGCAGTGGCATTCCTCGCTTTGGTGGGAGCTGCGGGTTTCCGTGCAGCGCCGGGCGTGCTGATGGTCCCGCTGCAGGAGGAATTCGGCTGGTCCACCACGGTGTTGTCGCTGGCGGTCAGCATCAATCTGGTCCTGTTCGGGCTGACGGCACCTTTCGCTGCAGCCCTGATGGAGCGCTTCGGCATCCGCCGGGTCACCTCGTTGGCGCTGTGCCTCATCGGCCTGGGCTCTGCCCTCACGGTGTTCGTGAACCAGTCCTGGCAGATCCTGCTCACCTGGGGGTTGCTGATCGGCCTCGGCACAGGCTCCATGGCACTGGTGTTCGCGGCCACCATCGCCAACACGTGGTTCGCCAAGAGCAGGGGACTGGTGATCGGCATCCTGACCGCAGGCAGTGCCGCGGGCCAGTTGGTGTTCCTGCCCTTCATCGCTGCGCTGGCCCAGAACCCGGGCTGGCGGGGAGCCTCGCTGCTCATCGCCGCCGGTGCGCTCGCCGTGGTCCCGCTGGTGCTGCGGTGGCTGCGTAACTCACCCGCCGACGTCGGGGTCCTGCCGTACGGGGCGGAGGAACCCGCCGTGGGCGAAACCCGGGGCAACCACAACGACGCCGGATCCACCCCGGCGCCGGCCGGAACGCCCGCCCCGGTGCTGGCTGGCACGCCGGCCGCTATTGCCGAGTCGCCTTCACTTGTCCCGCCGAAGGACTCCGCCAATGCCGCCGTCCGGGCCCTGCAAGTCCTGAAGCGGGCCAGCAAGGTGCGCACTTTCTGGGCTCTGGCTGCCGGGTTCGCTATCTGCGGAGCAACCACCAACGGACTGATCGGCACGCACTTCATCCCTTCGGCGCACGATCACGGCATGCCCGAGACCACTGCTGCCGGTTTGTTGGCCGTCGTCGGGATTTTCGACATCGTGGGGACCATCGCCTCAGGGTGGCTGACCGATCGCTTCAATCCCAAGATCCTGCTGGCGGTGTACTACCAGTTCCGCGGGATCGGGCTGCTGGTGTTGCCGCTGCTCCTGGGCTCCTCTGTTGAGCCGAGCATGATCATCTTCGTGGTGGTTTATGGGCTCGACTGGGTGGCCACTGTGCCTCCCACCGCTGCGATCTGCCGCTCGGTGTTCGGCGCGGACGGCTCAGTTGTTTTTGGCTGGGTGTTCGCCGCCCACCAACTCGGTGCAGCCGTGGCCGCCTTGATGGCCGGCTTCATCAGGGATGCCACCGGGCACTACAACTACGCCTGGATGGGAGCAGCTGCCATGTGCACCGTGGCCGCAGTGATCAGTGCCACCATCCGGAAGGACGCCGTGAAGAAGGAACCCGCCGCGGTTGCCTGACTTGCCCGGATGCTTGGTTGCCTGACCCGCCGCGGTTGCCTGACCTGCCCGGTGCCCGAATGCAGTTGTGAGGCCCGCTCTGCGCGCTATTCGCTCGATAAACCATGCAGAGCGGGCCTCACAACTGGGGTTTCAGCCCGCCTCAGTGATCCGGAACGTCAAGGTCCGCGCTTCCGGACGCAACGCGTAGTCCGGCCACACATCCGGTCCGCAAGCCCTGGACCCAAGGCCGTGCTGGGCAGCATCAAGATAGAGGTAGCTGCCCTGGCTTGCCGGCAACTCGTGCGGGTGATCCGCCGCTGAGACTTCCTGCGCAGTGTGCCTGGTGAGCGTAAAACCGGGCAAGCGGCCGCGGGAGTCCGGGACGGCGTCGAGTTTCAGCCACGGGGAACCTGCCTGCTGCAGGTCAACCGACCGGACAGCACTGCGATGTCCCGATTCCTGCGGTTTGGCGTACGGCACCGTGAGCTCGTCAATGCCCGCCGAGTATCGTCCCACCAGCGTGGCATGCATGCTGTCGGGGTACGATTCCCGAGGTCCCGTGCCGAACCAGGATGCCCCGTCAACGGATGCAGGAAGCTCAAAACGGAGCCCCACGCGAGGCCAAATGATGTCCCAGCCAGTGCTGGGGACGATGTCCACGCGCAGGAACAGTTCCCCGCCGGAGAGCTGCCAGTTTTCCTCGACCGTGACCCATTGGGAAGCATCGGCGGCGGCGTAGCGGGTCTGGACCACCACCTCGGATCCGCCGGCTGAAACCTTCTCCACCCTTGCCGTGATCCGGTCCAGGCCGGCAGCACGCCAGACCGTTTCCATGGATGGGGCAGCAGTGCCGTTTCCGTTGTTGAGCCACGGATCGGCGTGGTCGTAGCTCCCGCGGCCGGCGCCGGCGTCGTTGTCCGTAGGGGCACGCCACAGTTCCAGCCGTGGTCCGGACACGGGCAGCCCTGCGAGGGAGGCCAGCCGGCCCGCCTCGAAGACGGCCGGGCCCAAGGAAAGGGTCCCTTCCACGTCCACGTCCCCACGCGCCGCGGATGTCCCGGGACGCGGAACCCTCAATGCTGCGGGGGCTTCGGTCATCTCCAGCTGCGCCGCCGACACCACGTGCCCGGCCTCAGCCCAGCCTGTGTCCTTGCGGAGGACAGCCTCCACAGTCAGCCAGTACTCACCCGCTTCCATGGCAGCGAAATCCGGGAGCTCAATGCGCGCAGTGCTTCCCGCAGCAAGCTGGCCGCCTTCCTGTGTGAGGATGTCCAGTTCGCCGGAATCAAGCCGGACACCATCCAGCTCAGTGCGCCAACGCAGGACCACGTCCGATGCATCTGCCGTATGCCGCAGGTTGGCGACGGAGACGAAACGGCGGGTACCGGCGTCGGACGCTTCCGTGGAGAAGCCCAACCGCAGGGGAGCGACGATCTGTTTGTATTCATGGAGGCCAGGGCTGGGCGTCGAATCGGAGAGGACCATGCCGTCCATGACGAAGTTGCCGTCGTGGACAACCTCGCCGAAGTCCCCGCCGTAGGCGAAGAATTCAGTGCCATCGGCCGTGGTTGTGCGGATGCCGTGATCACGCCATTCCCACACGAACCCGCCATGAAGCCGCGGGAAGCGGTCCACCAGGTCCTCGTACTGGTCGATCGCACCCGGACCGTTTCCCATGGCATGGACGTACTCGCACAGGATGAACGGTTTGGTACGCTGCCGGGCGGACTCCGCCGCGGAACACCCGAGCAGGAGTGATCGGGAGTCATCCCGGCCGATCGCCTCAGTTTCCGGAACCGAAGAGTACATCCGCGAGTAAACGTCCGTGTACGCACCGGTGTAGTCACCTTCGTAGTGGACAGGCCTGCCGGTGTCCCGGGCATGGGCCCACGCGGACATCGCTGCCAGGTTGGCGCCGGTCCCGGACTCGTTGCCCAAGGACCACATGATGATTGAGGGGTGGTTCTTGTCCCGCTCCACCGTGCGTTCCATCCGGTCCACGTACGCCTCACGCCACGCCGGATCGTCGCTGGGATTGCCCACCCAGCTATGCCGTTCAAAGCCGTGCGTCTCCAGGTCGCATTCGAGGATCACCCAGAATCCCATCTCGTCGGCGATGTCCAGCAAGCGCGGGTGCGGTGGGTAGTGGCTGGTGCGGATCGCATTGACATTGAACTGCTTCATCAGGGCGAGGTCGGCACGGGCAAAGTCTTCGTCAAACACGCGGCCGCGGTCGGGATGGGTTTCATGGCGGTTCACACCGTGGAACACCACCCGCCGTCCATTTACCAGGAACCGGTCACCCTTGATCTCCACTGTGCGGAAGCCCAGCCGAAGCGAGATGGTCTCACCCTCGCTGTGCACGGTTGCGTTATAGAGGCGCGGAACCTCGGCGGACCAAGGTTCGACGGCGGTGATCGCCACCGGGGCGACGTCGGCCGGGGAGTTCCAGACGACGTCGACGTCCAGCTCCGGAACGGACAGCCGGACCGGGTAGGCGGCCTTGTCCGCAGTAATCTCGGGGTCGATGACCCCGGCACCCGCGGTGTAGGAGGTCCGGAGCCAGACGTCGTCGATGCCATTGTTGGGGCGGACCTGGAGTGTGACGTCGCGGAAGATGCCGGGCATCCACCACTGGTCCTGGTCCTCAACGTAGCTCGATGCCGACCATTGATGGACGCGGACCGCAATCACGTTATGCCCGGTGCGAAGGGCCCCGGTCACATCGAATTCCTGGGCCAGCCTGCTGCCGGTGCCTACACCGACTTCGATGCCGTTGAGCCACACCTTGTAACGGGATTCGACGCCGTCAAAACGCAGCACCGTCTTCTGGGCGTTGTTCCAGCCTTCCGGCACTTCGAACGAGCGGCGGTAGTCACCTGTCGGGTTCTCATCCGGGACGTGCGGGGCATTGGTGGGGAAGGGGAACTGCACGTTTGTGTAGATCGGGCGCCCGTAAGCACCCTCGCCCTCCAGTACCCAGTGCGCGGGAACCGGGATCCGGTCCCAGCCGGTGTCGTCCAGGGTTTCCTTGCCGACTCCTTCGACGGCCTCGCCCGGGGGAAGGACGCCGCGGCCGCCTGCTGTGCCGGGAGCCCCGGGGAGAAGCCGGAACCGCCATTGGCCGTTGAGGGACAGGGTGGGGGCGTCAGTGTGCAGCCAGGAGCGGGCCGGGACCCTGTTCCCGGTACCCGGAGCGGTATCGGTGATGTAGTGGACCTCGGGTGACGGGATCATTACTTGACGGCTCCTTCTGTCAGCCCACCGCGCCAGAAGCGCTGCAGGACGATCATGGCGATGCTGAGGGGAATGATGGAGAGCAGCACTCCGCCGGTGGTCAGTTCATAGAATTCAGGCAAACGGTCAACCTGGCTCAGCCAGTTGTTCAGTCCGAGCGTGATGGGGTAGAGCTCAGAGTCGGACAACATGACCAGGGGAAGGAAATAGTTGTTCCAAATGCCCACCAACTGGAACAGGAACACGGTGACCAACGCCGGGGTCAGTACCTTGAGCCCGATGGTGTGGAAAATCCGGAGTTCTCCGGCGCCGTCGATCCTGGCCGCCTCGATCAACGAAGTATCTACGGTGGCCTGGGCATAGATCCTGCACAGGAACAGGCCGAAGGGGGAGACCAGCGAGGGCAGCAAGACACTCCAGTAGGTGTTCGCCAGGCCCATCTGGCTGAACAGCAGGAAGAGCGGCAAGGCAGTGGCCGTGCCGGGCACCAGCACGCCGCCCAGGATGGTGCCGAAGACCAGGTTCCGTCCCCGGAACTGGTACTTGGCCAGCGCGTAGCCACCAGCGGCAGCAAAATAGGTGGCAAGGAGTGCGCCGACGCCTGCGTAGATCGCGGAGTTCAGGAACCAGCGGCCAAAGATGCCGTTGTCATAGCTGACCACGCGGCCTATGTTCTCCCACAGGGAGAACGTCGGGGCGAACCAGAAACCGTTGGTAGAGAAGAGATCGGCCGTGGACTTCGTGGAGGCCACGAAGACCCAGTACACGGGAATGAGGAAGTACAAGGCCACCACCACCAGAAGTGAAGTGACAATGATGGTCGATGACCGGCGTCGTCCGGCTGAGCGGTCAGGGCCTGCGGAAGGTTTGCTGCGGACGGCGGTGGAGGTGGGCTTCGTGGCGGTGGCGGTCATGAGGACTTCCTGTTCGTCAGTGCGAGGAAGGCGAAGGACAGGGCAAAGGCGGCCACGGCGATGATGACCGACTGGGCTGCGGCGACGTTGTAGTCGTTGTAGGCAAAGGCCGTGGTGTAAGCACTGAGGTTAGGCGTGTACTGGCTGTCGATGGCCGGAGCCACAGTCTTGAGTACCTGTGCCTCCGCGAAGAGCTGCAGGGTTCCGATGATGGAGAACACTGTGGTGAGCATGAGCGCAGGACGAATGAGGGGCAGCTGGATGCTGCGCGCCACGCGCCAGGTGGAAGCACCGTCCACCTTGGCTGCCTCATAGAGTTCCACCGGAATGGCCTTCAGCTGCGCCACGATGATCAGCATGTTGTAGCCCGTGTAGCTCCACGTGACGATGTTGGCGATGGACCACAGCACACTGTTCGCACCGAGGAAATCGGGAGTCAGGCCCACCACTTTGGCGGCATCGAAAAGAGGACTGAGGCCGGGGACATACAGGAAGGACCACAGGATGGTCGCGATGACACCGGGGACGCCGTAAGGCAGGAAGTAGGCGGCACGGAAGAATCCAGGCCACTTTGCCGAGGCCGACTCGAGCATGAGGGCCAACGCGGTGCACAGGACGATCATGACCGGCACCTGCACCACGCCGAACAGGAGCATCCTGCCAATTGAGGCAACAAAGCTGCCGTCAGCCAGGGCCTGGGCGTAGTTGCTGAAACCGGCAAACTCACTGCTCACGCCTGCTTCGCCGAAGAGCCCGCTGCGGGTCACTTTGGTGAAACTGGACATGATGGCCACCACGATGGGCAGCAGGAACGTGAGGACGAAGAGGGCCAGGAATGGTGCCAGCAGCACCCAGGGAGCCCGGGCGGCGGCGCCGTTCCGCTTGCCGGCCTGTTTGATCTGTTTGCCTGAGCGGTTTGCGGTGGCGGGACGCTGCACGGTAGGTGAGGTGCGGGTGGTCGTCATGCCGTTTCCTTCCGGATGGTAAGGCCCTTGTTCTTGAAAACGCTGATGATCTGCTGCTCCGAAGCGGCAACGGAATCCACCAACGAGGTACCGAAGGCCTTTTTGCGGAAACCGTCGCTCAGGATGTTGAAGGACTGCTGGGTTACCGGCCACCAGGACCAGTCCGGGTTCTGCTGCTTGGTGGCAGGGACGAATACTTCCTCGTTATAGCGTTGGCCACCGAAGAACGCCGAGGGCTGTTGGCGGTCAGTTCCGATGAAGTCGGGGTTGGGGGACCAGCCAATGCCGCTGTTCTTGATCTGGGCGTCGATGCCCTCCTTGGACGTGGTCAGCCACACCGCGAACTCAAGTGCTTCCTTGGGGTGCTTGCTGTTGGCCAGGACCGCCGCCGTGGAACCGCCGAGGTAACTTGAGCCGAAGCCCGTATCGCCCCACGTGGGCATCGGGGCGGCCCGCCACTTTCCTTCGGAACCACTGACTCCCTGGACCAGGGCATCGCCCCAGCTGCCGGTGATGGTAGAGGCAATGCCACCCTTGGCCGCGGCCGCGAACCAGCCCGGTGAGAAGGCGCCGTACGCGGTAGTGACGAGGTCGGCGTCGATCGCTTTATCGAAGAAACGCGCCGTGTTCAGCGTCGCCTCATCGGTCATGTTGATGACCCAGCCGTCCTCCTCCGGACGCAGCCACTGCGCACCGGCCTGTCCCGCGAAGGAAGCAAACGGGGAAGCATCGCTGATGGGGAAGCAGTCCAGGTAGCTGTCCACGGAACGAAGTTCGGCGGCCAACGCGGCCCACTCGTCCCAGGTTTTCGGGTTGCTGCCGCCTACCTTGTCCAGGATGGCCGGCTGGTAGAACATGCCCATGGGGCCGGCGTCCTGGGGGATGCCATAGACGCCTCCGGTGTAGCTGACCTGCTTCCACAAGGTGGGGTCGTAGAGGTGGGCGTGTTCGTTGGCGCCGTAGCGGGAGATATCCACCAGGCCATTGACCAGCATGAACTCGGGGATGGAGCGGAACTCGACCTGCGCAAGATCAGGCCCACCCCCTGCTGCCAGGGCAGAGTAAAGCTTCTGGTATCCGCCGGAGTTGCCGCCGGGGATCCACACCACATCCACCTGGATGTTCGAATTCTCAGCGTTCCAGACGTCGGCGACCTTTTGGAAATCCTTGAGCCAGGCCCAGTAGGTGAGCCGGACGGGCTCTCCTGCTGCGGGGATGGTGGGCGCGGCGTTGACGGACTGCGTTCCAGGAGTTGCGCATCCGGCCAGCAGGCCCATGGCTGCTGTGCCCAGGCCTGCGCCCAGGAGTTGTCTTCGCGTGAATGGGGTCATGAGCCTTCACCTCTTCGTGTCAGGTTGACGATGACGCAGGCCTGGATCCGAGGGTCCCGCCGCGGCAAGTGTGACCACGGTAACAGAAAATTCGAGTAGTTACTCGAATTTCATTTTTGACCCGTAACACGCATGTACACTGGCTAGCCATGACCACAAAGGACGTGGGCCGCGCAGCGCGGCGGGGCCCCTACGCAAAATCCGAAGAACGGCGCCGCACCATCCTGGACGCTGCCCACGAGGTGTTTGCTGCCCACGGGTATCGTGGCGGATCGTTGCAGGATGTCGCTGACAAGGTGGGTCTGAGCCAAACCAGCCTGCTGCACTATTTCCCGTCAAAACGCGATCTGCTGATGGCAGTCCTTGAGCGCCGCGATGAAATCACCGGCGACGCTTTCCCGGACGACATGGAAGAGGGCCTGGTTGACTCGGTCATCCGAACGGCGCTCTTCAACGAAAACATTCCCGGCGTGGTGGAGCTCTACATCGTCCTCTGCGCGGAGTCCGTCACCGATTCCCACCCCGGGCGGGTGTACTTCACCGAACGGTTCGACCGCCTGCGCAAGAGTTACGCGCTGCGCTTTGCCGAACTCGCCGCCGAGGGCAGGCTCCGTCCCGGAGTTGATCCTGATGAAGCTGCCATGTCCCTGGTTGCCCTGTGGGACGGGCTCCAGACCCAGTGGTTGCTGGCCCCGGACGAGGTAGATGTGGCGAAGGGCCTGCGCGGCTACTTCAACCTTGTGGTCCTTCCCGAACCCTGACCCAACCCAACTGCCACTTACCTGGGTGGGTCAGCCGCGGAAGGCCCCGATGCCGGTGATGTGCTGGCCCAGGATCAAGGTGTGCACTTCATCCGTGCCCTCATAGGTCCGCACGGATTCCAGGTTGTTGGCGTGCCGCAGGGGAGAGTAATCGAGCGTGACACCGTTGCCGCCAAGAATGGTGCGGGCTTCCCGGGCGATCTTGATGGCCTCGCGGACGTTGTTCAACTTGCCCAGGGAAATCTGCTGGGGTTCGAGGCGGCCGGCGTCCTTCAGGCGGCCCAGGTGCAGCGCAAGCAGGGTGCCCTTCTGGATCTCCACGAGCATGTTCACCAGCTTCTCCTGGGTGAGCTGGTAGCCGGCCAGCGGTCGGCCGAACTGAAGTCGGGTTCCGGCGTATTCCAACGCGGCTTCGTACGAGTCGCGGGCAGCCCCCATCGCACCCCAGGCAATCCCGTAACGGGCCTCGTTCAGGCAGGTGAACGGTCCGCGAAGTCCAGCGGCACCCGGGAGGATGGCCTCCGGACCCAGCTCGACGCCGTCGAACGTTACGTCGCATTGAACCGAAGCCCGCATGGAGAGTTTGGGTTCGATCGGCGTCGCTGCGACCCCGGCTGTTCCGGCGGGCACAAGGAAGCCCCGAATGCCCTCGCCAGTGTTCGCCCAGACCACCATGACATCCGCGATCGAGGCGAGCCCGATCCAACGCTTGGCACCATCCAAGACCCAGCCATCAGTCGTTTCACGGGCGAAGGTGGTCATGGACGACGGGTCGGAGCCCGCGCTGGGTTCGGTCAGCGCGAAGCACCCGATCAGTTCGCCGGCGGCCATCCGCGGCAGCCACTGCTCCTTCTGTTCCTCAGAGCCCCACCGATGAATGGCCGTCATGGCGAGGGAACCCTGCACCGAGACGAACGTACGGATCCCCGAATCGCCGGCCTCCAGTTCCATGGCGGCCAGGCCATAGTCGACGGCGGTCCTGCCCGGGCAGCCGTAACCCTCCAGATGCATGCCCAGGACGCCGAGCTCGCCCAACTCCGGGGCGATTTCGCGGGGAAAATGGGCGTCCTCGTACCAGCGCGCGATGTTCGGACGGATGCGCTGCGCGGTGAAATCACGGACTGTTTCACGAAGAGCCAGCTCGTCCACGGTCAGCAGTGAGTCCAGGGCCAGGACGTCGGAGGTGTTCGTCGTTGAATCGCTCATTCCAGCATCCTAGGGTGCAGGCCGGCGCAGTGGGTCATGGCAAGCCACCGGCACATGGAGCCCCTTCAGTAGTATGGAGGCGGGGGCAGCACACTTCCCCCGTTGCGCTTTGGTTAACTTGGGGGATTTTGCATGGCACTGCCTGACGTCGATTTAAGGTCCAAGGCGGAAGCCGCACCACCGCGCACCGGGGCTTCGCGGTCCTCTGTTGCCCTTCGCCTGCTGCCGCTGTTTGTCTTGGCTGTCCCGGTCTGGTTGATGCTCGCGGACTGGGCCAAACAAGGCCTGGACTTCAGCGTCTACTGGTTCGGTGGAAGCATCCTCAACCAGTCAGGAACCTCTCCTTCGGACCTTTACGGTCCAACCGTCGCCTCGGCAGGAGGCCCGCAACTGCCGTTCACGTATCCGCCGTTCGCCGCACTGGTCTTCGGTTTGCTGGCACGGTTGCCACAAGCGTCGGCACTGCTGGTGTTCAACGTCGCCGGTGTGGCTCTGGCTGCCTGGGTGGCGGTCACGATCGTCCGGTACTGGTCTTCCAAACCCGATCTGCGCAGCGCCCTGTCCTCGACCAAGAGCTGCTGGATTGCAGCCGGACTGTTCCTCGCGGTCCTGCTCCTGGGACCTTGGCGCGAAACCCTGGCGTTCGGACAGATCAACATCATCCTTATGGGCATGATGGTGATCGACCTCCTGGGCGGGTTGTCCAAACGGCTGCCAAAGAGGCTTTCCATTGGGTGGGGGTTCCGGGGTACAGGCTTACTGGTGGGGGTCGCCGCGGGCATCAAGCTGACGCCGTTGGTTTTCGGCCTGTACTTCCTGATGCGCAAGGACTGGCGCGGGTTGGCGAACATGGCTGTGGGTTTCGCCGGCACGGTGTTGCTCGGCTGGTTGCTGAGGCCCGCTGAATCCCTGCAGTTCTGGCTGGAAATCCTTCCCGACACTTCCAGGATTGGCGGCGCCGGCTACGTGGACAACCTTTCGATCAAAGGCGCCCTCCTGCATTTCGGTGTCCCGCACGACGCCGTCAACCTTCCCTGGATGGCATTGAGCCTGGCCACGGTGATCCTGGCGACGGTGCTGGTCAGGACGGCCAGCGCCCAGGGCGCCCGCGTTATCGCCATTTCGACGACGGCACTTGCCATGCTGCTCATCAGCCCGGTCTCTTGGTCCCACCACTGGGTTTGGATGGCCGTTGTCCTGCCGGCGTTCG
The DNA here is from genome assembly GCF_019977295.1 of Arthrobacter sp. StoSoilB20. NCBI lineage: Bacteria > Bacillati > Actinomycetota > Actinomycetes > Micrococcales > Micrococcaceae > Arthrobacter > Arthrobacter sp. StoSoilB20. Next base: position 3,491,776 of record NZ_AP024651.1, on the reverse strand, counting down.
CCTGGACCATCAAGGAGACGCCCGCCCGCTACAAGGCCCAACGCGCAGTGATGGGTGCCGTGCTGGCCGTATCAACACTGGTGTTCTTCTTCTCACCCAAAACCATCGGCACCGTCCTGGGTTCCCCCGACCTGAATGTCCAGACGCCGGGTCTGTGGATCATGGCCTCGAGTGCGGGCGTATTCTGTGCCGTGGCCATCCTGGTGTGCTGGTTCGTGGTGCTGCGGCGCCACGCGGTCAGGATCGAAGATGTTCCGGATGTGCCCACCCGGCTGCGTCAGTGGGCCTCGCGGCAACGCTGAGCCTGCCCGCCTTCGGGGAACGAACGCTGAGGCTGCTCTCGTTCAGGAACGGAAGCAATCGCACGGCAGGGAGTACGGAACGGTAGGGAGTACAGAGGAGTACAGAAAGGGCCGGAAACCACGCGGTACGGGTTTCCGGCCCTTCTTGTCTAAAGCGGCCCGGTCTGTCGAGGCCGGGATGCCCGGGACCTCCATGGTGTCCAGGTCATCCATGATGTCCGGGCAGGGCAGCCCGTGGAGCAACGGCTACTCGCCGCGGACCACCGCAACCTCGGGACGCTCGCCGGTGAAGTAGCCGCGGGTGGACGGAGCGAAGCGGCAGACGACGGCCAGCACCACGCCCAAAGCCAGCAGCAGTACGCCGCTGACGAACGCCCCACCGATGCCGAAGATCTGCGTATCTCCGTAAGCGGGGTCCCACATCTGCACGGCCGAGATGAAGAACGCAGCGGTCAAGGACAGCGCGCCCAGGAACGGCAGGATGCCACGGAACCAGAGGTTGCGGGCAGAGTCCCGGAGCGTCGAGCGGAAGAACCACACGCAGGAGAACCCGGTCAGGGCGTAGTAGAACGCGATGAACAAGCTGATGGCGCTGATGGAATCGGACAGCAGGTTTTCGCTGAGGAAGCTCATGGCCACGTAGTACACTACGGCCACCGCTCCCATGACCTGAGTGGAGAAGCCCGGGGTCATGAAACGCTCGTGGACTTTGCCAAAACGGGCCGGCAGCGCACCGTGCACTCCCATGGACAACGTTCCGCGCGCGGTGGGCAAAATGGTGGTTTGGGTGGAGGACAGGACCGACGCCAGCACAGCCACAACAATCAGCCAGCCCCACGGGCCCAGCACGACGTCCTTCATGGCCAGGAAGACGTCGTCCTGGTTGGCCTCGTTGCCCAGGCCAATGCCGTCGGTACCGATCGTGGCGTACATCATCACCAGCAGGGCCACGGAAACGTAGATCGCCACGAGCACGGATGCTGAGATAACAGCGCCACGTCCGGGCGTCTTGGCCGGGTTTTCCGTCTCTTCATTGAGCGCCAGGCAGGTATCCCAGCCCCAGTAGATGAACAGGGCCAGCAGGACCCCGTGGACTACGGCGCCGGGATCGGCAAATGCGCCGGCCGGGTTGAACCATTCGAAGTCGAAGGCCTGTCCTTCAGGGGCGCCACCGGCGATCCTGAAGACGATGGCCACCGCGAAGATGCCCAACGAAATGTACTGGATGTAGGTCAGGGTGCGCTGGACGTGTTCGCCCAGCCGGATGCCGCGGTGGTTCACGTACGTCATGAACACGATGAACAACACCCCGGTGGCCGTAACCAGCCAGGTGTTATCGGCCAGGGAACCGTCACCGATCAGCAGCCACAGGTACTTGCCGGCAATTTGCGCCAGGTTGGCCAGAACCACGATTCCGGCAAGGGCCACGCCCCAGCCGCCAAGCCAGCCGGCCCAGGGGCCGAACGCTTTGCGGGCCCAGAAAAACGTGGTGCCGCAGTCAGGCATGGCACTGTTGAGTTCGCGGAAGGCATAGGCGATGAACAGGACCGGGATGAAGCCGAGGATCAGGATCAACGGAGTGTAGTTGCCGTTGACGGCAACAATGAGGCCCAGGGTAGCCGCCAGGGAATAGACCGGCGCCGTGGAGGCCAGCCCCAGCATGACGGAGTCTCCAAGATCAAGGATCCCGGCGTGGAGGCCTTTGGAAGGTACGACGGCGGTACGGTCGCCGCCCGCTGGGCCGCCACCCGGCGTCGAGGTTTCAGTGCTCATAGTGCAGCTCCGTAGGAAGTAGCAGTGGGCGCGATGGGCGCCGGGGCGTCAATGGTATTGGGGACAAAGCGGCAGAAGTAATCCGTAATGGGGCCATCCGATTCGCGGATGCCGCAACCGACGGACTCGCCATCCACCACCCAGAGACCCAGGACGGGATGGTTGCCATCAAAGTCAGGCAGGGAGTGGTACTGCTGGAAGCACCAGCCTTCACGTCCGTAACCGCCGGGCTGCTGGATCTCAATGCCCGGGGCGTGGATGCGGATGTTGTCGCCCTCGCGTCCGTGCAGCGGCTTGGCCACCCATTCCTTGAGGGGACCGGGATCGCCAAGGTAGGCGGGCAGCAGGTTCTCGTGGTCAGGGTAGAGATGCCACAGGGCAGCCAGCAGCGCCTTGTTGGACAGCAGCATCTTCCAAGCCGGCTCCACCCAGCGCGGATTGTGGGCGCGCTGCAGGAGGCGCTGCCCGAATGGCTCCTTCATCATCAGTTCCCATGGGTACAGCTTGAACATGGTGCTGATCATGAAGTTATCCAGGTCCACAAACCGGTTCAGGTTGGGGTCCCAGCCGATGTCGGACATGTTGATGCCGATGGTGGTCCAGCCACCCTGGCTTGCCACGTCGCGCATATAGGCAGCCGTCATCCAGTCCTCGCCGGATTCCTCAGCCTCCGAGTGCGCAACATGGAGGGTGCTCATGCCGGTGCGGAACTGCAGTTTCTTCCATTGCCGGATCAAGGCCTCGTGGATACCGTTCCACTGGTCTTTTTCCGGGAAGACGTCCTGGAGCCAGAACCACTGGGCCACGGAGGCCTCGATCAGCCCGGTAGGGGTATCGGCGTTGTATTCCAGCATTTTGGCCGGACCGCCTTTGCCGTCGTAGATGAAGTCGAAACGACCGTAGACATCCACGTCGGCAGCCAGGAGGGACTCACCGGCCAGCTCCAGTGCTTGCTGCCCGATGCCGAGATCGCCCATGGCTCCGGTTGCCAGGTACTTGGCAGCTTCCAGGCACATGATGTGCATGTCTTCCGCGGTTTTCTCGAGGGTCTCCACCTCGTCCACGGTGAATTCGTAGTATGCCGATTCGTTCCAGTATTCGATCTTCCGGCCATTGGGCATGGTGGTAGTGGAAAATACCAGGCCCTGTTCTTCGATCTTTTGCTTCCAGTCCGGCCTGGGCACGGAGGGCAGTCGACGCACGCCTAGCCTCCCGAGCTTCCGCCGCTTTTGGAACTGCTGCCAAAGCCGCCGCGGCTGACCGTGCCGCCCTTGGTGCTGTAGCCCGTGGAGGACTTGGCTCCTGTGGGAACGTTCTTGGTGTAACTGGGGTAGGCGGTGCGGTTCTGCCCCACAGCAGGCACGCTGGCGCCCCGGGAGTAGAAGTACCAGGCGTAGACACCGGAGCTTCGGCCTGCCGAGCTGCTGTTGTCACACTGGTTGTCGTCAACGCGCTCGCCGGTTTCCTCATTGAAACAAACCTGCGCGTAGTCAGCTTCCTGCTCGTTGCTGGCAACGATTGCGGTGATGGTTCCGGCCAGCAGCGCTGTCACGCCGAGGCCGACCACTACGGTACGACGCTGCGAGCGCTTCTTCTTCTTGGCAGCCTCGGCCTCGCCGCGTTCGCGTTCCCGGGCGAAGGGATCCACTACTGGCAGTGGCTGGCCCGGCTGGGGTTGGCCTGGCCGGGGTGCTGCGCCGGAGGGGGCTCCCGCAGGCACCTTCTTGTTCTTCGCAGCCTTGCCCTGGCGGGTAGGCGGCTGGTTGCCCTGTTGGTTGCCCTGCTGGTTGCCCTGCTGATTGCCCGCTTGGCTGGGTTGCTGGTTTCCCCCTTGTCCGCCGTCCTGGACGGGGGTGAACAGCTCCGGGTGGAGGTCGGGTTTGGGCACCTGCCAGGGTGGGGGCTTGGGCGGATTGTTGCCCGCTCCAAAGTCCGGGTTGTTGTCCCTGCTGCCGCCATTATTGCCGGATGCGTCAGGGCTGTCTTTCGGGCCCATATATATCCCCCTGGATAGACCGTTGATGTGCCCGGCGCCACGCCGGACCAGAATGCTCAGAGCAAGCCTAGTCCTTGCAGGCGGCGCAGGCACGGCTGACAGACGTAATTGGGGACAACTCCCCATTGTGGCAAGCGTGTAAGGATGGAGCCATGGCGGCACCAACTGCGGAGAGCAACGGCGACGACGGCGTGTTGCTTCGGCTCCCGCCGGTGCACGGCATTGGCCGGAACCGGGTCATCGCCGGCCTGGTGCTGGCATTGCTGCTGCCGCCCGCCGTCGAAATTCTGGTGACGGTCTTTGGCTTCCGCAACTTTTCCATGATCATGCTGCTCCAACTTGCCGTGGCGGTTGCTGTTGCCGCGATCGGCGGGTTGTGGCCGGCCGTGGTGGCCGCCGTCCTGGGCAGCTTCCTGCTCAACTATTTCTCTGCCGATCCGGTGGGCTCATTGTCCATTGCCGATCCCACGACGTTGTTCACATTGGTGGTCTTCCTTGCGGTGGCCTGTGGCGTTGCACTTGCCGTGGGCCTGGCTACCAGGCGCGCGCAGGAAGCGGCGCGTTCGGAAGCCGAAGCCACTGCCTTGAGCGGGTTGGCCCTGCGGATCCTGAGTTCGGACGGAAGCCTGGAAACGTTCCTGGAGAAGGTCAGGGCCAACCTCGGGATGGAAGCGGTGACGCTGTTGGGCACTGCAGCAGCGGGGGCGCCCTCCCTTCCGGGTGCATCTCCGGTCTCGCAGGTCCTGGCCAGCGCCGGCCCGAATCCGCCGGTGACCCATGCCGCGGCCGATCATGCCGCCGTCGTTGATCCCCAGTACACGCTGTTGCTGCGCGGGGGAGCGTTGTCCCCGCAACGCCAGCGGCTGCTGGCAGCGTTCGGTGCCTTGGTGGTGGCTGTCCGGGAGCGGCAGCAGTTGGTGAAGAGCCGCCGGGACAACGTCCGGCTGTCCGAGGGCAACAAGATGCGGACATCGATCCTGCGGGCGGTGTCCCATGACCTGCGGACACCCCTGGCCGGCATCAAGCTCGCCGTCAGCAGCCTGCGGCAGGAGGACGTGGATTTTCCTCCGGACGTGGAGCGGGAGCTGTTGGAGACCATCGAGGACTATGCGGACCGCCTTGACCACCTGGTGGACAATCTCCTGGACATGTCCCGGATCACCGCTGATGCGGTGAATCCGCTGCTGGGCGGCATCGTCTGGGCCGAGGTACTGCCGCAGGCGTTGCGCGGAGTTCCAGCACGGCATCTCCGCAATGAACTTCCGCCCAATCTTCCCCCGGTCCAGGCCGATGCGGGCATGCTGGAGCGCGTGGTGGCCAACATCGTGGAGAACGCCGTAAAGTACGCGCCGGACTCGGATGTGGTCCTGACGGCTAGAACCGGCGCCGGAATTACCGTGGGAGACAGGCCGGCCGGTGAACTGCGGATCGTTGATCATGGCAGGGGAGTGGGCCGGGAAGACGTCCTCACCATGTTCCAGCCGTTCCAGCGCTTCGGCGACTCCGGGGGACCAGGGCAAAGCAGCGGCGGCGGGATCGGCTTGGGACTGGCCGTGGCCAAGGGGTTCTGTGAGGCCATGGGCGGCAGGCTCGATGCCGAGCCGACGCCGGGTGGCGGCTTGACCATGGTGGTCACGCTTCCGCTGTGGACCGGTGGCCCGCAATGACGCTGGTGCTGATCGTTGAGGACGAGGCCCGGATTGCCCGCGCCATGCAGATCACCCTCCAGGCCCATGGCTACCAGGCGTTGTCCGTGGGGAGCGGCGCCGAGGCCCTGCAGGCTGTCGCCAAGCAACCCGTGGAGATCGTGGTGCTGGACCTTGGGCTGCCGGATATGGACGGCGTGGAGATCATCCGCCGCATTCGCGGGTGGAGCAGCATGCCCATCATTGTGCTTTCCGCCAGGCACGCCTCCGAGGACAAGGTCGAAGCGCTCGACGCCGGTGCGGACGACTACGTGACCAAGCCCTTCGGTTTGGATGAGCTGCTGGCCAGGCTCCGGGTGGCCTCACGCCGTGTGGTCACGGGCCAGGAAGAACCAACGCTGGCCACCGCCGATTTCATGGTGGATTTGGCCGGCAGGAAAATCGTCAAGGACGGCGCGGAAGTCCGGTTGACGCCCACGGAATGGAACATCCTGGAGCTCCTGGTCCGCAACAAGGGGAAGCTGGTGAGCCAGCAGCAAATCCTCACGCAGGTTTGGGGGCAGGCCTATGCCAAGGAAACCCAATACCTGCGGGTCTACATTGCCCAGTTGCGCCGGAAGCTGGAGCGCGATCCTTCAGAGCCACGCCATCTGCACACCGAAGCCGGCATGGGCTACCGTTTTGATCCCTGAACTTTGATCCCTGAACCGAAAACCCGCACTTTGGCTTGGGACCGTCCGTAGACTGTTGCCATGAACGCTGCTTCCCTCCTGGCCGTCTGCCGTGTCCACCAGCTGCTGCCTGATACCGGCAACGTGGGAGTCACGGCCATGGACAAGCGTCCGGTGGAAGGGCCGGTCAAGGTCCACAAGCTGGGGCTGCACGGTGACGTCCAAGCCAACCGGGTGGACCACGGCGGCGAAGACCAGGCACTGTACGCCTACTCCCAGGCGGATGCGGACTTCTGGGCAGCCGAACTGCAGCGGGAAGTACCGGCAGGCCTCTTTGGCGAGAACCTGCGGGTGTCCGGCATCGAGGCCACCGGCGCCGTGATCGGTGAACGGTGGAAGATCGGCCTGGACGTGGAGGTTGAGGTCACGTCCCCGCGCGTGCCCTGCGCTACCTTCCAACGGGTACTGGACGAGCCGCAGTGGGTGAAGCGGTTCACGCAGGCGGGCCGGGTCGGCACGTACCTGAGGGTGATTAGGACCGGAACCATTTCTGCCGGGGACCATATCCACCGTACGTTCGTTCCCAAGCACGGCATCACCGTTGGCCAATGGTTCAGCGAACCTGATCCTGAACTGGTGCAGATCCTGTTGGACGCCGAGGCTGACGGGGAAATCCGTTTGCAGGAGGACTACCACCCGGTCTTTGAAAAAGTACTCCGGAGGAACGGACTCTAGGGCCGCATGGATGGCCGCCAGGGTGTGTGTGAACAAGCTCACCAGGAATTCGCGGACTCTGGAGTCGCGGTGACAGGCACCTGTGCCCTACACTTGAAACATCCCCCACTCCGGAAATCCCTTTCTCCTGCCCAATTCTTGAGGCAGGACTGGTAAGTGTTGGGGCCCGCAATTGTGTGCGGGCATTTTCATAGGGAGAGCCGGCTAAAGAAAACGCTGTACAGACTGCTGGGATAGCAGCCAAGAGATGCAGCGGGAAGTCCTGCCATGGGATTGCGATAGCGCCGGACTTCTTGCGAAAGCAGGGCACTTTGCCTGTTTTCGCGACGAGTAATGCGGCCAAGCCCAACCGGGCCGCGCCGACTGCCCTATGGATGAGGAATTTCCCCCTATGACCGAAAATCTCAACGAAAACTTCGACGCCCAGACCACTGAGTCCGCAGAGTCCGCTGTTGCAGCAGAGACTACCGCCGAAGCTGAAGCACCGGCTGCTGCCGCTGCCCCCGTCGAGAACGCTGCACCTGAGTCCGCAGCCCCCACTTTCACTGAAGCTCCTGCCTTCACTGAAGCTCCTGCCGCCAAGGCAGAAGCAACCGAGCCTGCTGCCCCCAAGGCAGAAGACGAGGAAGAAGAAGGCGTCCGCTTCGTCGATCTTGGCATTGATGGCCGCGTCCTGGCCGCCCTGCAGGATGTCGGCTACGAGAAGCCGTCCCCCATCCAGGCAGCCACCATTCCGCTGCTCCTGGAAGGCCGCGACGTCGTCGGCCTCGCCCAGACCGGTACCGGCAAGACCGCAGCATTCGCTGTTCCTGCCCTGTCCCGCCTGGCCGAACTCCATGACCTCAACGGCCCCTCACGCAAGACCCAGGCACTGGTCCTGGCCCCGACGCGTGAACTCGCCCTCCAGGTTGCCGAGGCGTTCACCTCCTACGCCAAGCACATAGACGACTTCACCGTCCTTCCCGTCTACGGTGGCTCGGCTTACGGCCCGCAGCTTGCCGGCCTGCGCCGCGGTGCACAGGTTGTTGTCGGTACCCCGGGCCGTGTGATCGACCACATCGCCAAGGGTTCCCTGGACCTCTCCGAACTCCAGTACCTGGTGCTGGATGAAGCCGACGAGATGCTGCGCATGGGCTTTGCCGATGACGTTGAGCAGATCTTCCAGCAGACCCCGGAGAGCCGCCAGGTTGCCCTGTTCTCTGCCACCATGCCGGGCCAGATCCGCCGCATGTCCAAGCAGTACCTGAACAACCCTGCTGAAATCTCCGTGAAGTCCAAGACCACTACGGGTGCCAACACCAAGCAGCGTTACCTCCAGGTCATGGGCCCGCACAAGCTGGACGCACTGACCCGCATCCTCGAGGTTGAAGAGTTCGACGGCGTCATCGCCTTCGTGCGCACCAAGATGGCTACCGAGGACCTCGCCGACAAGCTGAAGTCCCGCGGTTTCCAGGCTGCCGCCATCAACGGCGACATCCCGCAGCAGCAGCGCGAGCGCACTGTTGACGCGCTGAAGGAAGGCCGCATCGACATCCTCGTGGCCACCGACGTCGCTGCCCGTGGCCTTGACGTTGAGCGCATCAGCCACGTCATCAACTACGACATCCCGCACGACACCGAGTCCTACGTGCACCGCATCGGCCGCACCGGCCGTGCAGGCCGTTCCGGTGACGCCATCCTCTTCATGACGCCGCGCGAGAAGTACCTGCTGCGTTCCATCGAGAAGGCAACCCGCCAGCCGGTGGAGCAGATGCACCTGCCCACCGCCGAGACCGTGAACACGCTGCGCCTGGGCAAGTTCGCCGAGCGCATCACCGAGACCCTCGCGTCCGAGGATGTAGCAGCGTTCCGCGACCTCATCTCCTCCTACGAGGAAGAGCACAACGTTCCGGCAGCTGAGATCGCTGCTGCCCTGGCCGTCATGGCGCAGGGTGGACAGCCCTTGCTGGTCAAGGAACTGCCTGCAGCTCCCGAGTACCAGAAGCGTGAGCGCTCCAAGGACGGCTTCGGCTCCCGTGGCCCGACCCGCGCACTCACCGAGGGCAATGCCACCTACAGGATCGCCGTCGGACGCCGCCAGCGCGTCATGCCGGGTTCCATCGTGGGCGCCATTGCCAACGAAGGCGGCATTTCCTCCGCACAGATCGGCGGGATCGACATCCGCTCGGACCACTCCCTGGTGGAGCTTCCGGCAGACCTCAGCCCCGAGCAGTTGCGTGCACTGTCCCGCACCCGCATCGGTGGCGAGTTGATCCACCTCGAACTGGACAACGGACGCAAGCCCAGCGGCGACCGTGGCAGCTACCAAGGTGGCGGCGGCGGTGGACGTGGCGGCTATGGCGACCGCGAGAACCGTGGCGGCGGCAACTTCAAGGGCAACGGCGGCTTCAAGAAGGACTTCCGCAAGTCCGAAGGCGGCGAGCGTACCTCCGCTGACCGTGGTGGCCGCTCGTACAGCGACCGCTCTGAGCGCACGGCAGGCAGCTTCGGCGACCGCGACCGTGGCCAGGCCAGCGGCTCCCGCTTCGGCGGTCACGGTGACGGCGCCCGCAAGCCCCGCAGTGGCGGCGAAGGCGGACACCGCGATTTCAACCGCAAGGGCAAGTGGTAAACACTTCCAAGTGGTAAACACCTCCAAGTGGTAAACACTTTCTTGGTGATCATCACCCAGTAGTTCCCATCAGGGGGCCGGCTTTCGAGCCGGCCCCCTGACGCGTTTAAGCCCTGTTTCCGGGTTCCATGGGACGGTGCTCCGCCGTACGATCGAGTCACGGCTGAACATACGCAGAACGCAGGAGGATGCTCCATGGGATTGCTGGACAACGTGAAGAAGAACCTGGGATTCGGCGGAAAGCAGCCAGGTGAAAAGGATCACAGGGAGCACGCTGCGCCCGTTGCCCCCGAAACGGCAGGGGAGGATGCAGCAGCCCAAACGGCCGTGAACCAGGCCGCCGAGGATGCTGCCGCCGTCGAGGTTTCAACCGCGGACCGGGAGGCTGCGGAGGCTGCCGCAGCCCAAGCTGCTGAACAACAGGCGGCAGCGAATGCCGCAGCAGCCCAGGAGGCGCGTCAGGAGGGCTTGGAGCCCGAGGCCCCGGAAGTCCAGCCGCAGGCGCAGGAAGCAGCCGCAGAAGCCGCAGCAGGGGCCGGACAGCAGGGGCCGGTGGCTCCACGCGTCACGGAGGTGGTTGTGGAGCAGGGAGACACCATGAGCGGGATCGCGGCGCAGTTCGGGGTGGATCTCGGAGCGCTGATTGCCACCAACGCCGACACCGTTCCCAACCCGGACCGGATCTACCCGGGGCAGGTGTTGCGACTGCCCTGACTGGAGCAATCAAAGAGCCGTGGCAGGTGCAGCGGCACTACCAAAGGCGCGAAAAATAGATCAACAAAACCTCGTCTTCGCAAATTGTGTCGGCGCTGATTTTCCGCGTTCTTTCGCCGATTTGTAGCTTCTGAAAACGTCCGGTAGAGTATTTACTCGTTGCCCCCCTAGCTCAGTGGTAGAGCGCGTTCTTGGTAAGAACGAGGTCACCGGATCGATTCCGGTGGGGGGCTCTGAATGAGGGCCTGTGTCAAGGCGGTTTTTGACCGGCTTGGCACAGGTTTTTCTCATTCGTGGCGGTGTAGCTCAGTTGGTTAGAGCGCACGACTCATAATCGTGAGGTCGGGAGATCGAGCCTCCCCACCGCTACAGAGCAAGACCCCGCAGCTTTCGCCTGCGGGGTCTTTTTTCGTTCCGTGGGACAGAATGGGTCCATGAGCCGAATCGCAATTATTGGTGGCCACGGGAAAGTGGCCCTGCATCTGTCCCGCATCCTCAGTGGCGAAGGTCACGAAGTCACGTCGTTCATCCGAAATCCCGACCATGTGGCCGATGTCACCGAAACCGGCGCCAACGCCCAGGTGCTGGACGTGGAAAACTCGACGACGGCGGAACTCGCCCAGGCGTTCGAGGGCCAGGACGCCGTGGTCTGGTCCGCAGGAGCCGGCGGGGGCAATCCGGACAGGACGTACGCCGTGGATCGGGACGCGGCCATCCGCTCGATGGACGCGGCAGCCACGGCCGGGGTCCAGCGGTACGTGATGGTGTCCTACATCGGCGCCGCAAAGGACCACGGAGTCCCCGCGGACAACCCGTTCTTTGCCTACGCGGAGGCCAAAGCGGCCGCGGATGACTACCTGCGCGCCACCGACCTCGACTGGACCGTCCTGGGCCCGGGAACCCTCACCGACGAGCCCGCCACAGGCCTGATCCAGACTGACCCGGAGAACCCCGGCAACGGCACTCAGACCTCCCGGGCCAACGTTGCTTTGGTGACCGCGGCAGTCCTGGAACTTCCCGGCACCATCCACCGGACCATCGCGTTCAAGGATGGAAGCAACGACGTTGTGGATGCCCTCACCGAAGGCTGACCCGGCCCTGGAGCCGCCACCCCGCGTGGACTGTCCGCACCGGCGGGATATGTTTGTAGGGAACTTTTTCGGCTTCGCCCGGGGGAGGGCCTTACAACGTCTGGGGAAGCAGGAATATGGATCAGTTGGCGCTCATTGTCGGGTTGCTGCTTGCGACGGTGGTGGCAGTGGGCCTGGGGGACCGGCTCAGGCTGCCGTATCCGGTCCTGATGCTCCTGCTGGCTGTTGCGCTCACCTTCATCCCGGGCTTTCCCGAGTTTGAAATCTCGCCCGAGCTGATCCTGCCGATCTTCCTTCCGCCGCTCTTGTTTGCCACTGCCCAGAAGAGTTCCTGGGCTGTGTTCCGGGTCAGGTGGCGGACGCTGCTGCTGCTGGCCGTAGCCCTCGTGGTTGTGTCCACTGCTGTAGTCGCCGGTGCCGCCTGGCTCATGATTCCGGGCATCGGTATCCCGGCGGCGATTGCCCTGGGCGCCATGGTGGCACCTCCTGACCCCGTGGCCGTCGAGTCAGTGGCAGGCCGCGTGCACATGCCGCGCCGGCTCACCACCGTCCTCCAGAGTGAGGGGCTCTTCAACGACGCCGCGGCAATCGTCATTTTCCAGGCGGCCGTGGCAGCCACCGTATCCGGGAAGGAAGTGGGCCCCGAGGTCATCCCGCAGTTTGTCATCGGAGCCGCTTTGGCCGTCCTGATCGGCATCGCGATGGGTTGGCTGACCAAGGTCATCACCAAGCTGGTGACGTCCATGGTGGCCCGCAGCGCCGTCACCTTGGTGGTGCCGTTCGCGGCTTACATCCTGGCCGAAGAGCTTCACGCCTCAGGTGTGGTGGCCGTCGTCGTGACTGCCCTGGAACTCCAGCGCCATGCGCGTCCGCAGGACGCCGCCGAGCGCGTCACCAGGACAGCGTTCTGGGACGTCGTGGAACTGCTGGCCACCGGGCTGGCCTTCGGCTTGGTGGGGCTCGAGATCCGCCACGTCATCCGGGACGAGGGGACGGCGATCTTCGGGATGATCGGCATGGCTGTGATCATCTGCATCCTGGTATTCGTGGTCCGCTTCCTCTGGCTTGGCCTGCTTGCCTTGACGGCCCGCAGGCGCAGGAACCTCCTGCAGCCCACGTCCCCCAAGGAAGTGCTGATCCTGACCTGGTGCGGCATGCGCGGCCTGGCTACCCTCGCCTTGGCGTTGGCTTTGCCCCTGACATTGCCTGACGGCAGCGAATTCCCCGCGCGGCACGAGATCCTGGTCATTGCCTGCGCCGTCCTGCTGGCCACGCTGGTGCTCCCAGGCCTGACCCTTCCGTGGCTCATGCGGGTACTGAAAGCTACCGAAGACGGTTCACACGAGCAGGATGCTGCAAAGGTCCTGGCCAAACGGGCCCAGTCCGCGGCCGTGGCGGCGCTGAAGGACCACGACCTGATGAAAGAACTCCCGGCAGAGAAGGTGGCGCTGGTCAAGGAGAAGATGCGCCGGCTCCATGCCGAGCTCCTGGACGGCACGCTGCAGAACGAGTCGGTTGCCGAGAAGCGGAAGCGCGGACGGGAGCTCTCCATCGCAGTGCAGACCATCGCGTTGGATGCTGCCCGCCAGGAAGTGGTGGCTGCCCGGAACGAGCTGGGTACTGATCCGGAAGTGGCAGACCGCGTGCTCAGGCAACTGGACCTGCGGACGATGTCTATGCCGGAGTAGGCCTGGGCCGGGGCGGGTCTATACCGGGGGGACGCCTATACCGGGAGCAGGCTTGTACCGGGGGCAGGCCTACACCTGACTCGCCGCTGCCGCGTGCTGGGGCAATGAAGCGGGGTAGAGGTCCAAAGCGTGGTCTTCCACGTAGTCCAGGGCGTGACGTACCGCTCCCAGCGAGACGATGCCCTCGCCCAGGGTGGAGGTGGCAAGGCGCGGTGGAGTGAAGGTGAAGTCCGGCAATTGCTTTTCCATGCCGGGGATCAGGGCATGGGCGGAGGCCGCGACGGCGCCTGCGATCACCACCAGGTCGGGGTTGACCAAGGTGCTGATCGAGCCGACTGCCCGGGCCATGCGATGCGCCAGGCGTTCGAGGGTGTCCAGGGCGGCGGTGTCACCGTCGGCTGCGGCATTGAACACCATCTCTGCTGTCAGCGCTTCAGGATCATTGCCACAGAGTTCCCGCAGCTTGGAGGTTGAGGCTGAGCCCATGGCTTCCTGGCCCCAGAGGACTGCATAGTGGGCTATCCCGTAGGTGTCGCCCACGCCGTCAACGTTGTCCAGGTAGCCAAGTTCTCCAAAGCCACCGAGCTGGCCATGGAGCAGCCGGCCGGATTCGAGGATTCCGGCTCCCAATCGGTCCCCGGCGAGCATGACCACGAGGTTGTCCACTCCTTGGGCTGTGCCCAGCCAGCGTTCTGCGAGGGCAGCGAGGTTGGCGTCATTTTCCAGGAGCACATGCCAGCCATGCCGCTCGGAGACGATCCTGCGGACGTCGAAGGATTTCCAGAATTCCTGGACCGTGAGCACCTCTCCCTCGCGGCTGACAGGGGCGGCCACTCCCGCGGAAACGGCAAGAACGGTGTCGGCGGAGACCCCTGCTTTCTCCAAAGCATCAGCGGCGATCCTGTCCAGTACGTCGGCGCGTTCCTTGGCTGGGACGTTGTAGGTGCGGAAAGGCATTGTGACCTGGGAGAGTGGGGTCCCTGCCATGTCGGCCACAATCGCCGTGATCTTGTGCGCGCCAATGTCGATCCCCAGGACACTGGCTGCGCTGTCGTCGAAGATGAAGCGCCGGGCCGGCCTGCCCTTGACGTAGTCGCCGGCGCCCCGCTGGTTTTCGAGCTCCTGAAGCCATCCCAGGCGGACCAGTTCGTCGCAGATTGAGATGACCGTGGCGCGCGAGAGCCCGGTGCTGTCCATCAGTTCCGTGCCGGTAAGGACTCCGGCTCCCCGCATTGCCTTGAGCATTGCGCTGGCGTTCACTCTGCGTACCAGTTGTGTTGACGGTGCCGTCCCGGTCTGCATTCGGCGCTCCCACTTTCCCAGCCGCTCGATCTGTCTGATAGAGCGGTCTCTCTAAATTTAGTGCATAAATTTAGAGAGACCGGGCATCTCGGCAAATGACGTCAAATATCGGCAGAAGCTTGACCCTGTGGCGCCCATCACTCACCATGGTTAGCGATAGGTCATAAATTTACGTCCTATCTAAACTTCCCGCGGTGCTGTTCAGGAGTGCCGCGCGATGTCATAGCGGCCACTGAGGTCCGCAAGACGAAAGGGCTACGGTGTCGGTGAAGATGACACGCAGGAAACACTTCGCGGTGATGGGAACGGGGCTGGCACTCATAGCCGGTCTCCTCTCCGGCTGTTCCGGGGCCTCGTCCCACGAACACGAATCGGGCAGGGAAACAATCCGTTTCACGTTCAGCAAGCGGGAAGCAATTGGTTTCATGACCAAACTGGTTGCCGACTACAACGCCTCCCAAGGCGGGACGAAAGTGGTACTGGACACGTCCGGCGTCGACGTCGTTTCCGCAAGTTTCGTTCGCGGCAATCCACCGGATATCGCCCTTGCCAACTACAACATGGAGACGTCCCGCTTTGTTCAACGTGGTGCGTTGAGTGACTTGTCCGGGACGGATGCCGCCTCCCGCATCCGCGGTGACCTCAAACCCCTGATGGAACAGTACGGTTCCTACCAGGATCGGACCAGTGCCCTACCGTACTCCGTGATGGCCTCCTCGGTGATCTACAACAAGGAGATCTTCGCAGCCAACAACATCAAGGTGCCCACCACCTGGAGCGAACTGATCGCGGCATGCGAGAAGTTGAAAGCTGCGGGAGTAACGCCGTTCTATGCCACATGGAAGGACGATTGGACCATCGCACAGGGATGGTTCGACTACTCCGCGGGCGGCCAGATGGACACCTTGGACTTCTTCGACAAACTCGCTGACGAAGGCGCGGATGTGGGCCCCGGGTCTTCTGTCTCGTTCCTAAAGGACTTTGAGCAGCCCGTTGAGAAGATGTTGACCCTTGCGAAGAACTACGTCAACAAGGATGCTGCCAGCCGGGCCTACGGTGACGGGAACCTGGCTTTCTCCCAAGGCAAAGCCGCCATGTACCTGCAGGGTCCCTGGGCCTTCAGTGAGATCGCCAAAACGGCCCCTGACCTGGAGCTTGGAACCTTTCCCCTGCCGATGACAGAAGACCCGCGGGACCTGCGCGTCCGCGTGAACGTGGACCTGGCGGCCTGGATACCCGAGGCGTCCAAACACAAGGAAGCGGCGCGGGACTTCCTGGAGTACCTGTACCGGCCGGAAATCATCGAGGCCTACAACAAATCCCAGTTGGGTTTCACCCCTACCAAGGACTCCGCCGTAGTCCCCGATCCCCGGATTGAGGGGATGGTGCAGTACTACGACGCGGCCCAGGTGTACCAGGGACCATCGGTGTTGGTGCCCCGCACCATCCCGATCATGAACTACACCCAAGCACTTGTGTTCGGCGCGAACCCGGAAACCACCCTCAGCACACTCGACGCAGATTGGGCGCGCCTGGCGTTCCGCCAGTAGTGCCGGACCAGGGAGTCAACATCATGTCCATCATCACCACCTCCACGACACCCGGGCAGGGCGGCCCGCGCCAGGCGGGCCTACAGCGCGGCAGCCGGAAGCGCGGTCACTCACACCCAAATCCCCGGCGGGGAGGCAGCAAGCGCCGGGTCGAGCCCATCTTCTACATCTTCCTGCTGCCCAGCCTGATCCTGTTCACTTTGGCCATCACCGTTCCGGGCATCATCGGAATCTTCTTCAGCTTCACCAACTCGATCGGCATTGGCGATTGGGACTTCGTAGGCCTGACCAACTACATCGCGATCTTCAGTGATCCCGCCATCCTGCAGAGCTACCTCTTCACCTTCGGCTTCTCGATCGTTACGGTCATTGCCGTCAATCTGGTGGCTTTTCTGCTGGCTGTGGGTCTCACTGCGCGAATCCGGATGAAGACGGCGTTGCGGACGGTCTTCGTGATCCCCATGGTGGTCTCGGGCATCATCATCGCCTACGTCTTCAATTTCCTGTTCTCCAACTCGCTGCCCTCGCTCGGTGCCGCGGCCGGGATCCCCTGGCTGGAAAGCAGCCTGCTGGCCAATCCGGACTTTGCATGGGTAGCAGTTGTGCTGGTGACGGCCTGGCAGGCTGTGCCTGGCGCGCTGCTCATCTATATTGCGGGCCTTGTGGCAGTGCCTGGAGATGTCTACGAGGCCGCTGAAATTGATGGCGCGAGCAAATTCCAGCAATTGGTGAAGATCACTCTTCCGTTGGTGGCCGGTTACGTGGTCATCAATATCATTCTGGGGTTCAAGGGCTTCCTCAATGCCTACGACATCATCGTGGGGCTGACAAACGGAGGCCCGGGAACCTCAACCAGAAGCATCGCGATGACTGTCATCTCGGGCTTCAACGGCGGTGACTACGCCTACCAGATGGCCAACGCCACGATCTTCTTCGTGGTGGCCATCGTGATCTCTCTCGTACAGCTTTCGCTGACCCGTGGACGGAATGCACTGTAATGACCAACGAATCGATGACCACTAAGCCAGCCTCAAGCAAATCCGGCTCTGCGATGGAGCGGGTGAACTGGCCGGCCACCACCGTGCTGGTCCTGTGCGCGGTGACTGTGCTTCTGCCCCTCTACGTCACGGTCTCCATGGCGTTCAAGACGCAGGGCCAGGCTGTGGATGGCAACGCTTTCTCGTTCCCGGCCCCCATCAGCTTCGATGGCTTTGTGCAGGCCTGGACACTGACCAACTTCCCTGTGGGTGCCGGCGTGTCCTTGCTTGTGACTGCGGGGACGGTGCTGGCCACCATCATCCTGGCGGCATTTGCCTCCTACGCGATCGTACGGAACTGGGAACGCCGCCTGTTCCGGTACTCGTTCTTCTATTTGCTGGGGGCGATGTTTATTCCGTTCCCGGTGGTGGCACTGCCCCAGATTCAACTCACGGGCCGCCTGGGGCTGGACAATCCGTTGGGAGTGATCCTGCTGGCCACCATGTTCCAGCTGAGCTTCAGCGTGCTGCTCTTCACCGCGTTCCTGAGGTCCATCCCGATGGAACTGGAGGAAAGTGCCAGGATCGACGGTGCCACCACCTGGCAGACGTTCTGGAAGCTGATCTTCCCGCTGCTTGCGCCGATGAGTGCCACGGTGGGGATCTTCGCATTCCTCTATGCATGGAACGACTTCATGATGCCCTCGCTGATCATCTCCGATCCGTCCCTGCAGACGCTTCCCGTGCGGCAGAACCTTTTCCAAACGCAGTTCAGCAACAATTACCACGTGTCCTTCGCCTCCTACCTGATGGCGATGGCCCCGGCGATCATTGCCTACCTGTTCACGCAGCGTTGGGTGATGGCAGGCGTGACCCAGGGCGCTGTGAAGGGTTAGGCCTGTTGACCTGCAACGTCCGGCCGTTTCATACTGGTCCGGGATATAAATTTAGATACTAAATCAAAGGAGTTTCGTGAGCACCTCGGCCACTCAGGCACACCGTACCGAAGCAGACCGCATGACCGACCCACATTGGTGGCGCCAGGCCGCCGTCTACCAGATCTATCCCCGCAGCTTCCACGACGCCAACGGGGACGGACTCGGAGACATCAAGGGCATCACTGCCAAGGTTCCCTACCTCAAGGAACTCGGCATCGACGCCGTATGGCTGAGCCCGTTCTACCCCTCGGCGCTCGCTGACGGTGGCTACGACGTCGATGACTACCGCAACGTGGATCCGAAGCTGGGAACCCTTGAGGACTTCGACGAAATGGTCGAGGCCCTGCATGCGGCGGGTATCAAGATCGTGGCGGACATCGTCCCCAACCACTCCTCGGACCGCCATGAGTGGTTCAAGGAAGCGCTGGCTTCCCCCAAGGGATCGGCCGCCCGTGAACGTTACATCTTCCGTGATGGAAGGGGAGAGAACGGTGAGCTGCCGCCCTCGGACTGGGACTCCGTCTTCGGTGGACCCATCTGGGACCGGATCACCGAGCCCGACGGTACGCCCGGACAGTGGTACATGCACATCTTTGCCAAGGAGCAGCCGGACTTCAACTGGGAAAACCCGGAGGTTCGTGAGGACTTCCTGAAGACCCTGCGATTCTGGTCCGACCGCGGCGTTGACGGTTTCCGGATCGACGTAGCCCATGGCATGGCCAAGGACCTTTCCGAGCCGTTGCCCATGAAGGCGGATCTGGAAGCCAAAGCCCATGGCACGGATGGTTTCACCGACGGTTCCCACCCGTTCTGGGATCGCGATGAAGTGCACGAGGTCTATGCCGAGTGGCGCAAACTCTTCAACGAGTACAACCCGCCCCGCACCGCCGTCGCCGAGGCTTGGGTCCATGAGTCCCGCCGTGCCCGCTATGCAAGCCCCGAAGGGCTGGGGCAGGCGTTCAACTTCGACCTCCTGCAGTCCGACTACGACGCTGCCGCCTTCCGGAAGATCATCACCGACAACCTGGTGGCGGCCAAGGAGTCAGGGGCATCGTCCACCTGGGTCTTTTCCAACCACGACGTCGTCCGCCATGCCACCCGCTACGGCCTGCCCAAGGGTGGTTCCGTTGCCCAGGGAACCAATGCTGCACAGGACATCACCGGCGGCGAGCCCAAGGGCCAGGACGGCAAGGGCTGGTTGCTGGCCGGCGCACCGGCCGAAGAGCTCGACGTCGAACTTGGCTTGCGTCGTGCACGCGCCGCGACGCTGTTGCTGCTTGCCCTCCCCGGTTCTGCCTACCTCTACCAGGGTGAAGAGCTCGGCCTGCGTGAAGTCGCGGAGATTCCGGACTCAGAACGCCAGGACCCGTCCTTCTTCCGCAACCCGGGAGTGGAGATCGGGCGCGATGGTTGCCGTGTGCCGCTGCCCTGGACCGTAGAAGGCCCGTCCTTCGGCTTCGGTGCAGGCAAAGCGCATCTTCCCCAGCCGGAGTGGTTCAAGGATTACGCAGTATCCACGCAGGAAGGCGTGGAAGGTTCCACGCTGGAGCTCTATAAGAAGGCACTGCACCTGCGCAGCAAGCTCCAGACAGCGGAGGAACTTCAGTGGGTGGAAACCGGGAACCCGGACGTCCTGCACTTCAGCCGCCCGGGTGGCTGGCACGCCGTCACCAACTTCGGCAGTGAACCGGTTGAACTGCCTGACGGTGACGTAGTGGTAACCAGTGAACCCCTGGAGGATGGCAAGCTGCCTTCAGATACCACCGCGTGGATTGTCAGCAGCGACTAAGCGCTGAGGACAATACTGAAACCATGACGAATGCGAACGGGCGGGGACGCCTCATATACGGCTGCATGGGACTCGGCGGCCCCTGGGACGGCACATCCTACGGCGCCGCGGAGATCGATCAGGCCGCTGCGGTGGTTGAAGCTGCACAGGGGATTGGTGTTGGACTTTTCGACCATGCGGATATCTATCGCAGTGGAAAGTCCGAGGCCGTCTTTGGTGAAGTCCTCGCCCGTTCGCAAGGTCTGCGGGAAAAGATCCAGCTGCAGACCAAATGCGGAATCAGGCTGGGGGAGCGCGGACTCCAGACGCATTATGACCTCAGCCGGGAAGCCATTCTGGAACGGGTCAACGGGAGCCTCAAACGACTCCAGACAGATTACGTGGACGTGCTGCTGCTGCACCGGCCCGATCCCTTGATGGACCCCCGTGAGGTGGCGGACGCCGTCGGGCAGTTAATGTCCGAAGGCAAGGTGCGGCAACTGGGCGTGTCCAACATGTCCGGTGCGCAAATCGCGTTCCTGCAGGACCAGTTGGAGACCCCGATCGTGGCGAACCAGCTGGAAATGAGCCTGCTCCGCCGGGATTGGCTGGAGAGCACTGTGCTGGTCAACCACGCAGACGGGCTGGGGTTCAGCTTCCCGCACGGAACCCTGGAACACTGCATGGCTCAAGGAATCGAACTTCAGGCGTATGGTTCCCTGGCCCAGGGGCGATATACGGGTGCACCGGCTGCGGAGTTGTCGCCTGCGGAGTCGGCGGCCACGGAGATGCTTGAAAAATTGGCGGGGGAGAAGAACACCACGCCGGAGTCAGTGCTGCTGGGCTGGCTGATGAAGCACCCCGCCGGCATCTCGCCGGTGATCGGCACTACCAATCCCGGGCGCATCAAGGCATGCGCCGATGCCGCCTCAGTTGCCGCCACAATGACCCGTGCCCAGTGGTACGGATTGTGGGTGGCAGCCCGGGGGAGCAACATCCCCTAACCCCGGTTTTAACCCAACTGAGTCGCAGTTGTGCGCGTTATGGCCTCTGAAAACGCGCTCACTGCGACTCAGTTGGGTGGGGACAGCAACACATGGCTACGATGCGCTGCTGATCGGAGCCACCACGGAGTAGGTGCTCGAATCACCCTGCAACGCCTGGCTGGGCTTGCCATCGATACCCACCGGGATGTCCCCGGCAATGGTCACGCGGTTGAGCTTGCGCGGCTGGCCGTCGTAGTTGTCCGGGGCGTAGTGCTGGGTGATGCGGTTATCGAACAGGACAACCTGGTTGGGCTCCCAGTTCACCCGGACCACGTTCTCCGGACGCGTCACGTACGCCTGCAGCAGGCGGATGATGTCCTTTGATTCCGTATTGGACAAGCCCACAATCCGGAGCCGCTGCGCGAAGCCCCCAATGAACAATCCGCGCTCGCCGGTCAGGGGGTGGACCCGCACCACGGGGTGGGCGGTCTCGAACTTCAGGCGGGTGAACTCCTTGCGGCGCTCTTCGGCGTTGGAGTGCTCCAGGTTCTTCGGGACGGAGTAGTCGTAGTCGTTGGTGTGGATGGCCCACAGGTTGTCCGCGAAGCTCCGCAACTCCTCCGGGAGGTCCTGGTAAGCGCCGGCCGAGGAAGCAATCAGCGTCTCGCCGCCATAGGCAGGGAGATCGATGCTGCGCAGAGTTGAAGCCTGCGGCGGGTTCACCACGAAGGTGACGTCCGTATGCCAGTTATTGGCCGAGCCGTTCTCACTGTCAACCGGCAGGACATTTTCCTCGCCCTCCACCGAGGCCACCGTGGGGTGCGCTTTGGTCAGTGGCCCGAAGTGCGAGGCGAACTTCACCTGGGCCTCGTCACTGAAGATGTTGGCCTCCCGGAACACCAGTGCCTTGTGCTCGTTGAGCGCGGCCCTGATCTGCGCGACGGTGTCCTCACTGAGGTCTCCGCTGATATCCAGGCCACGGATTTCGGCGCCGATGCGGGAGCCCAGCTTGGCGAACCCGAGTTTGGTTTCGGTAATGACGGTCATGGTTCATTCCTTACTTGTTGTGACGGTTGCGGCAGATGCCGCGGGTTGGTTCCAGGAAGCCGGTTGCTTCCAAGAAGCGGGGTGGTTCTAGGAGGCAGCACCAACAGCAGTGCGCCAGCGGGAGAAATGGCGTTCAAGGGCCACCAGCAGGAAGTTCACGCCGAGGCCCAGCAAGGACACCGTAAGGATGCCGGCGTACATGTCCGGGATGAGGAAGCTGCTTTGGGCGTTGACGATCAGATAACCCAGCCCTGCCTTGGCTCCCACCATTTCCGCGGCGATCAACACCAGGATGGAGGCCGTGCCGGCCATCCGGATACCGGTGAAGATCGTGGGAACCGCAGAGGGCAGGATGACCTTCTGGAAAAGCCTGAAGCTGTTCAGTCCCAAAGAACGGGCTGCCCTGATCAGTAGCGGATCCACGGTCTTCACGCCGGCGATGGTGTTCAGCAGCACCGGGAAGAACGCGGCGTACGCCACGATGCTGATCTTCGATTCCTCGCCGATTCCCAGCAACAGCGTGAAGACCGGCAGCAGTGCAAGTGCAGCTGTGTTGCGGAACAGTTCCAGCAAGGGGTTCAGGACCGAGTTCAGCCGCCCGTACCAGGCAATGAGCAGCCCCAGGGAGACACCCGCCACCAGGGCCGCGCCGAAGCCAGCCACCGAACGGGTGAGGCTGGCCGCGATGTGCCCTTGGATTGTGCCGGCTTCGAAGAGCTTGCCCCAGGCCAGCAGCACCTCGTGCAACGGCGGCAGGAACACCCGGGTGGAAGGACTCGCCAAGTAGGTCGGTCCAAGCTCCCACAGTGCCAGGAACGCCAGGACGGCTGCGGATTTCCAGGCGGCTGAACCGGCCGCGGCGGCCAGGCGTCGCACTTTGCCGGGCGCCGGCGTCGTGCGTTCGGCTCCATCCTGCGGTGAAGATTCGACGGCGGCCGTTGGGTCGGCCGGGGAACCCGTCTTGGGCGGGGCTTCTTTTTGAATGAGCGTGGTGGTCATCAGGCCGCGCTCCTTTCCGGGGTGGCTACGGGCTCGTCGGGTGCACTGCCGTCCGGCAGGATTTTTCGGTGGCCGGCGTCCTGGGCACGTCGGACTTCGTCGTGCAAAAGGGTCCAGACCTGGTGGCGGTGTTTGACGAAGGCGGGGTTGGAACGGATGTCCTCCTCGCCGTCACGGTCCGGGATTCTGATGTCCACGATTTCCTTGAGCCGGCCCGGCCTGGCGCTCAGGACAGCAACGCGCTCGCCGAGGTAGACGGCCTCATCGATCCCGTGGGTGATGAAGACGATGGTCTTGCCCGTGGTTTTCCAGATCCTGAGGAGTTCGTCCTGCAGTTGCTCGCGGGTCTGGGCGTCCAGGGCGGCGAACGGCTCGTCCATCAGCAGGACGTCCGGCTCATAGGCCAGGCTCCGGGCGATGGCTACGCGTTGCTTCATCCCGCCGGAGAGTTCGTGCGGGTAGCGGTCCTCGAAACCGGCCAGGCCTACAAGTGCCAGGTATTCGCTGGCTTTCGCAGCCCGTTCACGGCGGTTCAGTTTCTTGCCGTCCGGCCCTGCGCCTTCCAGGCCAATGGAAACGTTGGCCGATGCCGTCCGCCAGGGGAACAACGCGTACTGCTGGAAAACGACCGCACGGTCCTTGCCCGGTCCTGTGACCGGTTTGCCATTCACCAGCACCTCGCCGGAGGTCGGTGTTGAAAGACCGGCCAGCAGGTCCAGCAAAGTGGTCTTGCCCGAACCGCTGGGTCCTACCAGGGTGAGGAATTCACCCTCGCGGACATCCAGGCTCAGGGAGTCGATGGCGGTGAGGCGGGTGGCACTCGTGGTTTTGGTGGCCCGGACCGTGAATTCCTTGGTGACGTTCCGGAGGCTGATTTTCGCGGTCATGGCTATCCCTTCTTTGCTGCGAGATCGTTGAATTCGTTGGTGTAGTACTTCGATGGCGTGAGTTTGTCCTTCACGATTCCCGACGCGTTCAGCCAGGCCTCCCAACGGGTAAAGTCCTCGTCCTTGATCACGCCCGCGTCCGGGACTCCCGGGCTTTTCCAGAACTTAAGGTTCGCGGTGCTCTCATTGCGGCCGCGGCTTTCGATGATCTTGGTAAAGCGGGCAACTACCTCGTCGCGAGGGGTTTCAGCAGCCCACTTGATCGCTTTGGCAACGCCGGTGGTGAAAGTGCGGGTGGTGTTCGGGTTCTTGGCGATGAAGTCGTTCCGGAACACGATCTGTCCGCCGGCGAAGGTGCCGAACAGCTCAACATCGCTGAAGAGGGACCTCAGTCCGCCGGCTTCGATGGCCCGGTCCTGCAGCACACCGCCGAGGGTTCCGGCGTCCACCTGTCCGCGGCGGATGGCTTCTTCGGTGTCGTTCGGGGCCAGCGGGACCAGTTGGACCTGCTTGATCTCCTCGGAGCTGAGCCCGTTCTTGGTCAGCCAGGTGTTGATGACGGCCTCATGGTGCGCGCCCAGGGTGTTGACGGCGATCTTCTTGCCGATCAGGTCGCGGGGCTCTTTGATGGTGCTGTCGGCCTTCACGTAGTACCCGCTGAACGTTTTTTCGTCCGAGCCGTAGTAGTTGGTGACGGCCTTGACGGGTGCACCGGCTTCGATGAGCTTGACCACCGCTCCGGAGAACGCGCCGCCGAAATCAGTCTGGTTGGTCGCCGCCGACTGGATGTCCTGCGGTCCGCTGGTGGTGTTGCCAACCCAGTTCAATTTGAGGTCGCCCAGGTATCCGAGGTCTGCGGCGAGTTCGGGGAACGTCACGTTGTTGGCCGAGCCTTGGTAGCGGAGTTCCTTCACTTCGTTTCCGGCCTGGTTGGCTTGTCCGGCTTCGGCAGCGCCGCCGCAGCCGCTGACCGTCAGCGCTAGTACGACGGCGGCCGCGACGCTCAGCAGGGGCAGGTGCAGTTTCATGGGAGCTACTTTCGATGGATTGCAGGTGTTGGGCGGGCCGGTTTGCTGGGAAACGTCTGCAACGGCTTGGGAACGATGAAAGCCCATTTCGACGGCGGGTGGGAAGTGTCCGGGTAACGGCCGGAAACGCTGCGAAACAGCCCGAAACAGGACGAAATCCTGGGCCTTCCCTGGCAACCCGGGGACACAAAGACGCTGCGTTGAGCCCTGTGAACAACAGCGACAAGTGAGCTGTGCATGACTGGCGCGTACCGCCGTCGTGCGTTCATACTGCGGGACTCCACAGTCATATGGGGTTTAGTTCGTATTGATCCTCACAACCGGGCTGATTTCTTCGCTCTGTGAGCCGCCGGGCGGATACGGTAGATACATGACGTCTAGCATCGCCGCCGAATCGGTTCGGCCTACCCGCAATATTCCCGCCGACATCGCCCGTTCATGGCTCCTGGTGAACGCCATGAAAACGGAGCTTTTTGACGAATCCGCGGGTTCACGGGCAGACGCCATCATCCTTGACATCGAAGACGCCGTTGACCCTTCCCAGAAGGATGCCGCACGCGAGAATGTCGTGAACTGGCTGGCCGCCGGCGGTCAGGCCTGGGTCCGCATCAACGATGCCACCAGCCCCTTCTGGGCCGACGACCTCGCCGGACTGCGCGGCACCCCGGGCTTGCTCGGCGTGATGCTGGCCAAGACCGAATCCGCAGACCAGGTCACTGAGTCCTACCACCGCATGGACGGAAAGACTCCCGTGGTCGCCCTGGTTGAGTCCGCCCTCGGCATCGAGGAAGCCAACCACATTGCCCGCGCCCAGGGTGCGTTCCGCCTCGCTTTCGGCTCCGGCGATTTCCGTCGCGACACCGGCATGGCAGCAACCCCCGAAGCCATGGCCTACCCGCGCGCCAAACTGGTTGTCGCCAGCCGCGTGGGCAACCTCCCGGGCCCCATTGACGGCCCCACGGTTGGCACCAACCACCCGATCCTGCGTGAGCAAACCGGCATCACCGTCACCATGGGCATGACCGGCAAACTGTGCCTGGCCATTGACCAGACCACCGTGATCAACGAGGTCATCAGCCCCACACCGTCGGACGTCGCATGGGCCACGGACTTCATGAACGACTTCGAAGCCAACGGCCGAGTCATCCGCGACGGCTCCGACCTCCCGCGTTTGGGCCGTGCCGAGAAGATCATGAAGCTGGCAGTGGCATTCGGAGTCCAGCCCTCCCTGTAACCATGCTGGTTCATGGAGTCGCATGGGACTCCCCGTCGCCGGCCTTGCGTTTGTTCCCGCCTGCGGGGGAGTTCACTGATGTTGCGTTGGCCCGGGGCTCAGCCCTGGGCCTGCGCGTTTTTCCGGGTCTGTGGTGCCTGGGCCACACCAAGGTCCACGGTCCGGGGGAACGCACCCATGTCCCGTGCCGCGGCAGTTCCCCGGCTGAGCGTGGGAAACAATGCGGTGCTTGCTTTGCGCGGGACGACTCCCGGCTGATGCATGATTTCCACCGGGGAAACCCCGTTCCTGCTGGCCTTCGTGCCTATTTGATGCAGCCGCACTGGCTCTATGTGGCCACCTTCGCCAACGGTGCCACCAAGGTGGGGACAGCCTCGGCCCCGCGTAAATGGAACAGGCTTGCCGAGCAGGGTGCCGTGCATGCTTCCTATGTGGCCCACGCCGGGGACGGCCGCGTTGTGCGCATTCTCGAGGACATGGTTACGCACGAGCTCGGCCTCGTTCAGCAGGTCCGGTCGGCCGCCAAAGTGGCCGGACTGGTGGAGCCGCGTGCCGCCGTCGAGCTTTTGGCGTTGAACCGCCGGCACGCCGGACGTGTTCGCGAGCTCCTGGCAGGCCTCACGATGACCGGCTACTCCGTTGTGGAGGAAGAGTGGGAACGGCCTGGGCTGGCACGGCCGCTCTGTACCGCAGGTGCGGGCCGCCACCCCTACCCGGCAACGTTCGACGCCGGCGGGCACGGCCTGAGGGTCCAAGCGTTGTCCGGTGCGATCGCCCTGGCCGGTCTTCCTGACGTTTCAGGGAACGAGGTGGAAGGCAGCTTCGTGGCGGATCTTGGCGCGTTGAAGGGCCGGAAAATTGAGTTTGGCCCGTACCTCACCGAAATCCCGGCGCTGCAGGACTCCTTGTTCTAGTTCCCCCGCCGAGGGGCGACATCTCTGCCCACCGAGGGGCGACTTCTCTGTCCGCCGAGGGGCGAGTTCTCGGCTGTATGGGCCCCTCTTTCCCTTGAGAGCCAACCCCTCGGCAACCCACCCACAACCCCACCGGTAGACTTGGACGGTGCTGGAACAATTTTGGGCTACGGCCTCTACGTCTTACAAAGTGCTGGTTTTCAGCGCCATGGGGCTGATCGCGGTCGGGCTCATCCTCTCCATTATCGGGAACACCTCCGGCAACCAAGGGCTGGCGTTGGCCTCATTGCCCGTCATCGGTGCGGGCCTGCTCCTTCACGTCACAGGACTGGTCATCCGGGGCCAGAAGATCCGCAAGAGCTACAAGAAGTAACCCGTTCGTCGAACTTCACGTTCCCCCGAATCCACGATCTGCGCCCAAGCTCCCTTGGCCCGATAGGGTTGGAGCATGAGTATCAATCCGGACCTGCAGGGCCGAAGCTACCCTGCCGCAGAGGTATACGACGTCGGTCGTGAAAAGATCCGCGAGTTCGCCAAGGCTGTCAAAGCCGGCAATCCCGCGCACTTCGATGTCGAGGCAGCCAGGGCCTTGGGGCACAGCGACCTCGTAGCCCCGCCAACATTCGCCATCATCGTCGCCCAGCGTGCTGACGCCCAACTGGTGGAGGACCCGGAATCGGGGATCGATTTCTCCCGCGTGGTTCATGCTGACCAGCGCTTCACGCACCACCGGGCCATTGTTGCCGGCGACCAGCTGGTGGCCGAACTCCATGTCGATGGCGTCCGGGCCATGGGCGGGGGAGCGATGATTACCACGCGCTCGGAGATTTCAACGGTGGACGGCGAGAAGGTCGCCACTACCACCTCATCCATCCTGGTCCGCGGAGAGGGACAGTAACCATGAGCCCCACATTCGAAGAACTGACGGTCGGCCAGGAAATCGGCAGCCGCAGCATTGACGTCACCCGCCAGGACCTGGTCAAGTACGCAGGCGCCTCCGGCGACTTCAACCCCATCCACTGGAACGAAGCCTTCGCCACCTCGGTGGAGCTGCCGGGCGTCATCGCGCACGGAATGTTCACCATGGGTGCGGCCGTGCAGCTGGTGAGCGACTGGGCAGGCGACCCCGCCGCCGTCGTCGATTACCAGACCCGCTTCACCAAGCCCGTCCTCGTAACCGACACGACCGGAACCGATGACGCCGGCGCTGTCATCGACGTCACCGGTGTTGTGGGAGCGCTCGACGCCGATGCCCGCACCGCGCGTATCGACCTCACCGTGGTTGCGGCGGGACTGAAGGTCCTCATGAAGTCACAGGCGGTTGTGAAGGTCTCTTGAATCAACAGAACACCTCGCAACACCGCAGCAAACCGCGCGCCACATCGACTGAAATGTCGCGGTGGCGCGCCGCTGTTCTTGCCTCCTACGCGGCCAGCGGCATCGCCTTTGCCACGTGGGTCTCCCGCCTGCCCGCCATTCGTGATGGATTGAACCTGACGCCGGGCGGCATTGGCCTCTTGCTCATGTGCATGACGGTGGCCTCGTTCATCTCCATCTCCGCCTCCGGCCTCATCGTGCTGCGGCTTGGCCCCAAGCTGACCACGAGGATTGGCAGCTGCATGGTGGGTGCCGGCCTTGTCACCGTGGGTGTCGGCACCTCCATTGCGGCAAACCCCTTGGTGGTGGCAGCAGGCCTGGTAATCCTTGGTTTGGGGACGGCCAGTTGGAACACCGCATCCAACGTGGAAGGTGCTTCGCTTGAGCGCGAGCTGCAGCGCCACATCATGCCCCACCTGCATGGTGCGTTCAGCTTGGGAACCGTCGCCGCTGCTGGTTTCGGTGCCTGGGCCGCGGCCATCCACATGCCGGTGTTCTGGCATTTCCTGATCTCGGGCCTGGTAGTGACGACGTCGGTGGTGACGGCAACTTTCTGGTTCCGCGCAGAAAAGACCGCTGCAGCTACGCAGACGTTCCGCCCTGAGGAAACCGACACTTTCCAGGATCCGTCAACGGGACCTCTGCCTATCATTTCCCGGAATCCGGGTGACACCTCCCGGAACCCGGACACTGGGCGGGAAGACCGCAAAGCCCCGGTTCCACTGGACAGCAAGAGGCTGGTGGCCCTTGCCTGGCGTGACCGCCGGACGCTGCTGATCGGCGTCCTGGTCCTTGGCTTGGCCTTGGCCGAAGGAGCTGCCGGGGATTGGGTGGCGCTGGCACTGGCTGACGGCTACGGTCAGACCGACGCCGCAGGTGCTGTAGGTTATGGACTGTTCGTCACGTTCATGACCATCGGCCGTTTCACGGGCACAGTGATCCTTGACCGTTTTGGCCGGGTAGTGGTGATGCGCTGGTGCTCGGCGACCGCCGTCGTGGGTTTGGCGCTTTTTGTCTTCTCGCCCGTTCCCTGGCTCGCGTTCGTTGCCTTGGCCATCTGGGGGCTTGGAGCCTCGCTGGGGTTCCCCGTGGGGATGTCGGCTGCGGCAGATGACCCCGTCCACGCCGCTGCCCGGGTCTCAGTGGTCTCCACCATTGGTTACGGCGCCTTCTTGTGCGGCCCTCCGCTGCTGGGACTGTTGGCTGAACATTTCGGCATCCTGCATTCACTGCTGGCCCCGTTGGTGTTGCTGGTGGTCAGTTTCTTCCTGGCGCCCCTGGCCGGTCAACAGGCGGCAAAGTCCGCGGAGCCCAAGGAAGCCCGTTAGGCTTGATTGGTGACCCAAACGCTGCTTTCTGAATTGACCACTGCTGCCGTTGGTGGCCCCGCGGGCACCTTTATTGAGGCCCGCACTGAGGCTGAAATTATCGACGCCGTCCGGTCGGCCGACGCTGCAGGTGAAAGACTCCTCATCATCGGTGGCGGCTCCAATTTGTTGATCTCCGACGACGGTTACCCCGGTACGGTGCTGAAGATCGCCTCGGAGGGGTTCACAGTGAATTCCGAAGACAGTTGCGGTGGCGTGTCGGTGGTTGTGCAGGCCGGACACAACTGGGACGCCCTGGTTGAACATTCCGTGCTGCATGCCTGGTCCGGACTGGAGGCATTGTCCGGTATTCCGGGATCAACTGGCGCAACCCCCGTGCAGAATGTGGGTGCCTACGGTGCTGACGTTTCACAGACCATCGCTGCTGTCCGCACCTGGGACCGCGAACGCAACGCAGTCCAGACGTTCACCAGCTCCGAACTCAAGTTCGGATACCGCGACTCCATCCTGAAGCAGACCACGGTTGAAGGATCACCGCGCTACGTGGTGCTGACCGTGGAGTTCCAGTTGCCGCTGGGCCGGATGAGCGCCCCCATCCGCTACGCCGAGTTGGCCCGGGTTCTGGGCGTGGAGCCGGGCAAGCGTGCCTACTCCAACGATGTCCGCAGGGAAGTCCTTCGGCTCCGCGCGTCCAAGGGCATGGTCCTTGATGCAGCAGATCGTGACACCTATTCCACCGGCTCGTTCTTCACCAACCCGATCGTGCCGGCAGAACGGGCCGCTGAACTGCCGGAGAACGCACCCAGGTACCCTGCCGGTGACGACGGACAGGTGAAGCTCTCCGCCGCGTGGCTGATCGACCAGGCAGGGTTCGGCAAGGGCTTTGGCCTGGAGGAAGCGAGCGTTTCGGGCGGCCGGGCGTCCCTGTCCACCAAGCACACCCTCGCCATCACCAACAGGGGGACAGCTTCGGCCGCGGACATGGTGGCCATCGCGCGGGAGGTGAGGTCCGGCGTCGTCGGGCGTTTTGGTATTGAACTCCACCCGGAACCATTGCTGATCGGCCTCTCCCTCTAAAGCGCCGCCCGCGAGGGGTTGGATCTCGGGGGAATAAGGCGATTTTTCGGTTGAGATCCCGCCCCTCGCCGCACGCCGCCCCTCGGCGCACGCCGCCCCTCGGCGCACGCCGCCCCTCGGCGCACGCCGCCCCTCGGCGCACGCCGCAGCGCGGCCAAGTGCGCGACGCCGGCGACCCTAGCGCGTCCGCCGCTCGGCGATCGGCAGGATCTTGTTGAGCAACAGGAACGTGAGGCCGCAACTGACGGAGCCCAGCAAGAAGATCTGGCTGAACGCGATACTTTGCGGCGATGGTCCACTGGGCATGAACAGGCCGGCGGCTGCGAAACCCACCAGGCCCAGGAGCATGACAATGGCTCCCAGCAGGAAGCTGCGGACCTGGGCGGCGGCGGTTGGGTAGAACCACGGCTCGGGGGCGTCGTCGTCGCGGTCGGAGACGGGTTGGCAGATCGCTGCGGTGCCGATGAGCAGGGCAGCTGCCGCGGTTGCTACGAGGCTGACTGTCTGGATGGCCTGCATCGAGGGGGAAAGGCTGACGCCCGTTCCCACCGCGACCACCAGGCCCGCACCAAGCCCCGCGAGCGTGCAGAACCAGCCGGCGGTAGCCAACCACCGGCTCATCGGCCGCACAAACGGGGCAAGATCTCCGAAAAGCATGAATCCATCCTAGGATCCGCTGCTGGGTAGGGGCTGGGAGGCGCGGCAAGGTTCCCTGTGCATGCCTGCCCTTTTAGGATGAAGCATGCCTGCAGCCCTCAAAAGTCCCAGTCCCCGTGTGATGGGCCGTTTGCGGCTCGTCAGCCAAGGCCTGCTGGGTGGTGGCTTCCCCTCGGTTGCCGACGCCGTTCGTTGGATGACCGCCATGCAGGCCCAGGACCTGGGCCATGCGCTGTGGGCTGTCGGGCAGCGGGTTCCCGGCACCCATGCCTCGGATGTCCGGGCCGCACTCGACGCCGGGAGCGTGGTCCGTTCCTGGCCCATGCGGGGTACCCTTCACCTCCTGGCCCCTGAGGATCTCCGCTGGATCCTGGGCATCACCAGTGACCGGCTCATGTCCGTGGTGGCCGGCAGGCATCGTGAACTGGGCATCACGCCGGACGACATCAGCCATTGCCGGGACATCGCCTTCAAGACAGCGGAGTCCCTGAAGGCCGGGGGTGCGCCCGGAGCGAGCCGTGAGCAGTTGTTCCAGGCCTTTGAGGAAGCAGGCCAGGCCACCAAAGCGCAGCGGGGGATCCACTTGCTGGGGAGTCTGTGCCAGCGTGCGTGGCTGGTTCAGGGGCCCATGGCTGCGGCCAGCGGGAAGGCAGGCTTGCAGCAGCTGTTTGTGCCGTTTGAGGACTGGATCCCCGAATCCAGGGAGCTTGGCCGCGAGGAAGGCATAGCAGAATTGTTGTTCCGCTACGTCAGGAGCCA
Organism: Arthrobacter sp. StoSoilB20; assembly: GCF_019977295.1. NCBI lineage: Bacteria > Bacillati > Actinomycetota > Actinomycetes > Micrococcales > Micrococcaceae > Arthrobacter > Arthrobacter sp. StoSoilB20. The sequence continues at coordinate 3,459,721 of NZ_AP024651.1, read as the reverse complement.
CGGACCGGCGACCATCAAGGACTTCTCGTGGTGGAGCCAGGTCCCGCTTCTTGAGGCGCGGGCGGCCCTGAAGACCCTGCATGGCCGGCTGGTTGAGGTGCCGTTGGGCGGCAGCAGTTATTGGGTGTCGCCGGAGACTGCTGCGATGCTCGACGACGGCGTCCCAGGGTCGCGCTCGCTGCTGGCACTTCCTGGCTTCGATGAGTACCTGCTCGGCTACCAGGACCGGAGCCTGGTGCTGGCTCCCGAGCATGCCGGGCAGGTGGTGCCTGGCAGGAACGGCGTTTTCAAACGCATCATCGTATCCGGCGGAGAAGTGGTGGGAACTTGGGTCAGGACCATGAGCGGCAAGTCAGTGGGCGTCGCACCCGAGCCGTTCGCCGGGCAATTGGGGGCTGCCGCTGAGCGCTCCTTCCAAGCCCAGGGCAGGGCGTACGTGAAATTCATGGCCGGCTGAACAGGCAACCGGGGGCCATAAATACACCGACAACGCGAAAACCCGCTGTTCCGAGGCCGTGAAGCAACGGAACAGCGGGTCAGCAGCGGGTTGGAGCAGCCTAGAGCTTGCCCGTGGCGATGTTGAGCATGCGGCGCAGCGGCTCGGCTGCACCCCACAGGAGCTGGTCGCCAACTGTGAAGGCGCTGATGTACTCCGGGCCCATTTCGAGCTTGCGGATACGGCCCACGGGGATGTCCAGGGTTCCGGAGGCTGCCACGGGGGTCAGGTCCGCCATGGAGGCTTCCTTGGTGTTGGGAACAACCTTGGCCCACTCGTTGTCCTTGGCCAGGAGGTTCTCGATTTCGGTCACGGACAGGTCTTCGCGCAGCTTGAGCGTCAGGGCCTGGGAGTGCGAACGCATGGCGCCGATCCGGACGCAGAGTCCGTCCATGGCGATGTGGTCCTTGCCGGCCGTTCCGTTGCCGGTGCCGAGAATCTTGTTGGTTTCGACGCCGGCTTTCCACTCTTCCTTGGACTGGCCGTTGCCGAGGTCGGCATCGATCCAAGGGATCAGTGAGCCGGCCAGCGGCACGCCGAACTGGGTGGCGTCAACGCCGGTGCGCTGTGCAGCGAGGACCTTGTGGTCGATTTCAAGGATCGCCGACGCCGGATCCTGCAGTTCGCTGCTGACCTCGTTGTTGAGGGTGCCGAACTGGTTCAGGAGTTCACGCATGTGACGGGCTCCGCCACCGGAGGCAGCCTGGTACGTCATGGAGGTTCCCCACTCCACCAGGTTGTTCTTGAACAGGCCACCGAGGCCCATCAGCATGCAGGAAACCGTGCAGTTGCCGCCGATGAAGTCCTTCACGCCCCCGGACAGGCCGGCGTCGATGACATCGCGGTTGATGGGGTCCAGGACGATGATCGAGTCATCGTTCATGCGCAGGGTGGAAGCGGCGTCGATCCAGAGGCCGTCCCAGCCACGGCTGCGAAGTTCGCTGTGGACCTGCTTGGTGTAGTCGCCGCCCTGGGCGGTGACAATGATCGGCAGCTTGGCCAGGGTCTCAATATCGAACGCGTCCTCGAGCTTGCCGGGGTCGCCGGCGGCAGAGTCCAGGAAGGACGGGGCCGCACCTCCCGCGTTCGAGGTGGAGAAAAATACCGGGTTGATGTTGGCGAAGTCGTTCTCTTCCTGCATGCGCTGCATCAGGACGGAGCCGACCATGCCACGCCAACCGACCAGTCCAACGGACGGATTAGCTGCTGTAGTCATTGAACAAGTCTAGACTTTCGGAGCAAACCGCCGCTGTTGATTACGTCACGCACGCAACGGGCGGGCACCACGAGTTCCCAGGTGCCGCGCGGCAGCCGGCCGCGGCTTCAGCGCTTCTTAGAGGGCGCCGGCGTCGTGCTCTTCAAGCAAGAGGGCTTTGCGCTTGCGCACGGCGAAGAAGGCACTGAACGTAAATACCTGCGTGACAACGATCAGCACGATGATTCCGGCGATCTTGTTGCCGCCCAGGATCATGGTCAGTCCCACAATGGCGGAGATCAGGGCGAAGAGCGGCAGCAGCATATAGCCCAGCACAAACAGGGTTTCGGGTTTCTTCAGCATGCTCAGCTCTCTTGGCTTTCCTGGGTTGCGTTTCGGCGCCACGTAGTGAACCGGTAGTTGGTGCCGTTCTTGGCGGTGAGCCAGCCCTCGGACGGGGCTACGGCGTCGAAGGTCCAATCATCGCCGAGTTCGGGAGCGAAGGTGTCGCCCTCCGGATCGGCGTCGATGATGGTGATGACGGCCAGGTTTGCTATCTCCATGGATTGTCCAAAGATTTCGCCGCCGCCGATGATCCAGACTTTTTGGCCACCGGGCGCGAACTGCGACTCCAGGAGGGCCGCGTCCAGTGATGAAACCACGACGGCGCCCTGGGCCTCGGGCGTGGACGCCCAGTCTGCGTTGCGGGTCACCACAATATTGGTCCGGCCCGGGAGGGGACGGTACTTTTCCGGGAAGGACAGCCACGTCTTGCGGCCCATGATGACGGGGTGGCCGGTGGTGAGTTGGCTGAAGTGCTTGAGGTCCTCGGGGAGGTGCCACGGCATGGAGCCGTCCTTGCCGATCACGCCGGACTTTGTCTGCGCCCACACCATGCCGATGCCCGTCATGCGCGCGGCGGTCTCCTGGGTGAAGATGACGCCGGGAAGCTGGGAGGGAGTCCCGGGGGAAGTCGTGCTCATACGGCGATCGGGGCCTTGATGGTGGGGTGGTGGCGGTAGTCCACAACCTCGAAGTCGTCCAGGGTGTAGTCGAAGATGGAGTCCGGCTTCCGGAGGATCTTCAGTTGCGGGTACTCGTAAGGCTCACGGCCGAGCTGCTCGGCAACCTGGTCCACGTGGTTGTCGTAGACGTGGACGTCTCCGCCGGTCCAGACGAATTCGCCCGGCTCCAGGTCCAGTTGCTGCGCCACCATCCGGGTCAGCAGTGCGTAGGAGGCAATGTTGAAGGGAACGCCCAGGAACGTGTCGGCGGAGCGTTGGTACAGCTGGCAGGACAGTTTCCCGTCTGCGACGTAGAACTGGAAGAACGCGTGGCACGGAGGCAACGCCATGTCCTTGAGCTCGGAGACGTTCCATGCGGACACGATGTGCCGGCGCGAATCCGGGTTGGCGGCCAGGTTGGCCATGAGCTCGGAGATCTGGTCGATGTGCCCGCCGTCGGGGGTTGGCCAGCTGCGCCATTGGACGCCGTATACCGGGCCGAGCTCGCCGTCGGCGTCCGCCCATTCGTCCCAGATGGAGACGCCTTGGTCCTGCATCCACTTCACGTTCGAGTCGCCGCGCAGGAACCACAGGAGCTCTACCGCCACGGACTTGAAATGGACCCGCTTGGTGGTGATCAGCGGGAAGCTCCCGGCAAGATCGAACCTCAACTGGCGGCCGAAGACGCTGCGGGTTCCGGTTCCGGTGCGGTCCGACTTGTGCGTGCCGTTGGCCATGACGTCGCGCAGGAGGTCTTCATAAGGGGTGGGGATGCTCACGAGTCCAGCTTACTGGTCAGCCTGCCTCGAACCAGATCTATGAGAGTGTCGTCACCAATGCCGGCACCCCTGGCCGTCCGGATCAAGCCGTCGACGGCGGCCATCACCGCAGCGTCCGAACGGACAGTCCCGTGGGGCGCGGGAGGCGGGCCGACGACGACAGTCCCGTTCCGGCGTCGTGATTCAATCAGTCCGCCCTGCTCCAGCTCCTTATAGGCGCGCGCCACGGTTCCCGCTGCGATGCCGAGGTCAGCGGCCAGGCTGCGCACCGTGGGCAAGCGGCTCCCCGGTTCAAGGATGCCCACTGCTATGAGGGAACTGAGTTGCCGGCGGATCTGTTCGTACGGCGGAACAGGATCGGAGAGGTCCACAGTGATCCCGGCCGTCATTGTGCGTGTTCTCCCTGCTTGGCCGCGTGACCCCGTGGAATGGTCCGGAAGAGCCGCCGCACCGGTGTCAAGGCGACCAGGGCCCCGAGGACGATCAGGACCAGGCCAATGCCCACCGCGGGGCTCGGGCCGATCGGATCCGGGCTGGGTGCGGGCGGGAACACTTCGTACCAGGCGTTTCCAGTACTGACCAGCAGTACGCCGGCCTGCGCCAGGGCATACGCCGCCAGCGTCCGCACGATCCTGTAGATGCTGATGGCACGGAGCGCGGAGTCCAGTCCTGCATTACCGCCTGCCTCGGGGATACCACGACGACGACGCACAGTCAGGATGGCACCGGCCCCGGCCAGGGCAACCACTGCGGAGAGAAGGGCGACGGCGGGCCAGGCCTTGGGACCGAACGGTTTCACTTCCCCGGCAACGGCGAAGGCAACTGCCAGTGCCAGTACCACGGCGCTGGCTATGGCAAAGGACAGCAGGCCCCTGGAGACGGGTTGCCGCGGCCAGTGGCGTGGAGCCTCGGGCGTGCCGTAGTTCCTGGCGGTCAGGAACTCGCCCGCAGCAATGGTTGCAAGGAGCAGTAAGGCCACTATGGCCGTCAGGGCGGGAAAGGACCACGCGGCGGGTGGTAGCGGAGGAAACAGGATGAGTGCGTAGCCGGCCGCCAGGGCGATGCCGCCCACCACGCCCAGGGCTGCTCCGACGGAAATGCCCAACCGGGCAGCGGGGTGGGTGCGGGGATCGGCGCGGAGGGTGGCGGCGCTGGTGGTCTTGGCCGCTTGGTGCAGCGACGGCAATTCCGGGACCCGCCAACCCCACATCATGAGGAGCACCACCATGTTGACCAGGCCCAGGATGTTGAACCACGACGATTGCCAAAGTGCTCCGGGTGCGGGCTGGGCCGCGAAGTTGCCGGCGATGGCAGCCAGGCCGGCCGCGATGGTGGCCACTGTTCGAAGCAGCCGGTTGGTGGCGATGATCCGGAGTGTTCGGTTGTCGTCGCCGTCGAGGGTTTCCAACTGGCGGCGGCGGGCGGTCAGGAAAAGTACCAGCACGGTTCCCAATGCCAGGACCAGCAAGGCCCCGCCGAGCCAGGCTGCCAGCTCTACTCCGGGAATGCGGCCGTCCTGGCCTTGACCCACGTACCCGTTGTCCGGATACGCACCGCCCTGAGGAGGCGCCTGGCCCGGGGGTGTCGGCAGTACCGGCGTGTGGCCCGGGAGGGTCCCGATCCACGCAATGACCAGCGCTGCGACTGCGAAGATTGCTGCGGTGGTCCAAGCAAGCTTTCGGGGAAGGAAGTCGCGGATCCTGCGGACGGTGAGTTCAGCGTATCTGCGCGGAGCTTTCGGTGCCGGGTAGCTCAACTGCCCCAAGGCATGAACCGTGAGGCAGGCAGCGATCGGCCAGCCCAGGGCCGTGGCGATCTGGTCCGCAGTTGCGGGGGCGCTGGATCCCATGGGATTTGCGCGCATGATCCCGGCGTTCATGGCACCCTGCAGTGAGCTGGCCATCCACCCGATGATGCCCACCCATAATCCGTGCGAGGCAACGGATTGGGCATCGGGCTTGGACCAGACCTGCATGCGCAGGAACAAGTACACGATGATGGCGCCGACTACCGGCGCCAGGAAAAACAATGTTGGCACAACAACCACAGCAAGACCCCCACATCTTTTGTATCAATCTACTGATACAAAAGTGCGGGGGTCAAGCTACTGCCTAGTCGTCGAAGGGCTTGACCTGCTCCACGGAAACAATCTTCCGCCCGGAACCACGCGCTACCTGACAGACGATCACTTCGCCCGGCGTCAGGTACGGGTCCGATGCCGGTAGCAGGGCTTTCAGGCCCTGCGACATATGTTGTCCCAGCTGTTTCAGGGCAGTGGGAAGCGCAGGGCGGTGTGTGCAGACGGCGATCGGAACCTGTTTGTCGAACAGGGCCTCCACCGCTGCCGCCGTCTTCTTGGGGGAGCGCTGGTGGCTGTGTTCGGTCAAGGCTTCCACCAGTTTGACCTTTGCCCCACTGGCCTTGGCATAGGGGGCGATGGTGGCAACGCAGCGCGCCCAGGGGCTGGTGACCACGCGCTGCGGTTTCCACACGCCCAGGAGACGTTGAACGGCAACTGCCTGCCGCTGGCCCGTCGCTGCCAACGGACGGTCGCCCTCGGCTTTGGTCCAGGAAGACCGCGGTTTTGCCTTGGCGTGACGGATCAGCACCAGCGGCCATGTGTCCAGTTCGCCCCGGACGTGCGCCTTCTCCAGGTACTCGAGCGGCTCCACATCCGTTGGGTTGCTCAGGAACGAGGCCGCCCTGTCGGGACTGCACCACATGACGCTGTCCACTTCCTTGCCGTCCGGCCTGAGCTGGGCTCCGTTGACCCGGACAGCCCAATACCGGACAATCTTCAAACCGGCAGAGACGTGGTAATGGATTGCGGGAAGGGGGATGCCCAGCGGTGCCTGGAGACCTATCTCTTCCCACACTTCACGGGCAGCGCACTCAGGAACCGTTTCGCCGGCGTCGAGCTTTCCTTTCGGCCAGGACCAATCGTCATACCGCGGCCGGTGGATGAGGAGTACCTCAAGGGCACCCTTGTTGAGCCGCCACGGAATAGCGCCGGCTGCGACAACAGCCACCGGCTCGCCGGGGTGGTCAGTCTGATCCGCCACGGGGGTATCGCTGTTCAAGTGCTTCCTCTACCGCCGTGCCGATGCGCGCTGCCGCGAGCGGGATTCCAGGAGCCAAGACTGCATGTCCAGCAACGGGTTGCCGTCCCCATCCTGGTGATGCCGCGTCCAATGGCCCTGGTTGTCCAAGTGCCAGCTGGCAGTATTGTCATCCACGTAACGGCTCATGAGGTCCATGACTGTTGCGGTATCTTCCTTGCTGGCCAACTGCACCAAGGCCTCCACGCGACGGTCCAGGTTGCGGTGCATCATGTCCGCCGAGCCGATGTACACCACGGGATCGCCGCCGTTGCCGAAGGCGAACACGCGGGAGTGCTCAAGGAAACGCCCCAGGATGGAGCGGACTGTGATGTTCTCACTCAGGCCAGGCACGCCGGGGCGCAGCGAGCAGATGCCGCGCACCACCACATCAACTCTCACGCCGGCCTGCGAAGCGCGGTACAGGGCGTCGATGATGGCTTCGTCCACCATGGAATTGACCTTGATCTGCACCAGGCCAGGGACGCCGGCGCGCGCATTGCGGATTTCGGTTTCAATCCGCTCCACCAAGCCCGCACGGACCGAACGCGGAGCAACGAGCAGCCTCTTGAAGGTGGACTTCGGCGCGTAGCCGGAAAGCTGGTTGAACAGCTTGGAAAGGTCCTCGCCCACTTGCTCGTTGGCAGTCAGCAGGCCAAGGTCCTCGTAATACCGGGCTGTGCGCGGGTGGTAGTTACCGGTGCCGATGTGGCAGTAGCGGCGCAAGCCATCCACTTCCTGGCGGACCACCAGCGACAGCTTGCAGTGGGTCTTCAAACCCACAATGCCGTACACCACGTGGACGCCGGCCTGCTCCAGCTTGCGTGCCCAGGAAATATTGGCCTGCTCATCGAATCGGGCTTTGATTTCCACCAGGGCCAGCACCTGCTTGCCCGCCTCTGCGGCATCGATCAGTGCGTCCACAATCGGGGAGTCGCCGGAGGTCCGGTACAGGGTTTGCTTGATCGCCTGCACCTTGGGATCCGCCGCTGCCTGCTCCAGGAAAGCCTGAACCGAGGTGGAGAAGGAATCGTACGGGTGGTGGAGCAGGATGTCCCGACGACGCATGGCCGCAAAGACGTTGGCTGCCTTGGACGTCTCGGATTCGTTCAGGTACCGCGAAGTGTGCGGAACGTGCTTGGGGTAGTGGAGATCTGCCCGGTCGATGTTGCTGATCGCCGACAATCCACGCAGGTCAAGGGGTGCCGGCACGGAGTAGACCTCCGACTCCTCCACTCCCAGTTCCCGGATCAGCAGCGCCTTGATGTTCGGGTTGATGTCCGTGGTGACTTCCAGGCGGACCGGGGGGCCGAAGCGGCGGCGCAGCAGTTCCTTCTCCAGGGCCTGGAGGAGGTTCTCGGCGTCGTCCTCTTCGACTTCCAGGTCCTCGTTGCGGGTGACGCGGAAGGTGTGGTGCTCCAGGACCTCCATGCCTGGGAAGAGTTTGTCCAGGTGGACGGCGATGACTTCTTCCAGGGCGATGAAGCGGGCTACCCGGCCGGGGATGGCACCGGCCCGGGGTCCGTCCACCGAAATCAGGCGCGGGAGCTGGTCCGGCACCTTCACGCGGGCAAAGAGTTCCTTGTCGCTGATCGGGTTGCTCACGATCACTGCAAGGTTCAGGGAGAGTCCTGAGATGTACGGGAAGGGGTGTGCCGGGTCCACAGCCAGGGGGGTCAGGATGGGGAAGACCTTCTCCTGGAACATGATGCTGATCCGGTGGCGCGCATCTTCATCAAGTTCGTGCCAGTGCATGAGATGGATGTGCTCATAAGCCAGTGCCGGACGGATCTGCTCGGCAAAGACCCGCGCGTGGCGTTCCTGCAGCTTGTGGGCTTCCTCGCCGATCTGCTCCAGTACCTCGATGGGGCTCAGCCCCGCGGGGGAGGGCACGGCCAGCCCGGTGGCGATACGGCGCTTGAGGCCTGCCACCCGGACCATGAAGAACTCATCCAGGTTTGAGGCAAAGATCGAGAGGAAGTTGACGCGTTCCAGCAGGAACAGGTCCGGGTCCTCGGCGAGTTCAAGCACGCGGGAGTTGAACGCCAGCCAGCTGAGCTCGCGGTCCAGGAAGCGGTCCGGGGTGATGTCGCCTTCGGGCTCAAGGCTCGGCGCGAATTCCGGAATGTCGATGCGGTCCTGGGTGGCCCGCGAGGCCGGCACTTCCGAGGATCCGAAGCGCGGGGGCAGGGTTGCCCCCTTCGAGGTGGATCCGGCGGTGCCGACGGGGTCCGGCTGCATGGGGTTCTCCTAAGCTCAGGACGGGGTTTCCTCCCACATTACAAGCAATTGGGCTGCCCGAATCATAGATGTCACCGGCTTTCCGTCCGGCAATCACCCCTGGTTAATTTTTGGTTAAAGGTCCATACATCACATCGGTATCCCAGCGGACGAAGCCGAGTTTCTGATATAGGGCTACCGCAGCCTGGTTGTCGGCGTCCACGTACAGCATGACGGCGTGCAGGCCTTTGTCCTGGAGATGCTTGATTCCGGCCACCGTCAGGGCCTTGCCCAGTCCCAGTCCTTGGGCTTCGGGAGTAACTCCCACTACGTACACTTCGCCGATGGCCGGGTGCGGTCCCTGCCGGGGATGGACCTTGGTCCAGTGGAAGCCCAGGAGCTCGCCGCCGGCATTGACGGCCAACAGGAACCCTTCGGGATCGAACCAATCTTCGGCCTTCCGGGCTTCGAGGTCCGCCAAAGTCATCGAACCCTGCTCGGGGTGGTGGGCGAACGCGGCACGGTTCGCTGCCAGCCATGCCTGCTCGTCCTGGCCCGGCACGAAGGCGCGCAGCGACACGCCCTCCGGTAGGCCGGCATCGGGCAGTACCGAAGCGGAGGACATGAGCCGCATCTTCCACAGCTCCCGCACGGCCTGGTAGCCGAATCGGGCGGCGAGTTCGGCAGCGGCCTCATGGTTCCCGTGGGACCACGCACTGAGTCCCTCCAGGCTCCGCTTGCCCTGCAACCCGCCCAGCAGCCTTCCCGCCACGCCCTGGTTGCGGTAGCTCGGGTGGACAGCCAGTTCCAGGACACCGCTGGAGTCAGGCGCTTCAACGACGACGGCGACACCCGCCAGATCGTCGCCGGTGGCAGGATCGGAGTCCTCGTCGGGGGCGTACAGTGCCAGGGTCAAGACGGAGTGGTCCCCGGAATCTGCGCCGCGCAGCATGACCAGGGTCTGCTCAGAGAAGGGCGGGTTGCCATCTGACTCCTCTGCGGCTGCGGCGAGGGTCTTGACGTCCTTGAGGAGATGGGGGTCCAAGGCGCCGGCGATGATCAGGACGGGCCAGTTTTCCGGGTGCGCGTGACTCATGATGCAAGGCTATACGTCCAAGGCAAGCCCTGTGATTTGAAGTCCGGGGGGAACGGCGGTAGTCTCGTTATCTCGCTCGGCTTTGCGGCTTCTTATGAAGTCAACCAGTCAGTGCAGGGGGGATCCACCAGTGGGGTGGCCTCGATACGTTCGACCCGTATGTCCTCCACTTTGAAACGAAAGAGGCCGGAATCCGCAGGGATTCCGGCCTCTTTCGTATTATGCTGCGGTTTCCCGTGGCTTCCGGGAGCCTGCGGTCAGGCTTCGGACAGCTCGTCATCGGGCAGTCGCACCAGCGTGAGCCGGTAGCCCACGTTGCGGACCGTGCTGATGAGGTTCTCGTGATCCACACCCAGCTTGGCGCGAAGCCTCCGGATATGGACGTCCACGGTCCGGGTGCCGCCGTAGTAGTCATAGCCCCAGACTTCGGTCAACAGCTGCTGGCGCGTGAACACGCGGCCCGGGTGCTGTGCCAGGTACTTCAGGAGTTCGAATTCCTTGAAGGTCAGGTTCAGGGGCTGGCCGCTGACGCGGGCGGTATAGCTCGCTTCGTCAATAACGACGCCGGCCGCACGGATCTCCGTTTGGGTTTCCTCTTCACCGGGAACCGCCCGGGCCATGGCAAGGCGGATACGCGCTTCAACCTCGGCGGGGCCGGCGGAATCGAGCACGATGTCATCCACTGCCCATGCATTGGAGACGGCAGCCATGCCGCCTTCGGTGAGGATGAGCATAAGGGGGGCGCTGAGTCCGGTTGCCTTGAGCAGTTGGGTCAGCGATCGGGCGCCGACCAGATCCTTGCGGGCGTCCAGGAAAACGATGTCCGTGGGATCGGTTTCAAGCAGGGCGGTGGGTTCTGCCGGGAGGATGTGTACGCGGTGGTTCAGCAACTCCAAGGCAGGCAAAATGTCCACCGATGAGCCGGTGCTGTTCGTCAGGAGCAGGATGTGCGACATAGTTCCTCCAATGGGCTGTACGCGCATCATCGGGCGTCGAAACCGGTAATTCCCGGCCGGTCACAGCGCATTGGCAGCCTCTGCCCGTTGTAACGGGATCAAGGCCAATACAGTGCGCCGTTGAAGTCTGAGTATACCCATCAGTGCCCTGCGACACATGGATTCGTGACGGGCGTGCACCGGAATTACGACATATTGGGCCGGGTTAAGGCAGGATTGTCGAGAGGTCGTAAGGCGCATCGGATTGAGGTCGGCACACAGTGAAGTCTTGGAGCATCGGGGTATTCGGACTCGTGGCGCTTACCGCCATCGTGGCCAGCACCTTCGTTTCCCGGGAGGCCATGGTGGGTGTCGGCGTTGCCGCATCGGCGGCCGTGGGTATCGGCTGGCCGCATTTCCTTGGCGTTCCCGCAAAGAAAACCCTGGCGTCAGTGATCGGGTTGGCTGGTGCGGGATCTGCCGTGTCCGCCGCCTACCTGCCGGCTCCCGGATTCCTGGAAGGAACGCCGGCCTTCATTGCCTTGGGGGTGATGGCGGTCTTCGTGGTCCAGCTCGTCCGCGGCACAGGGCAAGCGCAGCGGCTGGAATCAACCCTGGGATGCTGCGCCGGTGTGCTCCTGAACTGCCTTGGTGCAGGGTGGATTGCCGGGGCACGGTTCAACGGAGTCAAGGAAATGGTGGTGGTGGCCGGCCTGAGCGCAGCGGTCGCCCTGTTGGTGGGAATCATCCGGTGGCCCGACCGCATCGTGGCTCCGCTGGGTGTGGTCATGGCCGGACTCATGGGTCCCCTGGCCGGTCTTGTATTCTCTGATATCGCAGTACTTCCTGCGGCGTTGGTGGGCGTAGTGGTTGGCTCCGTCCTTGTCTGCTTCCGCCGGATGACCACCCTTCGGCGCGGACGCCTGAACATCCGGGCGGCAGTGGGAATGGGTGTTGCGCCTGTCTGGGCTGTGGGGGCCTTGGTGTACTTCATAGACAAACTACTCATCTACTAACGGTTAGGATGGCATCATGTCTGTACTCGCATTTGAAATCTTCTTCCTCGTTCTCCTCGGCCTGGCCAGCGTTGCCATGGCATGGTTTGCGGGCTTTGTCGTATACCGCCTTTTCAAGGGCCAGAAGTAAATTCTCTGATCCTGCTCTCCAACAGAGGTAGTCGTTGTGCCTATTGAGATCCCTACCGACCTGACGCCCGAACTCGTCCCCCTTTCCTGGCTCATTGGTGAGTGGGAAGGCCGCGGCCGGCTCGGCAGCGGCGACGAGGATTCCGAGCATTTCGTCCAGCACGTCTCCTTCACCCATAACGGGCTCCCGTACTTGCAGTACCGGGCCGAGACCTGGCTCAGTGATGACGCCGGTGAAAAGCTGCGGCCGTTGACCGTTGAAACAGGCTTCTGGGCCCTGGAGCGGAAGCTCGAAGAGGGCGACGGCGGTCCCGGACTTATCCCGGCGGACATCGTTCCGGTGCTCAAGACAGCCGACGAAGTCGAAGAACGCCGCAACAAAGACGGTGGCTTCGATATCTCGGTGTCGATTTCGCATCCCGGTGGAATTACCGAGCTCTACTACGGCCAGATCAAGGGGCCCCAAATACAGCTCAGCACCGACATGGTGATGCGGGGAAGCCACTCCAAGGAGTACACGGCAGCTACCCGGATCTTCGGCCTGGTTGATGGGAACCTTTTGTGGCGCTGGGATGTTGCCGCAAGCGGCAAAGCCCTCGAAGCGCATGCCTCGGCGTTCCTGAACAAGGTTTCCTGACACTTCCTGACCCCAGGAGCATCACCTCAAGTTCCAGCAGTCGCACGGCAGAAGGAGCAGACAGTGAACAACCACGTCAGGCCTGAGGGATATGGCGGCCTCAAAGCTGTCTTCTTCAACGGCACCCTGAAACCTTCGCCGCAAACCAGCAACACTGATGGGCTCATCAGGATCAGCCGGGACATCATGGAGAAGCAAGGTGTCACCACCAAGCTTTTCCGCACCGTGGACCATGACATCGCCAGTGGTGTCTATCCGGACATGCGCGAGCACGGTTGGAAAACGGACGAGTGGCCGGAGATCTACCCTGAGGTCCGGGACGCCGACATCGTGGTGGTGGCCGGGCCTATCTGGTTGGGGGACAACTCCTCCCAAACCAAGAAGCTCATCGAGAGGCTTTATGCCCATTCCGGCGAGCTGAACAGCAACGGCCAATGGGCGTTCTACCCGAAGGTGGGCGGCTGCCTCATCACGGGCAACGAGGACGGCATCAAGCACTGTTCCATGAACGTGTTGTACAGCCTGCAGCACATCGGCTTCACCATCCCACCCCAGGCCGACGCCGGGTGGATCGGGCCTGTGGGGCCGGGTCCCAGCTACCTGGATGAGGGATCAGGTGGCCCGGAGAGTGACTTTACCAACAGGAACACCACATTCATGACGTGGAACCTGCTCCACATGGCCAAAATCCTCAAGGATGCCGGGGGTATTCCTGCCTACGGCAACCTGCCCGCGGAATGGAAAGCCGGTACCCGGTTCGACTTCGAAAATCCGGAATACCGCTGACCGGAAATATTGCCGCACCCGGAATACCGCTGAACTGCAAGGACTTCTACTACATATGACTTACTCGAGCCCTCTCTTGTCGCGCCCTGGCGCCGTCGAGGACACCGGCCTGGATGCCGGCGTCGCTGCCCACTACGGGGAGCCGCTGCGTGAGCAGCGCGCACTGGCGGCCGGAACCGCCGTCGTCGACCTCTCGCACCGCGGTGTGGTGACCGTGTCCGGACCCGACAGGCTGAGCTGGCTTAACACGCTGTCCTCGCAGCAGCTCACCAACCTTCAGCCCGGTGTCGCCAGCGAACTGCTGCTGCTCAGTGTCCAGGGCCGCATCGAGTTTGACGCCCGGGTCATTGACGACGACGGGACCACCTGGCTGATCGTGGAAACCGCGGAAGCGGCGCCCTTGGCTGAGTGGCTCAACAAGATGAAGTTCATGCTCCGCGTCGAGATCGAAGACGTCTCGGAGCAGTGGGCAGTGGTGGGTTCCACCAAGCCGGTGGAGCAGTTCTCCCAGCGCCTGGTGTGGGAGGACCCGTGGCCGCGTGTCAGCCCGGGTGGTTATGCGTACAGCATCGTTCCGGAGGAGTCGCACCCGGGACTTGAGCGTCCCTGGTTCGAATACCTTGTCCCGGCCGCGGAACTGGAGAGCGCCGTCGAGGGCCTTCCCCTGGCAGGTGCCTTGGCGGCTGATGCGCTGCGGATCGCTGCCTGGCGTCCCCGCCTGGGTGCAGAGACCGACGAGAAAACCATTCCCCATGAACTGGATCTGCTGCGGACCTCCGTCCACCTGAACAAGGGTTGCTACAAGGGCCAGGAGACGGTTGCGCGGGTGCACAACCTGGGGCACCCGCCGCGTCGGCTTGTTTTCCTGCAGCTGGACGGTTCACAGCACACCCTTCCCGCAGTGGGCAGTGTCGTATTTGCCGGGGAACGGAAGGTGGGTACTCTGACTTCTGTGGCGCAGCACTTCGAAATGGGACCCGTGGCCTTGGCCGTGGTGAAGCGGTCCGTTTCGGCGGAGGAAACCCTGACGGTGATGGATGGCGAAGAGCCGTATGTCGCTGCCCAGGAAGTGATCGTCGCCCCCGACGCCGGCCAGGTTGTCGGGCGCCAGACCGGATTCCTGAAGGGACCCCACCGATGAGCCACTTGAACCCGACCCCAGGTTCCGAGCCCACCAACCCGGCAGTGGCCGACGACGAAACGTTGGCACTCGCCCACGCCCTTTTCGATGCCGCCCGCGAAGGCAATACCGAATTGCTCCGCGGGTACTTGGCTGCCGGGGCACCGGCCACGCTGACCAACGCCGCGGGTGATTCCCTGCTGATGTTGGCCGCCTACCATGGGCACGCCGAAGCCGTGCAGGTGATCCTCCACCACGGCGCCGACGCCAATGCAGCCAATGACCGCGGCCAGACGCCCCTTGCCGGAGCGGTCTTCAAGGGTTATACGGATGTGGCCCGGGTGTTGCTGGACGCAGGAGCAGACCCCGACGCCGGAACCCCCTCCGCGCGCGAGGCTGCGGCGATGTTCGCCAGGGCCGAGATCCTGGCCCTTCTGGGCTGACGGTTCCTCCCTGACGCCAGCCAGGAAGCAGGCCCGGTCGCTTGGCGGCCGGGCTTACTTGTGCCCATATATTCCATGTGGAATAGTTGTGGTGGAATATACGCGACGGAAAGGGGCCCACCATGCCCAGGATTTCCGATCTGACGCCCCTGGGTGTCGCATCCCTGGCCCTTCTGGCCGAGGAACCCATGCATCCGTATGAGATGTACCAACTGCTGATGGCCCGCCATGAAGACCGGCTGGTCAAGGTTCGCCCCGGAACGCTGTACCACGCAGTGGACCGGCTCGAAGACAACGGCCTCGTGGAAGCCACGGGAACCGAACGTGAAGGAAACCGGCCCGAGCGGACCTTGTACCGGATCACCGATGCCGGGAAAGACGCGCTCGATGACCGGCTCAGGGCCATGCTTTCCACCCCTGTCAACGAGTACCCGCTGTTCCCGCACGCCATTGCGGAGGCGCACCATTTGCCTGCCGCCGATGTGATGGAACTCCTGGAGGAACGGGTGGTGGCCCTGGCCGCGGACCTTGACTTCCTGCTCCGTGCGGAGGCCGTCGTCACGGCCAAGGGACTGGATCGCAAGTATTGGATAGATATCAGCTACCAGCAGGCAATGCGCAAAACGGAGATCGCGTGGATCCGCGGCCTCCTCGAGGAGTTGGGCAACGGACACCTGCCCTGGGACGAGTCCCTTGCCGCTCCACCGGAACTTTCAAACAAGCCAAAGGAATCCCTTGGAAAACGTAGCTAAGCCATGGCCCGCGCTGTGGTCACTCGTTGTGGGCTTCTTCATGATCCTTATCGACACCACCATTGTGTCGGTCGCGAATCCGCGGATCATGGAGGGCCTCAACACGGACATCAACGCGGTCATTTGGGTCACCAGCGCCTACTTGCTGGCGTACGCAGTACCCCTTCTCATTACCGGCAGGCTGGGGGACCGGTTTGGTCCCAAGAACCTGTACCTGATCGGCCTTGTAGTCTTCACGCTGGCATCGTTGTGGTGCGGCCTCTCCGGTGATGTCGGCATGCTGATCGCGGCACGGGCTGTCCAAGGCCTGGGCGCGGCAATGATGACTCCGCAGACAATGGCCGTCATTACGCGCATCTTCCCCCCGGACCGTCGTGGTGCCGCCATGGGACTGTGGGGAGCTACAGCCGGCATGGCCGTGCTGGTTGGCCCCATCCTCGGCGGCGTGCTGGTGGACAGCCTTGGCTGGGAGTGGATCTTCTTCGTCAACGTCCCCATCGGGATCGTGGCCTTCATCCTCGTGACGCGTTTCGTGCCGAAGCTGACCACCCACACGCACTCGTTCGATGTCCTCGGCGTAGTCCTGTCCGCCGTGGGCATGTTCCTGCTGGTCTTCGGTATCCAGGAGGGCCAAACCTACAAGTGGGGAACAGTCACCGGCTTCGTCACTGTGTGGGGCTTGATCATCACAGGACTTGTGGTGCTGGTGCTCTTCGTTCTCTGGCAGTGGTGGCTGGAACGCCGCGGCGGGGAACCGCTGCTGCCGCTCGGCCTGTTCAAGGACCGGAACTTCTCACTGGGCAACACCACCATCATGGCGGTTGGATTCACGGTGACCGCCTTCCCGTTGCCCACCATCTTCTACTATCAGACGGTGCGCGGCCTGACACCAACGCAGTCGGCGCTTCTCATGATTCCCATGGCAGTCATTTCCGGTGCCTTGGCGCCGTTCGTTGGCAAGCTTATTGACCGCGCCAACCCCCGGTACTTCGCATCCTTCGGCCTGGTGTGCCTGGCCGGCGCCTTGTTCTGGACCGCCTCACTGCTGGGACCGGACACCCCCATCTGGATGTTCCTGCTGCCCAGCGCCCTGCAAGGTGTTGCCAACGCCTTCATTTGGGGACCGGTGTCCAATGCCACCACCCGCAACCTGGAGCCCCGGCAGGCCGGTGCAGGTTCCGGTGTTTTCAACACCACCCGCCAAATCGGTGCAGTCCTTGGCTCGGCGGCCATTGCTGCGTTGATCCAGTCGAGGCTCTCCGCAGAACTGCCCGCAGCGCCTGCCGGCGCACCGGTGGGCGAGGCGTCCATGGGTGGGGCATTGCCGGAAGCCCTTCATGCAGGATTCTCGACGGCGATGAGCCAGTCCATCCTGCTGCCCGCCTGTGCGGTGCTGCTCGGCGCCGTGGTTGCACTGTTCTTTGGCAAACCGAAGACCGTGCAGGGCTGGGGAGGCGAGTCCGAACCAGCGGCCACAACCGCCAAGGCTGACCTGAACTCTTAAGGGTTTTGGTACACCTGACGCCCCTAAGGAGCCTTCTTAGGGGCGTCAGTTGTCTTGGAACCTGGTGGGAGTCAGCCGAGAAGGACGCTCGCATGGAGCCCGCCAGTGGCAAAGCCAAGGCTGCGGGCCATAGCGAGTGCTCCGGTGTTGCTGACATCTGCCTTCCATTGCAGGGTCAGCCCTGCGGCGAGCGCTTCGTGGGCAGCGATGGATGCAGCCAGTGTTCCCAGGCCCCGCCGACGCCAGGGGGGTGCCACCAACACACCCATGTTGGCCAGGATGCCTTCCCATTCGGTGTAGGCCCCGCAAGCCACGGGGGTGGGGGGAGCCTCGTCGGGGTGCATGATGGTGAACCGGTGTTCCAGGCCCTGGAGTCCCACCTCATTGACGTCATCCGGAGGGCACAGCGATTCGAGGCTGATCGCTTCCGGGTTTCCCTGGGAGACGGTGAGGTCCTCGGAGGGTTGCTGCAACGGCAAATCGTCGGCGAAGAACAGGGCAGTCGATCCCAACCCGTGCCCTCCGTGCGACCGCGTCAAGGTCAGCAGCGTGACGTGTTGTGCCAGTTCGGTATCGGGAAGTCCGACGGCGGCGTCCAGGGCCCATTGCGGCCCCACCAGTGCTGAAACCCCGAAGAGCCTGAGGAACACCACGGCACTTGCGGATTCGTCCACGCGGGTGATGCGCTGTGCGGGGTCGCCTGCGTCCGTCGATGAGGTGGCAAGCCTGTCCGCGGCGGTGGCGAAAGCGTCGTCGTCGAGCCCCAAATGGCGAGCCCACGCCAGCTGGATGATGGCAGCGGACGTGGGCTCAAGAGTCATGGATTCAGCCTAGCCGACTAGCCGAAAAGCACTGACGCTTCGTCGTAGCGGTGCTGGGGCACGGTCTTGAGCTTGCCCAGGGCTTCCTCGAAGCCCACGTGGGAAATGTCCGTGCCCTTGAGGGCCACCATGGTGCCCCAGCGTCCGTCCACAACGGAGTCAATCGCTGCCATGCCGAGGCGGGTTGCCAGCACACGGTCGTAGGCGGTGGGGACACCGCCGCGCTGGATGTGGCCGAGGATTGTTGCGCGGGTTTCAATGCCGGTGCGGGCCTCAATCTCGGGGGCCAGCTGGTCAGCGATGCCACCAAGCCGCGGCCGCCCAAAGGTGTCCAGGCCGCGTTCGGAGTGCGGGGACTCCATGTGCTCGGGTACGAAGCCCTCGGCAACCACCACCAGCGGTGCACGGCCACGGTCGTGGGCTTCCTGGACCCATTCGGTGATTTCCTCGATGCTGACCTTCTGCTCCGGGATCAGGATGGCGTGCGCACCGGAAGCCATGCCCGAGTGGAGGGCGATCCAGCCAACGTGGCGTCCCATGACTTCGGCGATCATGCAACGGTGGTGCGATTCGCCCGTGGTGCGGAGGCGATCGATGGCCTCGGTGGCGATCTGAACTGCGGTGTCGAAGCCGAAGGTGTAGTCGGTGGCATCGAGGTCGTTGTCCACGGTCTTGGGGACTCCGACAATCTTCAGGCCGGCGTCGGTCAGGCGTTTCGCCGCTGCCAGGGTGCCCTCGCCGCCGATGGCGATGATGGCGTCGATGCCCAGGCGTTCCATGTGGGCTTTGATGACGTCCGGTCCGCCGCCGTTTTCGAACGGGTTGGTGCGGGACGTGCCCAGAATGGTGCCGCCCTGCTTGGCAATGCCGCGGACCATGGTGCGGGGGATGTCAATGACATCACCTTCCACAACACCGCGCCAGCCGTCCCGGAAGCCCACAAATTCCTGGCCGTGGATGGCGATGCCCTTCAGGACTGCACCCCGGATTACTGCGTTGAGGCCGGGGCAGTCGCCACCGCTGGTAAGAATGCCAATTTTCATGTTTGCTCACTCATGGCTTGGAGGAATACGTGCAGAGCGCCACGCTGAGCTCCCCATGATTGTAGACGGGCATGTGGGGTGGGACACAAACGGTTACTTTTGAACCCGCCGGTGCGGTATTGGAAACATCGTCGAAAACGAAGGAAGCGCCCCGCCGGGAGACGGGGCGCTTCACAGGCTTTGTGACCGGCAGCTACCGGGAACGTTGGCTGATGAACGATTCCAGGGCGATCTTGTTGTTCTGGTCCGGCAGGAGCAGCCAGCCCAGGATGTAGACCACGAAGGCAGGGCCGGGCAGCAGGCAGAAAAGCAGGAATGCTACCCGCACATATGCCACGTCCACCCTGAGTTTGGCAGCGATTCCTCCGCAGATGCCGCCCAGCCAGCGCTGCGGTCCACGCTTCAGGCCGAAGCCCCTGACGATGCTGAAGAACTTGTCCATGGCTACAGACTTCCCTGTTGTGGTTGCTTTGTCACTTCGTAGTGGTCACTTTTTTTGAACCCTTGCGGGCCGAGAGGAGTCCTCCGACCACCAGGGCCGCTCCTGCACCGATCATCAGGCCGATCAGCACGTACGTGCCGTTCAGTGTCACCCAGCCAAGCGTTGAGATGACGATCAGGGCAGCGAGCGCTATCACGATCAGCCCCCACACCACGGTGCCGATCCGGGCCTGCCGGGGCTCGTCGTCCTCTGCAGGCTCCACCTGGAAGCTTCGCTCCAACGGTGGCGTGAGCGGGATTTCCTGGAGCCGCGGTTTGGGCAAGGCCTGTGAGGGACGGGTTTCCTTCGGCAGGGACTCCGTGGGGGTCGTCTCCCGCGGCAGGGGTGCTGTGGGCTGGGTGTCGTCGCCTTTGCCGGATTCGTTGGTGCTCATGTCAGTTTCCTTCCTGGATGGTCACGTTGCTGAACGTGCCGTCGATTTCCACCACGAGGTTGGCGCCGGGCTTTCCTGTGTTGTAGAGCGTCCGCCCGTCCTGGAACCGGCCGCCGCGGTCCGAGCCGCGTTCGTTGAGGTTGCCGAACGTCATGTCTGCCCTGACTTCAACGGGAACGTCGTCGGGAATGATCACTGTGACGTTGCTGGCCGTTGCGTCCACGGGGATCTGGACTTCAGTGACAAGCGGGGGATTCAAGGTGATATTGCTCAGGTCCAACACCCCTTGGGCGCCGGTGACGTTGATGCCCAGCCGGGCCTGGTCCAGGCTGGTGGGCGCCCAGTTCACGTCGTGGAAGGTAAAGCGGTCCCCGTCCCGGGGTACCACGTTGAAGATTCCGCCAATGATCAGGGCAACGACTGCGAGGAATCCAAGGAAACCCGAAGTCCTGCCCCGGAGCCCTGCAACCAGGATGCCCAGACCGAGGACTGCGGCGCCGGTGGCCCACACCACGGCGTTGGCGGAGTTGCCCAAGTCAATGACGTTGCCGGCGTCGAGGGCTTTCAACGTACCGCCTGCCAGCAACGCAGCACCGGCGGAAACTGCCACGATCGCAGCCCCGGGGCCCTTGCGCTTGGGGGCGGCAGGCTTGGGCTGCCAATCCTGCGGGCCGCTGGGGCCTTGCGGCGGGCGGGGGCCGGAGGTATTGGACTGGCTGCGCGACCCTGCCGGGGCATAGGCAGCTGAGGGGGTGTAGGGGCCGGAGCCGGCCGGAGTGTACGGGCCCGACGCCGGCACGGCGCCGGCACCATGTCCGTGGTGTTTGGTCCCGGGTTGGCCGGGGCCGTAGACAGGGACGCCGGTGTTGGCTGCGGCCGGGGCTCCATAGGCCGTAGAGGAACCGTAGGTGCCCGCCGGCCCATAGGCGGCCTGTGATCCGGCGGTGCGTCCGTAGGCAGCGCTTCCGTAGGCGGTGCTGCCAGGTGCCGCAGGGTAGTTCTGCTGGCTCGTGGATGGTGTCGGGCTACCCTTGGCCGTCTTGTTGCGTTGGACCAGAAAGTAGATGAGGTAAAAGATGCCGCCCATCCAGAACAGCGTCCAGAAGAGACCGGGCAGTCCATCCCATCCCCAGCCCCAGAATCCGCGGCCCAGGCTTGGAAGCCCGATGATCGTAGTGATCAACGCGCCTGTCATGCCCCCGGACCAGCGGCCCGCGGCGGCTTCCTGGACATGGATGCGCCCGTCAGGTTCAGGCAGCAGCGCCCAGGCGATGCCGTAAAGCAGCACGCCCACGCCGGCGAAGACCGCCAAAACGATGAAGATGCCCCTGACAATCAGGGGGTCGATGCCGAAACGGTGGGCAACACCGCTTGCGACGCCGCCAATCCAACGGTCCGGTCCGCGGCGGATGCCCTGGTTGCGGATCCAGTCGAAGAAGTTCTCCTGGGACGTTGCCGGGGCGGCGCCGGCCGGCGGGTAGCTGCCGGTTGCGGGACCTGTGCCCGCGGAAGTGCCGGCGGCGGGCTCATGCTGTGAGCCGGGGGCGCCTGGTGTTCCGGGTTCCTCTGGATTCATGCTGTTCGCGTTCATACTTCGATCCTGCCGTCCGGCCCGTCCTCCCCTCTACTGGGGGATACCCTGAATGATCCCTGAGTGGCCCCCGAACAACGCTGGTTTCCGGTCCGGGTCACCCTGATCCGTGTTTGGATTGGTACATGAGAACCGCTGTACAACGCCCCGTGCTGGTCCGCAGCAGCGACCGCATGATTGCCGGCGTCTGCAGTGGCCTGGCCGATCATTTGGGCTGGCCGGTCAAGTTTGTGCGGCTTGGCATGATCCTGGCGTGTTTCGCCGGCGGCGCAGGCGTGGCCTTTTATGCGTGGCTGTGGACCATGGTTCCTACCGCGGACGAGAACGCCAAGCGCAATGCCCGCCGCCCGGCGTCGCCCATTGCTCCTGCCGTGAGCCTGCCGCCCGCCGGTGGAACCCTGAATGCAGCTGGTAGAGCAGTTGCGTTCCCGCCGGGCGCGGTAAGCACCCAGCCTTCGAACGCGTACGACGCCGGACACTCACTGTCGGCGTCCGGAGCACCTCCGGTCTCCGGTCCTGTCGGTGGCCCTGTTCCTGTCGGTGGTCCTGTTCCTGTCGGTGGGCCGTTTCCACAGGTAGGCACCGGGAATCCTGGCTTGGGTGGTTCCGCCACGGGCCACGAGCCATTCATTGAAGCAGCCGGCAATTCGGGACCCGGCGGCTTGGGATCCAGTGGTTCGGTATCCGGCGGCCTGGGCTCCGGCGTCGGTTCCGTTCCGGGGGGTGGCGCGGTTTCGGCCGATGAGCGCGCAGGATTCGGCAGTCCTTCGGCCGCCTGGGACTGGGCAGGCAGAAGCGGCGAGGGCACTTGGTCGTCATGGTTTTCCACGCGGCGCGTCCCGTACGGCAAGGAAATCCTGTTGGGCGCAGCCCTGCTCCTGGTGGCCGCTATCCTGATCGCACGCCAGTTCGGCGTCGAGGTTCCATTGGGGACCCTGATACCAGCAGCAGCTATCCTGGGCGGCGCGGCCATCGCATGGATGCAGCTGGATGAAACCCGCCGTGCCGGCCTGGTGGACAAGACGAAGGCCGATCAGGCCGGCGGCTGGGTCCGGCTGGCGGCCGGCTTGGCGCTGGTGGTGGCCGGTGTCCTGGTCATGGTGTCGGGCTCGGGCTCGTGGGAACAGACGTGGCTTGCATTGCTTGCCTCGGTAGCAGTCCTCGGCGGCGTGGCCTTGGTGCTGCTTCCCTGGGGACTGAAGTTTTGGAAGGACCTGGAGACAGAACGGGCCGGCCGCATCCGTGAGACAGAGCGCGCCGAGATCGCAGCCCACCTGCACGATTCCGTGCTGCAGACACTGGCCCTGATTCAGCGCAGGGCCGGATCCGAACAGGATGTGGTGCGGCTTGCCAGGGCGCAGGAACGTGAACTCCGGTCCTGGCTGTTCAGTGATCCCGCCAAGGAATCCGGCCTTCTGGCCGACCGCATCAAAGCCGTTGCAGCGGAAGTCGAAGACTCCCAAGGCCACGCGGTGGAGGTCGTAGCGGTAGGTGACACCACCATGACCGAACGGCACGAGGCCATGGTCCAGGCAGCCCGTGAAGCGATGCTCAACGCGGCGCGGCACGGTGGTGGGACAGTATCGGTGTATGTGGAGAGCACGGCGGGCACTACGGAGATCTTCGTCAAGGACCGCGGCCCCGGCTTCGACCTCGATGCTGTTCCGGACGACCGGCTGGGTGTCAAGGAATCCATCATTGGCCGGATGAAGCGGCACGGCGGCACCGCCACCATCAACAGCAGCAGCGACGGCACCGAGGTCCGCCTGGCCCTGCCCTCCGCCAATGGCGAGGCGGGCGACCAGCGGAACAGTGAAGCCCGGAACAGTGAAACCCGGAACAGTGAAACCCGGAACAGTGAAACCCGGAATGGAGAAGCGAAATCATGAGCACCAACCCCCAGAGTGGTCCAGGACGCAGCGTACGGGTGGTGATCGTGGATGACCACACCATTTTCCGGTCGGGGCTGAAAGCCGATCTCGATGACCGCATGGACGTCGTGGGAGAAGCCGGAACGGTGGAGCAGGCCATTGAGGTGATTGCTGCAACCCGTCCCGAGGTGGTCCTCCTCGACGTCCACCTTCCCGGCGGGCTGGGCGGTGGTGGACGCGAGGTCATTGCGGGATCGGCCGCTTTGCTGGGAAACACCAGCTTCCTGGCGCTCAGTGTCTCCGATGCCGCGGAGGACGTAGTCTCCGTGATCCGTGCAGGCGCCCGCGGCTACGTCACCAAGACCATCTCCGGCAAGGAGATTTCCGACGCCGTCATCCGTGTGGCCGACGGTGACGCCGTGTTCTCACCCCGGCTGGCAGGCTTCGTGCTGGACGCGTTCGGCACCGCTCCGGCAGATATCGCGGACGACGAACTGGATAAACTCTCAGCCCGCGAACTCGAAGTCATGCGGCTCATCGCCCGCGGCTACAGCTACAAGGAAGTGGCCAAGGAACTGTTTATTTCCATCAAGACCGTTGAGACGCACGTGTCGGCCGTCCTCAGGAAGCTCCAGCTCTCAAGCCGGCACGAGCTCACCAAGTGGGCCGCCGAACGCCGCCTCCTCTAACCGGACGCTTCCTCCAAGGCTCGCTCACATCCCCCGGGGTTTTCGGGGATCCTCACTCACGTCTCCCGGGGTTTTCGGGGATCCTCTCTCACGTCCCCTGGGGTTTTCGGGGACCCTCGCTCACTTCCCCTCGGGGTTTCCGGGGATCCTCTCTCATGTCCCCCGGGGTTTTCGGGGATCCTCTCTCACGTCCCCCGGGGTTTCCCGGGACCCTCGCTCACGTCCCCCGCCTTAAAAGCAAACGCTCTTCCACCATTCACGGTGGAAGAGCGTTTGCGTTGGCTACTGGCCTACTGCCTACTTGGCCTTGCCCAGGAATTCCTGAATACGACGGACACCTTCGGCGAGGTCCTCATCGCCGAGGGCGTAGGACAGCCGGACATAGCCCGAGGGCCCGAAGGCTTCGCCCGGAACAATGGCAACTTCGACTTCGTCAAGGATGAGCGTGGCAAGTTCAGCCGAGGTCTGCGGCCGGACGGGACCGTTGGAGGTCTCGAATTCCTTACCCAAGAGTCCGCGGACGTCCGCGTAGACGTAGAAGGCGCCGGTCGGCGTCGGGCATTCAACGCCTTCAATGGCGTTCAGGCCGGCAACGATCGCTTTACGGCGGCGGTCGAACGCAACCTTCATTTCATCGACGGCGGTCAGCGGCCCCGTGAGGGCAGCGGCGGCGGCGACCTGCATGATGTTCGAGACGTTGGAGGTGGCGTGCGACTGCAGGTTGGTGGCTGCCTTGAT
The DNA here is from genome assembly GCF_019977295.1 of Arthrobacter sp. StoSoilB20. Classification (NCBI taxonomy): domain Bacteria; kingdom Bacillati; phylum Actinomycetota; class Actinomycetes; order Micrococcales; family Micrococcaceae; genus Arthrobacter; species Arthrobacter sp. StoSoilB20. The sequence continues at coordinate 3,434,883 of NZ_AP024651.1, read as the reverse complement.
GACGTCAGCCGGGCCAATCATCCAGCCCACGCGCCAACCGGTCATGGCATAGGTCTTGGCCACACCGTTGAGGATCACGACTTTGTCGCCCAGTTCCGGGGCTGCGGTGGCGATGGAGGTGAACTCAACGCCGTCGTAGGTCAAGTGCTCGTAGATCTCGTCCGTGACAACCCAAAGACCCTTGGAAGCGGCCCATTTACCGATCTCCGCAACCTGCTCCGGGCTGTACACGGCGCCGGTGGGGTTGGACGGGGAAACGAACAGCAGGATCTTGGTGCGGTCGGTTACAGCGGCTTCAAGCTGTTCGACGGTCACCAGGTATCCCTGTTCCGGTCCGGCGAAAACCTCAACGGGCACACCGCCGGCGAGGCGGATGGCTTCGGGGTAGGTGGTCCAGAACGGGGTGGGAATGATGACCTCGTCGCCCGGATCCACCAAGGTGGCGAAGGTGTTGTAGACGGCTTGCTTGCCACCGTTGGTCACCAGCACCTGGGAAGGGTCAACCTTGTAGCCGGAGTCCCGCAGGGTCTTCTCCGCGATGGCTTTCTTCAGCTCGGGGAGGCCGCCGGCGGGGGAGTAGCGGTGGTACTTCGGCTGGCCGGCAGCTTCAATGGCGGCCTGGACGATGTAATCCGGGGTGGGGAAATCGGGTTCCCCGGCACCGAAACCGATCACGGGACGGCCCGCGGCCTTCAGTGCCTTGGCCTTGGCGTCAACGGCAAGGGTGGCGGACTCGGCGATGGCGGAGATTCGCTGTGAAATGCGGGCGGTAGTTGTTCCGGCAGACATCTATGTACCGTTCTTCGCAGGCAGCTCGTGGGCTGGATGATGGGATTCGACGTAAACTACCTTATGCTGTTCTGCGGACCTCCCGGGTGCCTGCCGGACTTTGTGACTGATAATGCTGGTCACAGGTTTTTGGGGCTGGGAGGACCGGATTTGGGCCGGTTCGACTATCGCGAAATTCTTGCGTAGACTGGTTCACCGGTGTTGAAAAGCACCACAGGCTGAAGTGCGGCCTGAAACATGGATTCGATCCATAGGGTAGTGGCGCAATTGGTAGCGCAGCGGTCTCCAAAACCGCAGGTTGCAGGTTCGAGTCCTGTCTGCCCTGCGCAAGCTGTCCCGGCGGAAACGCCGGGGCACGCGCAGCAACCATGGCTCTGATCAGAGTCGGGTCAACGACTTTGCAAGGTGAGTGAGGATCAGGTGACCGAAACAGCTGCCAGCAGCTCTAAGGGCCGTCCCGCCAAGAAAGCCGATCGCGGCTTCTTCGCCCGTATTGCTCTCTTCGTCCGCCAGGTCATTGGTGAACTGAAGAAGGTCGTTGCCCCCACCCGCAAGGAACTGATCAATTACACGCTCGTGGTGCTGGTGTTCGTGGCCATCATGATGCTCATCGTCACCCTTCTGGACCTGGCCTTCGGCACGGGAGTCAGCTGGGTCTTTGGTGGGTCAGGCGCTACGGACCGCTAAGCGGATCTGTCCGCAAACTGTGTGGAATTCCTTGGTTATTCAGGAATTGCGCGGGGTTTGCGGAATTGAGCCATTTAAATAGGCATGTTAGGCAATGAGGAAGCAGGAGACCAAGTGTCTGAGCAGGAGCTCGAGGTAAACGAGACTGAGCTGGAAGCAGCCGACGACGCCGCAGCTGAGGCTGTGGAAGAGTCCGAGGTTGATTCTGCTGCGCCCGAATCTGCCGACGCCGACGATTCCGAAGAGGACTTCGAAGCCGACGTGGACGACGAGTCCGATGATGCGTCCGGCGATGTCGCAGATGATGACGACGCTTCGGAAGAGTCCGACGGCGACGACCTCGCAGCCGCTGCTGCTGCAGCGCCCGCTGACCCGGCTGAAGAATTCAAGGCCAAGCTGCGCCGCCAGGAAGGTGACTGGTACGTCATCCACTCCTACGCAGGTTACGAGAACCGCGTAAAGGCCAACCTCGAGACCCGCATCCAGACCCTGGACATGGAAGATTACATCTTCGAAATCCAGGTCCCCATGGAAGAGGTTGTCGAGATCAAGAATGCGCAGCGCAAGGTGATCAACCGCGTTCGCATCCCCGGTTACGTCCTGGTCCGCATGGACCTGACGGACGCCTCCTGGGGCGCCGTTCGCCACACCCCTGGTGTTACCGGCTTCGTGGGCAACGCCCACAACCCCGTTCCGCTGCGCCTTGACGAGGTCTTCTCCATGCTCGCCCCGGTCTTCGAAGAAGAGCAGGCAGAGCAGGGCAAGCCGGTCAACAAGCAGAACCAGGCTCCCGTGGCCGTCGACTTCGAGGTCGGCGAGTCGGTCATCGTCAAGGAGGGCCCGTTCGAGACCCTTCCGGCGACGATCTCCGAGATCAAGCCCGAGTCCCAGACCCTGGTGGTCCTGGTCTCGATCTTCGAGCGCGAAACCCCGGTGACGCTCGCATTCAACCAGGTCACCAAGATCTAGCTGATTCCAAAATTTCGCTCCGGTACTGCCTGCTTAGCAGTTCGGGAGCGGCCGGCCGCCTCGCCATGGCGGCCAAAAACCTGGGACGCGCTCCTGTGCCCCAGGAAGCTATTGAGAGAAGGACCCTACATTGGCTCCCAAGAAGAAGGTCACCGGCCTCATCAAGCTGCAGATCCAGGCAGGTGCCGCTAACCCGGCCCCGCCGATCGGTCCTGCGCTTGGCCAGCACGGTGTCAACATCATGGAATTCTGCAAGGCGTACAACGCTGCAACGGAATCCCAGCGCGGAAACGTTATCCCGGTGGAAATCACGGTCTACGAAGACCGTTCCTTCACCTTCATCACCAAGACCCCGCCGGCTGCAGAGCTCATCAAGAAGGCTGCAGGCGTCGCCAAGGGTTCAGCTACCCCGCACACCGTCAAGGTTGCCAAGCTGACCCAGGCACAGGTCGAGGAAATTGCTTCCACCAAGATGGAAGACCTCAACGCCAACGACATCAAGGCTGCTGCCCTGATCATCGCCGGCACCGCCCGCTCCATGGGCATCACCGTAGAAGGCTGATTCCAGCTTTTTACCCGCCGGGCAACCGGCATCTGAAACATTTGAAATGTCGCAGGATCCTTGCCGGATCCACGACTGTGGCAGGGCCCAGCGCGGTCCGCAGACCACAACTGCACAAGGAGAAACAGCAGCATGGCAAAGCGCAGCAAAGCATATGAGGCAGCCGTAGCCAAGATCGAGGCAGACAAGGTCTACGCCCCGATCGAAGCCATCAACCTCGCGAAGGACACCAACCCTTCCAAGTTCGACGCAACCGTTGAGGTCGCTTTCCGCCTGGGCGTTGACCCGCGTAAGGCCGACCAGATGGTCCGTGGCACCGTCAACCTGCCGCACGGCACCGGTAAGACCGCCCGCGTCCTCGTTTTCGCAACCGGTGACAAGGCTGAAGCAGCAATCGCTGCAGGCGCCGACTTCGTTGGTTCCGATGACCTGATCGAAAAGATCGCAGCCGGCTGGACCGACTTCGACGCCGCAGTGGCAACCCCTGACCTCATGGGCAAGGTTGGCCGCCTCGGTAAGGTCCTCGGCCCGCGTAACCTCATGCCGAACCCGAAGACCGGCACGGTTACCCCGGATGTCACCAAGGCTGTCAACGACATCAAGGGTGGCAAGATCGACTTCCGCGTCGACAAGCACTCGAACCTGCACTTCATCATCGGCAAGGTGTCTTTCGACGCCAACAAGCTGGCCGAGAACTACGCAGCAGCACTGGAAGAGGTTCTTCGTTTGAAGCCGTCCGCTTCCAAGGGCCGCTACATCCAGAAGGCTACCGTTGCCACCACGTTCGGTCCGGGCATCACCGTTGACCCGAACGTCACCAAGGTTCTCACCGACGCGTAAGCTTCGGGAGCACTGGCTCTGAGAAAAGGACCGTCCGGCTTAGCCGGGCGGTCCTTTTTCTTGCCCGGATGTTGCCGCCCGCCCTGTTCGCAGCCCAAGGTGGGCCGTAGGCTGTGGTGCGTGTCGTCGTCGAACTCTTCCGAAAATGGCGGGCTGTCCGTCGAACGCATCCGCGTGCCCGACAAACCCGGCGGAGAATCCCCGGAATTCCAGGCGTTCCATCGACTGAACGTGGAGCATCACATGGAGCTCTGGGGCAACGCTGACCGCTGTGCCACCCTGACGGAGGCAGCCGTCTTCTGGCGCGGGAGTGAATACGAGGAACGGCAGGTGTTTCTGGCGTTTCTCGGTGATGCTGTGGTGGGCAGCGGCACGCTGACGCTGCCACTGAGCGAGAACACGACGACGGCGGGCGTGGACGTCCTTGTCGCCGCACCTTTCCGGCGGCGCGGGTTTGGGTCCGGGATACTCAACGTCCTCGAACAGCTGGCGAAGGACCGCGACCGCATCTCTTTTGACGGCTATTGCGGGGAACCGATCGGGCCGGTGCTGGCGGGCGCAGAGTTGGTGAAGGCTAAATCCGGAACGGGTGGTGTCCCATCGGACAACCCCTCCACGCGTTTTGCCCTTCATCACGGATATTCGCTGGAGCAAGTCGAAACGAACAGCACGTTGGGCCTTCCCGTAGCGGAAACGGTGCTGGGCACGCTGGAAGATGAAGCGATGCCAGGAGCTGCGGGGTATAGCGTCATTACCTGGCAGGACCGGTGCCCCGAGGATCTGGTGAAGGTCTTCGCGCGCCTCAAGAGCCTGATGAGTACGGAAGTGCCCATCGCCGGGTTGGGCTGGGAAGGCGAAGAATGGGATGCCGTACGTGTCCGCCAGGAAGAGTCCACATGGAGTGCAAGCGGCCTTGATTGGGTGGTTGCGGTTGCGCGCCACGATGCCACGGGTGAATTGGCTGCCTATACCGTCCTCACTCACCGTGGGGCGATGCCGGCGGTGGTCTTTCAGGAGGACACACTGGTAGCCCCTGGACACCGTGGGCACCGCTTGGGGATGCTGGTCAAGATCGCCAACCTTCGCCGTGCGATGCAGCTTTGGCCGGACGCCACGTCGGTTATGACATGGAACGCCAATGAAAACCGGCATATGCTGGCCATTAATATCGCCCTGGGATTCAAGCCCTCCGGCTTGGAAGGCGAATGGCAGAAACGGTTGGGATGACTGTAGACGAGGCAAAGACCGTTCATGTCGAGCAGCTGTGGGTGCCTGACACCCTGGACAGCCCCGATGCCGCTGATTTCCTGGACGCCGTGGAAGTGGGCCGGCGGGTAAGGATGGAGACCTGGGGGAGTGACGATCTCGCCTATACCCCGCTGGAGAAACTCCTGGAGTTCTCCGATCCTTATGAGCGCCAGATCATCCTGGTGGCCAAGGTAAACGGAACGATTGTGGGCACCGTGGACATCGCCTTGCCCCTGACGGACAACATGGACCTGGCCGAGTTCACCCTTGACATCCTGCCTGAGCATCAAAGCCAGGGCGTCGGGCGCCAATTGCTCGAGGCTGCGGAGGAGTTGGCCCGGGCGGAGGGCAGGACCATGATCCTGGTGGACACCAACCATCCTGCAACATCCCTGACTGAGGTTCCCGAAGACCAGTTGATCCCTGGAAGCGGTGCAGGCTTTGTGCCGGTCAGCAGCCGGGAAGTGGATTTCGCCAAACGTGCCGGCTATACGCTGCAGCACATTGAGCAGTTCAGCTCCTGCATACTGCCGCTGGATTCCAAACTGGTTGGTGACCTGCAGTTGGAGGCCGAGGAAGCCAACGGTGGCCGTTATGCGCTGCACCACTGGACTGACCGATGCCCGGAACCGTGGCTTGAGGCCGTCGCCGAGTTGGAGAATGCGGCCGGTGAGGTGGTTCGCGACGAGGGGGACGAAGAAGCTCCTGAAGTGGAGGCAAGCGGCATGGTGTTCGACCCCGCCGTCCTTCGCGAAACTGAAGACGCAGCCCTGGCGCAGGGCCGGCGCACGGTGGTCACCGCCGTCGAACATGTCGAGACCGGAAGGCTGGTTGGCCTGACAACCATCAGCGTGCTGGCCCATCGCCAGGACGTGGTGTTCCAGGACGACACCTTGGTCCTCCAGGAACACCGGGGCAACAAGCTGGGCCTGCTGATCAAAGTGGCCAACATGGAGAGGCTCAGCGAGCAGTTCCCGGACGCCCGGGTGATCTACACCTGGAACGCACCGGAGAACCGTTACCTCCTTACGGTGAACAAGCAGTTGGGATTTACGACGGCGGGCGTCACCGGACTCTGGCAAAAGGAACTTCCCGGACGGGGCAAGGACACGACGTCGTCGGACTAGTCCGCCCCCGATTTGGTTTGGGGAACACTCTCCCGTAACCTTGAAGTACCAAAGACCGTCGGTTGATGGGAATCCACTCTTTCGGGCACAGCTCAATTCTGCAGTTGCGCCCGAGGGACCACAGTGAATTCCTTGACGAAGGACCCTGAACATAGGGCGGCCGGCGCAGGTGAACGAAGCAAGTCTCCACGGATTCAGTCTGTGTTGAGCCAAGCCCCGTGCATCTGCGCGGGGCGTTTTTAGTTTTAGCTCTCGTGAGCGGGGACCCGGAAGACCGGCTTTATTCCCCGGAAGGAGGGTTATGACAACGCCTAGCAAGGTTTCCGCTGTTGCGGAGATCACCAACGATTTCAAGGAATCGAACGCGGCTGTCCTGACCGAATACCGCGGGCTCACTGTTGCACAGCTCAAGGAACTGCGTGTTGCGCTCGGCCAGGACACCAAGTTCTCGGTCGTCAAGAACACCCTGAGTGCAATTGCAGCCAAGGAAGCTGGTGTTGATGCATTCAACGATCAGCTCGCCGGCCCTACTGCAATCGCCTTCATCAAGGGTGACGCTGTTGCTGCTGCCAAGAGCCTGACGGACTTTGCCAAGGCCAACAAGCAGCTGGTTATCAAGACCGGCGTCTTCGAAGGCAAGGCATTGGACGCAGCAGGAGTTGCCGCACTGGCAGCCCTCGAGTCCCGCGAACTGCAGCTTGCCCGCGTTGCTGGTGTCCTCAAGGCTCCCGCATCCGCTGCTGCACGCATCATCGACGCCCTGCGCCTCAAGCTTGAAGAAGAGGGCGGCGCATCTGCACCGGCCGCTGAAGAAGCTCCGGCTGAAGAGGCTGCTGTTGAGGCTGCTGCTGAAGAGGTTGCGGCTCCGGCCGAAGCCGCTGAAGCTGCAACCGAAGAGAACTAAGTTCTCCCCCCAATCAAACTCCGGTGCACGGAGCGGCCTGGTCCGCGCCTGTACCAACTAATGGAAGGACGCCACCATGGCGAAGCTCAGCAACGAAGAGCTCATTGAAGCTTTCAAGGAACTGACCATCATCGAGCTCTCCGAGTTCGTCAAGCTCTTCGAAGAGACCTTCGAAGTTACGGCTGCTGCTGTTGCAGTTGCCGGCCCCGCCGCTGGCGGAGCTGCTGAAGCTGCTGAAGAGAAGACCGAATTCGACGTCGTTCTCGAAGCTGCTGGCGACAAGAAGATCGCAGTGATCAAGGAAGTTCGCGCCATCACCTCCCTCGGCCTCAAGGAAGCCAAGGACCTGGTTGACAGCGCACCGAAGGCTGTTCTCGAAGGCGCCACCAAGGAAGCTGCCGAGAAGGCAAAGGCTCAGCTCGAAGAAGCCGGTGCAACGGTTACCCTCAAGTAACTCGTTCCTGCTTGTGGACGCCCCGTCCTCTCCTGCGAAGGAGAAGGCGGGGCTTCCTGCTTTTAACTGCAACGCAGGGTCACTTATTACCCGATAAACCCCCCTTGAGGGGGCCATAAGTGACCCCGCGTGGCTATTGGAGGGGTTCGCTGATGTCCGCCACCACCGCGCCGAGCGCGGCTGTGAGTGCGTCTGCATCCACGAAGGCACTGCGTCCGTGGGCGCCGGCTCCCATGGAGATGCGCCGGCCCGTGATACTGGCGTCCGCGTACACGGGCCACGGCGTCGTGCTGCCGAGCGGTGTGATGGTTCCCCGTTCATAGCCGGTAGCGGCCAGCGCAACGTCAGCATGGGGGAGTGAGAGCTTGTTGACCCCCACCAGTGCACGCAGCTTCGGCCAGGAGATCTGGCGGTCCCCTGGAACCAGGGCGAACAGGAAGCTGCCATCGCGGTGCTTGACCACCAGCGACTTCACGATGTCTGCCGGGCTGATGCCCAGGATCCCGGCGGCTTCTTCCAGGCTGCGGGCTGCTGGACGCTCGACGACGTCCACGTCCAGTCCGCGGGCGGCAGCATCGGACAGGAACCGTTCGGCCCCGTCCGTCACAGGATCATTCACGTCGTTTCTCCTCGTCTGCGGATTGGGACTCAGCCCCGGTTCGATCGTCAGTCGCGGTACAGGAGCAGGGCTTCACCTTGGCCGCCACCGCCGCACAGCGAAACAGCGGCCTTGCCTGTTCCCCTGCGCTTGAGTTCGTGGGCGGCATGCAACGCGAGCCGCGCTCCGGATGCTCCAATGGGGTGGCCCAATGCGATGGCGCCGCCATGGATGTTGCACTTCTCCAGCGGGTAGCGCAGGTCCTTGAGGGACTGGACTGCCACAGAGCCGAAAGCTTCATTGATTTCAATAAAGTCAAGGTCTTCCGCTTCCCAGCCGGCCCTTTTCAGTGCCTGGGCAATGGCATTGGATGGCTGGGAGTGCAGCGAGTTGTCCGGCCCGGCAACCTGGCCGGGCTTGCCGACCACAGCCAGGTAGTCCAGGCCGTTGTCCTCGGCGAAGCGTCGGCTGGTCAGAACCAGCGCGGAGGCTCCGTCGGACAGGGGAGAGGAGTTGCCGGCCGTGATGGTGCCGTCCGTAGCGAATGCGGCCTTGAGCGGGGCCAGGGTCTCCAGCGTGGTGTTGGGCCGGACGCCTTCGTCGGTGCTGAGTACCAGTGGATCACCCTTGCGCTGCTTGACGCTCACCGGAGCAATTTCGACGTCGAACGTTCCGTCGGCGATTGCGGCAGCGGCACGCTGGTGGGAGGCAGCGGCCACTTCGTCCTGGGATTTGCGGTCAATGCCAAGTGTCACGTTCTTGGTTTCCGTGGACAACCCCATCGACTGCCCGTCGAAAGCGTCCGTGAGGCCGTCGTGCGCGGCAACATCCAAGGCCTGGACGGCACCGTATGTCCAGCCTTGGCGCGAACCCGGCAGGAGGTGGGGCGCGCGGGTCATTGATTCCTGACCGCCTGCAACCACCACTGTGGCATCTCCGCTGCGGATCATTCGTGCGGCATCGATGACTGCAGTGAGCCCCGAGAGGCACACCTTATTGATGGTTACTGCGGGGATGTTCCAGCCCACCCCCGCGGCAATGGCGCTCTGGCGGGCCGGGTTCTGGCCGGCTCCTGCCTGGAGGACCTGCCCCATGATCACGGCGTCCACTTGTTCTGCTTTCACGCCGCTGGCCGCGAGGGCCGCGGTGATGGCATGCGCGCCAAGGTCGACGGCGGTGAATCCCGCCAGTTGCCCGTTGAGCCGGCCCTGTGGGGTGCGGGCAGCGGCAAGGATGACAACGTCATTGTCGTCAGCGGAGTTGGTCATGGTCTCTCTTCCGATCCGGGAGTGGTGTTGCAAGGCTATCGCGGGGCGTGCGCCAGCCTACCCTTTCAACGGCTGTGCCCGCTGCTGCATTCCGTGGCCGGCAGGCGGGAACGGTGAGGGATGCGTCGTCGGGACGGGACTGCCTCCTGTACTGACAGTTGGACTGCCTGCCGACGCTGCAGAGTCAGCCGGCTTAGGTGCCTGCAGCAACGGTGCTTGCAATCACGGACGATCTGGGGTAGACAGGAAGGCTGCTTTGCCGTATTGTAGATATTTGCGTCTTCCCTGTTAACCTTCAGCCTTCATATAGCGGTGGGCTTTACCTCTCAGCTGCGCCATTGACGTGCCGTTCCTTAACGTGCATAGCCAATGAGTGGACTGGGTCCGGGTCATATAGCGGAACCGGAATAAGTATCCTGCGGAGCACTCTGCGGGATGCAAACGGGGGAGATCTGAAAACGCCTGAAGGTCTGTGGAAGGATCCCTCTTGGTCGCCTCGAGCACCTCTAATAACGAAACCGCTAACACGGCAAGCACCGATGGTGCCACCCGCCGCCTCTCATTCGCAAAGATTCACGAACCGCTTGACGTTCCGAATCTTCTCGCCCTGCAGACGGACAGCTTTGACTGGCTCGTCGGAAACGAACGCTGGCAGGCGCGGGTAGCGAAGGCTGTCGAGGAGGGCGACCTCAGCGTCGCCACCACCTCCGGACTTGCCGACATCTTCGAAGAGATCTCCCCCATCGAGGACTTCCAGGGCACCATGTCCCTGAGCTTCTCCGAGCCGGAGTTCGCTGACCCGAAGTACACCATGGCCGAATGCAAAGACCGTGACGCCACTTACTCGGCACCGCTGTATGTCAAGGCCGAGTTCATGAACAACAACACGGGCGAAATCAAGCAGCAGACCGTGTTCATGGGCGACTTCCCCCTCATGACTGAAAAGGGAACGTTCGTCGTCAACGGCACCGAACGTGTTGTTGTCTCCCAGTTGGTCCGTTCGCCGGGCGCCTACTTCGAGCGCACTGCTGACAAGACCAGTGACAAGGACATCTTCACTGCGAAGATCATCCCGTCCCGTGGTGCATGGTTCGAACTCGAAATCGACAAGCGCGACCAGGTCGGCGTTCGCCTCGACCGCAAGCGCAAGCAGTCGGTCACGGTTCTCCTGAAGGCCCTCGGCTGGACCGAAGGCCAGATCCTGGAAGAGTTCGGCCAGTACGACTCCATGCGTGCAACGCTGGAGAAGGACGCCACCGAGACCCGCGAAGACGCGCTTCTGGACATCTACCGCAAGCTGCGTCCGGGCGAGCCGCCCACAGTCGAGGCTGCCCAGTCGCTGCTGGACAACCTGTACTTCAACGCCAAGCGCTACGATCTTGCCAAGGTTGGCCGTTACAAGATCAACCGCAAGCTCGGCATTGACCGCTCCCTTGGTGACAAGGAAGCGTCGGTCCTGCACGTTGAAGACATCGTCGCCATGATCAAGTACCTCGTTGCGCTTCACGCCGGCGAGAAGTCCCTCATGGGCAAGCGCGATGGCGAAGACCACGAGCTCCGTGTTGACGTCGACGACATCGACCACTTCGGCAACCGTCGCATCCGCGCCGTGGGCGAACTGATCGAGAACCAGGTCCGCACCGGTCTTTCCCGCATGGAACGCGTCGTCCGCGAACGCATGACCACGCAGGACGTAGAGGCCATCACGCCGCAGACGCTGATCAACATCCGTCCCGTTGTTGCAGCCATCAAGGAGTTCTTCGGAACCTCCCAGCTGTCGCAGTTCATGGACCAGAACAACCCGCTCTCGGGTTTGACCCACAAGCGCCGCCTGTCGGCACTTGGCCCGGGTGGTCTGTCCCGCGACCGTGCAGGCATGGAAGTTCGAGACGTTCACCCGTCCCACTACGGACGTATGTGCCCCATCGAAACTCCTGAAGGCCCGAACATTGGTCTGATCGGTTCGCTGGCCTCCTACGGCCGCATCAACCCGTTCGGCTTCATCGAGACGCCGTACCGCCTGGTTTCCGAAGGCGTCGTTTCCGACGAGGTCCAGTACCTGACCGCCGACGACGAAGCTGAGGTCCTGATCGCACAGGCCAACGCTCCGCTGGATGCTGACAAGAAGTTCTCCGAAGAGACCGTCCTTGTCCGTGCCCGCGGTGGTGGAGGCGAGCCCGTTCTGGTTCCGGCCGGCGAAGTCCAGTTCATGGACGTTTCCCCGCGCCAGATGGTGTCCGTGGCAACCGCCCTGATCCCGTTCCTCGAGCATGACGATGCAAACCGCGCACTCATGGGTGCCAACATGCAGCGCCAGGCCGTGCCGCTGGTCCGTTCCGAGGCTCCTTTCGTGGGCACCGGCATGGAGCGCGCAGCAGCCGTCGACGCCGGTGACGTTGTCATCGCGAAGAAGGCAGGTGTGGTCACCGAGGTTTCCGCCGAGCTGGTTGTCATGATCAACGACGACGGCACCGAGACCAACTACCGCATCAACAAGTTCGCCCGTTCCAACCAGGGCAACTGCTACAACCACCGCGTACTGGTCAACGAAGGCCAGCGCCTGGAAGTTGGCGGCATCATCGCTGACGGTCCCGCAACGGACCAGGGTGAACTGGCCCTCGGTAAGAACCTCCTCGTGGCATTCATGTCATGGGAAGGCCACAACTTCGAGGACGCCATCATCCTGTCGCAGCGCATTGTTGCTGAGGACGTTCTTTCCTCCATCCACATCGAGGAGCACGAAATTGATGCCCGCGACACCAAGCTTGGTGCCGAGGAAATCACCCGTGACATCCCCAACGTGTCCGAGGAAGTCCTTGCAGGCCTGGACGAGCGCGGCATCATCCACATCGGTGCCGAGGTTGAAGCCGGCGACATCCTGGTCGGAAAGGTCACCCCTAAGGGTGAAACCGAACTGACCCCGGAAGAGCGGCTCCTGCGCGCCATCTTCGGTGAGAAGTCCCGCGAAGTCCGCGACACCTCGCTGAAGGTGCCCCACGGCGAGTCCGGTACGGTCATCGGCGTGCGCGTCTTCGACCGCGACAACGACGACGAACTGCCCCCGGGCGTGAACCAGCTGGTCCGCGTCTACGTTGCAGCCAAGCGTAAGATCACCGACGGCGACAAGCTCGCCGGCCGTCACGGCAACAAGGGTGTTATCTCCAAGATCCTCCCGATCGAGGACATGCCCTTCCTTGCAGACGGTACCCCGGTGGACATCGTCCTGAACCCGCTTGGTGTTCCGGGTCGAATGAACGTTGGACAGGTCCTGGAAACCCACCTCGGTTGGGTTGCCAAGACCGGTTGGAAGATCGAAGGCGAGCCTGAGTGGGTCAAGAACCTGCCCAACCTGCCCCGTGAAACCGGCCAGACCACCGTTGCCACTCCGGTGTTCGACGGCGCCCGTGAAGAAGAAATCACTGGCCTGCTTGACTCCACCAACGTGACCCGCGACGGCGACCGCCTGATCGATTCCTCCGGCAAGACCCGTCTGTTCGACGGCCGCTCCGGCGAGCCGTTCCCGGACCCGATCTCCGTCGGTTACATGTACATCCTGAAGCTCCACCACTTGGTGGACGACAAGATCCACGCGCGCTCCACCGGCCCGTACTCCATGATCACCCAGCAGCCGCTGGGTGGTAAGGCCCAGTTCGGTGGCCAGCGCTTCGGTGAAATGGAAGTGTGGGCGCTCGAAGCTTACGGTGCCGCCTACACGCTTCAGGAACTCCTCACGATCAAGTCTGATGACATCCATGGTCGTGTGAAGGTCTACGAAGCCATCGTCAAGGGCGAGAACATCCCTGAGCCTGGCGTTCCCGAGTCCTTCAAGGTCTTGATCAAGGAAATGCAGTCGTTGTGCCTGAACGTGGAAGTTCTTTCCACCGACGGAACCACGATCGAAATGCGTGACTCTGATGACGCAGTCTTCACGGCTGCGGAAGAACTGGGCATCGATCTGTCTCGTGCAGAGCCCAGTTCCGTAGAAGAGGTCTAGCAGCTGTTCCGGCGGGCAGCCTCAACCACTGTCCGTCGGAACAACTCCCTCTTCCCGTAACCAAGACTTCAGAATTTAGAGAACAAGAGAGAACAGGGACCATATGTCCAGCGAATCCTCCTTCGGCCTCATGCAGATCGGCCTCGCCACCGCGGAAGACATCCGCGGATGGTCTTACGGTGAGGTCAAGAAGCCGGAAACCATCAACTACCGCACGCTCAAGCCCGAGAAGGACGGCCTCTTCTGCGAGAAGATCTTCGGCCCGTCCCGCGACTGGGAATGCTACTGCGGCAAGTACAAGCGCGTCCGCTTCAAGGGCATCATTTGCGAGCGTTGTGGCGTTGAAGTCACCCGCGCCAAGGTGCGCCGTGAGCGCATGGGCCACATTGAACTGGCTGCGCCTGTAACCCACATCTGGTACTTCAAGGGCGTTCCCTCGCGCTTGGGCTACCTTTTGGACCTGGCACCGAAGGACCTTGAAAAGGTCATCTACTTTGCTGCCTACATGATCACCAGCGTTGACACCGAATCCCGTCACGCCGAACTGCCGAACCTCCAGGTCGAGCACGACCTCGAGAAGAAGCAGATGGTGGACAACCGCGACAGCGACATCGCCACAATCGCCCGCGATCTTGAAGACGAGCTTGCCCGTCTCGAAGGCGAAGGCGCCAAGGCTGCCGACAAGAAGAAGGCCCGCGACTCTGCTGACCGCCAGATGGCGAACGTCCGCAAGCGTGCCGACGCCGACATCGAGCGCCTCGAGCAGGTCTGGGACCGCTTCAAGAACCTCAAGGTCGCTGACCTTGAAGGTGATGAAGGCCTCTACCGCGAACTGCGCGACCGCTACGGTCTGTACTTCGAAGGCTCCATGGGTGCCGAAGCCATCAAGAAGCGTCTTGAGACCTTCGACATGCAGGCTGAGGCTGAGTCGTTGCGCGACACCATCCAGAACGGCAAGGGCCAGCGTAAGACGCGTGCCCTGAAGCGCCTGAAGGTTGTCAACGCGTTCCTGACCACCAACAACAGCCCGCTCGGCATGGTTCTTGACGCCGTTCCGGTGATCCCGCCGGAACTGCGCCCGATGGTCCAGCTTGACGGTGGCCGCTTCGCGACCTCCGACCTCAACGACCTCTACCGCCGTGTGATCAACCGCAACAACCGACTCAAGCGTCTGCTTGACCTCGGTGCTCCGGAGATCATCGTCAACAACGAGAAGCGCATGCTTCAGGAAGCTGTTGACAGCCTCTTCGACAACGGTCGTCGTGGCCGTCCCGTCACCGGTCCTGGCAACCGTCCCCTGAAGTCCCTGAGCGACATGCTCAAGGGCAAGCAGGGTCGTTTCCGCCAGAACCTCCTCGGCAAGCGCGTTGACTACTCCGGCCGTTCGGTCATCGTGGTTGGCCCGCAGCTGAAGCTGCACCAGTGTGGTCTGCCCAAGCAGATGGCCCTGGAGCTCTTCAAGCCGTTCGTGATGAAGCGCCTGGTTGACCTCAACCACGCACAGAACATCAAGTCGGCAAAGCGCATGGTCGAGCGTTACCGTCCGCAGGTCTGGGACGTTCTGGAAGAGATCATCACCGAACACCCGGTGCTGCTCAACCGTGCACCTACCCTGCACCGCCTCGGCATCCAGGCCTTCGAACCGCAGCTTGTGGAAGGCAAGGCAATCCAGCTTCACCCGCTGGTTTGTGGCGCCTTCAACGCTGACTTCGACGGCGACCAGATGGCAGTCCACCTGCCGCTGAGCCCGGAGGCCCAGGCCGAAGCACGCATCCTGATGCTGTCCTCGAACAACATCCTGAAGCCGTCCGATGGCCGTCCGGTGACCCTGCCTTCGCAGGATATGATCATCGGCCTGTACCACCTGACCACCAAGCGCGTCGGTTCTGCCGGCGAAGGCCGTATCTTCTCCTCGGTTTCGGAAGCCATCATGGCTTACGACGCCCGCGATCTGCACCTGAACTCCCAGGTCAAGATCCGTTTGGATGACTTCGTGCCTTACGCAGGATGGGAAGCTCCGGAAGGTTGGGAGCCCGGTCAGCCGGCTCTCGTTGAGACCTCCCTGGGACAGGTCATCTTCAACCAGACACTGCCTGAGGATTACCCCTGGGTAGAGGCTGTTGCCGACAAGGGCGAACTGTCCCGGATCGTCAACGACCTCGCCGAGCGCTACCCGAAGGTTGTTACGGCGGCAACGCTGGACAACCTCAAGGACGCAGGCTTCTACTGGGCCACCCGTTCGGGTGTCACGGTTGCCATCTCCGACATCGAGGTGCCTACTTCCAAGCCTGCCATCCTGGCCGGTTACGAAGCCATGGCTGCCAAGATCCAGGGCCAGTACGACAAGGGCCTGATCGACGACGACGAGCGTCGCCAGGAACTGATCGAAATCTGGAACAAGGCAACCAACGAGATCGCCCAGGCGATGCGTGACAGCCTGTCCCCGATGAACACCATCAACCGCATGGTCTCCTCCGGTGCACGTGGTAACTGGATGCAGGTCCGCCAGATCGCGGGTATCCGTGGTCTTGTGGCCAACCCGAAGGGCGAGATCATTCCGCGCCCGATCAAGTCCTCCTACCGCGAGGGCCTGTCGGTGCTGGAATACTTCATCGCCACGCACGGTGCCCGTAAGGGTCTGGCCGATACCGCTCTCCGTACCGCCAACTCGGGTTACCTGACCCGTCGTCTGGTGGACGTTTCGCAGGACGTCATCGTCCGCGAAGAGGACTGCGGTACCGAGCGCGGTCTGCTCACGCCGATCGCCGTGCCGGATTCCAACGGTGAGCTCGTCCTGGACGAGAACGTCGAGAACAGCGCCTACGCACGTACGCTGGCTGTCGACGTCGTCGATGCCCAGGGCAACGTCCTGGCTGCCGGCGGCACCGACTGCGGCGACGTCGTTATCGACCAGCTGCTGGCTGCAGGCATCACCGAGGTCAAGGTCCGCTCCGTACTCACCTGTGAGTCCAAGGTCGGCACCTGCGCGCTCTGCTACGGCCGTTCGCTGGCCACCGGCAAGACCGTGGACATCGGCGAGGCCGTGGGCATTATTGCCGCACAGTCCATCGGTGAGCCCGGTACGCAGCTGACCATGCGTACGTTCCACACCGGTGGTGCTGTTTCCGCCGGTGGTGGCGACGACATCACCCAGGGTCTGCCCCGTATCCAGGAGCTCTTCGAAGCCCGTACTCCGAAGGGTGTCGCACCGATTGCTGAAGCAGCCGGCCGCATCACCATCGAAGAGTCCGAGCGCCAGATGCGCCTGGTCATCACTCCGGACGATGGTTCCGAAGAGATTGCCTACCCGGTACTGCGCCGTTCACGTCTCCTCATCGAAGATGGCGATCACGTCAGCGTCGGCCAGAAGCTGATCAACGGTCCGGTGGACCCGAAGCAGGTTCTGCGCATCATGGGTCCGCGTGCTGCACAGAAGTTCCTTGTGGACGAAGTCCAGGGCGTTTACCGCAGCCAGGGTATTGGTATCCACGACAAGCACGTCGAGGTTATCGTCCGCCAGATGCTGCGCCGCGTGACCGTCATCGAATCCGGCGACTCCGACCTGCTCCCCGGTGAGCTTGCAGAGCGCGCCCGCTTCGAGGACGAGAACCGCCGCGTCGTGTCCGAGGGCAAGTCCCCGGCTTCTGGTCGTCCGGAACTCATGGGTATCACCAAGGCTTCCTTGGCTACCGAGTCCTGGCTGTCGGCAGCTTCCTTCCAGGAGACCACCCGCGTCCTGACGCAGGCGGCCATGGAAGGCAAGAGCGATCCCCTGCTCGGCCTGAAGGAAAACGTCATCATCGGTAAGCTCATCCCGGCTGGTACGGGCCTGCCCCGCTACACAGAGGTCACTGTGGAGCCGACGGAAGAAGCAAAGGCAAGCCTGTTCACGGGCCCCAGCGCTTTCACCGACTTCTCCTATGACGCCCTGGGTGGCGACGGTGCTCCCGAGTTCCACGCCATCCCGCTGGATGACTACGATCTCGGCAACGACTTCCGCTAAACCGGTAAGTTGACGCTGTAAAGGCCGGACCCCGCACTCTTGAGTGCGGGGTCCGGCCCGTTAACGCGTGCGCCTTTCGCGCGTTGACCCGGGGGAGTGGAAGACGACGGCGGCAGCCCGCTTCCGCCGTCGGCCTCCATACACCCGATTAAGGCCTCAGATCAAGCCGTGCTAGACTTTTGGTAATTGTTCTGTGTGGCAGTGGATGAAGGCCGCCGCA